>NZ_CP189852.1:5708863-6343181 GCF_050235535.1 Aliinostoc sp. HNIBRCY26
GGGATACAGAAAGATTGACGCGATTGACAATGAGTCGCTTGCCGTAAGATTTGTGAATATTTTCTAAAACAATTTTCACTATTTGCGGACTGTGTGAATGGTTGATGCTAATTAGTTGGTTTGAGTGCTGGTGTTTTGGGGGCTGGTGTATTATTCCTTGTGTCTAATTCTGAGTCTTCCACCATATAAATAGACTCTACCTGACGACTCGATTGAGGTAAGGCAACAAAACGCCCTTCATCAATTAAATATGTCACCTTTTCGGCGCGGATACTATTACCGCCTTGCTGCAAAATGTAGACGTTACCACTGAAATCAATCCGGCGTTCTTTGCTGAAGTATTGGGCTTGTGCGGCTGTAGCTTGAATTTGGCGAGCAGGATACAGCATTTGGACATTCCCACGAGCCGTAATCACTTGGTTTTTTGCGTCGTATTCTTGGATGTCAGAGCGAATAGTCAGGGGACGATTTCCGGTTGGTGTTTGTGCTGTAGCTGGTTGTAGTTGTTTGGGTAGAGCTAAAGCAGCCAATACTGTAGCCTGCAATACTAAAGTTAATCCAAGACAACGCATTTTTGATAAAGAAAATTTATAGCGGGGTAACATAGTGATGAAAGATGGGGAATTTTGACTGCTATCTTAAATTATCTCCAGCATTTTCCCTAACAAATCCCAGAGAGAATTAATTAGGATAGATACTAGCTACAGTTTTGACGCTTCACTAAATCTTAAAGTTTCTTGTCTATTCCCGCTAATTGCTCAAGCAATCCCTGTGACAAAACTTGTGTTTTGTGCCAATCCGATCACACCAAATGCTTTAACTGCGTGCTTGCTTTACCATCGCAATCAAAGTATGATGGGCATCTTCCGAATCAGCTAAAACATGATCAAACGGAATGCGAACAGGCAAATTCTCGTCATTGACTTGTGCGATTAAGTCCATACCTTGAGCATCAATAGCTTGCATTCGTGCGGCTGTTGCTTCCAAGATTCCGCCAAAAAACTGAGCGTAAAGTAGCACAGCATTAGCATGATCCTCATTCATGTGGCTGCAAATGCGTGAGCTAACTTCGGGAGAAAACTGATCTGCCATAGCGCAATAAGGAGTTACCAATAAAACAACTGCATCAATTCTAAAATACGTTGCGGTAAATTACTCACAGCAAGCAAATCACTGGAAAATTAACATTTGCATTTTCTATTTCCGGCTGGCGGTGGCTGAAAATTTCGTTAAGATGCTCTGTTTGGCCGATGCAGACGGGAGTTGTAAAAAATACAATAAATTTATATTTGTCAAGTAGTTTTTACCTGTGGTTACGGAAATCTGACAGCTTAGACTGTAACAAACGTACTCAGCTAGTTTATGGTAGCGAAGATCAGATGAGCGGAATTAGGAAGCGTCAAATAGTGATTGGGGATGTGCATGGTTACTATGAAGGACTAATCAATTTATTAGAAGCGATCGCTCCTGCTACTGAAGACGAAGTATATTTTTTGGGAGACTTGATTGATCGTGGCCCCCAAAGTTCACAAGTAATTGATTTTGTCAAAGACAACAACTACAAATGTCTATTGGGCAACCACGAGCAGATGTTATTAAATATCTTGACTGGTGAAAATGTCCCAGTAGCTTTAATGCAAGCATGGTTACATAGTGGAGGACAAGCAACTATTACCAGTTACCCAGATGCTACCGTTTCCCTAGAACACATACACTGGCTTAAGAGTTTACCTACCTACATTGATTTAGGACATATTTGGCTAACTCATGCTGGTGTTGATCCCAAAAAAGCCATCAGAGAACAATCCGCAGAACAATTTTGCTGGATTAGAGACGAATTTCACAGCATAGACCAGCCATACTTTACTAATAAACTAATTGTTGTAGGTCACACCATTACTTTTACTTTCCCTGGAGTGAATCCCGGCCAATTAGCCCAAGGTAGGGGATGGTTAGATATAGATACTGGCGCATACCATCCCCGTAGCGGCTGGTTGACTGGATTTGATATGACAAACAATTTAATTTATCAAACTAACGTTTTTACTAACTGCTCACGGAAACTACCCCTATCAGAAGCAGTAGTAAAAGTTGAACCAGAAAAAATCATAGCTCGTCGCCATCAGCAACGAGTTTAGGTACTGGGGATTGGGGATTGGGGATTGGGGATTGGGGACTGGGGATTGGGGATTGGGGATTGGGGACAAGGTAGGAGATGAGAAAAACTGTTCCCTGTTCCCTGTTCACTAATGACTAATGACTAATGACTAATGACTAATGACTATTGACTATTGACTATTGACTATTGACTACAAAACACTACGGATATTGTCACGATAACTTGCGGTGTCTAATCCGTCACGTCCATTGTTGGGTTGACGATCAATAGCAGCTTGTAAAGCACTAATGCGATCGCTTGTGGCTGGGTGTGTACTTAAAAATGTTGGGGCAGAACTGCCACTTCTGAGCAATTTTCGCATAAAACTTACCATCCCACTGGGAGCATAACCAGCCCGGATGAGAGTTCTTAAGCCCCGCTTATCAGCATCAAACTCATCTTGACGACTGCGGGGACGATTGAGTGCTAGTTCTACACCTATTCCCACGGCGGTATTGCGTTCTAAACCCGCAGCTGTGGCTACACCACTGGCTAATGCTCTTTGCTGCATCTGTTTAACTAGATGTTTACCACTAATATGACCCCATTCATGGGAGATGACGCTAGCGAGTTCGGCTTCATTTTCTGCGGCTTTGATTAAACCTGTATTGACGTAAACAAAACCCCCCGCAGTTGCAAACGCGTTGATAGCTTTATCTTCTACTACCTGAAATGTGGCAGGAAGTCTGGGGCGATCGCTATTTGCTACTATCCGCCTCCCAATTTCTTCTACGTAGCGATTAATTTGCGGATCACGATTGAGTTTGACTTCACTACGTAATTGCTGATTCATTTGCGCGCCAAGTTCTACTTCCTGACGATCAGATATATTCGATAGTTGTAGTATTTGCGCCCCTTGAAACAATAGAGGTAATAAATCTATGGCTCTACTAGGTAAAGGTGTAGTGATACACAAACTGACAGCCACCACTACCGAAATCAACGGATAAAACCAGCGTCGCCGCCAAAGATGATAATTTGCCATCCAGCCTTTCCTGTCAATCATAAATTCAGTGAGACAATTCTTGCAGGGAACAAGTAATCAAGACGTACATACAGCGTTTAAAGTTGCATTCAGCACTCAGGGGAGGAGAGTGATGAGTGCTGAGTAATGAGTAATGAGTAATGAGTAATGAGTGCTGAGTAATGAGTAATGAGTGAAGTTTTTCTTCCCCTGCTCCCCCTGCTTCCCCTGCTCCCCCTGCCTCCCCAATCCCCAATCCCCCTAATCTTCCGCCTTAACGGCTGTAATAAGCGATCGCACTTCTTCTACTCCTTCTGAGGGTTCAAAGGAGAGGGGGAATTTGCCTTTGATGAGCATACGTAAACCTAAAGGTGCGATGCTTAATAATCCTCTTAAGTCTTGGAAGTAGTTACCTACAACTTGCAAACCAAATTGTCTTTCATCAATCCAGCCGCCTGCTTTGACTAGTTCTACTAATACTTTACGATGGCGAATTGAGCGACTGTCACTTGCTTGTTTGTGGGAGAGAATTTCTTGTTTAATTTTGGTGATTTGCTCTAGGGGTGAAACTTCCATTGGACAAACTGCATCGCAGTAGAGACATCTGGTACATCCCCACACGCCTTTAGTCCCTTCGTTGTAATTTTCTAGGCGATTGGCTGTATCGGTATCGCGGGAGTCAGCAACCATGCGGTAGGCTTTAGCCAGAGCATGAGGCCCCACAAAATCGGGATTGACTTCCCGTGCATTGCATTCTGAGTAACAAGCACCGCACATAATACAGTTACCAGTTTGATCTAGTTGCGATCGCTCTTGTGGTGTTTGTAAAAATTCTCTTTCTGGGACTTGTCTAGCGGCGGTACTAACATAGGGTGCAACCGCTTCTAAATTTTCCCAGAAACTATTCATATCCACGACTAAATCTTTAATCACCGGCATATTTCCCATTGGGGCGATGCTAATTTCTGGAATGCCATCGCTTTGTTGTGGTAATCTTGCTAGTTCATTGCCGACATTTTCCTTACAAGCTAAGGCGGAACGTCCATTAATTCGCATCGCACAGCTGCCACAAATGGTATTGCGGCAATTTTTGCGAAAGGCTAAAGTACCATCCTGCTCCCATTTAATCCGATTCAGACAATCCAAAATCGTATTACCAGGTTCTGTCTCTAAAATGTAATTTTGGACTACGGCAGGGGAATTATACTGTTGTCGAATGATTTTAAAATTAACCTTCATGAGTTCTCACCCAAATTTTTAATTTAGTGCATCAGTCTCAAAAACTTAAATCAATTAATTT
Organism: Aliinostoc sp. HNIBRCY26; assembly: GCF_050235535.1. Lineage (GTDB taxonomy): Bacteria > Cyanobacteriota > Cyanobacteriia > Cyanobacteriales > Nostocaceae > Trichormus. The sequence goes on from NZ_CP189852.1 coordinate 5,713,286, forward strand.
AGGGATTTTTGTTCCCGTAGCCTGACGGGATCAAATTCCTGGTGTGGGTTGCCCATCCCAGAAAAATTTTCCAGACGGATTTGTGATTTTAGATTGACAATCTTTGTAGCTAATCCAGCCCAGCGTGTATTTTAGATTCCTGCTGCCCACAAGTAGGACGCTAATACCTGACTTTTGCAGTAGGATTACCAAAAGTACCAAAAAACCATCCAAAATCAAAATCCCAAACTACAAATTGGCAAAATCAAGGCTAGTGGGGACAAAAAATCAGCTATATATATTGTTACCCTTAATTCTCGGACTAGCATTAATAGGCTGATTGTTCAAGAGAGACTGAATCTAGTTTAAATATAACTATGATCATCTTTGATGACAGCAGCACCATCAGACTGATTTATGTTGCTGACAAACACTCAAGCATTAACAGCAGCACTTGAATCCCCAATCACAAATCTCTGGGAAAAATTTTTCTGGGGAAGAAAACCTGCCACCAGAACTTTTGTCTTGGGTAAGCTACGCCAGCACACAATCTAAAATTATCCGTGTCAAGGGGGTTTACCAGGAATGAATATAGGTTTATCCTCTATATTGTCTGTCTACCCACAATAAATGCTCTGCAACTTATTCACACATCTTGATGCCAACATCTACAAATGGCAATGGTTATAAAATCCCTGTACACGTCGCTCAATTTTATGTTTTTGGTTGTATGGAAGCCGCAAAGCTAAGAATAAACATCCACGAAGTCGCGTGTAGTCTTCAGCAAATGTCAGAAAATTTATTCTTCCCATAGACAGACGTACATAAAACACTAGCCCTTCTGCTCTCGACACAATAAACTAGGAGGTTAATACTCATGGCTTTTGATCTGGCTTGAATCAAGTAAGCTAAAGGCTATAACTTACCCCTCAAAACTACTCGTCTAAATTTAGATTAATTTTTATAAAAGCTATACAGCAAAACTCACTCTTCCTGATGAACCCTACAAAAAATCCTAGCCGCTTTTTGTTGCGAGGAGCTAGGGGATTTAGATAAAACTTTACTTTTAAATTAAATTAAAAAATAAACAATTATTTTGCTATTATTAGTCCATGCTAGTATTTAATATAAAATTACGAAGTCACAAAATTCAGAATCAACAGCTGTAGAAGTACAGCTAACACTGCTGAGTTTCTTCGTAATCTAGAGACAAAAATTTTATGTCTCGACAGGTAGGACAAAAGGGTGTATGTCCGTAAAACCATATTCCAATCCCATGCTGTCCATAGTTTAAGAGGAAGTAGAGGGAAACCCTGACAACTCAAGGGCTATGAAGGAAGCACCGTCAGAGGAAAATCAGCAATTTCTTTGGTCTACAACTTATTTGTAATGGTTAGACCAAAAGAGAAAATGATTGCCTTTCCGATGATGAATAATGGTTGAAAATGCCGTAAAATCACCGAAAATAATGCCTGTGTAACTCGTGGACTCTCATCTGTTGTGGTCATCCACAATAGAGGTACTTGAGGATAATATCAGCAGGAATTCACCCTAAAACTTAAAGTCCCCAGTAGCTTTGTATAGATGCTAAAAAATCAAATACTGGCAAAGGACAACATAATTTATCAGTTTGGAGAGAGTAAGGAAAATTTGACCATAATGAGTGAAACTGCAACTGCGCCTTTAACTGGAAAAGCACTGCTAGCGAAAGTCAAAGAACTTTCTAATTTACCTAGAAGAGAAAGAGCCAAGCAGTGTGGCTACTATACTGTTACAAAGAATAACCAAGTTCGTGTCAACCTCACCGATTTTTATGATGCTTTGCTATCGGCTAGAGGAATTCCTCTGAGTCCAGAAGCACCAAAAGATGGCCGTGGTCGTGAACCGACATATCGTGTTAGTGTTCATCAAAACGGTCAAATTGTCATTGGTGCTACCTACACCAAGGCGATGGGTTTAAAGGCTGGTGATGAATTTGAAATCCGACTAGGCTACAAGCATATTCACTTGATTCAATTGGGTGAGAGCGATAAGAAGCTTTCTCCTGATATAGACATTGAAGATGCTGACGAAGACGTGGAAGACGAAGAATAAATTCTCTGCTATTTGGGGTGAGTTTCTGAGGAATACTTGGTAACTTATCCCTAAAACCAGCGAAATTATCGTATTCCTAATTAGATAAATTTATCTAATACAAAAATCACGATTATACCCCTTGCAGATGTTACCAGTTCTGGTAGAGTCTTGGTTAATCAGCAAGACATTTACTCTGCAAGAACTCTATCGTGATTTTTTTGTTTAGTATGACCAATTTTTTCATGCCATCCATCAGCAATTTACTGACATCGCTACAAGATGCACCAGTAATAGTTGTGGTGATGGCATTTTTTATGGCTTGGTTGGGGTGTTGGCTACCAATTGCCCTAGTATTACTCAGATTACTACATTGGCAACCAATAAAACCTTTACAACCAGAACAGAAATTACCGTTAATTGTCTCACTCTATCTATTAGCACCCTTGATAGTTTGGGGTGTGATTTGGTTAACTAATAGTTCTTTGTCCGACTACGGATTTGTGGCTAATTTGTCCATGTTGGGTTCTTTAGCACTAGGTTTTGGGTTAGGAGTATTCAGTATAGTTATTTTGTATACCTGTCAATTTTGGTTGGGTTGGTGTGTCTTTAAAGAGTTAAATATCAAGCAAATAGCATCTATATTGCCATCTATTTTATTCATAGCGTTATTAGTAGGTGGGATAGAAGAGCTAGTATTTCGGGGTTTTTTATTAACGGAATTAGAGCAAGATTATTCTGTGTGGGTAGCGGCGGTAATTTCTAGTGTGATTTTCGCACTCTTACATTTAGTGTGGGAACAACAGGAAACACTGCCCCAACTACCAGGACTATGGTTACTGGGGATGATGCTAGTGTTAGCGAGGATATGCGATCGCAGCCATAATTTAGGTATAGCCTGGGGATTACATTCCGCTTTAGTGTGGGCGATCGCTACTATAGATACAGCCCAACTAGTCACATACACAGGGAAAGTCTCCGAGTGGTGGACAGGAAAGAACAACAAACCCCTAGCAGGAGTCGCGGGAATTGTTTGTGTTTTAGTAACTAGCTTGATTCTCTGGTTATTTTCTAGGTCTGGGTGAAATCAGTACACAGTCAACAGTGATCAGGATCAAGAGTGGTGATAACTGATAACTGTTTTGCCTATGCCAGAATAGAATATCAGTAAAACTACGGTTTGACCTATGGTGTGGAATCCAGGGAAGCAGTTATTTGGCAGACGCTACATAATCGAGAAAAAGCTGGGTGAAGGTGGTATGGGTATTACTTACCTAGCTAAAAATCTTCAGGGCGAACTACGAGTAATAAAAACTCTCTCTAACACAATCCTCAACAATCGTGATTTAAAAAAGCATTTAACTAAAATCAAGCAAGATTTTAAAGAAGAAGCATTACGCCTAGCCTTATGTCGCCATTCCTACATTGTAGAAATAGAAACCGTGTTTGATGAGGGCGACTTACCCTGCATGGCGATGGAGTACATCAAAGGCGAGGACTTAAATAAACTAATTACCAAAAAGGGAGCATTACCAGAAGCAGAAGCACTGCAATATATTCAACAAATTGGTGAAGCTTTGAAACTGGTTCACGAAAAAGGCTTACTGCACCGAGATTTAAAACCCGGTAATATCATGCTCCGTGCAGATAAGCCAGAAGTTGTACTCATTGACTTTGGTCTAGCCAGACAATTTATTCCTGATAAAGTTTTACACCATACAGAAGCTTGGACTCCTGGTTACGCGCCACCAGAACAGTATGTAAATGAGGCAGAACGCGGAGAATATATTGATGTTTACGCCTTAGCCGCCACATTGTATTCTTTGCTGACTGGACAGTTCCCAATGCAAGCACCAGCTAGACTGCTAAATGATAGGCTAAAACCACCAAAATATTTTAAACCCACTGTTAGTGACAGAGTAAATAAGGCAGTTATGAAGGGGATGAAGCTAAAGTACAAGTTGCGTCCCAAGTCGGTGCAGGAATTTTTGGATTTGTTGGGTGCGGGGATAGTAGCATCAACACAGTCAGTAAAATCTCCCGTTAATACAACCCCATCTTGGGAATGCGCCCACATCATCCCAGGTATTTCTGGAAAAATAGCTCTGAGTCCCAAGGGAGATATTTTAGCCAATGTAGCTGGTAAAGTCATTCACTTATTCTCATCAACTACAGGTGAACTTCTCCGCACTCTCACTGGTCATATCTGGAGAGTTGAGTCCTTAGCCATCAGCAGCGATGGGCAATTCTTGGCTAGTACAAGTATCTCTGATCTCCAACTGTGGGATGTGGCAACAGGAACAGAAATTCGCAGACTCTCTGGTTCTGTCCCCTCGTGTGGTTTGGTAGCTATCAGCAGCGATGGGCAATTGTTGGCTAGTACAATTAGCCGCGATATCAAACTGTGGGACGTGGCAACAGGTAGAGAAATTCGCACCCTCTCTGGTCATTCTAAATCGGTAAATTCCGTAGCCATCAGCAGCGATGGGCAATTGTTGGCTAATGGTAGTGATGACAAAACTATCAAACTGTGGAATGTGGCAACAGGGAGAGAAATTCGCACCCTCACTGGTCATTCCAACTCGGTTAATTCTGTAGCCATCAGCAATGATGGGCAATTCTTGGTTAGTGGTGGTGTTTACAATGCTATCAAACTGTGGAATGTGCAAACAGGAAAAGAAATCTGTACCCTCAGTCATTTTAATTCAGTTTGTTCCGTCGCCTTTAGCCCCGATGGCAATTTGCTAGCGGCTGGAGACTATAGCGGCAATATCAAAATTTGGCGACGCAGCTAGTTTGGCAATTACAGCGTCACAATAGGAAATAAGACTGACAAACATTAAACCTAATATGAAAGCATACGAATTTCCAGCAAACGTCACCACTGAAGGCAAAATAGAATTACCAAATGCGATTTTGCAACAATTAGCAAATAACCAGCAGGTAAAAGTAATTATTCTAGTCCATGAACCCGCAGAAGAAGAACAACAAGAAGAAGCAGCTTGGCAACGTCTTGCAGCCGAACAATTATTAAAAGGTTACAGCGAAGATGATGCGATCTACGACATGATTTAAGCAATGCAAAATTATCAATCTGGTTCAGTCATTTTACTCAAACTGCCATTTTCTGATGCAGTAACATTCAAACTTCGCCCGGTTTTATTAATTTTAGATACCGGAGATGATGATGTGATTGTGGCGCGGATTACTAGCCAAATCACTCACACTGCTTTTGATGTTGAAATTATCGAATGGCAACAAGCAGGTTTAATGCGTCCGTCGGTAGTGAGATTGCATAAGATAAACACAGTAGAAAAGCGGCTATTAGAACGTCAATTAGGAAATTTACAACCAAATGATTGGGAAAAAATACGTCAACAAATCTCTCAAATATGGTCTTCTATTTCTTAGCTAAAGTAAAGATATTAAATCTATGCAATGCTTTATATGTAAACATGGCAACACTCAACCAGGATGAGTGACAAGAACGTTCTCACTTACAACAGCAAAGTTTTAATTCTGAACTCGGAGTTTTTCACTTCAAATAGAAACATCCAAGCTCAGAAGCTCTAACTGTATGTTTTCTGCTAAAGTCGGCGAGCAAATTTCTAAACTTATGATGCTTGTGGCTGCACTTTTTTAGATTTACGTGCAAATCTTCGTCCTAAGAGGTTGTTTGAAAAGTTTCTGGCTGTGACTTTAAGTACATTCAGATCCCCCCTAACCCCCCTTAAAAAGGGGGGGAACAAGACTCAAAGTCCCCCTTTTTAAGGGGGATTTAGGGGGATCTAAAAGTATTTGATACATAGTTAGGAACTTTTCAAACATCCTCTAAATCATCAACTATTAATAGTATTTTGTTGAATATCAAGTAATGCGATCGCGCCCCTCAAAGCCAACGCGATCGCAAACCGTTCTAAGCCATGAAATTAATCACGGCACTAATCAGATGATGGGTAATGGGCAGACTATCAATCACCATCGCTAAACACAACAGCATCATGTAAGAGATGGAGAAGAGAAACACATCTCTAGCTGTAGTACGGTCTTCAGGGTTGTGTAACAAACACCAAGATTTGCGGATAAATAAACCGCCTAAACCGGCGGCGAAAGCAGCGTAAATAATGCCGCTAGCATGGAGGGGATAAACGAGTAACAGCGTTGAGAAGACTGTTATCAAGGTGTAGTACCAAATTTGCTTAACGGTAACTGCTGCCCCTTCCACTACAGGTAACATGGGAATCCCCACCTTGGCGTAGTCATCGCGAATCATCAACGCCAATGCCCAGAAATGGGGAGGAGTCCACAAAAAGACGATCGCAAAAATTAACCATGCCGCCCAGCTTAAAGTACCTGTAACGGCTGCCCAGCCAACTAAGGCGGGAATCGCCCCAGCCGCGCCGCCAATGACGATGTTTTGGGTACTATGACGCTTTAACCAGTGAGTATAGACCAAAACGTAAAAGATAATGCCGGATAATGCTAAGGAAGCGGCGAGGAGATTGGCGAATACGGAAAGGAGTGTAAAAGAAAGGATAGCCAGAGCGATCGCAAAAATCAACGCGTCACGGGGTTGAACCCTTCCAGAAGGCATGGGACGATGACGCGTCCTCTCCATTTCATAATCAATATCGCGATCGTAGATACAATTAATTGTCTGCGCGCTAGCAGCCGCTAAAGTTCCGCCAGCTAGAGTAACTAATAACAATAAAGGGTCTACTTCGCCTTTTGCTGCAATCCACATACTGCCGGCAGTAGTAATTAAGAGCAATGGGATAATTCTAGGTTTAGTTAGCTGATAATAGCTTTGAACTACCTGAAGAAAAGTTTCGTGGTGGCGAGAGACATTAGTCTCGATCATTTTGACTGTAATTCCTTTTTTTTCAAGAACTTATGTGCAGCCCTTGCTCTAGATTGGTAATCCTTGCCTTTACTACTGCCATGTAGAGAGTTGATACCAATTCGCAATTCGCAATTCGCAATTCGCAAAGGTTTCTGAATTTGGGTATGTTGCAGAATTTTGGTGAATTGGTTACGAGTCAAAAAGGCAAGAAGACGGTAGAGTTTGAGCTTCAGTTGTAGAGGTAAGGTTTGCAAGTGATGATGGGAAGGAGGAAACGCTTCCAGCTTGCTAAGATACCTTCCTCCCCACTGTTTCATAGTTTTTTGTTTTCAGCAGTTCATTATCAACATAGAGGGACTGGGGGCTGGGGATTGGGGATTGGGAAAGATAAAAGTCATGAAAAACATCTTTATGCCTTGTTACTTTTGACTTTTGACTTCCTATCGTCTATCACCGCTTAAATGTTGGCTTCGATTTCCCGATTTTCAGCCCAGTCGCGCAGGGCGAGGACTGTAAAGGCTACTAGAGAACCCAAAAGTGTCGCGCCTACGGCTTGGTGAGAGACTGTCAGAGGTTCGACTTGCAGATGTAATCGGAAAGTGGCTACTCCCAAGACGAGTTGTAAGACTAACAACACACCGGACATATTCGCGAGTCTTCGCAAAGCTGGGTGTAATGCTGGTGTCCGCCAGGAAATTAACACTACGGCTAAGGTGGCGACGGTGGGCGGTACTAGTCCGAAAATATGGGTGTACATCACATCGCAAAGCTGAGAACCCCCAAAACACTGGTGTAAAGCCCAACGAGAACCGACTAATGCACCTAAAAGACTTTGTGCATATACGAGAACGGCTGCTGTTAAACCCACCCAAGGCAGTTTCCCGACGTTACCTGTTCCTTGGTAGGGAGTGAGGGCAATGCCAATAATTAAGAGGGTGGTGAAAAACAGTAACGCTGTCCCTAAGTGGGCTGTGACGATATCAAAGCGTAATAATTCTGTGACGGTGAGTCCGCCTAAAATCCCTTGAAAGACGATGAGAAATAGAGCAAATGTCCCTGCCCACGGTAGCCAACTGGGTAAGGCGCGACGATGCCACCAGGATAAACCACATAAGGCGATCGCACTCACACCGATTAAACTGGCATCTAGACGGTGAAACCATTCCAAAAAGACTTGGAAATTCATTTGCTTGGCTGGTACTAGTTCTCCGTAGCAAAGTGGCCAGTCTGGACAAGCCAGCCCTGCATTCATTACCCGCGTAGCACTGCCTATCGCCATCAAAATTAAGGTGGCTATAGCCATTCTCCACACCAAGCGACGAATCATTTCCTTGGGCTTTTGGATTGCCGTTGCTGTTTCATTTTGTTGTTCTAGGACAAATTCACTCATGAACAATACCTTCTGCCCACTCTTTGGTAGAACTGCTTGCAGTTTGCAATTTTCATAACTTACCTATCTCCACCCTAGCGTAAGGGCTAGGATTTAATGTTCGGCGTTATATTTAATAATTTGAATCACTTTTAGCCTTACTAGCCGGAAGCTTTAGGTATTTTTAAGTTGTCAGGAATTGGTTAATTTTCATACAATTTTCTTTTCTAAAGTTTTCCTTAAATTTTTTAAATTTGTGATATTTACGCTTGCTAAGTATCTACTAAGTCTCTTTTACTCAAGATTAGTAAATTAGTCGAAAAAATTAATAAAAATTTCAGACCTTTCGATTCAATAATTAATAGCCTAGACTACCTTAGTAAGTGGGTTACTTTAAGTCACGTAATCAATTCATTTAAGTGAGCCGTGAAAATTCCAAGTTCCATCTGGACATTATTAATTGGCATTGGGCTAACCCTGGTTAGCCTATGGTACGGTCAAAATCACGGTTTGTTGCCAACAGCCGCCTCAGATGAAGCCGTCTTAGTAGATGGTTTATTCAACACGATGATGACCGTCTCAGCAGGTATATTTTTAATTGTTGAAGGTGTATTAATTTACTGTGCAATTAAATATCGTCGGCGGGCAGGTGATAATGAAGACGGCCCACCAATTGAAGGTAATGTACCTTTAGAAATTCTCTGGACAGCGATCCCCGCAATCATTGTTATCGGTATTTCTGTCTATAGTTTTGAAGTTTATAATGACATCGGTGGTTTTGATCCCCACGCCGCCCATGAAGCCCCTGTCATGCAAGACTCAATGGCTATGCCGGGAAGTGCGATCGCGGCAACTTTAAACGATACGCCACCTAGTGATACGCCCAACCTCAATCAACAAAAATCTGATGAGGCGATGTCAGACCCCGCCACAGCCGCAGTCCGCAACGCTGATCAAATTCCCCAAAAGCGAGAAGCACCAGGTGTAGGTATTGTGTCTCCTAGTATTGGTGCGAGTCCTGAAAAAGCAGGAAAGCCACCGGAATTACAAGTTAATGTCACCGGTTTACAATACGCGTGGATTTTTACCTATCCCGACACAGGTGTAACCACTGGTGAACTGCACGTTCCCATTGGGCGGGAAGTCAAAATCAATATGACCGCCAATGATGTCATCCATGCCTTTTGGGTTCCCGAATTCCGCATGAAACAAGATGCCATCCCTGGTAGACAAAGCGAACTCCGCTTTACTCCCAAAACCGAAGGTGATTACGCCCTCATCTGTGCAGAATTGTGCGGCCCCTACCACGGCGCGATGAGAACTCAGGTGATAGTCGAAAAACCAGAAGCCTTTGAAAAATGGATGCAAGAGCAGTTAACTGCGAGCAATGATAGCCTCAAGGAAGCGATCGCCGTTCGCGCAGCGTCTCCGTTAGGAGAAGGCGGGTCTTCGACCATCGCTCTTAATCCCGCCACCGCATCCCCCGATGAATTCCTCGCACCCTACACCAAGGATATGGGAATTAACTCAGAAATGTTACATCAGATCCATAAGTAGGCAGGGGGCATGGAGCAGGGGGAGAAACTTAACCTAGTCCCCAATCCCTAATTTTTGAATTTTGTGGGCGCAAGCCTTCCTGTAAGGGGATTTTGAATTTTGAATTTTGAATTTTGAATTCGGAGCGAAGCGACGTGACACAAGCTCAGTTACAAGAAACTGCCAACATCTCGGCTCACCATGCAGAGCCAGGGACGAGAAAATGGCAAGATTACTTTAGCTTCAACACCGATCACAAGGTCATTGGACTGCAATATCTGGTGACTTCGTTCGTTTTTTACTGTATTGGCGGCGTTTTGGCTGACTTAGTGCGTACAGAATTGCGAACGCCAGAAGTAGATTTTGTAACTCCAGAAGTTTACAACAGCCTGTTTACCCTGCACGCCACAATCATGATTTTCTTGTGGATTGTGCCAGCCGGGGCAGGATTTGCTAATTATTTAATTCCCTTGATGATTGGGGCCAAAGATATGGCATTCCCCAGATTGAATGCTGTAGCTTTTTGGATGATTCCGCCTTCTGGTGTATTACTCATCGCTAGTTTAGTGGTGGGTGATGCACCGGATGCAGGTTGGACTTCCTACCCTCCCTTAAGTTTGATGACGGGACAGGTAGGCCAAGCAATTTGGATTATGAGTATCCTACTGTTGGGTACATCATCAATTCTGGGGGCGATTAATTTTCTCGTTACCTTGCTGAAGATGCGTATCCCGACAATGGGTTTCCATCAAATGCCCTTGTTTTGTTGGGCGATGCTGGCGACTTCGGCGTTAGTTTTACTGTCTACACCAGTCTTAGCCGCAGGTTTAATTCTCCTGTCCTTTGACTTATTGGCAGGAACGACATTTTTTAATCCCACTGGTGGTGGTGATCCGGTAGTTTACCAGCATATGTTCTGGTTTTACTCCCACCCGGCAGTATATATCATGATTTTGCCCTTTTTTGGGGGAATATCCGAGATTATTCCTATTCACTCCCGTAAACCCATTTTCGGATATAAAGCGATCGCCTATTCATCTTTAGCCATCAGTTTCTTAGGGCTAATTGTCTGGGCGCACCATATGTTTACCAGTGGTATTCCTGGCTGGTTACGGATGTTTTTCATGATTACCACCATGATTATCGCCGTACCCACAGGGATTAAAATCTTTAGCTGGTTGGCGACAATGTGGGGAGGCAAAATCCAATTTAACAGCCCCATGTTATTCGCAATGGGTTTTGTGGGAACGTTTGTGATTGGTGGGATTAGTGGTGTGATGTTGGCAGCCGTGCCTTTTGATATCCACGTCCACGACACCTATTTTGTCGTCGCACACCTACACTATGTACTGTTCGGTGGTAGCGTTCTAGGAATTTTCGCTGCCATTTATCATTGGTTTCCCAAAATGACAGGACGGATGTTCAATGAATTTTGGGGGAAAGTGCATTTTGTCTTAACAATTGTGGGTTTGAATATGACATTTCTACCCATGCACAAACTAGGGTTAATGGGCATGAATCGCCGTGTGGCGCAGTATGACCCCAAATTTGCCCTATTAAACGAAATCTGCACTTACGGCTCTTATATTCTGGCTGTTTCCACATTTCCCTTTATCATCAACGCTATTTGGAGTTGGCTGTACGGTGAGAAAGCCCCGAATAATCCCTGGAAAGCACTCACCCTAGAGTGGATGACCACATCACCACCAGCCATTGAGAATTTTGATACACTCCCAGTCTTAACCACTGGCCCCTATGACTATGGGGTACAACACGCACCAGCCAACGTATCCCCATCTGAGAATCCCGTACTCAGGGCTGATCCTGATGAGCCATATCCCAGTATTGAGTCTGATTTAGAAGTTAGAAGGTAGAAGCAGGGGGAAGGGGAGGCAGGGGGGCAGGGCGCAGGGCGCAGGGGGAGAAAAAGACAATCCCCAGTCCCCAGTCCCCAGCGATGCACTGAGCTTGCCGAAGTGTCCCCAGTCCCCAATCCCCAATCCCCAGTCCCCAATCCCCAATCCACTCATTAATTAACATTCATGCAAAGTCAAACAATTGACCCAGCGAAAACGGAACTGAATCATCACCATACAGCAGAGACAGTTGGTCATCATGAAGAACATCCCGATCATCGTCTGTTTGGGTTGTTCGTCTTCTTGGTTGCTGAAGGGATGATTTTTATGGGGTTGTTCGGAGCTTATTTAGCTTTCCGTTCAACTTTACCTGTGTGGCCGCCAGCCGGCACACCAGAATTAGAACTCCTATTACCTGGAGTTAACACTGTTAACCTGATTGCTAGTAGCTTTGTGATGCACAATGCCGATACTGCAATCAAAAAGAATGATGCTAAAGGAATGCGTACTTGGTTGGCGATTACTGCCGCAATGGGCGCAATTTTCTTAGTAGGACAGGTTTACGAGTACACACATTTAGAATTTGGCTTAACAACTAACTTATTTGCCAGTGCATTTTATGTGTTGACTGGTTTCCACGGTTTGCACGTCACTATCGGCGTTTTAGCCATTTTAGCGGTGTTGTGGCGATCGCGCACTCCTGGTCACTACAGTAACGAAAAACACTTTGGTGTGGAAGCTGCGGAAATATATTGGCACTTCGTTGATGTAATTTGGATTATTTTGTTCGGATTACTGTATTTACTGTAGGTATTAATTAATAGTTGTTCACTCCACGCGGACAACTTAAGATTCTACACCCCCCCTTTGGGGGTTTTTTTGTTGGGATTGGGGACTGGGGACTGGGGATTAGGGATTGGGGACACTTCGGCAAGCTCAGTGCATCGCTGGGGACTGGGGACTGGGGATTGGTAAAGAATTCTACCTTGTCTCCCTTGTCTCCCTTGCCCCCTGCCCCCCTGCTGACAGGTGTAGGTTTTTTATGTGGGCATGAGTAGGCACTCTCAAACAGAGTTTTCAACGTGGTTCAAATAACGAAATTTCGTTATTAGGTCGAAAATCAGACACTAAAATTTGAGTTCCCGACCAACGAAAAAACCTCATTTCAGCCACGTTTGTAAAATACCTACACCTGTCAGATGCCCCCCTGCCCCCCTGCCTCCTATCGCTGACGGGGTGCATTAAAGGCTTCCCAACCAGCTTTGACTGCATTTTGTAGACGTGTATTAAAATCTACAAACTCTTTCATCATTAAATGCCAGTTTCTTTCGGTTTCTTCTTGAAACACTGCCCAGAAATATTCTAAGCGATCGCCTCCAGTAAGGCGTAGCCCATCGCGCTCCATAATTTTTTCACCTTCAATTGCTTCCCGTGCTTTGCGAACAACATTTAAATAAGTTTCACGAGTAAGTTTACCTGCTGACTCTGCTTCTGCTTGAGCGCGTCTTCTCAACGCTTCAATTAATGCTTTCGTTTCGCGCTTCACTTCGTCAGTTTCACCAGCCATTTCCATTTCTACTAGTTCGTCAGTTTGGGAGCTAATTTCTACCACGATAGTAGATTCCACAATTTCTACAGATTCGATGTTGTCATTATTCATAGTTGAAACATCCTCTTAGTTGTTGTTATTAGTCATTAGGGAACAGGGAACAGGGAACGGTTTTTCTCATCATCTACCTTGCCTGCCTTGTCTGCCTTGTCTCCAATCCCCCATTCCCTATGCCCTAATTTGCTGTTCTATCTTCAGTAATTGTTCAACTCGTGCTGCGGTTGCGGGGTGACTAGAAAATAAATTACCCAGGAATTGTCCAGAGATGGGGTTGATGATTAGTAATGGTTCAAAAGCGGGGTTAGCGTCTAGAGGTAATTGCCTAGCGGTGGCTTCTAATCTTTGCAATGCACGAGCTAAGGCACGGGGATTACCTGTTAATCTAGCAGCACCAGCATCGGCAGAAAACTCTCTTGTGCGGGATATTGCTAATTGAATAATTGTCGCTGCAATAGGGGCGAGAATAACTGTTAATAAGACTCCTAAAGGATTACCGCCTCTTTCGTTATCTCTTCCGCCTACACCCCCAAACCATAAGCTATAACTTAACATCTGCGCTAAGAAAGATATTGCACCGGCAACGGTAGCAGCTACAGCTTGGGTTAAGGTGTCTCGGTTAATAATATGTGTGAGTTCGTGAGCAATTACCCCTTCTAATTCATCCTCTGGCAAGATATTTAAAATACCTTCAGTCACGGCTACTGCTGCGTGTTCTGGATCTCGTCCTGTAGCGAAAGCATTAGCAGTTTGACTAGGAACAATATACACTCCCGGCATAGGAATATTAGCCCGTTGCGATAATCTCTGCACCATGCGATATAGTCCTGGTGCTTGGCTTTCACTCACAGGTTGGGCTTGGTAAACTGCGAGGGCAATTTTATCTGATTGATACCAAGACAATAAGTTAGTGACTGCGGCTAATCCAATACCTATGATTAAGCCGCCAGTTCCACCGATTACCCAATAACTAATAGCAATTAACAAGCCACTGAGAGCAGCAAGTAAAGCAACTGTTTTAAATTGATTTCCCATATTTTTATCTCCTGCTAATGCTGCTCTGATGTTTTGTAGTTGTCTTGAAAAACAGCATTATTGAAGCTACACTCTGATTGTATCTAGCCCAACTCATCCGTAGGGTACAGATAACCTGTCATCTGAGTACGGTTTTCCCACTCATGGCAATTTTGGATTTTGGATTTTGGATTTTGAATGCAACAAATTAAATTGTGAAATTATTTGCATATTTAGGAAACAGAAAACTGTTCAAAGTTTTGTTTAAAAATTAAGTGTAAATCCTATAGACTATTAAATAATTCTTAAAAAAACTCTCCAAGGTTATTTGAAAAGTATGCAGATGTGACTTTAAGTACATTCATATCCCCCCTAGCTAAAAAATGGTGGGAAAAATAATCAAGGAAAATCACACAAAGTAGGTGCATTATGTGGTTCGGTTTTAAAAGTTTACTGGAGCATGGTTTACAACTAATTACTATAGCCCCAAGATTAGTTACGGAAGTATTACAACAACCTTCAGTGCGGAATCCTATAGCGGTAAGTTTAGGTGCGATCGCAGGTGCTTTAAGTCGCTACTATTTAAGCTTGTGGTTTGCTCAATGCTTCGGTACAAGTTTCCCCTACGGCACATTTTTTATTAATATTAGTGGTTGTTTGGTGATGGGTTTCTTCTTTACATTCGCTGTTAATAAAATAGCAATAATTTCTCCTGAAATACGGTTATTAGTTGCTGTCGGTTTTTTGGGTGCTTACACTACTTTTTCTACCTATGCGTTAGATACTGTTAGCCTCTTCAATAATCAAAATTTCATCGCTGCCAATATTTATTTATTCGGTAGTGTCCTTTTAGGACTTATCAGCCTTCAGCTAGGTATGATTTTAGCTCGATTTTTGCCTTAGCAGGGGACTTCCAATTTAAAAAATAATACTATCAAAGACAGTTGTTTTGAAGAAGATAAATTTGATAGTTGACTTTTGGAAGTCCCCAGATTTTTGGAATCTGAAGGCGTAGGGGGAAAATCAATGAGTATTAAATATTGTTTGCAAAATAGGGAAATATAGATTTGTCAGGTTCTTATACCAATTCTCTATGAAGTTGCATCCAATCAATGATGTAGAGACGTTGCATAACATCTCTACAGTACAGAACAAAGTCTATCTTCATCAAGAAACGGTATTAAACAATATTGCCAAAAATCTTATGCAACCTTTACCTCAAGATTGTGCTGAACTTTTCTCACAGCTAACTGAACAAGTTAAAACCGCACCTCCTGATTCTGCTAATGAAGCCGTTTATCAAGCCGGAGTTTTACTTTTCCTCGCCGGATATGGTGAAGCGGCTTATCAAACTTTTCTCAAATTGCTCAGTGGAGAATTGCGTCTTAGTAAAGCCAGTTCATTAATACATCAGCTTGAATCTAGTATATTACCTAGTTTGTGTTACGGATTAGGTATTCCGTACCCTACCACACCTAACCAAGAAGCATTAAATCTGCAAGAATTAACCGATTTAATATTTCAAAATGAGCGACAAAATCGTAGTATGCTCCTGTTAGATAGATTCTCTGTAGCAGATTTAAATTTACCACCAGCAATTGCTAAATTCGTACCACCACCTCCACCAATTAAAGCCAAGTTTACAGACGAATACATACAACAAATGCTGGGGCGTAGCGAGCAGCTACATCAAGGTGAAATTAGTCTTTTTATGCAAGATGCTTTCAGAAAATTGCAAGTTTTATCTAAAAATAATCAATTTACTGAAGCACTGAAGCTTGTTGATATCTATGAGCAAGTTTGTCAAGTATGGCAAGTAGAAACTAAAGATTGGATTTCAGAGACAGTCAAAATTATTGCTATTGATTTATGCTTCCGTAATGGCGAGGAAAATAAAGCTAGAGAATATTTATTAAATTGGTGGATGACAAGCAGTAGAAATACACTATCTATAAATACTCTAGTTTACTTATGCTCTGCAACACGCGCTTTTTTAGCAGGTGTACTTAGAGCAGTGATGAATATTTCTCCTATGCAAGTTGATGAATTTTTAGATAGCCTGAACAAACGCACTTATATACCACAGAAAAGTTTCACACCTTCTGTATTAGACTGGCAAATTTTTATGGAAGCTTGGAATGAAAAACTATTGGCTGGTAAATTAGCAGAAAATATCGAGAGTTACTCAGACTGGTTTTCAGAAGCAGTATCTCAGAAAAAATGTAGTAAACAAGGCGCATCGGCATCAGAGATTCTAGAATTAGAACGTCGGTTGGGTAAAACTTTACCACCAAGCTACAAAAACTTTCTTTTATATAGCAATGGTTGGGTAATTTTAAACGAATATTGCACTTTACTAGGGACAAAAGATGTTGACTGGTTCTATACCCTTAACCAAGAATGGGTTGATGTTTGGCATGGAATAGAACGAGATGAAGTTGATGATGAAACATACTTTTTGTATGGTAGACATCAAGACCCTTGCCATATTAGAACCAGATATATGAAAACGGCTTTGCAAATTAGCACTGATCATGATGGTTATGTGTATCTTCTCAATCCTATGGTTATAGATGAACAGGGAGAATGGGAAGCTTGGGACTTTGGTAATAAGATTGCAGGTGCTTACCGTTACCGCACATTTTGGGACATGATGCAGGCTGTTTATAAACGTTCTTTTCGTGACGACAAATAAGTGGGTGTAACAGCTTAGTCACGTACCACAAGATAAAATCAAGGCAGAATACTATTCTGCCTCTACAACCCCACGATCGCCTAATTTATTTCAACAATAAGTAATATATAGAACCTGTAGTGACTGTAATACCGGCGCGATCGCCTGCTAAATCACCATAGCCTAAGAAATAATCAACTCTACCAGGGCCTTTGATAGCACTACCTGTATCTTGATCTAAGACAAAGCGGCTGACTCGGCGTTGCACCAATTTCTTACCCCGTTCTGGATATGGAAATGTAGCATTAATTACTGCTAATGCTCCAGGAGGCATAATAGATTTATCTGTCGCAATGGAACGTTCTGGTACTAGCGGCACACTAATACTACCTGTAGCTGGTTCACCTTTGGTTTCTTTGAAAAAAATAAATCTTTCCCAGCGTGGTAAATAATTATCCATTGATTTAGGGTTTTTCTGGAAATAACGGATAATTCCTGGCATATTTAATTCTTCTTTGGAGAGTTTGCCATCTTGAAACAGCAACCTCCCAACACTCGTCCAAGGATAATCTGTTCCGCGCACAAAGCCGACACTAGTTTGAGTTCCATCAGTCAAGTTAAGTTTGGCTGAACCTTGGATGTGAATCATGTATGCTTGAAAGCGATCGCGTAACCAAAACATTTCTAAACCGTTTAATCGGCTTTTATTACCTAATAAGCCGTTTACCCCTTCTAATTCCACCCGTGTAGGATGGGGTTTAGGCCATTGCTCAAAGTCTGCGGGTAGGCGATAAATAGGATATTTGTATTGTGCAGTGCGGGTGCGACTGGCTTGATAAATCGGTGCGTAGTAAGCAGTAAACTTGACTCTACCTTGATTATCATCACCCACTGACTTATAAAATGCAAACTCCCGCTTGACAGATGCTTGCAGTTGTGTAGGTGATTTGGCTGTAGCTACCAACTGGCGAAACCGTTTTAAACTGCGGCGTACTCGGTCGATGGTAATTTCTTTGATAGGGTAATTATTATAGGCAGCGATCGCTTTTGGTGTATTTAAATAACTCAAACTATTGTCAATTGATTTTAATAGAGATTGGCGATCTCTTTTTAAACTGCCATGACCTAAAAACAATTGTTCATCCCAACCCAAACAAGCACGCGCAGGTTTACAGTTTGTGCCAATATCCACCAGTTTTAACGCAGGTGTTACCTGAGATGGTGGTGCTGCTGGTTGGGGAGTTACCTGACTCACAGCGATTGGTAACGGGTTGAAAAGTGCAATTCCCAAACCCAAGGAAAATAAAGCCAACGTTCTTTTCATGTTCTACCTCATCTCAGGTTTGCGTCATTGATCAAACATTAGGACATTAGAGCCAAGCTTTAGTTTCCGCTAACTATACTAAAAACTCCGAAGTTAGTAAAAGTTTTTCTGGAATGAGCTAATGTAGTAATGTAGATTATTTCCTGTAGTACGCTAAGGAGCAGAAATATGACTGTGTTTGTTGCTGTCCGAGTTACTCTCCCCATTTCTACCCAAACTACACAAAGCACAAACTTGTAGGAATACATCTTATACCAATTTGAAAAAAGAATGCGACAGATGTACAGCCCCAAATGCTTGCCCTGTCTTGATTCTTAATTTTGAATTTTGAATTTTGAATTTTGAATTGGTGTTAATTCCTCCGGTGTAGCTTTGTGTGGCAAAAGCGACAAACATCGAGGAAATATCAATGAATTTGACAGATTTAGGCTGGAGTGACTTTTTTGCTCACAGCTTTGCACCCTATGGCGAAAAAGGATTTAATATTGCTAGGGTGGCGATCGCCTATAAAAACACCTACATTTTGTATGGTGAACAAGGCGAACTCACAGCAGCAGTTTCAGGTAAATTCAGACATCGCAACCATCAACCTGAAGATTTTCCCGCCGTTGGAGATTGGGTTGTCATCCAAACACCAGAATCAGCAGCCCAAGCAACTATCCACGAGATTTTACCAAGAAAAAGCCAGTTTTCCCGCAAAACAGTAGGCAGTAAAACCGCCCAGCAAATCGTTGCTACCAATGTAGATACAATCTTTCTCGTCTCAGGTTTAGACGGAGACTTTAACCCCAGACGCATCGAAAGATATCTGATTTTGGCTTGGGAAAGTGGCGCGAATCCGGTTATTGTCTTAAACAAAGCAGACCTATGCAACTGTTTGGATGATTACCTATCCGACGTAGAAACCGTTGCCCTTGGTGTACCTACTATTGTATTAAGTGCTACTAATAACCAAGGATTATCCGCCTTACAACCTTACCTACAACCAGGACAAACCGTAGCGTTATTAGGTTCTTCTGGTGTGGGGAAATCTACCATCACCAACCAACTCAAAAGTGAAACAGTGCAAGTTGTGCAACCAGTCCGGCGCGGGGATGACCGGGGTAGACACACAACCACACATCGGGAATTGATTTTACTACCGACTGGCGGCTTAATTATTGATACACCAGGTATGCGGGAAATTCAGATGTGGGGAAGTGAGGAAAGCTTGCAAGGAACTTTTGCAGACATCGAGGCTTTAGCCAAAAAATGTCGCTTTCGTGATTGTCAGCATCAGCATGAACCAGGTTGTGCAGTGCAGCAAGCATTGATAGCGGGGAAACTCGATACATCTAGACTTCTTAGTTACCAAAAATTGCAAAAAGAACTGAGTTATTTGGTACGCAAACAAGATCATCAGGCGCAGCTAGCAGAAAAAGAACGGTGGAAGAAAATCCATAAAGCTATGCGACATCATCACAAACACTGACTGTTTTACAGCAATGGAAAACTTCTGCTAAAACTACTGATCTAATTTTTAGCAATTACATCAAGATATTAAATAATTTTTATAGTTATTAGTAAATTTAACGTGCTTAAATTTACTAATTTTTTTCATAATATGACAACCTAAAATTGTCAATATATCAAATGTTATGAGTTCAAAAATTCCTATTTGAGCTATTATTTCCGTTTTTGTCCGGATCTCAGCTTCAACACTTCAAGGTTTAAATAGATAGAAGGTAATTAAAAATATCTATTTTAATTATGTTTTTTAGTACAACTCATCTCAATTCAAGATACTTAACTAAATAAAAAATATTAAACAACAAGTTGCATATATCAGGTATTCACATTCAAACTCAATAACACTTACCATGAGCCAAAAATTGCCATCCAGGAAGCAAGAACAGTCAAATGTGAGTGAAGCAGCACCGCCATTCCATCAACAAGAAGAACTAGACAATGTAAAAAGTCAGTGGATTGGCACTAACTCTAATATGGCTCAGTATGCAAGTACAACATACTTGCAGCAGGTAATTGAATATGCTCCAGTAGCAATGGTCATCTTTGATCAACAGATGCGTTATCTTCATGTCAGCCGTCAATGGTTAGAAGACTATCAACTAACTAATGAGATTATTGGACGTTCGCACTATGAAGTATTTCCCGACATTCCCCCAGAGTGGAGACAGATTTATCAACGGTGTTTAGCCGGAGAAATGTTGCAATGTGATGAAGATAGCTATCCCAGAGCCGATGGAACTGTAGAGTGGGTAAGTTGGATGCTCCGTCCTTGGCATCAACCCAATGGTGAAATTGGTGGCATTATGATGTTTAGTGAAAATATCACTAAACGTAAGCAAACAGCAATAGAACAGAAACAAACTGAAGATGCTTTGCGAGAAAGTAACACCCTATTGCGCTCAATTTTAGAAAGTACACCAGATATTATCGTAGTTAAAGATAATGAAGGTCGTCATGTCGCACTTAATTCTTATTTAGCTAGTTTTTTTGGCAAACCAATTGATGAGATTATCGGCAAAACCGATTATGAACTGTTTCCGCAGGAAATTGCCGATAAAATTATGGCTAAAGATATCCAAATTATCAACCAAGGGATTACAGAAACTTTCGAGGAAGATCATATCTCTCATGATGGTCAAATTAGAGGCACATTCCTCACCACTAAAAGTCCCTGGCGGGATGCCCAAGGTAACATTTTAGGGATGATTGGCATATCGAGAAATATTAACGATCGCAAAAAATCTGAAATCCTACTAGCTCAAGCTAAAGAAGCCGCCGAAGCCGCTAGTCATGCCAAAAGCGAATTTTTAGCCAACATGAGCCACGAATTACGCACACCTTTAAATGGCATTCTCGGCTATGCCCAGATTTTACAGCGTTCCAAACACATCAAGGAAGAAGAGCGATCGCGCGTTGATGTCATCTATCAATGCGGTTCTCATCTATTAACTCTCATTAATGACATCCTCGATTTATCAAAAATCGAAGCGCGCAAAGTCGAACTTTTACCCACAGATTTCCATTTCCCCGCCTTCCTCCAAAGTGTCGCCGAGATGTGTCGCATCCGCGCTGAACTCAAAGGCATACAATTTAACTATCAATTCGCTTCAGAATTACCCATCGGGATCACTGCCGACGAAAAACGCCTACGACAAGTCTTAATTAACCTCCTGAGTAATGCCACTAAATTTACTGATACAGGCAGTGTTAATTTTACCGTTAGCTATGCCAGTCCAGGTAAAATTCGCTTTGAAGTCCGTGACACTGGTACTGGTATTCCCCAAGACAAACTGCAAGCGATTTTTCAACCCTTCGAGCAAGCCGGAGACAACCGCCGACAAACAGAAGGTACTGGCTTAGGCTTGGCAATTAGCCAAAAAATCGTCGAATTTATGGGTAGCGAGATTAAAGTCCAAAGTGCAGTAGGTATTGGCAGTATTTTTTGGTTCGATGTGGAATTACCCACTGCTGACGAATGGGTAAAAACTTCACAAACCGATGATTACGGACAAATTATTGGTATCAAAGGCTATCAACCCAAGATTGTCATCGTTGATGATAAATGGGCTAATCGCTCGGTACTAGCTAATTTACTCAGTCCCATCGGCTTTGAAATCAAAGAAGCGGTTAACGGAGAAGACGGTTGGCAAAAAATCTTAGAATTTCAACCTGATCTCGTCATCACCGATTTATTAATGCCAGAACTAGATGGATTTTTACTGATTCAGCGTATTCGTCAGTCAGAAGCATTTAAAGACATTATTATTATCGTCTCATCAGCCAGCGTATTTGAAAGTGATCAACATCGGAGTATAGAGGTAGGAGGAAATGACTTTCTACCTAAACCCATACAAGCCTTTGATCTATTCCAAAAAATACGAAAATACCTCAACCTCGAATGGCTCTATGAACAGCCAGAAATTGTCAACCAATCAACAGAAAACCTTGAAATCATCGCCCCACCGCCGGCAGAAATAGCAACCATATATGAGTTAGTTATGAAAGGTAATTTTAAAGGCATCATCAAACAAGCAGTCTTACTGGAAGAAACTGATAAAAAATACATCCCCTTCGCCAAGAAATTACAACAATTAGCCAAAAACTTTCAAGACCAGGAAATATTATCGCTGATTCAATCTTACAAGTAAGTATTTCCCCTAGCATCTCTTACAAAATCAACTTTAATTATCAATCTGGGTTAATAATATGAGTTTTACCGTTGTGCAACCTCCAACAGTTTTAGTTGTTGATGATAATCCTGCTAATTTGGGTGTTTTATCAGATGCCCTTGACCAATCAGGTTTAGAAGTTTTGGTGGCAAAATCCGGCATAGTAGCTCTAGAAAGAGTCAAATATGCTCTACCAGATTTAATTTTATTAGATGTGATGATGCCAGAAATGGATGGATTTGAAACTTGTCAAAAATTAAAATCAAATCCAGATACTCAAAATATTCCAGTCATTTTTATGACTGCTCTATCTGATACCAAAAATAAAGTCCAAGGCTTTGAAGTTGGTGCAGTAGACTACATTACCAAACCCTTTCAGCAAGAAGAGGTATTATCCAGGGTTAAACTACATTTAAATTTGCACAATTTATCTCACCAACTAGAGCAGAAAAATCTTTTATTAGAGAAGAAAGTTGCAGAAGTCAGTCAAGCCTATACTGATTTACAACAAATGCAGCTACAACTTATTCAAAGTGAGAAAATGTCCAGTTTAGGACAGATGATTGCTGGCATTGCTCACGAAATTAATAATCCTGTAAATTTTATTTATGGTAATCTGGCCCATGCCCATGAATATACGCAAGAGATTTTAAATTTAATCCATCTTTATCAAGAAGAATATCCTAACCCTACAGAACGTATTCAAGCCGTATTAGATGAAATTGATATTGAATTTATTGAGCATGATTTATTGAAGCTCATCAAATCCATGAATCTCGGTGCTAAGAGAATTAGCGAAATTGTCAAATCTACTCGCATTTTCTCTCGTTTAGATGAGGCCAATATGAAAGAGGTCAATATCCATGATGGCATTGATAGTACACTCACAATTTTAAATCACCGCCTCAAAACTAAGCCGGAACATCCAGGTATTGAAGTAATTAAAAATTATGGTGAATTGCCCCTAGTTGAATGCTATGCAGGTCAACTCAACCAAGTTTTTATGAATATTTTAGCCAATGCCATTGACGCGATAGATGAATACAATCAACAGCGAACATTTGCAGAAATTCAGCAGCATCCCAGTCAAATTACCATTAGCACCAACATGATGAATGACGAGTGGGTGTCCATACATATTGCCAATAATGGTACTGCTATCGACGAAAAAGTTAAAGCTAAGTTATTTGACCCGTTTTTTACAACTAAACCTATTGGTAAAGGTACAGGTTTAGGTTTGTCTATTAGTTACCAAATTATTGTGGAAAGACATGGCGGTTGCTTGTACTGTAAGTCTATCTCTGAACAGGGAACAGTATTTGTTATTGAAATCCCTTTGCGACAAAGAATTAGTCAAGCTGCTTAATAGCCAATAGGGTTCAGTTAAGAAATTTCTTCTGCGGTGGTAAGGGAACAACAGAAAAAATTAGGCTTATCTGAACTATATTGACTGGATAACCTAACGAAGTGAATTTTAAATTTCACTATCTATGGCAACCAAAAATTAGGCAGTATAGATTTACCAAAATTGCGTACTGTTTGATTAATATTTCTCGCTATTTGTATATGTGTCTCATCGGCTTCAATGGGTAAAATATCAGCAGGATTACCATGATTTAAATGAGAAATCACTAAATTTGCTGCCTCTAAACCTGTCACATATGCTTTTTCCTGTGACCATGAACCGTGACGGTTAATAATCCAATCACCACTCATAAATACATTTTTAAATTTCGTTTTAGCTGGCAACATATGATGATAACTCCCAGGGGCAAAATGAGTCACAGCTTGGGGTAAACGAATCACACTACTATCTATTACCTTCGCTGCTCTAAATCCTGGTACACAAGTAGTTAAATATCGCTGCACTGTCGCCACAATTTCCTCATCACTCCAATTTAAAAACTGATTGGCGTGATAAAAATCAGCTTCAATTACTGTACCTTCTTCCTGTTTATATTCATCATGTAAAGCATTCAAATCAAAGAATGTCCAGCCTGTGGTGTCATCAAAACCAAAACAAGCATTGGAAGCGCGAGGAATGTCTATTTTCCGGTCAAACCATAATCTTGTTGCTAAGACATCAATAGCCCCTAAGTTATGTAAATTACGAAATTCTGCGTGACTTTGTAAGCTGGGGCTATTGGCGACAATCTTTTTCATCCCAGTCACACCCACAGCGAAAATTACCGCATCAGCTTCAAACACTTCATCACCACAAACTACACCAGTGGCTTGATGATTACTATCAATAATTAAGTCAGTTACACGGTGTTTTGGTAATATTCTTGCACCTGCTTTTTCTATTTTTTCCACCCAGGGACGGAAGATTTTTTCACCCACAGTCCCCCGACACCAAACAACATCAAAATCAGATTGATGCGCCAAAATAAAATAATACAACATCCCCAATGTCGCGGCGGCTGAACACTGTTCACCAGGGGCAAATAAACCGACTAATAACATTGGTTCAAATGCTTCTTTATACAGTCGTGCTGACACCCCAAAAGTTTTGAATAATTCTCTTGCTGTTACATAGTCATAACGTCGCCAAGCCGCATCGGAATTATCAAAGTCAACTAAAGTAAAAAGTAAAGGTAAGGCACTGAGACGGTCAATTAATGGTAGACGTTCAAATTGAGTGTATACCAAAGTGCCGAACGGTGATGGTAGCCTGGGTAAGTCTTGAAAAATTGGTGATTCTACTTCCAAACCAGCCGGGGAATATTGGGCGGAACGTGTCCAGGTTGTGAAGGGATTAATGTTTAACTCATTGATGAGGGCGAAAATATTTCTGTAGGGATACCAGAAACCATGAATACCCGCTTCTACAGATTTACCTGCGTTGGTTTGCCAACCCGCTACTAGTCCACCAGGATAAGGGCCTGCTTCCAGAAGCGTCACATCATAACCTTGTTTGGCTAAATGGTAGGTTGCACCTAAACCAGCCCAACCAGCACCTACAACTACTACTCGTTTTGGTTGCAACTCTGCCGCCATTTCCCACTCCGTTTGTTACAGTCCATTAACTAATGTATCTGAAGTTGCAATTTAGCGCAGGAACTGACTAGTAGGGTCTGGCAGAATTTATTTTTCAGCATCTTGACATCATGTGGATTTCATACTACAAATGTAGTATGAAGAATTCAAGGTTTGTAGTGAGAACTTTAGTTCTCTCTGCGTTCTCTCCAAGAGGCTACGCCAACGCGTAGCGTGTCGTAGACAGACGATCCGCGAACAGAAAAGGACTAAAGTCCTTACTACGAACTGAATAATAGTATTTTTATGGTTTTTTCAGTTTTTCCATTTAATTAGTAATTTGTAATTAAAAAAGAGGTGATTGTGATGGTTCATATTCGATTTGAGGGACGTTCTATTGATGTTACAGAAACACAGGTAGGAATTGCGCCAGGGATGAATGATGTAGCAGTAAAAGAAAGAGTAGCGCAACATCTGGATGTGAATTGCGATCGCCTCTCAACCTATGTCATTGATCGCCGCCCTAGCGGTGATTTGATTATTCGCCCTGAAGCCGTCTACGGTTAACAAGCTTAATTTCCGTGTCCCGACACAAGAAGCATACATACGCATTGATAACGGTTCTAAGGTAGTAAAATTCGAGCGATCGAACTAGCGAAGCATGATTTTAAGTCTCTCGCAGATTTAACGTGCGCGCCCACTGCCAATATTTGGTAAGAGCAGCCGTAGCTGTAAAAAGCTTCTTAAACTTACACGGATTCATTCAATAATTCATTCCGCACCCCAACTTGTAAAGCATACAAACATCTATCCGGCAACGGAATGCAGGTACCCTGCGGGAAGGCAAAGCCTACGATTCCTGTCACTCCCTTTAGTGGGAGTGTAGCCAAAATGGTAAAGGCGATTGTGAAAACTGCTTTGCTAACTTGTGCGGAATTCCAATTACTTAAATTGTATTCATACCTAACCTGAAATCAATCACATATATGGAGGTAAATTCAATGATGTCTGCGAACTTATGTAGCTTAAAAACTCAATTTGTACATCTATTTTTAAACAACATAAGTTATGAGCGAACATCGTTTGAGCGAAATTGTGATTGAACGTCCCCGGAGTGGGATGAAAATTAGCCTCAAGAAGTTGACGGGGTTTAAAAAAGAATTACAGAGAATTACTGAAGAAGCAACTGAGGATGGATTATTTAATCCTTACCTGATTAAACCTAGAAATAAATCCAAATATCTTTCAGATCACCTTGGCCCTCTGCGCCGATTTTTACGTTCTAAAGTTGGACAACCTTGGAATGACGTTTACAGTGAACTCTGCCAAAAATTAGATCACAAGACAATGGCAGGACAACACGTTATCGGTCATTTATGGGATTACGTTGTAACCCATGTAGAAATTGTTGATGGTCATTTTTATGGAACACTTATTAACAGAGGTTATCAGATTTCCTTAGATTGGTCTTACCGCCAGCGTTTCTATGTCCATCCCGAAACAGGAATTCTTTGTGCAGTCGAGAATAAACCTCAAAAACGACAGCAGGAAGAAATTGATGTGATCATCATCGATGATTATCATCGATACCACAAAATCAATGAGATTTGGTATTTAATTACTTTTGAGGATGTTCCTAAAACGCCAACTCAGTGCGTGGAAGATGTTCTTAAAGGTTGCATTCCTATTTCCCACGCTACATTTCATCAAGGTCGCTGCATTTATGCTGTCAAGAAAAAGCAGTGTAATAAAAAGGAAATTCGATTAATTTTAAATCAAATTTCTCAAAAGTGAAGTTTTCACTTCGTACCCTAACCGAAAGAGCTTACATACTAGCCTAATTGGAAAAGGCACTTGACTTGAAAGCGAGTGATTACAGGTTCAAATCCTGTGTATGAATCAACAGCTTTTTCAACTTGTACGAAGTCTGATTTTTCCTATGATGTGGGTGAAACCTAACCCCCTTCCCTACTAGGGAAGGGGGAAAAAATCGAGCATCCTATCTCTTTTAAATCTCACCTGCCTATTAC
This sequence comes from Aliinostoc sp. HNIBRCY26, assembly GCF_050235535.1. Classification (GTDB taxonomy): domain Bacteria; phylum Cyanobacteriota; class Cyanobacteriia; order Cyanobacteriales; family Nostocaceae; genus Trichormus. The sequence continues at coordinate 5,740,747 of NZ_CP189852.1, forward strand.
CAATCCTCTATATTTAATAGCCACTCATTGGAGGTTGCTATGTCTGTGAAAACTGTAGACATTTTAGAACAAATTAAATCTTTAACTCTTAATGAAACTGCTCAATTAGTCAAACAGATTGAAGCAACCTTCAATGTTGATGCTTCCAAACCGCAATTAGTTCGGATTGATAAACGCAATGAGGATGAGGGAAAAGCAGAAATTCAGACTGAGTTTGATGTTGTGTTGCTGTCAGTTCCAGCCGACAAAAAGATTGCTTTACTCAAAGTCATTCGCACAATCACCGGACTGGGACTCAAAGAAGCAAAAGACTTTGTGGACTCCCTTCCTCAAGTGGTTCAGTCAGGACTTAACCAAGAAGCGGCTGTAAATCTCAAGCAGCAGCTAGAGGAAACAGGAGCGATCGCATCTCTCAAATAACCATTTTATCGGCAGTTGTTGCCGCGCCCAAATCGCAGAAGCTTACATAACTCTGAAAAAGTTAAACGCCATGCTTCTACAACTTGCGCGGTGACTTGATTATACCAATGCACTAAAATCATGAAACAGATCCAAATCTAGAAATCCTTACAAAATGTGGATTTCTTAATTTTGAATTTTGAATTTTGAATTGGTATTACCCCGCGTGCAACATCTGCCCCTCACATACTACAAGAGGGTTTTATGAATACCGCAGAACGTGATTTGCGCTTGGAAATGCTCAATAGTTTGCTGACAACTCCTCACCGCAAACTTGAGCAGGTTGCAGAGATACATCAGTTAATAGTTGAACTTGACCCTATTTTCTACGGACATTTAGCTGTTTGGTATCAAAATTATGGTGATGTTCGTGACCATAAGGAAGTGTTCATTGCACATTTGTTAACTAGCAATTTGACTGCACACCGAGATGCGGGATTTGTGATGCTGCAAGAGTTTCCGCCTTATCAGGTGGCGCGTGTGGTTGATTTCATGAAACAACAACGCAATAAAATGCCACGTTCGGCGCGCACTGCGGTACAGCGTTACTTAAAGACAAGGGAAAGTAATCCGGCTTTGTTCGATCGCGCGGCTTTGCGTGGTCGTCAGGCGATGAAGCATCTGTATGCTTCGCTACACATCAAACCTAGCGAACGCGCAAATGCTATTTTGTTCCGCAACACTCCGCCAGAGGGTTCTTTAGCGAATGTGTTGAAGCAGTTAGCTAAGGCAGAAAACGCCGCAGAACAAGCAAGGCTGATTGTAGAATTTAATCTTCCCTATGCGATCGCGATCGGTGCAATCAAGCAACTTACACCAGTTGTCTTGGTAGCGTTAATCAACAGTATGACACCGCAGGAAGTGATCAATAACCTCAAATCTTTAAAAGATAGAGGTGCAATGGATCATCCAGAGGTGAAAAAGTTGATTGACTCCAAGCTAGATTTAGCATCCAAAAGTGGACGAGTAGCCGCATTTAAAGCCCAAGTAGCCGCAGATACAGCCGATTTTGATGCAGACACCGTGGCTAAATTGGAGAAAGTCACCAACGAACAGGTAAAACGCCGGGGAACAATTTCCCGTCCAACCGCCTTACTGGTGGATAAATCTGGTTCTATGGATAATGCGATCGCGATCGGTAAGCAACTTGCTGCACTCATCTCTGGTATCACTCAAGCAGAATTGTTTGTTTATGCTTTTGATACTATTCCTTACGCTATTACTGCACAGGGTAAAGAGTTGACCGATTGGGAACGTGCTTTCCAACATATTAGAGCAGGTGGTAGCACTAGTATCGGTTGTGCATTAGAAATCATGCGCCAGAAAAAGCAGGTAGTTGACCAGATTATTCTAGTGACTGATGAAGGTGAAAATGCTAGACCTTACTTCGGTGAAGTATACAAGAATTACTGCCGAGAATTGGGGGTAATGCCTAATGTGGTAATTGTCCGTGTGGGTAGTTATTACAACTGGATAGAAACTCAACTCAAGGAACAGCAAGCACCTGTAGAAACTTTCACCTTTGCTGGAGACTACTACAGCTTACCTAACCTTGTTCCACTCTTGACGCGTCCCTCTCGCCTAGATTTGCTGATGGAGATTATGGAGATACCTTTGCCTGTGCGTGATGATAAGTAGGGTTATAATTTGGCATTGCTTGTCAGTAAAAATGATGAGCAATGCTCTTTTTTTAACTGTTTGTATTTTGCTCAAACCAAGCAACTAAATCAGACGCATTTGAAAAGTATAAAAGTGCTTCTCCTAAGCTTTCCAATTGCTCAAGAGATAATACTTGGAGACGTTCAGTTATTAATGAATCTATCTTACCAAAACGTTTACTTAAAAGGCGTAATGTATAGTTGAATGCTTCTTGCTGTTTTCCTCGTTGTTCGCCGCGTTGTTCGCCTTTCTCCAGAATATATTGATAAATCACTGATTCTTGCATAGTTTCCTCTCGTAATAATTGCAAAATCAAATTTCGTTCAAACTTTAAACCAGCTAAAATTTCAGTGTAAGCCGTAGTATTTTGTCTAGTCTCGATATCTGGAATTTTAGCAATTTCTTGGGCAACCTGGGATAATAAGGTTTCGGGTGAATCTGTTCTTGTTAGCGGTGCGAAAGGTAATAACGCCGGATTGTTCAGAAATAAGGCTGGATCTTGCTCCCACATTCGGATGACTCGATAGCGATGAGTTGTAACTTCGCTAACATATTCCTCAGTAAAGGCAATTTCGTCGTTTGTTTCTTGCAGAAAAATTACTACTTGTGTAACTGGAAGCTGATATGTACGTGTCAGTCTCACATAATAATCTAGCATTCTCAACCCGATGGGGGTTTTTGATTTGGTGCTAGTTTGAAATTCTATATGTAAGATGCGATTTTCTGTTTTTAGAAATATGAGTGAGTCAGCACGTATAGGTTCGATGCTCAATTCAGTCTTTAAGATTTCAATTGTTTGCGGTTCTTGATTTAATAACCAACGTGCAAAATCAAGGGGGTAATTTTCCGCCAGGATTTTACACAAATTGTCATATTCTGCCATCGAAATGTTATGTGATATTGGTTGTTTTAAAATATATTATTGCTTTTTGATACATCATTTCTGATCTTGTGATCTGGACAATAATCAATTTTTATTGTAGTATGTGTATTATATTCTGCGTGTCCCGACTGGTGTGAGCCTACATACTAGTACGAGAGGAAAAGTAACACTGTCAATCAGTGGCGTGTGAGAACGGGGAGTACGAAGAATCTGGGAGGTGGGCTTAGAAGTAGCCATCCTTGAAAGAGTGTTTAACAACTCACCAGTGGAGTCCCTCTAGTAACTGAGAACGCGCAATGCTCCACTAACTTACACGCAGGATTATATAACCATCTTCAATTATTGATAAAAGCTAATATCCCCCACTTCTCTTAAGAAGTAGAGGATATAAAATCTAACAATCAAGGAAGTTAATCTGCCAGTTTTGAATTTAATACTTGTATGGCGTTAAAGCCTCCTATTGTCTGACTGAAAAATATCATGGGAATTGTCAAAATAAATATGTTGCCTGTTTGCATAATAACTGGAATATTACCCATTACATTCAGTACCATCAACCCAATTGCTATGCCTAATGCGATTTTTGATTTACGTTGGACAAAAAATCCTAAAGCCAGATAGAGTACACCAGCAATTAATGAGATAGTTGCCACTAATAAATAATCAGGTAATCGACTACCAAGAAGAAAAATTAATATACTTACAAAAACATTCAAAAATCCAATTGCGTAAACTGCCCGATAAGCAGCTTTTATTTTTTTTCGAGCATCTGATAACTCTTGTATTTCTGAAGTCATATTTTACCTTTTACAGCTTAAAAAATATCCTGATGAATTACTTAATGAAACCTAAAAATCAGGGAGAGCTTTTTTGCGCCAAGTATGAGTAATTTGTTTGTATTGATTTTCTAATTCTTCGGTAGCACAAGTTAGATTACGTGATTTTTCCTCTAATTCTCCTACTTGTCCTGCAAATGCAACAGCAAAACCTAAAAGGAATAATGAAAATGCGCCTTTAAAGCCTTGTTGGAAAATAGAAAATACACAACTACCAAATGCACAAAATAATAAAAGCATTTGAGTCAGAACTATATACATAGCAACACGCGCTAAGTTTTTATAATCTCCAAGAGATGTTTCATTTGTAATTGCTGTATTTGTTTGTAAAAATCTCTCTAGTTGATTTTTCGCATAAAAAGATAACGCAATCGATAACAAGCATAGTCCGATATATGCAAAACGAAAAAGCATTGTTTTACCTTTGGGAAATATTTGTTTAATTGCTATCAAATACCTTTATGTTTTTTTATATACCTAAAACTGATATAAAGCTTCTGTAATTATCCTGAAAAAAGCTCAGTTATGACTGATATTCGTCAGCTAATTAATCAAATTGCGATCGCTCAAAGCAATTTGCAAACTACTCAATTTCTCGCGCCTTGTGTCAAAGGTGGAAAAGTCCGTACACGGGTAGCTGGAATGATTTACACCTTTACACCAAAGCCTAGTAAATTTGAAGGTTGGGGTATTTTTCAACCTGTGGACGAAAAAACAGCCAAGGTTATAGAAACAGCAGATTTACCCCAAATAGCAGAATATTTAGAGCATTTTCCCCAAATTCGCCTGATATTAGCGCACCAACTACAAAAACAAACTTGGTTAGCCTATCCCGTAAATGAAGCAGATATGCGTCAACGGTGGAAAATGGTGAAACCCATAGCAGTCCATTTAGTGACTGAAGGTAATATCTTTGAGCCAATCATAGCCCGTTGGCATGGTGAATCATGCTGGTTTGAAGATATTGATCGCCGTGCTGATCCGGTTGTTAGTGAAATTTTGCAATCTGCTATCAAGCAACTAATTCCTGTGGATGAATTGCAGTTTAAAGGGATGACACCAGAAATCCGCACTGTATATGAATTAGCAACTCAACGTGTTGAAGGTTTCTATCAACCCCAACAGGATGAAAAGCGATTGCGAAAAGCATTACAGATGGGTGGTGGTGAATTACAACAATTTAACGATCGCGGTGATTATTGGACAGTTGATTGGACTACGGCTGATGGTGTGCGTCACAGTAGCGCGATCGCCAAATCTGACTTGACTGTGATGAGTTCTGGGATTTGCTTGAGTGGACGCGATCGCGATTTTGATTTGCAATCTTTAGTTGCTGTGATGGAAGAACGGGAGTATTGAGGAAAATGAGTATATTTTTTCACGAACAGCTTTACCGTAGTCATGCTGTAATGGCAAAGTTGAAAAATTATCCTGTAACTATTTGTGGTGCGGGTGCATTAGGAGCTAATATTGCAGAAAATCTGGCTCGGTCTGGTTTTGATAAACTAACGGTGATAGATTGCGATCGCATTGAAGAACGCAACCTTTCTACTCAGCCTTACTACCGTGGTGATGTCGGTGCGTTCAAGGCGAAAATTTTGGCAAATAATTTATATCGAGCGATTGGGACTAAAATTGATGCCAAAACTAAGGAATTGACATCAGAAAATACGTCTCAATTACTTAAAGATAGCCAGTTAATTATTGATGTATTTGATAATAGCATCGCGCGTCAGGCGGTGAAAGATTATGCTGATCAATTCCAAGTTCCTTGTATTCATGCTGGGTTATCAGCTGATTATGCAGAAGTAATTTGGAATGAGGTTTATCGTGTTCCTTCTGATGTTCATGATGATGTGTGTGATTATCCATTGGCGCGGAATTTGGTAATGTTAACTGTGGCTGTGACTTGTGAGGCGATAGTTGCTTTTATCGCTACGAAAGAACAGCGTAGTTTTACTATTACTTTGAAAGATTTAGCAGTGCAATCTCTATGTTTTGCATGAGGGCTGAAGCCCTCACTACAAACCATTATGCTGCACGACAAATAGGGGTAGGTTGTAAGCCTACCCCGTTTGTGTTTGATATTTTCCGTCCGACAGCTGCGGCTACGGGCTTTAAACTAGCAACTAAATTCACCATATCTTCCAAAGATAAAGCTTGACGCGCATCAGATACGGATTTTTCTGGTTCTGGATGACATTCAATAATTAAGCCATCTGCACCACAAGCGACAGCAGCTTTAGCGACAGGCGCGACTAACTCCCGTTTACCGACGGCATGGGAAGGATCTACAATCACGGGTAAATGAGTAATTTGCTTGAGGGCGGCTACAGCAGCTAAATCTAAAACATTACGGGTGTAAGTATCGAAACTGCGGATACCGCGTTCACACAACACCACATCAGGATTTCCGTGGCTAACAATATACTCCGCCGCCATCACAAATTCTTCGATAGTTGCTGCTAAACCGCGTTTGAGTAATATCGGTTTACCTGCTTGTCCTAAAGCTTTGAGCAAGTCGAAGTTTTGCATATTGCGGCTACCGACTTGTAGCATATCAGCATGGGCGGCGACGACTTCGATTTGAGAAATCGCCATCACTTCTGTAACAACGGGGATATTGTAGCGCGATCGCACTTCAGCTAAAACTGCCAATCCTTCCTCTCCCATTCCCTGGAAAGCGTAGGGAGAAGTCCGGGGTTTGAAAACCCCACCGCGCAAAGCTTGTACAGGTGCAGCCCCTATATTTTCGGCGACTGTTTCCATTTGTTCCAAGCTTTCCACTGTACAAGGGCCACCAATTATGATCAATTCTTCCCCACCGAAAGCAACGGTTTCAGAAAGTTTGACGATGGTTTGGTGATTGGCGTGAGATTGTGCAACAAGTTTGGCGTTAATCATGATTTTACTCTCCTAATAAATTTGGGGATTGGGGATTGGGGATTGGGGACTGGGGATTGGGGATTGGGAAAATCCTACCTTGTCTACCTTGTCTACCTTGTCCCCCTTGTCCCCCTTGTCTACTTTCAAAAAAAAAGCCCAGAACCTTCAGAGTTCCGGGCGCGTATGATTTATCGACATGACGCTATTTACCCGGAACTTGGTCTAGGCCAGAAATAAAAGCTATAAAACCAGTTGCTGGAATAGGACATCATGACGAAATTTTCTCCTTAAAAAACAAAAACCGCAGAGTTCGCTCTGCGGTTCACCGGGCGGTTTCCATTAGGAAACTAATTCACCGCCGGTGAACCGCCTTGTACCAAAAATAAAAGTAACGATTGCTGCTGAACATTTTTGAGGTGGTAAGCTAAATAGATTAATGTAAGACTATATTAAAGATAAACATAACAGAAGGGTTTGGTAGCGTCAAGGCCAGTAAATACCCCAAAACAGGTGATAAACTCATGAGCAAACTGGTCATAGGTAATTATCACCAGCCAATTACCAAATCCAAACACTACATTTTCTGTCATCTGCAAAATTTAAGTTATTTATCTTTCGCTCCACAGTCAAATCATATAAATTCTATTTTTAGGATATTGCCTATGATTTCTATTGCCAAACTAGACGAAAAAAGCTTCATACACCAAAATTGTGCGTCTATCTAAATCAACTGTTAAGCACAAACTAGTTCAAATTTCAATTATGCCCAGGTCTAAAATCTTCACCACCAATTTTGATCCTCACGAGGTTTACCCCTGTCCAGTCTGTAGAGTAGGCAAGATTTCTCATATACCACTGATGGAAGCAATGGGGTGTGACTTTTGCCATGAGATTTTTACTATCAATGTGGAACAACAACAAATAAAAATGCCTTCTCGACAACCTCCTTTAATTTGGAGATGGAATGGTTTTAGTTGGTCAGAAGTTCAGTTAGAAGGCGTGGAATTAGGCTGGGGTTATGGTTTGGCTGCTATTAGTTTTGTAGTTTTGCCAACTTCCCTAATTGGTATGGTTGCTTATTATTTTCCTCCCCATCCTCATGACATCATTAGTTGGTTGCCGTACACTTGGACAATATTAACTTTTTTGTTACATTTATCAATTATTATTTGGCTTTTTATAGAAATTTATCAAATACCAATATCTGCATATGTACAAGCCTTGAATAGATGGAGAAATAGGCAAATGGAAAGATAATGAGCAAGCCAGACTAGTGCAACAGGCTGAAGTTTCGTATAAAAAGTTATTGATAGACTTAGCTAGCTGCGATAGGCTTATATAATGTCAGAATATTAACTGTTTACCGTAGAATCAAACTGTGTAAATAGTAACTCCGAAACAGCCCCATCCTATTTAAAAATATGGAGGGCTATATTTTTCTTACTTCAAGTTGATTCTCCATTAAAACATATTATGAACGAGTTGGAGCGGTACTATAGGGTATTAGAATTAGAACCTGGGGCGACGATTGAGGAAGTTAACCAGGCTTATAAAGATTTGGTGTTTGTCTGGCATCCAGATCGATTACCTAAAGATAATCTCCGCTTACAACAAAAAGCCCAAGATAAACTCAAAGCTATTAATGAAGCGCGGGAAAGATTGCGCTCTTTAAACGGTAAGCATCAACATATTTATCAGCCACCCAGAACTCAACCTCAAAAAACATCCACAGATTACTATCAGTCACCCAGAACTCAACCTCAAAACACATCCACAGATTACTATCAGTCACCCAGAACTCAACCTCAAAACACATCCACAGATCACTATCAGCCACCAAAACAAAATCCTGATTTAAGTGGTAAAGATTTCAGCCAAGCTAATTTAAGTAATAAAGATTTATCTGGTAGAAATCTTAGTTATGCTAACTTGAGTGGTGCAGATTTGAGTGATACTTTCATGCACAAAGTTATCTTGAGAGGTGCAAATTTATCAGAAGCTAATTTATTTAGAGCTAATTTACTCTTAGCTGACTTAAGAGAAGCTAACTTACGTGCTGCTAACTTAATTGGTGCGGATTTGAGTGGTGCGGATTTGCGGGGTGCTGACTTAACCGGCGCAAGAATTCGTTCAGGCGATCGCCTGCTGGTAAAATTAATTGGTGCAAACTTAGCTGGTGCGATTATGCCTGATGGTGAGGTGCATAAGTAGTTAATAGTCAATAGTCAATAGTCAATAGTCAACAGTCATTACTCATTACTCATTACTCATTACTCTTTTGTTTTTATCGCTTGCTTGATTTCTATGAACATTGTAATTATCGGGTGCGGCTATGTTGGTTGTGCTGTCGCTAAATATTGGCGGCAAAATTCATCTTTTAATATTACTGTCACCACAACTACACCTGAGCGTGTGTCATCATTAGAATCTGTTGCTGACAAAGTGATTGTTACCACAGGTGATGATTTAGAGGGTTTAAAATTAGCTACAGAAAATCAGGATGTTGTGTTATTAACTGTTGCTGCCAAAGGAGGACTTAGGTATCAAGAAAGTTATTTAAATACTGCACAGAATTTAGTGACTGTGCTTCAGCAAAATTCTACTGTCAAACAATTAATATATACAAGTACCTTCTCTATTTACGGCGATCGCAATGGTGAATGGGTAGATGAAGACACACCCCCCCAACCTACCACATCTAAGGGCGAAATTTTGCAAGCGACGGAAGAAGCCTTACTGCAAGCTGCTAGTGACAAGTTGCGCGTTTGTATCTTGCGCCTAGCAGGGATTTATGGTGATGGTAGGGAACTAATCAAAATCTTTAGTCGCTTTGCTGGTAAAACTCGTGCTGGTAGTGGTGGTGAAATTGCTAACTGGATTCATTTAGATGATATTGTCTCAGCTATAGAATTTGTCAGAAATCAGCAATTACAAGGTGTTTTTAATTTGCTGAATGATGCCAATATAACTAATAAAGAGCTACTAGATACACTCTTATCGAAATATAATTTACCCTTAATATCTTGGGATAGTTCAGTTAAGAGCGATCGCCTATATAATGCTAGAGTCTCTAACCAAAAAATTAAAGCCGCAGGCTATCAGTTAATCCATCCCCAAATCATTTTTTAGTAAATACAAAATTCTGGGAATTATGCAAGCATCTCCACCCACCCAGTTTTACAAATGGCAAAACTATCAATGTGCATACACATTACATCAACCAGATAATTACCAAGCTGAAGGTACACCTTTATTATTAATTCATCCCATTGGTGTAGGTTTATCAGGGAAGTTTTGGCAACGCTTTATCGATGAATCTTTTAATCAAGGCTATTCTAATATAATTTACAACCCCGATTTATTAGGCTGCGGCGGAGGAGATAAACCTCATGTGGCTTACACGCCTAAAGATTGGGCAGAACAGTTACAATATTTCTTACAAAATATCATCCAAAAGCCTGTAATTGTCATAGTGCAAGGTGCTTTACTAGCAGTAGCATTAGAATTGGTACAACTAGAATCAAATTTAATTGCTGGTTTAATATTTACTAGTCCCCCGACTTGGACTGTAATTACTAATCAATATTCAGCCTGGAGACAAAAGTTTTTTTGGAATTTATTTGATTCGCCTCTGGGAAATGCTTTTTATCGGTATGCACGTACTCCCGAATTTTTACAGTCCTTTTCTACCCGACGATTATTTGCTGTAGCTGATACAGTTGACGAGGAATGGTTAAATACTCTCACCGCAGATGCAGCCAATATGGCTACTCGCTACGCTGTCTTTTCCTTTTTAGCTGGATTTTGGAAACAGGATTATAGTAGCTTGATTGCTGCTATCCAAAAACCTACTCTAGTAGTTTTAGGAGAATCAGCTTCCAGTATGAGTCAGGAAGGAAAAGGTGAGACACCGGATGTTACTCTAGCCAATTATCTTGCTTGTTTACAGCAAGGGACTGGGGTAAAAATACCAGGGAGAAACGTTTTACCCTATGAGTCTACTACTGAATTTGTGCGTGCGATCGCTCCATTTATTGGAGTACCAGTCAAGATTTAGGGGTATTATCTATCACTCCTACACGCAAAGCGATACGTTTATACTTACTAGCATCGTAGGGAATACCTGCGTGCATCACTTGAGAGTTGTCCCAAAGCACAAGATCCCCTGGTTGCCAAACATGAGCATAAACCGGCGTGTGTTCCAGAACAGTCTGAAATAACTCCTGCCAAAATTGTTTTGCTAAATCCAATTGCTTCTCCATTCCCACAACAATTGATGTATCTGAGCCAAGATATAATCCCTTTTTTCCTGTTACCTGATGAGTGGAAACAATGGGATGTATTTTCATTGGTACATCCTCGCCTGGCTGATAACTTCTAGGCGGCAAATGATACATAGACATTTGCTCTAACTGTTGCTGATGGTCAGAATCGAGATTATTGTAAGCTTCTATCATATTGATAAATTCCGTGGTGTGGGGCTGACCATCAACCCCGACAGGAGGTATTTGCACCCCATAAAGCATCACCACATACAAAGCATTCATTGCTAAACCCTCTGTTGTGGGTAGTAAATCTTTGTCATGATGCCATTGCCAAGCAAACTTACCTATAATTTCCTGATTATCCTCAACAGGATTTCCTAAAATAGCTACACCCGAACTTTGTAAATTTGCATCAATTTTTGGATTTAGAGATTTAGCTGGATAATTAAAGCTAGACTCTCCAAAAGTTTGGTCAGCGAATTTCTTTAAATCTGATGCAGTTAGATGTTGATTTCTAATCACAATTACGCCATTTTCCCAAAGTGCATTTTTCAATTCACCTACTTGTTTGGTGGTAACTTGTTTCATATCACACCCTGGTAGCACTTCTTGACCAAGTTGAGGATGTTGCTTGACTGTGGTGTATTGCATTTTTTAAACCTTTTTATCTCAATATTTTTTGGTATAATTTTGCAGATAAAGTTATACCAATTCACAAGTTGATACCAATTCGCAACGATGCTCTCGCCCTGCTCCGCTAACGCAATGGACTAACGTCCCGCTACGCTAACGCAATTAAAAAACCTAGATGCAGCAAGATTTTCAAGGTTTAAATCTGTATCAGATTTTTCGTGAAATGGTATGAAATGTAAAATTATTTTGCTTGTTCAAGAAGGCTAATTATCTTCTGAACCAAAATTTAGCCTCGAAAATTACATCGAATTCCTATTTTTATTTCTAAACAAGCTCGCTAAAAAAATCGTCAATCTGTAGAAGGATATATCTTGCATACCCTACTTGGTAGCTTCGCTGATACCGTTGGCGAAATATTGCTTAAGAGGATGTTTGAAAAGTATCATTCCTAACACAAAAATCTTAACAACCTAACCCCCCTAGCCCCCATTCCCTTGTAGGGAATGGGGGTTTCAAAGCCTCTCTCCGTTTCGGGGAGAGGTTTGGAGAGGGGTTTCTAGTATACTTTTCGACTTTTCAAACACCCTCTAACATAAAAACGGCGCATTTTTGGTGTATTACACGGAGACGATTTTTTAGCTCTCCGTGTAATACACCGAAAAAAGAAAACTAATTTAGCTGTTTAGGGAATAAAATATTCAGCAGATTGATTAATGCTTCTGCATTGAGGCTTGCTTAAATTGCTTGCCTACGTAAATAAGTTGGTCTGCTAGATGTTTGTGCCAGTAGTTCCAGCCAACATCTGCTCCCACAATACCATGACCACCTGGAAAAGCATGGTATTCATTAGCAATTCCTAACTTATCTAGAATTTGATGAAACTGCCGAGTTGACGTGAGAAATTCTTTATCTTGCTCTCCAGCATCCAAATATGCTCTAATACGTTTACGTTCAGTCAATGGTATGGTTGCGATAAAATTTTGGGGGCTATTTTCCCTACTGCTTTTATCAATAAAGTAGCCACTAGAACTAAAGAAAATATTAAAGTTATTCAGGTGGCGTAAACCAATATTGAAAGCTCCCCAACCACCGCTTGACTGTCCTCCCATTGCCCAAAACTGCGCTTCATTCAACGTCCGATAGCGAAATTTTATAATTTGGACTAACTCTGAACCAATTAAAGTGCCAACTTTACCATTGGGGCCATCATAGTAATCTGAATCCCAAAACGAACTTGTGCCGCGCTTGTCGTTGCCATCTGGGGTAATAACTATTGAGTAAGGCAATTTGCCGCTTTTGTAAAGGTCATGTAGCACGGAGGTGACGGCGGCTTTATCCTGATAGGCACGAGCATCGCCATGTCCCCCGTGGAGTAGAAAAATGACTGGATAGCGTTTGTTTAGGTTCTTGGCATAATCGGGAGGGAGAATTAAGCCATATTGTCGCACTTCTCCCATTGCCTGGCTGTTGAAAGTTTTTAATTCAAAGGACAATCCTGTATTTTTTTCTACCTGCGGAGGATCAAGTTGTGGCACACCCGCAATGAACACATACCAATAGCTAGTTGCTAACAAGGTAGTCATTACAGCTATACTTGCTAATAAAATATTTGACCATCGTAACTGCATCTATAATTTCCTTGGTTTTTATTGCTGAAGAATACCAGATTTATGCTTGGTATGTAATTTGTTCATTATAAAAAATAAAAGTTGCTGATTGAAAATCTCAATAGCAACTTTTGAATGCTTGCACTGAATTACTATAAATTTTAAACAAATCTACTAGCAACTTAGTACAGACATTTTATGACCATATCATCAACTTACAAAATGACTATGTACCTGTTTTTTATACCTTCTTAAACTACACAAAGCTTGTGATTCTATTTGTCGGACTCGTTCTCGACTAATACCCATGCGTTGACCAATTTCTGCTAAAGAAATTTCATTGCCATCTGCTAGACCAAAACGTAAAGTTAATATTTCTCGCTGCTGGTTGGTTAATTTTGACAGTAACTTTTGAATATTTTGTTGGAGCAACTTTTGTTCGGTGTACAGTTCGGGAGAAATGCCATCATCTTCCAACATATTTTGTAATTCTGTTTCTTTTTCTAAGCCAACTTGCAATTCTAAAGAAATAGGTTGACGTGCTAAAGCTAAATACTCTCGAACTTGTTTTGGTTCTAAAGATAGTTTTTCAGCAATATCAAATGCTGTGGGAGTACGGCCTAAATCTTGAGCTAATTCGCGTTGGGTACGCTTGATTTTATTCAGTTTTTCTGTAATATGGATAGGTAAGCGAATAGTTCGCCCTTTTTCAGCGATCGCTCTTGTAATTGCCTGACGAATCCACCAATAAGCATAAGTAGAAAACTTATACCCCCTGCTAGGGTCAAATTTTTCAACTCCTCGCTCCAAACCCAAACTTCCTTCTTGAATTAAATCAAGAAAATCGAAATTACGTCTTTGATATCTCTTAGCAATAGATACTACAAGTCTGAGATTAGCTTGAATCATTCTTTGCTTGGCTTGATGACCTTGCTTGAGTTGTTTTACTAGCAATTCTTCGCTAAGATTTACGTTTTCAGCCCATTCTTTTGGCGTAGGTGGACGCTTTAATTGCAGAGTGAGGTTTTTTTTGGCAGCAAGTAAATTCATCATTCTTTGAATTTGCTTACCAAAATGAATTTCTTGCTCATGATTTAACAAGGGTATACGTCCAATTTCATGCAGATAAGTACGCACTAGATCAGCAGTAAATAAATTTTTCGGATTTTCATTGTCTACTGCTAAAGATTTATTGGATATATTATTCATATTTAATCTAGAATGCAGAGAAGCTTTTAATTACTGTCATCTTTGTTCTTAGCTTCATATTATTGGATAAAAGTCAAGAACTAGGAAAGATTTCTCTGATCCTCAGCAGATATAAAAATCTGGTTTATTTTTTTAGGTTGGGTTTTAGCATTCTACGAACGTCAATAGGCTAATTATCATCAGGGGGATGATATATAGTAAGCGTTTCATAATTACCTCTCTCAAAAATATACTGAAATCGAATGTAGCTTCTTTTTTGGGTTTTCGTATACAAATCAAATTATGATCAAATTAGCTCCAGAAATGTTGCTATGAAAGGGAATAGGGAACAGGCAACGGGCAACAGGGAAAACTAAGCCACCCACTTTCTTGTGGGGGTTCAACCTACCTTGCGATACAAAGATGATTTCGCCCACAAGGGGCGTTAGCGTAGCGGGACGTAAGTCCGGCTTAAAACCAAGATCCGGTTCTACTTTTTTCTTCTGTTCCCTGTTCCCGCCCTGAAGGGGCTTGTCAACGTTAAAAAAATTATATTTTTTTTTAACTTCTTTATTTGGAATTGATAATTAATTATCAATTAGACGGTCAGATATTTCTGATAATCGGTAGTCAGAATCCAAAAATAGTCCAAAAAATAATTTTTTCAATTTCTCATAAATCTTTCCAAGTTCTTCACTTTTAGCAATTAAATTTAAATTCATAGATTCCCCAAACAAGGAGATACGATTTTATGGCTAGTAAATTTGTGAAACTTGCTTTATCTATTGCAGCCTTCAGCCCATTATTCTTTTCTTCCCTAACACCAGCAAATGCGGAAGCTGTACAAGCAAAAAAACCAGCCGCACCTATTTCAACACACACATCTGCTACACAGATGAAAAAAACAATCACACCTATGTCAACCCAGGTGCATCCTAAAAATGTCAATGCTACTAAGCCTATGGGAGCGAACACCGCAGCATCTAAATCAACTACACTTATTAGTTATTCACCCCAAAAAGCACCAATTCTCCGTTTGGGAAGCCAAGGCAAAGCAGTCAGAGAACTTCAGTCATTCTTGAAAACACAAAAACTCTACAATGGAGCAGTTAATGGGGTTTACAGTAGAAACACACGTTCTGCTGTGATTGCTTTTCAAAAGTCTCATAATTTGAAAGCGGATGGAGTTGTTGGAGCAAAAACTTGGTCTGCTATAGTCCACTAATTAATAATACCGTTTGCTGTTCCAGAATATTTGATAAAAAGAGGGGAAAAGCGAAGGTTGATTGATCAAAATTATTTACATAAGGGATGGGAAGACAACCCGTCCCTTGATTTTTACATAAACTTTCTATTACTATATGATTGATCATAATACTAGCCAGATTAGTAAATTTAAATGTTGAAAAAACGTCCTTCAGTTTTAATAGCAATTGTTATTTATAAAGGCTTTGTTACTCTACTACTTACAGCTACATCTCTGGTTTTACTTCTGGCTTTTAAAAAACATGATGCCCTTGTGACATTTGCTGAATCTTATATGTTGGAAGGCAAACGCCAAGCTATTGAATTATTCCTAGAAAGAATTATTAATATACAACCACAAACTATAAAATTTAGTGGAATCGTTACTGGAATATATGCAGCTGTCACAGCGATTGAGGCTATGGGTTTATGGTATAAAAAAACTTGGGCAACTATATTAGTTATTGTATTGGTTGCTATTAGTATACCTCCCGAAATTTATGAATTAATTAAGGGAATAACAATTTTAAAAATTGTCATATTTACGATTAATATAGCTGTATTATGGTATTTAATCAAACATTATTATCAACATTGATTAAGTGGGATTGCTGGTAAATGCACAGTAAAAATACTACCAATTTCCAACTGGCTTGTAACGGTAATTAATCCCCCGTGTTTCTGAGCAATAGCTTGGGCAATAGCTAATCCCAAACCAGAGCCACCAGAATTATGAGAACGCGATTTATCTGCTCGCCAAAATCTCTCAAAAATATTTTCTAAATCTTTTGTCGCAATTCCTACACCTGTATCTTGAATATTAACTAATATATCGGCAGCAGAACGACTAGCTATTATTTCTACCGTTCCCTCTGAAGGTGTATAGTATATTGCGTTTTGAATTATGTTAGTAAACAAGCGTGTAATCTGATTTGTATCACCCAGCAGATAAAGCTTTTCCATCAAATGACTTTTCAGATGAATTTGTTTAGCGATCGCTTGCGGCTGATATAGTTGTACTAAGTTCTCTAAAATCGCACTGAGATTCACAGTTTCTCGACTGTGACTAGGAACATGATCATGACGAGCTAAAAATAGTAAATCCTCAGTTAAACGAGTCATTTGGTTAGTCGCACTAGAAATAGCCTGAAATTTTTCTGCGTCAGTTTCTCGCATTCCTGCTGGATACTTCAGTGCTACACCTGCATTACTTTTAATCGCCATTAAAGGACTACGAAGTTCATGGGAAGCATCAGCAGTAAACTGTTTTAATCTTGCAAAGCTTTTTTCAATTGGTTGCATTGCTTGACGAGTCAACCAAACTCCACCAACACTACTAATAATTAAAGCGACAAAAATTCCCCCGCATAAACCCAAGTCTAATTTTTTTAAAGTTTCGTCGAATTCCTCCAGAGATTGACTTGCTCTTACATATCCAATAGTTTGTTTACTATTCTTCCTAATAATGGGTAAAGTAACAGATTGAATGCGATTTTTATCAATTGTGTTTACTTGTTCCCCTTCTGTGAGAGGAATAGATAAATCGAAAGTATCACTTCCCTTTTTTACTATCAGATTACCTTGAGTATCAAACCAGTGTAAACCTTGATGGTTTGTCAACAATTTATTTTGACGTAAGTAATTGTCAATTTTTATTCTCCCATTCTCAAACTCTACATTAGCAGCAGCAAATTGTGCTAGTGCGGCAAGTTTTTGTGTTTGTTGTTTATAGAGACTATAGGTAAAGACAATCCGAACGGCAATTGCAAATCCGCCTAAAATTAATGATAATACAATTAAATAAGACAATAATAAACGACGACGAATTTTTGCAAACATAAGTGAGATTAGCCCTTATTTGGGACACAGACGATAACCAACACCATAAACAGTTTCAATAAAATCCTCTGAACTGCCTACCGATCTGAGTTTCTTTCTTAAATTTGTTATATGAGTTTTAACAGTTTCTTCACCAGATAATTTATCAAATTCCCACAATTTATTTAAAATTGCCGAGCGAGTTAAAACTTGAGTAGGATTTTGCAGAAAACATTCCAATATCATATATTCTTTATGTGTTAATGATAGAGGCTTATGTGCATAGGTGACATTGCAATTGTTAGTATCTAGTTGTAAATCACCGTGAATTAAAATTGCTTGACGAATTTCTGGACTTCGTCGAGATAAAGCTCTAATGCGTGCTGCTAACTCTTCTAATTCAAATGGTTTAACTAAATAATCATCTGCACCTACATCAAGTCCGATTATTTTATCTGATGTTGTATCAAGTGCAGTTAACATCAAAATAAAAGCGTTACAATTAGAGGTACGTAACCGTTTACAGAGACTAATCCCATCTAAGTGGGGCAACATTAAATCTAGTAAAATTAAATCATAATTACCAGCCTGGGCATATTCCCAACCTTCAAGCCCATCACTGGCAATATCAACAGCATGATGCTGATGTTTTAAATCTTCAGCTAATGGTTTGGCAATGCGCTCATCATCTTCAACTAATAAAATTCTCATCTTTTTATGCTGTTATTTAACTATTGATATAAGCTACTATTTTAATTAGTTTCTTTAAATCTAATATTATTTATACAGATTTATTTTAGATTAAAAAAGTCAAGAACTTGGAAAGACCTTTATCTGACACTGTTGGCAAATTCGGAAACGCTTATAGTCCTGTATTTAATTCAGCAATGAAACGATTGAGAGCTTTCAGTGACGCTTTGTATCCAGTCGCTTGCTTACCTAACTTCAGTTCCAACAAAATGCGATCTCGCACAGTGAGCAAGCTTTGCTGATCGCATAAAGCTTCAAGTGCTTCTAGTTGGGGCAGTAAGGCGGTTGAAGTTTGAATATTCTCATTTTCTTTCTCCGTGTATTACATGGTTAGTTTTTAGAAAACAAAACATTTCAGTTCGGTTGACATTCAAAAATTTGGCAGCAATTATCAGAGGCATTTTTGATTATGTAATACATGGCTTGAGGTCATACAACTACATCGCTTGACTCCTCAAGCCATCCGATCTACATAGGCATCTGCGAATTTGCCAACAGGTCTTTCCTGCTTTCCCCCAGCCCAGATAATAAGATAGAATTGTAAAGAAATATTAAGAATATACGTGCATGAATTGGTTTATTCCTGGGATGGGACTGCTGTTAGGACTATTGGCGATCGCCATTTTATTGTACTTGGTGACTGCTCGTCGTTATGAATCATCCAACTCCGTAGCCAATTCCTATGACCAATGGACTGAAGACGGGATTTTAGAATTCTATTGGGGTGAACATATTCATTTAGGTCATTATGGTTTACCGCCACGACGCAAAGATTTTTTGACCGCTAAATCTGACTTTGTACATGAAATGGTGCGCTGGGGTGGATTAGATAAGTTACCACCTCAAACCACCGTTTTAGATGTAGGTTGTGGAATTGGCGGTAGTAGCCGAATTTTGGCACGAGATTACGGGTTTTCCGTCACAGGTATTACCATCAGTCCCCAACAAGTCGAACGCGCGCAACAATTAACTGCACCGGAACTTGACGCACAGTTTCTTGTAGACGATGCAATGGCACTCTCCTTTCCAGATGCTAGTTTTGACGTTGTGTGGTCAATTGAAGCAGGCCCCCATATGCCTGATAAAGCAATATTCGCCAGGGAATTGATGCGGGTATTAAAGCCGGGTGGAATCATGGTATTAGCTGACTGGAATCAGCGAGACGACCGCCAAAAACCTCTGAATTTTTGGGAAAAACCAGTCATGCAACAATTATTAGACCAGTGGTCTCATCCAGCGTTTGCTAGTATTGAAGGCTTTGCAGAACAGTTGACAGCAACAGGACTAGTTTCTGGCGAAGTCATCACAGCCGACTGGACACCACAAACACTACCTTCTTGGCTAGATTCCATCTGGCAAGGCGTAATTCGTCCAGAAGGATTAGTGCGCTTTGGTTTCTCTGGTTTGATTAAATCCCTGCGTGAAGTCCCCACTCTACTATTGATGCGGTTAGCTTTTGGTACAGGTTTGTGTCGGTTTGGAATGTTCCGCGCTGTCCGGGCTGAAACTGTGGTAAAAGGGAACACAGAGAAGTTAGAAACTTATGTGTAGCGTAGTTTGTAGTAAGCACTTTAGTGCTTAGATCATCAGGACTAAAGTCCTTACTACGAACTTTGGCTGAATTATACCAATTTGAAAAAAGAATGCGACAGATGTACAGCCCCAAATGCTTGCTCTGTCTTGATTCTTAATTTTGAATTTTGAATTTTGAATTTTGAATTTTGAATTTTGAATTTTGAATTTTGAATTGGTATTATCTGAGTGGCCCGCGAGTTACACCCAATTGACTTTGTAATTTCAACTCGCGCCAGAGTTGAGAACCTGTTATTTCACCCATCAGTAAATGACGGTATCGCTGTATAGTTTGAGTCACCTGTTCTGGTGTTTCATTCACAAACTCAATGCGGAAGTGACGCAATCCTAACTCAATCAGACGTTGTACGTATTCTGCTCCAGTTTGGGCAGTACCATTAAATACAGTATTACGGCAACCAGCATCAGCTTGCAAAATGTGTTCACTACCAACGCGATCGCGCAATTTTACTTCATGTTTTTCGCAAGGTCTGCCACAATTAGTATAGTCCATCCCTTCAGAAAGAAACGCACAAAATACACAGTGTTCCATATGGAACATTGGCATATGTTGATGAATTGTCACCTCAAACCATTCTGTAGGGGAAGTTGTGAGTAAGTCTTCCAGTTGAGTAACATTCAAATCATAAGATGCTGTCAGACGTTCTAAGCCATAACGCTGTTTAAAATAGTCTGCGGTCAAAGGATTCGCAACATTCAGAGAAAAATCCCCAATACAACGTTCCTCGGCGAAAAATTCCAATTGGTCATAATTCCGCACCAAGTAACCATCCGCCTCACAAGCCCGTACTTGTTGTAAAATCCAGTTTTCCCCAGGCTTGGTAATGCGGGGAGGGGCGACCCAAATGCTGGGGACTGGGGAATTACTTCCTTGTACCCCTTGTCCCCCTTGTCTTGCTTCACGGAATAAACGCACTGCTTCCCGATAAGCGCGGGGGTCTTCAAATTCACAGTAAAGTGTTTCTACGCCAGCATTAATTGCAGCTTGGAGTTGTTTGAGGTTGCGGATTAGAACGATAAGTGAAGGAGATACAGCAGATGGGGCAGATTTGGAGGGGAGTAGGTCTTTAACAGTGGCTTGGGGATTTAATTGCCAGCGTTTGGCCTGAGAACGTAACTCTTCTAACTGGGTGACGATTTCCCGGCGTATCCGGTTTAATTCACTCACAGGTAACATCACCTGACCACTGAGATGATTGGTTAATGTTCCCAAACGAAAAGGAGTGTTACCAAGACGACCGAACTGTTCTTTGAGGCGTTCTGTATCTAAGGGTTTGGTGTGGGCTTGTGTCAGTGTAATTTCTGATGCGACTTTAACAATGTTACCAAATTCATCACGAGCGATCGCAATTAAGTCCTCACCCACTTCGCCATACACTTCTACATCAATGGGACGCTGAAATTGTGGATTTTCCCCTGCATAACTCTGACGCAGTTGTTTATCTAATTCTGGGTCACTAGTCTTCCACAACTTATCACCCACATGAACACGGCGGAAATTCACATTCCCTCGTCCAAAGGTTAAGACAGCATCTTGACCTTTTTGTATAACCTCATAAACCCGACCCCCTTCTTCCTTCGCCTCTGGATGACCACAATCAAACACCACACCATCCCCAGGTTTCAAGGGTGCGGCTAATTGTACTGTCACTTGTTCATTACGAATGCGGGTAACTTCCCCTAAATAAACCCCCCGCTTCTTCCCAAACCGTGCATGAACCAACTCTTGATTATTAATCCCCGCAAACCATCCTGTGTAAAGTCCACGAGAAAAAGCCATCTCCAAATCGTAGCGTTCTTGACCTCTCCCCGATGCACGCAGTGAAGCTTTTATTCCCCCTTCCCTACTAGGGAAGGGGGTTAGGGGGTTAGGTCTTACCAATTCCTCAATCACGCGGTCTAATGCTTGGCGATAAACACGAGTAACATTAGCCACATACTCCGGTGATTTGAGACGACCTTCTATTTTGAGACTAGTTACCCCAGACTTCACTAAATCCGGTAATACTTCTAACCCCGCTAAATCTTGGGGACTGAGTAAATATTTGCGTTCTTTTAAATCGATAATTTCCCCGTCAGCAATTAAATCATAGGGCATTCGGCAAGCTTGCGCGCATTCTCCCCGATTCGCTGAACGTCCGCCTAAAGCTTCACTCGTTAAACATTGACCAGAATACGCCACACACAATGCACCATGCACAAAAACCTCAAGGGGTAGAGTAGTCCCGCGTTGGGTAATTTGCTGCTGAATTTTGTTAATCTCTTTGATGGAACATTCACGGGCTAATACTACTAACTGACAGCCCAAAGACTTGGCAAATTCTACACCAGCCGCACTAGTGACGGTCATTTGAGTAGAGGCGTGAATGGGGAAATCTGGGGAAAGGTGACGAATTAACCGACAAATACCCACATCTTGAACAATCACCGCATCCACTCCAGCCGCGATAATTGTGCGGAGATATTGTTGGGCTTGTGTTAGTTCTTTGGGGAAAATCAAGGTATTGACGGTGACATAACCTTTGACACCACGACGGTGTAAAAAGGTCATTAGTTCTGGTAAATCTGCTTCAGTGAAATTTTCCGCCCGCATTCTGGCGTTAAATCTATCTAAACCAAAATAAATTGCATCTGCACCATTTTCTACAGCCGCTTTCGCACATTCCCAGTTACCGGCAGGTGCGAGAATTTCAGGAATTAATTGGTGAGAATTAGCAATTTCCATTAGATTTAATTTAGGTTTATCTAGCTAGTCGCAGGTTTATAATTTTAACTCAATATATCAGGTGGCGTTGCATAATTGTGGGGTGATTTCTCTCACGCAAAGGCGCAAAGAGGATAAGAGGTTTAAGATTTTAATATATCAATATTGAGTTGAGTGATTGACTGAGCTAAGAAATTCGCTAGGTTAATTACGAATTACGAATTACGAATTACGAATTATAAATGCCAGATACTAATTTTACTACTACTGCTCCACTGACATCTGAAGTTTCATCTGTTGCAGTTTTACAAGAGAAAATTTTAGCTATCCGCCAGACTTTGCGCCCTGGACAGCAACAAATGGCTGATTGGCAATCTGGTCCACTGGCTGTTTCTGCTGTTCCTGGTGCTGGTAAATCTACGGGGATGGCGGCGGCGGCGGCGATCGCAATTGCTCGTCAATATCAAAATGCTCTGCAATCACGGCCTTTGGCTCGTCGTCAGTTGGTGGTAGTAACTTTTACACGTTCTGCGGCTGCTAATATTAAGTTAAAAATTCGCGACTATCTCAAGCAGTTATCTTTACCCCAAACAGGTTTTGCTGTTTATACTCTGCATGGTTTGGCTCTCAATATCGCTAGTCGTCACCCTGATTTATCGGGTTTAGATTTAGAAAACGTCACCCTCATTACCCCCAACCAAAGCCACCGCTTTATTCGCACCGCCGTAGAACAATGGATTGTCAATCATCCCCGTCTATATTTGCAGTTATTGGAAGGACAGCAATTTGACGGGGAAGAAACAGAAAGGTTACGTCGTCAGTCGGTGCTGAGAACTGAAGTTTTACCAGACTTAGCAAATACTGTGATTCATGAAGCCAAAAGTTCTGGGATTTCTCCTGCTAAATTACGAAAATGGAGCGAACAAACCACAGACGCGTATGAGATTTTAACTATCGCCGCCGGGTTGTACGAAGAATATCAAAATCTCATGCGATCGCGTGATTTCATCGACTACGACGATATGATTTTAGCTGCTCTCCGCGTTCTAGAAAACGACAGCGCACGCCGCATTGAACAAAACCAAGTTTTCGCCGTGTTTGAAGACGAAGCTCAAGATTCTAGCCCATTGCAGACACAGTTATTAGAGATTTTGGCGAGTGATGGGGATTGGGGACTGGGGACTGGGGACTGGGGAGCAGGGGGAGCAGGGGAAGCAGGGGAGGAAATTCAATACTCAATGCCCCATGCCCCATGCCCCATGCCCAATTCTCAATTCCCGATAAATTTAATCCGAGTCGGTGATCCTAACCAAGCGATTAACTCGACGTTTACGCCGGCTGACCCGATTTATTTTCGGGAATTTTGTCAAGGGTGCGATCGCTCTGGTAGATTGGCAACAATGGATCAAGCCGGTCGCAGTACGCAGATAATTATTGAAGCGGCTAATTTTGCTCTGCAATGGGTGAATAGTTCCTATGGGGCTAAAAGTCAAAAGTCTCCTCAGCTTCCCAGTCCCTTTAGTCTGCAAATGATTCGTCCTGTTCACCCCACGGATGTCAACCCCATAGCCGTCGGTCAAGGTTTGGAAATTCATACACCCCGTGATATTCATCACACGGTCGAATTACTGGGTAACAGGGTAATTGAGCTATTAACCCAAGACATGACTAAAAGCGCGGCGGTGTTAGTGCGTGAAAATCGGCAAGGTCGTTGGTTATCTCAAGCACTAGAACCACTGTGTAAGGAACATAACATTAATATATTTGATGTGGGAGAAAGCGATCGCCGTTCCCATGTTCCCCAGGAAATATTAGCACTGTTGCAATTTTGCGATCGTCCCCATTCTCCCGACTACCTCAAAACCGCCCTAGAGGTCTTAGTACAACGTCAACTCATCCCCACCCAAGACCTCAACGCCCTAGCCAGTCTCCCTGAAGAATTTCTATATCCCAGTCCCTTAGCTGCGCCCCAACCAGAACCAGTCCAGAAAGCTGCCCACTTATGTCGTAGTTTACTGCGCGCCCGCTTGGAATTGCCGTTGTATCAGTTAATTTCCTTCTTAGCTTTGACCTTAAATTACGACCAAGCCGAACTAGCCACAGCCGACAAACTCTCAGAACGAGTCAACAAACAAATCGCTGTGAATAACTCAATGGGGTCGATGTTGTCAGTTTTAAGTGAAATTGTCAGTTCTGAACGCTTTGAACCAGTAGAAACAGAGGATGTCGAAAAGCGTTACACCCGTGAAGGTCAATTAACGATTATCACCATGCACAAAGCTAAAGGGCTAGATTGGAACTATGTATTTCTACCCTTCCTCCATGAAAACCTGATTCCTGGTAGGTTCTGGGTTCCACCCCAAAGCCAATTTTTAGGCGACTTCACCCTATCAGAAGTAGCCCGCGCCCAAATTCGCGCCGCCCTCCACGGTGAAACCGGCATCCCCGAAGTTACTCAAGCATGGGAACAAGCCAAACACCTAAAAACAGCCGAAGAGTATCGTTTACTGTATGTAGCGATGACTAGAGCCAAACAACTATTATGGATGTCTGCGGCACAAAAAGCCCCCTTCACCTGGAGTAAACCAGAAAACCTCCAAGAACAAGCCCCCTGTCCAGTGTTTTCGGCTTTGAAGCGTCAGTTTCCTGAATGTATCGTTAGGGGTTTATAGGTTCCAAGGTATCAGGAAGTAACCAATTTTCAACCGTTAAATTCTGAAAAAACTCAAAATCAGTAACATTGTTAGTTACTAAAATTAAATTATGACAGTAAGCAATACTCGCAATTTGACCATCTACAAAAGCGGGGGTTTTGCCAATCTTGGATAATCTAGCCCTTTCTTGGGCGTGCCATTCTGCTGCATTTAAATCGTAGCCAATGACTGGCAAATTTAACACCGATTCCTGAATATAATTCCAAAGAGTCTCTCGCCGTTTAGATTCCGGTAATCGCAAGCATCCATGTAAAAGTTCATGAACGACAACACTAGCAACGGCAACTTCTGATTTATGAGTATCTAGTTTATACAAAACATGAGCATTGGGAATAGGGCGTGCTGGCTCTGACAGAATATTGGTATCAAGTAAGTATTTCAGACTCATAGATTAATTTCTCTGCCCACACTCCGATCTCGTAGGTCAGCGAAATCATCATCAGTGAAAATAATACCCTCATTTTCGATAACACTTCTAAATTTTTGTAATCCCTGCCAAAAATTATCCCCTCTACATTCCTCCTTCTTTTTACTGAGGTAATCAAGCAAATAGTCCTGTTCAGCTTGCGGTAAACTTTCAATAGAATTAATAATCTCTTGTAAAGTCATCAGAGAACCTCACTAATCAATTAAATTCTACATTTTACTGAGGAACTATCAAAAATTAAGGGACTCCCAACTTAAAAAATATCCTATCACTGCGTAAGCAAGGGTGCAGGGGAGACAAGGTAGACAAGGTAGACAAGGTAGAATTTCTTACTCAATGCCCAATACCCCATGCCCAATGCCCAATTCCCCATTTCCCATTACCATAAATTAATCGAATGGTAAGGATAGCAACATTGCGTGATTAAAAGCTACTACTCTCACAGGAACTAGTTTTCAGCTAAAATCAACCCTGAGTAAAAAGACAGTAAGTTAAATGCAACTTTGGTGAAGAAAAATTGCTAGAGTGAACACAGTGAGCCTTAATGTCTAATCGCCAAAACCTATATATCTCATGGATTTTGCTAATCTTGCATCCCAATTAAATGCGGGAACGATTTTACCAGAGGGAATTGTCATTGTTACCCTCATGGGGGTTTTGCTCGTTGATTTGATTTTAGGGCGGACATCTTCACGCTGGATCGGATATCTAGCGATCGCAGGTTTACTATCTGCGACTGTCGCCCTAGTATTTCAATGGGATGCTACTAATCCCATCTCTTTTAGCGGTGGTTTTAATAGTGACGACCTCAGTATTGTCTTTCGCGGTATCGTTGCTTTATCCGCCGCAGTTACTATATTGATGTCAATTCGCTACGTTGAGCAGAGTGGTACTGCTTTAGCAGAATTCATCGCTATTTTATTGACAGCAACCCTCGGTGGGATGTTTGTCTCTGGGGCTAGTGAGTTGGTGATGATTTTCATCTCCCTAGAAACCCTGAGTATTTCCTCTTACCTACTCACCGGTTATACCAAGCGTGACCCCCGTTCTAATGAAGCGGCTCTGAAATACTTATTGATTGGAGCTTCCAGCACAGCAGTCTTTTTGTACGGTGTATCATTACTGTACGGACTGTCTGGTGGACAAACAGAACTGAGTGCGATCGCTAATGGTATATCTCAAGCCCATGTGGGTCAATCCTTGGGTGTGGTGATTGCCCTGGTGTTTGTAATTGCAGGTATTGGCTTTAAAATCTCTGCTGCACCCTTCCACCAATGGACACCAGACGTTTATGAAGGCGCACCTACCCCAGTGATTGCCTTTTTGTCCGTGGGTTCTAAAGCAGCTGGATTTGCCCTGGCTATCCGCTTACTCACCGTAGTTTTTCCCCTCGTCGCCGAGGAGTGGAAATTTGTCTTCACAGCCCTAGCCGTCCTCAGTATGATTTTGGGTAACGTCGTCGCCCTTGCCCAAACCAGCATGAAACGGATGTTGGCTTATTCATCCATCGCCCAAGCCGGGTTTGTGATGATTGGCTTAATTGCTGGGACTGATGCCGGTTACGCCAGCATGATTTTTTACTTGCTGGTTTACCTATTCATGAACCTGTGCGGTTTTACCTGTGTGATTCTGTTCTCCCTGCGGACAGGAACAGACCAAATCGCTGAATACTCCGGTTTATACCAAAAAGACCCCCTACTCACCTTGGGCTTAAGTCTTTCTCTCCTGTCTTTAGGTGGAATTCCGCCTTTAGCTGGGTTTTTCGGGAAAATTTACCTGTTCTGGGCAGGTTGGCAAGCCGGTCTTTACTGGTTAGTTCTACTTGGTCTAGTTACTAGCGTCGTCTCCATCTACTACTACATTCGTGTAGTCAAGATGATGGTTGTCAAAGAACCCCAAGAAATGTCCGACGTAGTGAAGAATTATCCCCCCATACGTTGGAATATCCCCGGATTTAGACCTTTGCAAGTAGGCTTAATTATCACTTTGATTGCTACTTCCCTGGCTGGAATTTTGTCCAATCCTCTATTTACCTTGGCCAATAATTCTGTGACTCACACTGCGATTTTACAAGCAGCAGTGGTTAACACTCCAGTAAATGTAGCCTCGACTGAGCCATCGCAAGGTTTGTAAATCCTATCTCTCTACTGAATAAATGACTAGTAGTCTTAGCACTATTAGTCATTTTTTATATTTCTCATTAAATTCACAGGAATTTCCATCACAAATTTTGCACCGCCATCAGCAGGAGAATAACAATTAAGTGTTCCACCATGTTTTTTGACGATAATCTGATAGCTGATAGATAATCCTAATCCCGTACCTTTCCCTACAGGTTTAGTTGTGAAAAAGGGGTCAAATAATTTTGATTGGATTTTTTCACTAATTCCTACTCCATTATCTGCTATGGAAATTTCTATCCAATCATGATTTATAAGTTCTGTTTGAATGATAATTGTGGGTGATTCCTGACACGCTTCTAGGGCATCAATAGCATTACTGATAATATTCATAAACACTTGATTAAGCTGGTCAGGATAACAAGTAATTTGCGGCAATTGACCATAATTTTTAATCACCCGAATTTTTAAATCATCCTGAGTTTGCAATTTATGATTTAACAAAACTAAAGTGCTATCCAAACCTTCATGAACATCGACTTGCTTAACACTCGCTTCGTCTAATCTGGCAAAATTTCTTAATGATTTGATGATTCCCTGAATACGCTCTGCCCCTACCCTCATAGAAACAAAAACTTTATCTAAGTCTGGTATGAGAAAATCTAAATCTGTTGATTCTAAAATTTCCTCTACTTCTAGAGGTGGATGAGGCAAATATTTTTGATAAACTGCCACTAATTGTAACAGATTATTCATATATTCTTGAGCATGATTAATATTACCCAAAATAAAGCTAATAGGATTATTAATTTCATGCGCCATGCCCGCAACAATTTGACACAAACCAGACATCTTTTCAGCTTGGATCAGTTGGCTTTGGGTTAGTTGTAATTCTTGGAGTGTTTCTTGTAGAGCAATGGTTCTTTCTTCTACTCTCTGTTCTAATTCTTCATTAATTTTTTCTAAATCTGCCTCTACTTGTTGGCGACGTTGGATTTCTTGACCTAACTCATTGATTTTTTTGTTGAGCAAAATAAAGTTACTGTTAGCCGCAGCTTTATTTTCTAAGCGAAGAAGAATTAAAGCCGCAGACTCAGAAGTTCCAGGTTGAATTACTGCTCCTTGACTACGGCATATTAATGTGTTTCCATCACTATGGCGCAACGTCAGAGTACCAACAACCATTGCTCTACTAGTTGAACAAGTTTTCAGGTACCGCTTTAACTCTTCTGGTGAATCCGTAATCAAATCTACTAGCTGTTTTTCCTGCAAATCACGCCGGTGTAAACCTAGCATCTCCGCTACGGCTTGATTAGTTGCTAGTAGTTTACTTTCGTGATTTACTAACAGTAAAGGTTCTGGTAAAACTCTTGCTAATTGCAGAAATTGTTCAGGATTCATGAATTTTTACTCATACTATTACAAGCACTAAACCCCAACCAACTCACAATTAAGTGCTAGAAAACTTTAGAGATGACCCAGACTTTTAAAATATTCTCTACCTTCTGCATCTTCCGACTCTTCCGTAGGTTTGAGGTAAACCGTAACTCTACACCCATCGTCACCCGATGCTATGGTTTTATGTAGTTCCACCTTGGCATAACCTACGTTATCAGCAGCGATAGTTCCAAATACATTAGAAGTCATCATACACATAGCTGGACGATTTAAGACTTTCTCTGCAAAAGGACAAACTCTATTACCAAAGACAATTTTTTCGTCATTTTGTTCGATGATATAAAAATCACCTTGAATCCGTCTTTTTAAATCAACTAAAACATCAGCAATTTGCTCACGAGTCAGTTGAGAAACTTCCAAAGCTGATTTATATTCTTGGTTAATTTGTTCACCCATGCGTTGACCAACTACACTGATAAATCCAGAAGCTTCTTCTAAGCCGACTACATCTTGTAAAGTTCCAGAGAGTTCCCGAATCAATGTGCGTAAAAAAACATCTCGCTCTAAGGAGATGTTTGCCGCATCTATTGATGATTCTAGTGTTTGACTCATACTAATTAGTTCCTAGTCAGTGGATGGTCTAAATTTAATATTCCCCAAACAAATCTAAAACTTATACAAAAAATAATGAATTTTATTAACTTAATTTCATCAAAATTTCTTGTTGTGATGACTAAGCAATAGGAATCGCGATCGCAAACTCTGAACCCTCTCCTGCAACTGATTCTACATCCAGAGTTCCGCCATGTTTTTGGACAATAATTTGATGAGCAATAGCTAATCCTAAGCCAGTACCTTTCCCTACAGGTTTAGTTGTAAATGAATGTTCAAAAATTTTACTTTTAACTGATTCTGACATACCCAAAGCATTATCCTTGATCCGAATTACAACTAAATTATTCTGCTCATCTAACTTTGTTTGAATAATAATTTTATTAGCTTTCTTTTCAATGTCAGCAAAACTCAAGCCTTGATTAGATTCTTCTAAAGCATCAATTGCATTAGCTAAAATATTCATAAATACTTGATTCAATTGTCCAGGGAAACACTCTATTATGGGAATATCTCCATATTCTTGAATTACTTGAATCTCTGGACGATACTGATTGGCTTTTAAGCGATGTTTCAAAATAAAAAGGGTGCTGTCAATCCCTTCGCGGAGATTAAACGGCACTTTAGATTCCGTATCAGACCGTGCAAAAGTCCGCAAGCTGTAACTGAGTTGGCTAATACGTGTAGTCCCTTCTTTCATGGAAGTAATGAGTTTGGGTAGGTCTTCACGTACATAATCCAAATCCATATGGGTAATTTGTTTTTGGATGGCGGGGGAAGGCTGAGGATAAAATTGCTGATAAAGGTCAATCAAATATAGCAAATCATGAATATATTCAATAGCCGGGGTAATGTTTCCCATAATAAAACCCACAGGATTATTAATTTCATGTGCTACATCTGCAACTAATCCACCTAAAACAGTCATTTTATCCTGCATAACTTGCAGGTTAATTAATGTTCGTTCTAATTCTGATGTTCTTTGTTCTAGTTGAGTTTGTGATGTTTGTAATTCATCAATAACTTTTTTTAGTAGTGACTCCTTTTTTCTATTAGTTTCCTCTAGCTTAATCCGGTCTATGTCCGAACGCTCTAACTTTTTTTGTAATATTCTGTTTTCTTTTTGGAGCTTTTGAATTTCCTCTTGGCAATTCATAATTTCTGTAATTATTTAACTAGTTCCCAAAATTAAAGTGACAAATGTTTCATTATGAAAATGTGTTTGTCCAGTGGAATTGATGGGAGCAATTTCACCATTGGAATAGAACCCGCAAGCTGGTAAAAACTGATTTACATAATTTCTGGTAGTTTGGTATTCCTGTTGTGCTTGCATACCCAATATTTGTCGCCTAGCTACACAGGAAAAAAAGAGTACACCTGCTGGTTTTTTTCCTGGGTAATTATTCACGGCATTTATAAATGATGCGTGAGCAGCTGTCAAAATGTCCTCATGTCCAGCTTCAGCCATTTGAATGGTCGCTTGCTCAGGAACATCAGCAAAAAACGTAATGCTACCCGTGATTTCATCATGAGCGATGGGCGCTCTCAGATAGAAATTGACCTCATCGTCTGCAAATACAGCAATGGGGTACTCTATGGAAGGTGATAATGTACCTAAATAACGGCGATAAAATTCCAAAGCTGGTTGATCATCTATTTCGTAAACTATATTTTTTTCCACTTTGGTAACTTTACTAGTTTTACCAATGGGAAACCAACCACTAGCAACCCCATGAGAAAAGAGAATATTTCCAGAAAATAATAAAATCGGCACAGAGTCGCTGAGGACTTGTGTTTGAAAAAATTGATAAGTTTGCTGATATTTTGATTGATCAGCAGCTAAACCACCAAATATGGGAAATTTTTCTCCTAATGCTAGTTTTAAACCCTTTAAAATTGAGACACCGCTAGTAGTCAAGCTTTCAGGATGAGTTAAGCATAATTGCGGTAGTTTCGTAGTTTTAGCTTTTGCTTGTGCTACTGCTTGCTGTGTTGCTTTCACAGGATCGACAGAAACTTGCACTCCCACTCCTGCAAAAATTTCTATTTCATCTGAGTAGAACAACATTAAAGTTACTGAATCTTGCTGAAATTCTAAAACTGAGGAAATTTCCCCATCAGTAGTTCCACCAATTAACTCAATTCCTGGAAACACCTGATGAATTTTTTGCAGAATCAGAATGTGGTCAAAGTCAATGGCGGTAAACAAAATTCCCGCCTGGGGAATATGTCCATTTAGGGAAGTAGTACATTGCTGAATGACTTCCTCAACGGCTGCAAACGAGTCAGGGTCATTACTATGACCAACTACTATCTTAAACATCGATTTCAATGTCTAGTAAATCAACCTCTACAAATATATAGTTCCCAAACTTCGCAGCTAAATAGAGGATTTCAATAGATTTTATAGTTACTTAATTTGCTAAGAATTAGGAATAGTAATGATAAACTCAGAACCCATACCGATCTGAGAATTTACCTCTAAATTACCCTGATGTTTTTGTACAATGATTTGATGCGCGATCGCCAACCCTAAACCAGTGCCTTTACCTACAGGCTTAGTAGTGAATAGATACTCAAAAATTCTCTGTTGAATTTCTGATGACATCCCTGTACCATTATCTTTAATTTTAATTAAAACATGATTTTCATCCTCACTCAGCATCGTACAAATAGATATTTGTTTAGGTTGTTCTAAACTATATTTATCGTTGGATTCTTCTAACGCATCAACCGCATTCGCTAAAATATTCATAAATGCCTGGTTCAACTGACCAGGAAAGCATTCTATTAAAGGTAAATCACCGTAATCTTTAATAACTTCAATGGGTAAACTGATTTCTGAACCTTTAAGGCGATGTTTGAGAATCAAAAGTGTACTATCAATACCTTCGTGAATATTGCACTCAACTTTGTTTTCTGTGTCGGCTCTAGAAAAAATTCGCAGTCCATTACTAATATCTCGAATCCGTTGAATCCCTTCTTTCATCGCAAAAATCAAGTTCGGTAAATCATCACAGACATAATCTAGATCCATTGCTGTGATTGCATCTTGAATTGGTTCTACGGGTTCGGGGTAATTTTTTTGATAAAGTTCAATCAGATTAATCAGATTTTGAAAATAAGTCAAAGCATGACCTAAATTACCATAAATACAACTTACAGGATTATTAATTTCATGGGCAATTCCTGTGACTAATTGACCCAGAACTGACATCTTTTCTTGTTTGACGAGCTGAACTTGAAATTCCTGTAATTCTCGCAAAGTTCTATCAAGTTTAGCCGTGCGTTCTGCCACTATTTTTTCTAAATTTTTATTAAGATTTCTTAATTGTAAATGTGTTTGAATGCGTGCTAAAACTTCTTCTTTTTGAAAAGGTTTAGTAATATAATCAATAGCACCTAAGTTCAAAGCTTTGACTTTACTATCTGTATCTGTAATCCCAGTCATAAAAATCACCGGAATATCTTGTGTCAGGGGATTGGCTTTGATTTTTTGACAGGTTTCAAAGCCATCCATTCTGGGCATCATGACATCTAATAAAATTAAATCTGGTAATCGAGATTCTATCTGCTGGATTGCTTGTTCTCCATTAATAGCTGTAATGACAGTAAAACCACTGTCAATCAGTGCAACTGAGATAATTTCTAAGTTTGTTAGTGTATCATCGACAACTAAAATCAAGTTATTTTCTGGTGATGTATGAAGCATTTTACGGGACTTGCAAGTTTATGGGTATTCTTCTGCTTTGGCTTAAAGGTAAATGGCTAGAGAAGAAATTCAGCAATATCTTCACACCTTGATTATGTGATCAACAGATCCCCAGTGCTTTGTGACGAAAATATACTTGAAGTCACAGGGTAAACACTTATTTATTCGTGCTGTTGACTACGAGAGCAAACCACCATTAATTATGACAGTCTTGAGCAATTTGCCAATACGAGTAAGCTACAAGACTATAGTTCCCAGAAAATCAAATGTAACAACATCTTGGATGTGACAGACTCAAAAATCTTTCATTGTAAGTTGCTTAGGGTTTGTTCGATAGGAATAGTAATGAGAAATCGCGCACCTTCCCCACAAGCAGATTGAACTTCTAATTTCCCCTTGTGTTTGTCTACGATGATTTCATGAGCGATCGCTAATCCAAAACCTGTTCCTTTCCCTAGAGGTTTAGTAGTAAAAAACTGCTCAAATATTTTCTGTTGGATTTCTTCAGGGATGCCTACACCATTATCAGCAATAATAATTAAAACAGATTGTTTATCCTCAGTGACATCTGTAATAATTTCAATTGTTGGTTTTTCCGAAATCCTACCACTTAATAAGGATTCTTCTATAGCGTCAATTGCATTTGCTATTAGATTCATCAACACTTGATTAATTGGGCCTGCATAGCACTCTACCGCAGGTACTTCTCCATAATTCTTGACTATATTGATTTCGACTTTTTTGGAAACGGTTTTAATTCGATTACTTAAAAGCACCAATGTACTGTCAATACCTTCATGAATATTAAATAATTGGTATTCCGTAGCATCTAAACGCGAAAATAAACGGAGCGATCGCACAATTTTTTCAACACGTTCTGCGCCTGTTTTCATCGATGATAATAGTTGGGGTAAGTCTGATTTTAGAAAATCCAATTCAATCTGATCAGCATAAGCTTGAATATCTGGCAATTTCTGTTGTTGATGCTTCTCGTACAGGTTTAATAATGCCAATAAATTATCAACATAACTTTGAGCATAAATTATATTACCAACAATAAAATTTATCGGATTATTAATTTCATGTGCTACTCCTGATATTAATTGTCCTAGCGCAGACATTTTTTCTTCCTGCACCAGTTGTAATTGAGTACGTCTTAATTCTAGGTGAACATTAATTCTTGCTAAAACTTCTTCATATTCAATGGGTTTAGTAATATAGTCTACGGCTCCAATTTTTAATCCTTGTACTTTGTCTATTAAATCAGAGCGCGCCGTCATAAAAATTACTGGAATGTTTCTAGTTTGAGGATTTTCCTTGAGCAGACGGCAAGTTTCAAAACCGTCCATCTCCGGCATCATGACATCTAATAAAATTAAATTCGGCAATGTTTCTTCTGCTTTTTTTAAGGCACTTTTACCACTTTTAGCCACAGCTACCTTAAAACCTGCTTGATTAAGAATTTCAAATAAAACTTTGATATTAGTAGGAATATCATCTACGATTAAAATAGATTCATTTGTATAAGTCTTCATCCCCAAATCCTGCTAAATATATCATTTTATTTTTGAATTTATCGCTTTTTACTAGTCTATCTGTCACTGAATTTTATCTACATACGGTTGAATCATTTCCACGATAGCTTCATCTTCAAATTCCTCTACTAGTTGCAAAACTTTGTGAGTAAATGCTTCATATCTGACATCTAAATCATGAATACGCTGTATTTCTGCTTTGATATCGACAACATAACCGGCTTTAGCAGCTTGATATAAATTTAACAACTCACTAGCAGGAGGAAAAATTATTGCCTCTATTGCTGAATGGGATTTCTGCTCAAAATTCAGCAAGGCGTTGGGAATATAGGATATGTCTAAACTTCTATCTGCGCTCACGACTGGTAAATCTAATTCAAACCAAAACTTGCTTCCTGTATCATATCTACTTTCAACATTTATTTTACTACCCATCATTTCTATAATCTGCTGACTAATTGTTAGTCCTAAACCTGTACCTGCGGATTTTTGTAAAGTATTTCCTAATTGCTCAAAGGGCAAAAATATCTTTTCTAATTGTTCAGGTAGCATACCAATGCCTGTATCGATAATTTGAAAACTAATTCTGGTTATGGGAGGCTGTGTGTTTATATCATGTGCGATAACTTCTACAATAAAACTTACTGCCCCATTTTGGGTAAATTTAATAGCATTACCCAAGAGGTTAATTAAAACTTGCCGGAGGCGTTTTTCATCAGTTTGAATAGTTATCGGTAAGTCCTCATCTATGCGACAACTAAAATCAAGAGATTTTTGTTCAGCCTTAATACGACAAATATCAGCTACTCCCAAGAGTAGTTTTTTAAAATCACATATATCAGGGTATAGTTCTAATTTTTTAGCTTCGTTTTTGGCGATATCTAAAATATCGTTTATTAACGTTAATAAATGAGAGCCACAATCATGAATCACATTAATACCTTGCAGTTGTTCAGCACTAGTATGGGGATTGAGTTGCAAAAGTTGTGCATAACCAATAATGCCATTTAATGGTGTACGTAATTCATGACTGATATTCGCTAAAAATTCACTTTTCGCCCGATTGGCTGCATCAGCAGCTTCTTTTGCAGCAGTAATTTCTGCTGTTCTTTCAGCTACGCGTTTCTCTAATTCTTGATTGGTAGTTTCTAAAAATGTAAAATATTCCTTAAGTTGTCCTGCCATCTGATTAAATGACTGAGCCAGTATGTTGATTTCTTTGACATCAGAACTAACTACTGTTTGCTCTAAATTACCAGATGCAATTATGCTACTAGCTTGAGTTAATTGCACAATAGGATATGCTATCCAACGGGAGGTATACACACCTATAGCTGTAGCTAGAACTAGGGCAATCAAACATGACAAAATAGTTGTACGATTACTGGCATTAATTTCTGCCATAAACTCGTTTTCAGGGACAACTACCACGACTAGCCAATCTAAACCTAATGAATCTCGCCAAGGTGTGACTTGTACAAAATTTCTTTCATCTTGTAAACTTAAAATACTTTGTTGTGTAGACTTAATATTTTGTAGAGAACCAAATTTTTGGATTAAATGTGCTGTTGTACTTTTTATAATAAAATTTTTACTATTTACAGCTGATAGTCTTTGAGATTTACCATTGACAACATTGTATGGTGCTTCATTGGTAGAAGTAGCTACGATCATACCAGAACGCTCTAGAATAAATACTTTTCCGGTTTTACCTACTTCGAGCTTTCCTAGATAACTACTAATCTGTGACAATATCAAATCTACGCCTATAACACCAGAAAATTTGTATTTTTTTTGATTGAGAGGATAACTAGAAGATATAGATAATATTTCTGGTTTATCTTCCCATTGATATATTTGACTCCAGATAGGTTTGTTTGCTTGTACTGCATCTTTATACCAAGCTTCTAAGCGAGGATCATAATCTTTAACTTCTATTAATTTTCGACGACGTAATTGATCGTCTGTCGTATAAATATAAAGTTTCCCTAAACCTTTAGCCTGAGAAACTTCGTTAATTAATAACTGTCCATTATCTAAACGTTCAACACCAATATATTCACCTTGGGGGTTAGCAAAGTTAATATAACCAATGTTATATACTCGCATTTGTTTAGCAAAATAATGCCCTGTTAGCTGTAAATCTGCTAAATTGAGCATCCCCATTTCTACAGCATCCAAGTTAATTTGATTAATCTGATGAGGTGTCGTTAAGTAAGTATCTAAGTGTTGTTCAACTAATTCATTGACTCGATTGATTAGTTGATGGGCGAGTTCATTGACAGCTTTTTGTCCATTTCTAAAAGAAATGTATCCCACAATTGATACTGTGGTAAAAATTTGCATTACAAAGGGAAATATTAAGATGAAACGGAGAGGCCATTTTCTAAAAATTTGAATAGTAGTACGCGTCATTATTGTTAATTCTGGATAGGTGGGAAAGCTATCTGTCAATAAGTGTGATTATTTTTCCCATTCTTCCAGTACCAATACCACAAAGTGTATTAATACCCTAACCCCACTACAATATATTTAGTCGTTATATTAAGTATATTTAGAATTTATAGTTAATTATTAACACGATATCAAATCGATAATACCTTCAAACTGAGTTGATTACTAGTCAATGATAGTTAAAGATAAAACAAGTCCGCTTAGGCGGACTTGTATGAAGGTATATTTCGAGCATTTTTATGATGGCGATCGCTTCGATGAATTTCTCTATCTCATATCACTTGCCAAATCTTACTGATCATATAGATAGATTGGTATCACTAGGAGATTTCCGCACATCGCTAAAGACTTCAGCTACTTGATTTTTTGCTTAATAAACGTCACTACTTGAGTTAACTGTTTCTTCAAGCTTTCAATCTCAGCCTGCATTTTCTCAATTTTTTCATTCAATGCTTGAATTTCCGCCGCAGAAGCAGTGTTGACTTCCGTATTTGCAACTACTGCCGTTGTACTAGCAGTTGCTACCGCGCTCTGTGTCACTGTAGCCGTAGGTGCGGCAACATTTTTCACAGTAGCAGATGCTACTGCCACAGGTTCTGTACGCGGTAATTTAGCTTTAGTCATTGCTGACTTAATCGCACCAATTAACTGTTTTTGGTCAAAAGGCTTACCGAGAAATTCAAAATACTCAAAAGGTTCGGTAATTTTCTCTGTTACCTCTTCCTTGCGACCAGACATAATCACTAAAGGAATCTTTCTTAAATCAGGATGAGCCTGAACTTGCTGAAAAACCTCCCACCCACTCATTTTGGGTAACAGAAAATCCAACATAATTAAGCTGAGTTTTTCTTGACGGATGAAATTTAACCCTTCTAAACCGTCTTTTGCTTCCAATACCTCAAAATTGCCAGGAGGTAGCATTTCCCTAACTTTTACCCTGACAACGGTAGTGTCATCGATAACTAGAATTTTGTTACTTGCCACGACTGATTGCTCTAAAAGAATATTTAAGTTTCAATAACGGTCACTGCGGTTGACTGTGAGAATGCTCCCACTATACTCAACATTGTGATTAATTGGGGGATAGTATATTTCGGTATAAATCTCGTTATAGCTAGTGTTTTAATGAACTTACGGATGCGGAGAGTAGATTTTATATCATGGTAAAATTTAAAGCCGATATGAATTTTGAGTTCTCAGCCTTAGTTAATCAGCTATTTCCAGTAATCTTGAAAGGAATTAAACTTTCTCATACCTAGTGATCCGTTTGGAATTGACTATGACACCAAATCGGCATAGGTAGTGTTGTTGCGATATTCTATAACAGGCTAAGAATATAAGCTTTTAATCTAAAATCTAAAATCCAAAATCTAAAATCCAAAATTGATATGACTTCTTCTCAACCAGCCGAAATCAAAGCGGAAATTATGGCTATGCCCAGTTGGTTACGTCGTTCTATCGGCAAAGCCAGCGAAATTTCCACAGTACAACGCATAATTAAACAACGCCAAATTCATACAATTTGCGAAGAAGGTCGTTGCCCTAATCGGGGTGAATGCTATGCCCAAAAAACCGCCACCTTTTTATTGATGGGGCCAACCTGCACTCGTGCTTGTGCTTTTTGTCAAGTTGATAAAGGTCATGCACCCATGCCACTCGATCCAGAGGAAGCCCAAAAGGTAGCGGAAGCTGTACAGCTTTTAGGATTACGTTATGTAGTGTTAACTTCCGTAGCTCGTGATGATTTGCCAGATCAAGGAGCAAGCCACTTTGTCCAGACAATGACGACTATTCGTCAACTCAACCCAGACACGCAAATTGAAGTTTTGACACCGGATTTCTGGGGAGGCGTGGGTGCAGGTGAAACTACGCAACGTCAGCGTCTGGCAATAATTGTACAAGCACAGCCAGCTTGCTTTAACCATAATATAGAAACAGTCCGACGCTTAACAGGGCCAGTCCGTCGGGGTGCTAAATACGATCGCTCTTTGCGGGTACTGGCTATGGTCAAAGAACTCGATGCCACAATTCCCACCAAATCAGGGTTAATGCTGGGACATGGCGAAACAGTAGAGGAAGTGATCACAACCATGAAAGACTTAAGGGCAGTAGGATGCGATCGCATCACCATCGGTCAATATATGCGCCCTTCTCTAGATCATCTCCCCGTGCAGAAATACTGGACACCCGCAGAATTTGATCAACTCGGCAAAATCGCCTGGGAAATGGGATTTACTCATGTCCGTTCCGCGCCTCTGGTTCGTAGTTCCTATCATGCGGGAGAGTAGGGATTGGGGAATGGGGACTGGGGACTGGGGACTGGGGACTGGGGACTGGGGATTGGGGACTGGGGATTGGGAATCGGAGACAAGGTAGATTTTACTTTAATGCCCAATGCCCAATGCCCCATGCCCCATGCCCTATTCCCAATGCCCTTTATTTACCAACTAACGCCGGTTCTAGAATCGATGTATTGAGAATTTGGGTGTATAGTTGGCTTAATTTATCTGCTACGCCACCCCAACTGAACTTAGAGGCAATATGTTTTTTCGCAGTTTCACCTAATTCATCTCGCCACGCTGGATTGAGAAGAATTCTGTCAATCGCAACAGAAAAAGCATCAACGTCTTTGGGTGGAACTAATAAACCAGTTTTTTCTGTGACGACTGTAAACTGCAAACCACCCACATCACTAGCTACTACCGGTGTACCACAGGACATCGCTTCAATTGCTACTAGTCCGAATGGTTCATAATGGCTGGGAACTACACACACATCCGCCGCCGCGTAGTAAGTCGGCAAAATCTCTTGTCCCAATTGACCAGGAAGAATTGTCAATTCACTCATGCCCAATTCCTGCACAATACCTGCAATGCGATCGCGTTCTCTACCATCGCTAGCACCAGGAGTGCTACCACCACCAATAATGAGTTTGAGTTTACCAGAGTCACGTAATTGCGACTGATTCACCGCACGGACTAAAGTTTCTATGCCTTTGCGCGGATCAAAACGTCCTACATACAATATGACTTTGGCATCAGATGCAATCCCTAATTCGGCTCTAGCTGTTTCCCTATCTATGGAGCCAAATTTTTGGATATCTGTACCGCAAGGAATCACATCAATATAACCTTTTGTGGAAACTAGCGATCGCATATGTTGCTGTTCTTGTGGACTAGTCGCAACAATTCTGTCTGCTGTTTCTAAAACCTGTTTTTCTACAGCTAATCGTTTCGTGGCAATCAAAGGAATCGTATCTACACTTTTGTATTTAACTGCGCCTAAAGAGTGATATGTATGAACTTGTTTGCTACCTTGAAGAGCCTTCAATTGCATTCCTACCCAACTAGAAAGCCAATAGTTTGTATGTACAACTGGATATTTAATAATGTCGTTCTCTCGTTGGAATTGCAGTAACTGCTGCACAAATTCTGTTAAATGTTTGAAGCCCTGATCTCTAGGGACAAACTCTACTGGCCCAGCCGTTAAGCGAATTGTTCGACAAGATGGACTATGCTGCACAATTGTCTCTTGCTCAGGACTGACTCTGCGGCTAAACATATCAACTTGCCAGCCCAAATCCGCTAAGGCTTTACCTACTTCACGCACGTACACATTTTGTCCCCCAGCTTCCTCTTTACCAATTTCAATAGCTGGATCTCCGTGGACGGAAACCAAAGCTATCCGTTTTTCAGTGTTAGCGTTCATACGTTTGTGTGTTGCTGATGTGAATAAAGTTGTGGGCAGTTCCCAGATTACTTACAGTGCAATTACTTGGATTATGTAGGAACTTTGAGTAACCTTTATTTTAATTTAATATGTCAAATATTTTTATCTATCTATTGCCAGGATCATACTTTCTTTCTTGGTATTTATATTTGATTTGTTTATACACAAATAGTCATACTCAAATCTAATCCTTGTGATAGATAAAGTTCTATTTAACCCAAGATTAAGACGCAGATATACTCTTATTCCCAATAGCAATTAATCCGTTTTCTTACTGGAAAATACTCCTTCTATCTCCATAGATATACTATTATTAGTAATAAAAAGTATAATTAAACTACCGTATTTGTACTTGATTATTTCGTCCCAATCTTCATGAATTCATAAAATAAGAGTTTATATTCACTAATTTCTAAGTATTAATACGTAATCATGATTTACAAGTTAAATATGTTTGTTTTCCCTAAAAAAAGCCATAAATATTACTAACAAATAACCATCTTTTTTGTAGCTTAAAATACAAAATTACCTAAAAATATAGTAGTCTAAAAAACAAATCATGATAGGTCATACCAATTTTGGATTTTGGATTAAAAGCCTAGATTCTTAGCCTATCCCGAATCTCGAAACAATACTACCTATCCCAATTCGGTGTCATATATAGAAATCCGACTTGATTATTGAAATTATTTGCGTAGGTAGGGAACAGGAAAAGAGGTAGCAGAGGTGTACTGAGTTTTTTTCAGAAATCAAATCGGATTCCTATGTAGAAATCCGATTTGATTTCTGAAAAAAATTTAAGTATATGTAGTGGCGTGTCAAGCCTTAAATGTTGCATTAAAACTCTCTTGTGGGATGGGCTTCTAGCCCGTCCGGTGCGGGCAAGATGCCCACACCACAAAAACTAAATATTTGCACTATTTTAGTCTAGACACGCCAGTAGGGTGTGTTAGGCGTAAGCCGTAACGCACCAAAGGACTTGGTACTAGGTGCGTTACGCTGTCGCTAACACACCCTACGCTACCTAAGTTTTTTAATTGCGTTAGCGTACCACTTTGCTACGCAACGCTACCGCGAATGTGAAAGTAAGCTGCGCGTAGCGTCTCGTAAAGAAGTCCATTGCGTTAGCGAAGCGGGGCGTTAGTCCATTGCGTTAGCGTAGCGGGGCGAGAGCATCGTTGCGAATTGGTATCATCCCCATATTCCCTATTCCCTGTTAAAAATTAAAACCCCTTTAGCCCTAATTCAACACCCAATCGGACTAAAGAGGTTATTCATTGTATATGAAAATCTGACTACTTCTGTTGAAGACAGAAGTTTCGAGCATTTTACCGCAATGAAATCAGATTCCAGTCGAGGAGTTTTCCTTGCCTCACTCTGGTGATAATGACTCTGGAAGATTCAAAAAAAATTGATGAGTTAACTGAGACTAAGTGCGATCGCAACTTTTACCGGAATTAGCGGTACACTTCACACTAAAAGAGCGATCGCACCCAAAATCGTAGCTATCATTAACCCTCAGTTGAGCCATGACGGAAACTTAAACAATTAAAAATTAAAAATCAAAAAAATCTGACTTTTAATTTTTAATCTTTCACTTCTTGCACCTAGTTGGTAGTCTGAGCAGCTAGCATTTGCTTGAGCTTTTCTAGCTCAGAAGCCCAACGCGGATCGGGACGAATAGCATCTGAGTCAGAGGTGCTGGTGCTGGTTTCCCGTCCACCACCACCGCGACGAGACTTCTTAGAACCTCGATCACGTCGAGAACCTTCTTTGTTGGTTTTAGGGCTAGGATTACCGCTAGCAGCAGGTGTTGGGGCTGCTTGTTCGTCTCCTTCCTCACCTTTAGTGCGAGGTAAAGCTTTTTCTAGCTTGATGGGTGTTTCTTTGAACAACTGACCATTATATTTTTCGATGATTTGATCAGCTTGTTCATCGTTGTTGACTGTCAGAAAACCA
Organism: Aliinostoc sp. HNIBRCY26; assembly: GCF_050235535.1. GTDB lineage: Bacteria > Cyanobacteriota > Cyanobacteriia > Cyanobacteriales > Nostocaceae > Trichormus. The sequence goes on from NZ_CP189852.1 coordinate 5,783,933, forward strand.
AAACCACGACATTTGCCTGTTTTGCGGTCTTTGATTAACTTAGTAGTGACCGCATCACCTTCAGCAGCAAAAACCGCTTGTAGTTCTTGACGATCTATTTCTTCTTTTGGCAAATTGCCTATATATAGGCGAACGGACATGAACTATACCTCCAGAGTTGAATGAACATGGCAAGGCAAGAAAACAACTGCTTGGTGTTGGCTGTTAAATGCTATTTACCAAGTCTGCCATAAACCAATTTTTTTACTCCAAACTGTCAATCTTTACAATACAGTTTTTTGTTGGGATCAAACTTAACTGAATCCAAAAGCGCATACAACGCTATGCTAGTACCACCTTAATTCTAGAAGTTGTAAATTTGTTTTTAATTGTTTCTTGCCGTCAGCATTTTTTTCAATGCTTTCGCCCGCAGAATTAAACACCATCCCTTACATTACCACGGTATTTTCTACGTAGCTAGTTCAGCAGACACTTTTTTTGTAATTCTATTAAGCCATCGTAGCATAAAACACATATTTTCTCAAGAAGGAATATTTGAAGATGGAAACAAAAACCAGCCATTGGCTGGTCAATTTGCTGCTGTGTTTAGGAGGATAAACATGAATAGATAGGCGTGTACAGACAATGGCAGTTGCCAAGCTGAAACGCTGTGTAATTTCAGTTACCAAGATATTTGTGAACAAATGTAACATCAATTATCAACTTTTGCAATATTTATTTACATTGGAATGCTGGGCATTGGGCATTGGGAATAGTAATGACCTTTGCCTTTCTAACTAGCCTGTGAGAAAAATATAAGCACCCCAAGCTTGGGCTATAACGGCTATGACAGTAGACCAAATGGGATGGGGACTATTGAGAGTTTTACCGCCTTGAGTTTGCAGGTTGTGGATATCTATCCAGGGTGTTGCACCTCGACGCAACCAGCCTGTAACGGTGACTTGACGACCGATTAATTCTTGATGGTAAATTGGCTGTCCTAACCAAGAAATATGGTGTAGTTTCACTAAACCTGTATGGGACTGCAAAACTAAGTCCTGTGCCAAAGCATTACTAATTCCAGGACGACCTAGTAACTTACCAACAAAACGCACTTTAATGCTATCGATGGGGATACTAGAGGGATTGGCTAATAGGTAAGGTAATTGTTCTTCGGTATGGACGTTACTCGTTTTAATGTCTGGAAAAAAGGAGTTCATCCTGATTACCAAGCCAATGCTAAAGCAGATCAAAAGACAACCTGTCACAAAAGACCAATCTTCGTAAATCCACTTCAGATTGATAATTCTAAGGGCAAAGGCGGTCTGCCACGCTAACCAAATTAAACCTGCAAACACGAAGCCTAGAGGAATGCCCAAAAATGGGGCAATTTGCAGTAGGAAAGACTGACGGGTAACTGTCAGTGCTTGCTGGCTGAGGGACTGTTGACTGGCTAAATGTAGTTCTGGGTCAATGTGCCAATGGCGTGCTATTTTACATAAGCGTTCAATGCGATCGCCAATTAGTGGATGTGTGTTGTTCCATATCAACCAACGGCGATAGGGGTTGATATTATCCCACATCAACATTGACTCAAAATTGAGATGACCAGCAATACTACCAAGAGTCACACTTTGTTGATAACTAACTGGCAGTAACAGATTTAAGCTTTCTAATTGCCAACTGGTAAATTCTGACTTTTGGATATCAGCAGCAATGCCAATGGTCATTTTGAGTAAGGCGCGAATCAAACCATTGGGATTACCGGTGATTTCGGCGGCGAGGCGATCGCTATAATAAGGACGCAAACGGGAATATAACAAAGCCGTGCCGGTCAGCACACACCACAACCCATAGGTGAGACTAGAAACAATGGTAAACGGCCAATGCCATATGCTCTTAGCCGTCGTATTTCCCCAATCTGAGACTTGCTGATAAAGTTGATAAATTGGTAGCGTCACCAGCAGGATTAAAGACATGAGGACGAAATCTTTGTAAGTGATTTGTCCTAGTTGTGCCGCATAGATAGTAGCAATCTCATCATCCGCCAGTTGATCTAACAGACCTTGGCTGACGACAATCCTGGCATTTCTGGGTAAATTGCCATAGGTGAAAGCTATAGGTGCAGCCGTGGGTAAAATTCGCAATTGGGGCGATGGCCAGTGACGTTGTTGGCAGTAGCGATGCAATACGCGGGGTGTTTCCCGACTATGGTTGTTTAAAACATCCTTAGACAACTCGCGTTGACCGTAAGAGTTTGCTAGTAGCCAATCCAATAACCAAGGTGAGATGGCGATCGCGATGAACAAAATAGCAAATAATGCTGGGGTAGGATCACGATAGAGAAACTGCACAGGCTCTAAATACGGCAGTTTTACCAAAGCCAAGTTAATCGTGTCCATTGTGAAATTGAGCAGTTCTCGCAGCACCCAAAACAGTGCCATAAACGTGCCTGCTGCCAATAATCGCAAGGGGATTAAACCTGTTTTTTGTAAAGGCTGCCAAACCTTCGCGCGTTTTGCCTGTCGCCAATAAACACCAAATTCCTGAGTTTTGTTGTAACCAGCTTGATTAATCAAAGGATTGCCAGCTAAACTCTGTCCCTGATAGACATTTTGTAACCCTACAGAGGGCAAAGTTGAAGCGTAGTTAGATTGAGATTGAGCTTGTGTTTGTTGTGATGCCTGCTTAACTTGAGTATTATCTGTTTTTTTACGCTTCTTTTTGGTCAAATGTACAAGGGCGGTTTTTGCCCATTCTTGTACCTTGGGGTTTTGACTATCAGTGAGAGTTTGACATAGGGCGATCGCCTTACGAACTTCGCCACTGCGTGCATAAGCCATCACTAACCCCACCCTAGCCTGTAAACTCACAGTCTCATCACCCTGATGACTGGCTAGAGGTTGTAGTTGAGCGATCGCTGCTTGATAATTTCCTTGTTTGAGGGCAACTAAACCAGCCTCCAAAGACGATTTAGCGTGTGAAGGCATAGAAATCTTGACACTCCATCTGTGTGATTAGATCCACGGTTATATAACAGGGAACGGGGAACAGGGAACAGGAAACAGTGAAGAAAGTTGTTGTGAATCTAAAGTTTTCTGATCACTGTTTGTTCTCATCCAACTAAATAACTGCTATAACAAAGCGCGGATCATTCAGATGTGGTCTACATCAAGGCCTGTGGTTTCTAGAAAGGGCATTGGGCATTGGGCATTGGGCATTGGGCAGAATAACTGCATACTCAACACTCAGCACTCAGCACTAACTCACTCTTCAACTGCCTTTTGACTAGAAAACACTGGGGCGATCGCGCTGAGTTTTAACTCTGGATGATCTCCCTGTAATTGTTGACAGTTCCATTCGTTGCGGAACAGTAAAACTGGGCGACCCATGTTGTCTTTGACGGTGGTGGTGTTAAAGATACGTCCCACCTTGTTCAAAGCTTCCCAGCCACCTTCTACCCAACGAGCAACGCTGTAGGGTAATAGTTCTAGTAGGGTTTCTACACCATACTCGTTTTGTAAGCGAAACTGCACCACTTCAAACTGTAACTGCCCCACTGCTGCCATAATGGGGTCGCGTTTGGCTTCATCAACGGAATACATGATTTGCACTGCACCCTCTTCCCGCAATTCGGAGATGCCTTTTTGGAATTGCTTAAACTTGGAGGGGTTGGGATTGCGAAGAGTCGCAAATAGTTCTGGTGAAAAATACGGAATCCCTTCATATTCCAGCTTCTGCCCCGTGTAAATTGTATCGCCGATCGCAAAAACACCTGGATTATTTAAACCGATGACATCACCTGGATACGCTACATCAATAGATTCCCGTTCTTGAGCAAACAGTTTTTGGGGTCTAGATAACCGCACAACTTTGCCAGTTCGAGCATGATTCACTGTCATATCTTTTTCAAATTTACCAGTGCAGACCCGGATAAAAGCGACGCGATCGCGATGTTTAGGGTCCATATTGGCTTGCAATTTGAAAACGAAACCGGAAAACTCTGGATAAGTGGGGGGTACTTCACCGACGCTACTGACATGGACACCTGGTTTTAAGGCATTGTCGAGGAAGGATTTCAAAAATAACTCTACCCCAAAGTTAGTCATGGCACTACCAAAGAAAACTGGAGTCATTTTGCCTTGATGTACCAAATCTAAATCTAATTCTGGGCCGACCCCTTCTAATAGTTCTAGATCATTTTTCAGTTGGTGATACAAACCTTGTTCCAGTAATTCCTCAATGCGCGGATCACCCAAGTTGACAACTGTATCACGGGCTTCCTTACTACCGTGGGAAGTGCGTTCAAACAAGTGAATTTGCTGCTGTTTGCGATCAAACACACCCTTAAAGCGATCGCCCATACCAATCGGCCAATTCACCGCATAGGTTTGCAAACCCAACTCTTGCTCAATTTCGTCTAATAATTCCAGTGGTTCTCTACCAGGACGATCTAATTTATTTACAAAGGTAAAGATTGGTAAACCGCGTAGTTTACAAACTTCAAATAATTTGCGAGTTTGAGGTTCTAGACCCTTAGCCGCATCAATCAGCATCACTGCATTATCAGCCGCCGCCAGAGTCCGATAAGTATCTTCACTAAAATCTTGGTGTCCGGGAGTATCCAGTAAATTGATTTGACAATTTTGATATTCAAACTGTAATACTGTAGATGTAATGGAAATACCCCGTTGTTGTTCCATCGCCATCCAGTCAGAAGTCGCCTTACGCTGCGCCCGGCGCGCCTTCACTGCACCAGCCTCATGAATCGCCCCCCCGTAGAGTAGCAACTTTTCCGTCAGCGTAGTTTTCCCAGCATCAGGGTGAGAGATAATCGCAAAATTGCGCCGCATCTCAACAGCTTGACCCAATTCTGCCTGAAGTTCAGTTGACATAAAACTATATTTACTTCCTTGTTACGTAACTTAATGCTTTTCTACTTTAGCGAGTCCCTTCATCTTAAAACAACGACCCTCGCCAAAAGTAACTCAAAATTAAAAAGCATCAATTAAACCACACCAAAAAACTCCGCGTACCTCCGCGTTTACCTTTGTGCCTCTTTGCGTTAAACTCCCAACTTACCCACCCAACATAAACTTTTAATAAAAATTATCATAAAACCTTCCAAAAAATTGAGAATTTAGAAGTAGATAATTGAAAGTTAGTTCATATCTCAATGACAATTTCCAATATTTGTCTAACCTCATGCTGAAAACAGACCGCCAACTATTTTAGGTTTTGAGATAACCAATCCAAAATCCGAAATCTAAAATTCTTCGTCTCCTGCCTCTTGTAAAATACAAAATTGCCCCACAGCTTGAGCAGGAGTAGGGCAAAGGACAGTTAAGCACTGTCTGTAGTCTGGCTGACAATAGCGGAATTTCGTCCGGCTTTTGTGACGCTTTGTTTTGTGTCCATCATATTCGTATTTTTTCACAGAAATTTATGTTTCCCACCCATCGCCCCCGCCGTCTGCGTACCCATCCCCAATTGCGCCGGATGGTACGAGAAACCATAGTAACGACAAATGATTTAATCTATCCCTTGTTTGCTGTACCAGGTGAGGGCATTGCCAATGAAGTCAAATCCATGCCTGGAGTGTACCAACTTTCGATAGATAAAATTGTCGAAGAAGCCAAAGAAGTTTATGACTTAGGCATTCCCGCCATCATTTTATTTGGTATTCCAGCCGACAAAGACACCGATGCTACCGGTGCTTGGCATGATTGCGGTATTGTGCAGAAAGCAGCCACAGCAGTAAAATCAGCCGTACCAGATTTAATTGTGATTGCTGATACTTGTTTATGTGAATACACCAGTCATGGACACTGCGGTTATTTGCAAGTGGGTGATTTGACAGGACGAGTTCTCAACGACCCCACCCTAGAACTGTTGAAAAAAACCGCCGTTTCCCAAGCCCAAGCAGGTGCTGATATTATCGCGCCTTCGGGAATGATGGATGGTTTTGTGCAAGCAATTCGCTCTGCTTTAGATGAAGCAGGATTCCAAGACACACCCATTTTGTCTTATGCTGCTAAGTATGCTTCGGCTTACTATGGGCCATTTAGAGATGCAGCCGATTCTACACCGCAATTTGGCGACAGAAGAACCTATCAAATGGATCCTGGTAACGCACGGGAAGCGATTAAAGAAATTGAGTTAGACATTGCTGAAGGCGCAGATATGCTCATGGTCAAACCAGCCTTAGCATATATGGATATCATCTGGCGTGTGAAGGAAGCCTGTAACTTACCTGTGGCTGCTTACAACGTTTCTGGCGAATATTCAATGGTCAAAGCTGCGGCTTTAAATGGTTGGATAGATGAACAGCGCGTAGTTATGGAAACCTTAACCAGTTTCAAACGTGCTGGTGCAGACTTGATACTCACCTATCATGCCAAAGATGCGGCTAGATGGTTGCGATCGTCTGTGTGATGTTGAGAAATCAAAAAATGAGTGTTTTTTTAAGGCGTAGCAATGCTACGTCTTTTAATTTAACATTAGTTCGATAAGTCTTTTTTGACCTCTCCCCCAGCCCCTCTCTCTTGAAAAGTTCTGTTCGCCCTTAGCGTTGGCGAAGCCATCGGAGGAAACCTCCGCTCAGACTTTTCGCTCCGACGCGGAGAGGGGAGTAAAGAGCTAAAGTATTAACGAAAAATGTGGTTTTTAAAGCCTCTCTCCTTGCAGGGGAGAGGTTTGGAGAGGGGTTTTTTGTTCGTCGAACTCACGTTAATTTAAAAGTTTTTAGTGAGAAATTTAGTTCTCAAGAAAAGGACTAAAGTCCTTACTACGAACTTAATCTTAGTATTTTTAAATGACTGAATGTCACAAATTACTAATTTCTACATACATAATTTATAGCTAATTCACTGTCATTTAATTAGGCGAAAGTCGATAAACTTCTTGTTGATTATTTTAAATTCTATGAATGTGCAACTTCGTCAAGTTACTTTTGAAGATAAATTGGGTGGAATGATTGGCTTATTAGTGGGACTAATGTTTATTGGGGCTGGTTTTTGGGCAAATAAACAAATTGCTTATGAGCGCGCCACACTCACAGAAACCCAAGGTAAGGTAGTAGATACGGTTCACCGTCGTGAGCGCGATCGCAATGATAAACAAAAAGACACCTACGCGCCAGTAATCGAGTTTCTCGTCAAGGGTGATCCTGTCCGCTTCACAGGCGACTATGATTCCTCCCGCGCCAGTGAAGGCAAAATAGTAGCTGTGCGTTATGACCCCAAGCAGCCGGTAACTACAGCGCGGGAAGTCGAACCCCTGGAATCATTTGTATCTTGGCTAGCCATTGGAATGGGTGGACTCAGCGTAGTTTCTGGTCTGCGCCAGTTGTCACCTGTACAGTTGTCTTTGGGTGAGTAACTTGATTCAGACTTCACATAGCATATTTTTTTATTCAACATTAGAAAGCTGATTTGCTCTATTTTATGGCTTAAATCGGTTATTTTTGCTTGATTTCTGTAGTCAAAGACAATTTTGTATGAGGTGTTACAGAAATTAGTGGCTAATTTTGTCAAAGAGTGCAGCGATCGCCTATAAAATAAACGTAGATAATAAATTTAGTCTTTTGAATTTCATAATTGACAAAAATGTCAATTGGTTTAACAAAAAAGTTTAAATTTTGTAATGGGAGCATGAACTATGGATATGCAAGTCCTGAGAGAGCGTGCTGGTGTCAGTCGCGCCGAAGTGGCCTTCAGACTTGCAATCAGTGAAACCAGCGTTCGTAACTGGGAAGCTGGGCGGACTGAGCCAACCATGACCCCAAAAAAATATTTGGAAGCTTTGCGGATATTTAAATGTACCCCTGAAGAATTAGCGATCGCCAGTGAAAAGTCAATTAATCAACAACACAAGCGCAAACCAGGAAGACCCAGACGCTTTCCAGAAAATCAGGTAACACAGGTGACTGATTCGCCGGTTTGCAACTGATAGCCTGCTAATTCAAAGTCTCATATTTGAAAATGGCTTTAGCTAACTGTCTGAGTAGTTAATTGCTGTATAACCACTGTTTGATTCAGTTTCAGGTGTAAATCTGCCACAAGCTAAGGGATAATTTCAGGGTAATTTTGAGCCTTGCTAACTCTCCCACTAGTGCGATCGCTCACGGTATTAGTCGCGGTAGCGCGATAAGATTCTAAAACAATAGTTGTAAAAAAGGTCTAAATGGCAGAAACACTATTCTTCAACGCTTTGCGGGAAGCCATTGATGAAGAAATGGCGCGTGATTCCAGTGTCTTCGTTTTAGGTGAAGACGTAGGACACTATGGCGGTTCTTACAAAGTCACCAAAGACTTATACAAAAAGTACGGTGACTTGAGAGTTTTAGATACTCCCATCGCAGAAAACAGCTTCACTGGGATAGCAGTCGGCGCAGCCATGACAGGATTGCGCCCCATCATTGAAGGTATGAACATGGGCTTTCTGCTCCTCGCCTTCAACCAAATCTCTAACAACGCCGGGATGTTACGTTACACTTCTGGTGGTAACTTTAAAATTCCAATGGTCATTCGAGGCCCTGGTGGTGTCGGTAGACAACTAGGTGCAGAACACTCCCAACGTCTAGAAGCTTACTTCCAAGCCGTTCCAGGATTGAAAATTGTTGCCTGTTCCACCCCATACAACGCCAAAGGACTGCTAAAAGCGGCCATTCGCGATGATAACCCCGTGTTGTTCTTTGAACACGTTTTACTTTACAACCTCAAAGAAAATCTCCCAGAGGAAGAATATGTACTTCCTTTAGATAAAGCCGAAGTTGTCCGCAAAGGTAAAGATGTCACAATCTTGACTTACTCACGGATGCGTCATCACGTCATGCAAGCCGTAAAACCTTTAGAAAAACAAGGTTACGACCCCGAAGTAATTGATTTAATATCTCTAAAACCACTAGATTTTGATACTATCGGTGCATCAGTGCGGAAAACCCATCGCGTCATTGTCGTAGAAGAATGTATGCGAACCGGCGGTATTGGTGCAGAATTAGTGGCATCCATCAACGATCGCCTATTTGACGAACTAGATGCCCCAGTATTAAGACTATCATCCCAAGATATTCCCACACCTTACAACGGCGCACTAGAACGCCTGACCATCGTCCAGCCAGAGCAAATTGTGGAAGCAGTGCAGAAAATGGTGGCGATGCGAGTCTAGGGATTGGGGATTGGGGACTTGTACTGAGCTTGTCGAAGTATTGGGGACTGGGAAAGGAGACAAGGGAGACAAGGGAGACAAGGTAGTTTTTATCCCAATGCTCCATACCCAATGCCCAATGCCCCATGCCCCATTCCCCATACCCACCTACTCATAACTGATGCAAAGAGCGTTATTATAGCGTTTGTCATTTGCGAGTTACGGTATGGAGAGACAGCGATCGCTTTTAGCGTTAATCTTAATTTTAGTCATAGCCTCCTTGGCCTTTAGCTGGAGATTTCCTGCACCCTTGGGCTTAGATTTACGCGGTGGTTCACAACTTACTATCGAAGTAAAAACTACACCCGAAATTCCCCAAATCACCGAACGGGAATTAGATGGGGTAAAAAAGGTTGTGGAAGGACGGATTAACAGTCTGGGTGTTTCTGAACCCATCATTCAAACCGTGGGTGGAAATAAAGTCCTGGTGCAGTTACCAGGAGTGAATGACCCAGAACAAGCAGAACGAGTTTTAGGCGGTACAGCACAGCTGGAATTTCGTCTGCAAAAACCCAGTACAGAAACTCAACTATTGGCATTTCAAGCATCACGGGCGGAATTGAAAGCCAAGCAAGAAGCATTAAGAAAAAGTCAAGACCAAGCAGCAATTAATAAAAATTTAGAAGATTTAAAGAACAATAATCAAGCGATCGCTGATTTATTTGAAAGCACCAAACCCCCGCTTGATGGTAAATATCTCACAGATGCCTACGGCGAACCCACTCAACAAGGTAACAACTGGAATGTTGCTATCCGCTTTAACCAAAAAGGTGGTGAACTGTTTGCCGAACTTACCAAAAATCTCGCAGGTACAGGACGCAGTATCGGGATTTTTCTCGATAATGAACTAATTAGCGCACCCATTGTGGGTGTAGAATTTGCCAGTGCTGGGATTACTGGTGGCTCTGCGGTAATTACGGGTAGATTTACTGCCCAACAAGCCAATGATTTAGGCGTGCAACTGCGTGGTGGTGCTTTACCTGTACCCGTAGAAATTGCCGAAATCCGCACAGTCGGCGCAACCCTGGGACAAGATAGCATCAAGAGTAGTATCTATGCTGGGATTGGTGGTCTGATTTTAGTCTTAGTTTTTATGGTAGTGTATTATAGACTACCAGGATTAATTGCCGATATTGCCCTCATTATCTACGCCATCTTAACCTGGGCTAGCTTTTGTCTATTAAACGTCACCCTCACCCTACCAGGAATTGCAGGTTTTATTCTCAGTATTGGTATGGCAGTAGACGCAAACGTGCTGATTTTCGAGCGTACCAGGGAAGAGTTAAGAGCCGGGAAATCACTGTATCGGTCTGTTGAGTCTGGCTTCTATCGGGCTTTTTCCAGCATCTTAGATGGTAACTTGACTACAGTTATTGCTTGTGCTGCTTTATTTTACTTAGGAGCGGGTTTAGTCAAAGGCTTTGCTTTAACTTTGGCTTTAGGTGTGGCTGTGAGTATGTTTAGTGCTATTACTTGTAGTCGTAGCTTAATGTTCGTCGCAATTTCTATTCCTGCACTGCGAAAACCAGAACTTTTTTGTCCTAACCTGCCAAATTCAGGAGCATCAAATCAGGCAGAGGTGGCTAAATGAAATTAAGTATTAACAAATCGCGATCGCTCTGGTGGACTCTTTCTGCTGCTATCACTCTGGCTGGTTTGATCTCCATGTTCATTTCCTGGCAAAACCCCAACATTCGCGCCCCCTTACGCCCTAGTTTGGATTTTGTCGGTGGTACCAGACTACAATTCGAGCGAGATTGTAATAAACCAGGAAACTGCGACAAACCCATAGATATTAATGTGGTGCGGGAAGTCGCCAAAGCAGAAGGACTTGGTGATAGCAGCATTCAAATCGTCGCCGACAAAGATACACGTAAAGAAAACGGTATCCTCATTCGTACCAAAAATTTAGGTCGGGAAGAACGTACCAAACTACAAACCGCCTTAAGCGAAAAAGTAGGTGCTTTTGACGAACAGAAAAATCAGATTGACACTGTAGGGCCGACATTGGGGAAAGAATTGTTTACCTCTGGTCTTCTCGCTCTGATAGTTTCCTTCGCAGGTATTGTAGTTTACCTAACATTTCGATTTCAGTTAGATTACGCCGTCTTTGCCATCATCGCTCTATTTCATGACGTGATGATCACAGTAGGTGTCTTCTCAATTTTCGGTCTGGTTTTTGGTACAGAAGTAGACAGTTTATTTATTGTAGCTCTGTTGACAATTACAGGTTTCTCTGTTAACGATACAGTAGTCATTTACGATCGCATCCGAGAAACATTACAAACCAATCCTAAGCAACCGATAACCGAGATTGTTGATGATGCCGTCAACCAAACTTTAGGCAGATCCATCAATACCACTTTCACAACTATGCTCCCATTGTTCGCCATCTTCTTATTTGGTGGCGAAACCCTAAAAAACTTTGCTCTAGCCCTCATTATCGGCTTCGCCGCCGGAGCTTACTCCAGTATTTTTATCGCCAGTACCTTACTAACACTATGGCGAGAACGCACAGGTAAATATACAGTAGTAGAAACTACTGGAGTCACTGATACATCTGTAGAGTAGTCAATTAGGGAATAGAGAATAGGGAACAGGCTTCCGCCGTGAGCGTCAGCCGAACGGGAACAGGGAATAGAATCTTAAATTGATTAATCCCTAATCCCCAATCCCCAATCCCCAATTCCCAATCCCCAATCCCCAATCCCCATGACTAAACCAGAAGAACCAGAAATTTCTGGTAATGAACAATCTCTAACGCAACAAGTCCAAAGACTACACCAGTTAACTGTGTATGGTAGATGGATATTTGTCGGCTGTTTATGGTTGACAATTGCTCCCTTGTGTTTGTGGAATCTCCGTTCCGAAATCGTCTTGTGGAAACAATACTTTACTTGGGTAGCACTGCGTTATGGAGTTGTCTACCATCCCTTTTCGGCTCTAGGTTTAGCCTTTTGTATTGGGATGACAACTTCTGTTTTAGTTTGGCAAAGTCGCAATATTTTGTTGGGATTACCGCAACAAGAAAAGCATCGTTTAGAAAAACAAGTATTTCAAATTCGCCAACAAGGCCCTACTCATCCTCTATGGAAATGGGTGTGTCAATAGTCAATGATCAATAGTCATTAGGGAACAGGGAACGGGGAACAGGGAACAGGGAACGGCTTTTCTCATTTCCTACCTTGTCTACCTTGTCTACCTTATCCCCAGTCCCCAATCCCCAGTCCCCAATCCCCAAACTTTCCAGGATACGAATACCAGAATTCGGTGATTTCTTGCACAATATGATTGAAAGACAGTGAAAAGACTGCCACATCGGAGTGCCTACATGATGAATCACCCACAAATTCAGTTTCGTGAGCATCACCATGCTGAAATAGACCTTGATCAACTCCAAAATTTATTTGATATTGCAGCTTTTTGGGCAAAAGGACGTACTATTAAAGACTTGAGTATAGCTATTGCTAATAGCAAGCCGGTAATTTCTGTTTGGGATGACAAAAAACTGATTGGTTTTGCTAGAGCTACTTCCGATGGAATTTATAGAGCGACAATCTGGGATGTGGTTATTCACCCAGATTATCAAGGGACTGGGTTAGGTAGTAAATTAGTGGAAACTGTTTTGAGTCATCCACAAATGCAAGTTGAGCGTGTTTATTTGATGACTACTTATCAACAGAAGTTCTATGAAAAAATTGGTTTCCAGACTAATAACACTACCACTATGGTTTTGTTTGACACTCTCCGCTCTAAAAGTGCGGAGATTCTACATTCACAGACTCGCCATTAGATGACAGGTTCGCACCAATCGCCCTTTGATGGGCAAATCTCCTGTGGCGTAAGTTCCAGTATGCTCTACCGTACTGAGTTCTAGTCTCAAAATATTGATTGCTGATATGTAGAAAGAACAAAATACCCTTAGACCTAAATCTAAGGGTAAGAGGCTAATTAACCATATCTAGCTCTTGGAATTTACAACAGATGTTTTGGATTAATTACCTTCTTTATTTAAGCTCGTGCTTTTTTAAGGGATATTCCCTTTCTCTTCGCAAAGAAAGCAACACTACAGGTAGCTAAACAAGCGGCTAGGGTAGCAGGCTCAGGCACTTTTGTATAAGAAACTGTGCCAAAAACAGGGTTTGCATTTAGATCAGTTCTTGAAAAAGCTGTAAAATCATCACCAACAATTTCGTAGCTTAAATCACTTAAAGGATTTTTATCATCAAACACAAAGTCTAATCCTATGGTGCTATTTCCTGTAAGGAGAGTAGTTTGAAATGCAAGGGGGAAATTTGGATAGTTGATATCATCTGTTTTATTATAAACAATTGATTCATTATCAAATTTAAAAGATAATGACTGAATTTTAGCTGCGGGGGTAAAGTCATTACTAAAAGTAGTATCGTCGAAAGTAAAACTTCCCCGTCCTGTGAAAGTAGAACTAACAACGTTGAAATCATAAGTGATAAGGGCAGCTGAAGCATTTCTGATATCTAAGATATTTAACGCTAAAAAAATACCAGTAGTGGCAAGCGTTAATTTTTTAGCTAGCTTCATTTTATTGTTTGTTTTGATTCAAATTATAATAAGTAAAACAAGTTTTTTAAAATTGTTTTACATTTTTTACTCCTATACATAATATCTCGTTTCTATTTAAGTGTAAATACTAGGCATAAATATATTTTTTTAAATTAACATAGATAGTCCTTCATCTGTCTGGAGGGTCTTTGTATGCAGTATCCAGGAATCATAATTGGCATAGAGCCAAGACCTGTGCTAGCCGCGATCGCGCAACTTTGCGAGGTCGCACCTACCCCAAGCCCTTATCAATTAACCTTTTAAGTCAAACAAGAAAACTCATTGCTTACTTTTTTTCTTACTTGTCTAAAATATCATCAGTAATTTCTTCACAAATTAATAAAACCATTGATAAAAACCTATATTGATATGACGTTCAGCTAAATTGAGCAAAAGCCCAAGGATGATAGTAGATAGCATTGCGTACCTCCCGCATATCAGTTGTACGAGGGTGTCCTCCTTTTTTGCATCTTTGGTATCCATCCAGTAGCGTCAGCACTTGTTTTGAATGAATTGGCTAGTACGAATTGCTTCGTCTATTGCCTGATATTGCGCTTCTTTCTCTTTAGCCTTAAACTCGTAAACAATCATGGGTATCGACCAATTAACCACATACTTGTGTTAACACAAAAAGCATAAAGCCGTTCTAGATGGTTACTGAGCCTGTAGAAGTAAGGACTGGGTTTTAAACCCAAATTTTCGCTAATCAAGCCAATATGAGCAACATGACTACTGCGGAAGTTCAATTTTCAGAATCTCTAGGGGCATAGATATTTGTATCCTCGCTAACTGCTCTGTATCTCCAGTAACGGGATGTGCTAATATTTCCAACTTACCCCCCATCGTTGTCAATAACTTTTGATTGAGCAATAATTTCATCCCAGGGGAAAGAGCAGTTTTTTCTGGTTCTACGTCACTGGTTTCAGATGTGAGTAAATCTATAGACTCATAGCTCAACAAGGCGTGTTGCGGTAAATCTAACCAAATTTGTACATAGTCATCACTAAGACCACAAGAAAGACAAATACTACCTTCTTTCATGTGAGAAATAGCTGTATCTACGAAGCTTAGTAATATCTGTCTTAACCATCTTTGGTCTGCTAAAACGCAAATCTCTGGCTCTGGGGGTATGACTCGCAATTTAAAATTGCGGTCTACTGCCAACATATAAGTTAAGTTATAGACTTCTTGTAAAATCTCAGCTACAGGCCGGGGTTGAATATCTAATTTATTCGTACCATGTTCTGTTCTAACAACATTGAGAATTTCATCCATAAGATGCAGCAATTTTAAAGCCCGTTCATGAGCTTGGGCAATAAATTCGCGTTCCTCTGCTGGATCTTCACACAAATCCGACAAAATCAACTGATGTAATCCAATTAGACCATTTAGAGGCGATCGCAATTCGTGGGTAGTCCGCGCTAAAAATCCCCCTTTAAACTCACTCATTTCCTTAGCCATTTCATAGGCTAATTGAGTATTTCTGATCGTTTCTTGGAGTAATATTTCTGCTTGTTGATTTGTGGGTGTTATTGGTGATTCTCGCGCAATCGGTTTGACAGAGCGTTGTGTCAATAACCAGCTAGAACCTAACCCGATAAATAATCCTACTCCGAGATATACCCAGTTACTCCAATCCATATTTTGACAGATATTAACTTTTTCTTTGATCACAACCAGGAAACAACTGTTTCCCACTTCAACCCATTTAAACGCTAAATGCTTAAATTTACAGCACCTTGACGTAAAATTTTCCAGTTGTTCCCTGTCCATTTAGCAACAGTAGAAGGCTGACTCAGTATAGTATTTTCACTGAAAAATTCTTCAGATGTAAACTCTAATGTCAGTACATCAGGAAATTGAGCATCAATTTCTGCCATAGTTTGTAGAGCTGGCTGACCTGATAAGTTAGCACTTGTGGTAGCTAAAGGGCCTGTGCGTGACAAAATAGCTTGAGCGATCGCACTATTTGGCACTCGAATCCCAATAGTTGTAGGATCATGGGGATTCATCGCTTGGGGGATGCGATCGCTAGCCGGTAATACCAGTGTCAATGCACCAGGCCAATACTGATTCACCACTTGCTGCCAAATCTGATATTCTTCTGGGCTACCCTGAACATAAGGCCATAAATCTTCTGCACTAGCTCCCATCAAAATCAAAGGCTTATCTTGACTGCGCTGTTTAGTCGCAAAAATCAACCCCGCTTTTTCTGGTAAAGTCGCAAGTGCGGGAACAGTATCCGTAGGAAAACTGACAACACCACCACCACACACACCAGCAATTAATTTTTCTAAAGCCACTTTAGCCATAAATCTCTCAGTTATGAGTTGTGTGAAACACTACTACTCATACCAACTTAAAATTCAAAATTCAAAATTTAAAATTCAAAATTCAAAATTCAAAATTAAGACTCATAACTCATAACTCATAACTCATAACTCATAACTCATTACTCATAACTCATTACTCAGCACTCATCACTCACATAAGCTAAAGCAAAGCGTTCAATACCTTCTAAATCCTTGTGAATTTGAATGTTGTGATAACTACCTTGCTGCTGTAAAAGCGTTTTTACCGCCTCAGCTTGTCCAGCCATCATTTCAATCAGCCAAACGCCACCAGAACTGAGATAAAGAGGGGAAACTTCGATCAATTGGCGAATATCATCCAAACCATCAGCACCACCATCTAAAGCTAGATGTGGTTCATGGTTGACTACTTCTGGTTGCAATGTCGGTACAACATCGCTAGGAATATAGGGTGGGTTAGACACCATCCCACTAACTTGACCTTTGAGGTCTGTTAACGGTTGCCACCATGACCCATGATAAAACCGGATGTGGTCAGCTAAACCTAGAGTATCAGCATTTTCTTGGGCGATCGCTAAAGCTTCTCGACTAAAATCTACAGCGTGAATTGTCGCTTGTGGGAAAGCATCAGCCAATCCCAAAGCGATCGCGCCACTACCAGTTCCTAAATCTACCCAATTTCCTTGCTGTAGTTGTGATGCGATCGCACTGTTAGCAGTAGCAGCCACAGCTAAATCTATCAAGCATTCAGTTTCTGGCCGGGGAATTAAAACTGCATTGGAAACTTTCAGGCGAAATTTTCGCCAAGGTGTACTTCCAGCAATATACTGTACTGGCAAACGCTCCTCTAAGCGTCTTTGCCAAAGTTGGTCTAGTTCTTCTAAAGACAAAGCCATACTCATCTCAACTTTGTCTTTAAAAGACTCTAGACGCAGTGCTAACCGGTCTAAACCCGCTAACTCTTGCAGTAACCAATCTATTTCCGCGACTGGAATATGATCAGCGATCGCTGTTTTGATTGCTTTGTTGCGCCATTCCCAAAGTTGTAAACCAGAAACCACATCGTACTTACGCATTGAGCAGAATTATCAGGTGTGAACTGTTGATTTTTTTATATGCGCCAGCGATCGCTGCTTATTAAATATTAGTCGTCAAAATGCTCAACCGACTTAATTACCTGAATACACAGTGCGTAAGTCTTCGGTTCATTATTTTTTCTTCGGTGGTGTAGCTGCTGGACGTTGATTTGATGCAGGAGATTTGGGAGCTAAAGAACGAATAAAACTTATAGATTCTCTTGATGGATATAAGACAATCTTATTCATCATCGGATCATTACTGCTATTGAGAGCTTCCATCACACCATAAAGGTCTACCACCTGAATCTCAGTATTAGCACCTTCTTGGGGTACAGCTTTCTTGAATTCATCTAACAAAGCTACAGCTTGCTCTTTCTCAAAAAAGAACGGAATATAACGTTCATTTCCCTGTGCTAAAGGGATTGTCAAATAGCTATTTTCTTTCTTAAACTTAGGTACAAATAGGGGGATACCATTGAATTGATTTCCCTTTTGACCACTCTGATTTAACAAACTAACAGCCGATTCAACCTGTTGTTGCATTGGCATCAAGGTATAAATAATCGAATCTGATTTCTTTTTACCTTCCAAGACAATCTTATAGTAATCGGCTAAAGATAAAGGCCTGACTTGTAGCGTACCAGCCAATTGGGGGTTTTCTTTCTTCAGGCGATTATCTAGAAATTTTTGAGCATCCTGTTTGCTGAGGAAAAATCCTACCTGCGAGAGCTTTTTCCCTTGGTTTTCTCTAGAAACAACGATAAATTCACCTTTAGCATTGGTGAGTGTAAATACAGGTACTTGTTGTAGTTTACTAACTACCTGATCTTGTGGTAGTGCTAGTGCCTGTTGACTACCTAATCCTGGCAATTCAGCAGGTATTATACTACCAGTAAGACCCAATATTAAGCCCCAACGAACCAATGTTTTCATGACAGTTCCTCGTATCAATAGTTCAACTTAGTTATGAAGTGAGACAAATTGTGTGATTGGCATAGCACCAACTAGTCTTAGTTATATAGCAATCCCTTGGAGATGTGAAAAACTTATCGCAGTTGATTAATACTAGCAAGCATCTCTCAAAAAGTTATATCTTCAAGTTTTTGGGAACTGCGATCGTGATATTCATCACTATTGGAATGTGGTCAAGTTGTGTTTTCTTTCAAATTTACCTTGCTATGCACTAAGTAATACTGTAGATGCCTATTAGTATTTAGCTGTTTTAGCACTTATGGCGCAAAAAAACATTCTCACTTTTCCAGGATTAAAGGCCATTTTCTGGAATTCCTCATACTTGAGGGACACCATTAAATAGTTAATTGTTCCATTTAGCAGCGTTTTAGGCAATCAATCCTATGCAGTTCCAATCAACCTTTACAAGTTTGTCAGCATAAATTGATTGACCTGAATAAATTCAATAGTCAACAGCTTAACATTTATATATTCAAGTTAAATTTTCTATTTTTTAGGAAATTTCTTATGGATTGGCATTATTTTAAAACTAAGACTAATCAACTAGGTAGAGCATAGTAAATCATTAAAGGTTGGTAGTGAGGACTTTAGTCCTCTCTGCGAGACGCACCGCAAACAGATAAGGACTAAAGTCCTTACTACAAACTCCATCCTATTTTTTTACAAAACTTAACAGATTAACTTAAATCGGGATGACAGGATTTGAACCTGCGGCATCCTGCTCCCAAAGCAGGCGCGCTACCAAGCTGCGCTACATCCCGAAACAACTTTTTTAGTATATCACTATTCTTGACAACTTACCACAATATTTAACTTTTCCATACCGATTTTGTTTAGCTCCCCCCAACAATCGGCGGCTAGCCGTTGAAACCTCGACTGCGCCCGAATTAGAAGCCGAGCCGAGTCGAAATTTCAACCTTCGCCCCAGATGAGTAAAGTTAATGAGGATACCAAAACATACCTTTGATCCCCTCTGGATCTGGCATAAAACCCATAGTTCTGTAGAAATCTACAACATGAGGATCAGCAAACAGTGTGACATTGCTAATCTCTTCACTTCTGAGTTTTTTGAGGACATATTTCATCAAAGCCTTACCCAACCCTCTACCTTGAAAGTCAGGGTGAACTACCACATCCCAAATAGTGGCATTAAAGGCATGATCTGAGGTAGCGCGAGCAAAGCCAATCAGTCGTCTTTGATTGCCTCTGACTTGCCACATGGAGGCTACGAGAAAACTATGCTCAATAGCCTTTTTAACTTTTCTTAAGGGACGACGCGACCAACCGACAGCATCACACAGTTCTTCTAATTCATACAGATCAATATCTCGCTCCGTACTGAAAACAATACGTTCCGCGCTCCGCGTAGCTGCGGAGGCATCACTATTGGAGTAAGAGTTGCCTGTAGCATCTGCTGTATGCTCTTCAAAAGAGGTTGTCTTACTTGTTGTCGCAGATTCTGATGTACTAAACCAAGTTTTCCAAAAACCCATGCCAACGTGGTTCGGGTAGTATAACTGAATTGGTTTCCACTTTTAAAAGTGTTGATTCACGTTTTCTGAAACCTGTACTATTTTTAACCTGAATTCTCAAGTTTGCGAGAAATTGTTGAGGTTTTTTGTAGCCACAGGCAGATATTGCGTGTTTCACACCAATCATCTTCAACTTTAGCACTTTGTTGTAAAGGCTAGGAGAAATTCCTGAAAAGGCAAAAATACTAGGATCGATTTGTATATAAATACTTAACGATTAGGTATTAATTACTGAAGATGAGTCAAGAGCAAGATGGGGAAGACTAAAGACAGGGAATTGGGAAAACTAGATCATTAACAAGGGGTTAGACTGTAAACCTTGACCTTGTTCGTAACAGAAACAATCCTTACACCTTGAAACTTTCACACCCAGTCCCAATTCCCCATTCCCAATTCTCTCTTTACCCCATTCCCAATTCCCAGGCGACGTAAGCAAGCGAGTTTTAACCCCAAAGATGGCTTCTGGCTTAAAATCTTCAACACTGGAACTCCTAAAACGCTTTAACCGAGCGTTTCCCCAATTTTATGAGCAATTTGTCAGCAGTGAAATTCAACTGCAAAATCTCCGGTTAGCCTATCGGCTTTATAAAACCAAACGAGCTGTAATTGAACTAAAACCAGAAGGTAGTAAAAGTGCATTACATTTTGCCTATCGCAATCAGTCATTTCTGTTAAGCGATATTTTTGGTGTGCTAGCAGCTTATGGACTAACTATCCACAGTTTGAGTCTATATGGACAGATTCGTCCCCCCATGCTCGTTTTTATCAAACTTTTGGTATCTCGTGGTAGTAAAGCCTTGACAGAGAAAACCGCCGACAATGTTTGTCGCGCCATTCGTGAAGCTTTGGGCGGCAGATTCGAGGTGGAAGAGATGCTAGCAGTAGAATTTAACTTAGATGTGGGTTTAGAACAGGTACAGACGGAATTTTACGTTGATCCGGTGTTTCATCTGCCGGCTTTAGTCATTGAGGCGGATAATCAACCAGGGCTATTTTATAAGGTGATGTACGCCATTTGGCAGGAAGACCTTTTAGTTGTTAACGCCAATTTATTAGTTTGGCGGGGACGTACAAGACTGATTCTCTACTTATTAGGGCCAAATGAAAGTTTAATTCCTGAGTATCTAGGACATAAAATTGCGGAGGGAGTGCGTCAAAGATTACTAGGTAAGTAATGGCATAGGCAATGGGGGAGAAAAAGCCAATCAATGCCTAATACCCAATGCTTTCTTAAAATTTTGTAGTTTCTGACCATAGAGAATTTTGAATTTTCGATAGTTTGTCTGGCTTTATATCCAGTCGCGCCCACTCTTAAAGGTACGATATAGATATGGCAACTATTGAAATCTTGGGTTTCCCACACGCATACGAGCTAACAGCTCCCACGTCCAGTCCCTATGCTTTGGTGTTTGTTCACGGTTGGCTAAACAGTCGTGGATACTGGCAACCTGTGATCTCTCGGTTGTCAGAGGATTTTCAGTGTTTGTCTTATGATTTAAGGGGCTTTGGTGAATCTCAGTCTCAGTTAGATACTGATTTCCCAGAGGAAGAAAGTTCCGTCAGTTCTGCCTCTAAATCCATTAGCAACCTCAATTATGCTTTTGAGTCTCTCCATACACCAGCTGCTTACGCTCATGATTTAGTCACCCTCCTGCAACAGTTAAATATTGCTAACGCTTGGCTAATTGGTCACTCTTTAGGGGGTACGATCGCACTCTGGGCGGCGGCACAAAGGCCGGAAGTAATTAAGGGTGTAGTCTGTATCAATGCAGGTGGCGGGATCTATCTCAAAGAAGCTTTTGAGCAATTTCGCTCCGCAGGACAAAAATTTTTACAAGTTCGTCCCCGTTGGTTATCTCACGTACCTCTAATTGATTTTCTGTTTACCAGAAATCATGTCTCTCGTCCATTAGATCGCTATTGGGCGCGTCAACGCGTGATTGATTTTGTCGTAGCAGATCCTGAAGCTGCACTGGGATCATTACTAGAGTCTACAACCGAAGAAGAAATCAATCGTTTACCTAAGTTGGTGTCACAGTTGAAACAGCCAGTATATTTTATAGCTGGTGCTGACGATAAAGTCATGGAACCCAAGTACGTGCGTCATTTAGCTAGCTTCCATAGGCTTTTCCAATATTGTGGCGATAATGTGATTGAAATTCCTGATTGTGGACATCTAGCCATGTTGGAACAGCCAGATGCTGTGGCTGATCATATTCGCGCCATACTGACAAAGCAGGGGTCAATGGTGAATAGTCAATAGTGAATTGGGACTGGGGACTGGGGACTAGGGACTGGGGACTGGGGACTGGGGTTTAATCTTCCCTGCATCCTTACACCCTTAACTTTGATATAACTTCATCACTTCCGTTAATGGCAGTCTAGACTCTACGCCCAATGTTAAGGGTGAGGTATGACCACGGGATAAATGATCGGCGGCGGCGCAGGCAATCATGGCGGCGTTATCAGTACAAAATTTTAAGGGTGGGAAAAGAACACGAATGTTATGTTCAGCAGCAGCAGCTTGTAAATTTTTTCTTAAGCCACTGTTAGCCGCTACTCCACCACCGACAGCAATTGTACTTAGACCATAGTCAATGGCACAGGCGATCGCTCTTTTGGTTAATGCCTTGGCTACTGTCTGTTGAAAGCTGGCGGCTAAGTCGGCTACTGGTAAGGTTTGCTCATCTTTTTCTAACTGCTGCACTAATCTTAATACGGCTGTCTTTAAGCCGCTAAAACTGCCATCATAGCGATGAAAACCCCCTCCAGGTAAAGATACTCTTCCTTCTGGCAGTGCAAATGCTTGGGGATTTCCACTCTGGGCGAGTTGATCAATGACTGGCCCGCCTGGATAACCTAAATTTAATAATCTAGCCACCTTATCAAAGGCTTCTCCGGCTGCATCATCACGAGTTTCACCTAAAGTTTCGTAAACTCCACATTCCTTAACATAGATTAAGCTTGTGTGTCCGCCGGAAACCAGTAAGCTAAGAAAAGGGGGATCTAAAGTTGGCTCACTCAAATAAGTGGCGTAGATGTGACCTTCGAGGTGATGGACTCCCAAAAATGGTTTATTGTACAAAATCGCTAAAGTTTTGGCCGCAGTCAACCCCACTAACAACGCTCCCACCAATCCAGGGGCGCAAGTGGCTGCAATACCGTCGATTTGCCCCCAATCTAGTTGGGCTTGCTCCAAGGCTTGGGCGATCGCTAAATTAATGATTTCCAAGTGCTGGCGCGATGCGACTTCCGGCACCACTCCACCATACTGCCGATGCACCGCGATTTGGGACGTAATAATACTGCTGCAAACTTGACGATTTTTAACAATTGCCACGGCAGTTTCATCACAGCTAGTTTCTATTGCTAAAACAGTTACCATTCCAGGTGTGTACCACAATTGCGACTTGTTTGAGAAGCTTTAACTTTTATTTACTTCAACTTTACTCGATTCCCGCCCAAGAGTATGATGACTTGCTAGTTAAGCAAATAAAGACTGTACAAGCCGCTTCGTTTTGTACATAAAACTTTTTCTTTTGCAATAAAAGGAAACAAATCCATGAGAAGATTGTTTGCTTTGATTTTAGTGATTTGTCTAGCATTCAGTTTTGCCCCCCCAGCACAAGCTTTGGGTGCAAACCTGACCCCCTGCAAAGACAATCCTGCATTTCAAGCACTAGCAAAAAACGCCCGTAATACTACAGCCGATCCCGAATCTGGTAAAAAACGTTTTGAACGTTATTCTCAAGCCCTCTGCGGCCCAGAAGGCTATCCTCACCTGATCGTAGATGGTCGTCTTGATCGCGCTGGCGATTTCCTAATTCCTAGCATCCTGTTCTTGTATATTGCTGGTTGGATTGGTTGGGTAGGTCGTGCTTACTTACAAGCCATCAAGAAAGACTCTGACACCGAACTCAAAGAAATCCAAATCGATTTGGGTCTAGCACTCTCCATCATTGCTACAGGCTTTGCATGGCCAGCTGCTGCCTTAAAAGAATTCTTAGCTGGCGAATTAACCGCGAAAGACTCAGAAATCACTGTTTCTCCTCGCTAATCCCAGTTAGTTCACTCACTTGTTTTGGAGATTAAATCATGGCCGACAAAGGTGATCAAAGCTATTTGATTAAGTTCATTTCTACAGCACCCGTGGCAGCAACTATCTGGTTGACAATCACAGCTGGGATTTTGATTGAATTTAATCGCTTTTTCCCAGACCTCCTTTTCCACCCCCTACCATAAATTCAGAAGTCAGGAGTTAGAAGTAAGGCAAAAGTAAAAAGTCAAAAGACAAAAGATTCTCTTCTTTTGCCTTTTAGCTTTTGACTTATATTTCTCCCTGGGTTTTCGTGGTCAAAGTGCGACCCTTCTAAATTTAGAGGCAAACGTAGAATATGCAAGCAGTAGACGCATCCAAAAATTCTCCTGGCGATCCTAGAAATCGGGAAGTTGTTTTCCCTGCTGGTGATCCACAAATCGGTAACTTAGAGACCCCTTTCAACTCTTCTCCCGCAGTCAAGTGGTTTATCAATAACTTACCTGCTTATCGCCCAGGTCTACTTCCTTTTAGACGTGGTTTAGAAGTGGGTATGGCTCATGGTTACTTATTGTTTGGCCCCTTCGCTAAACTAGGCCCACTGCGTAATGCAGATAATGCTAACTTGGCAGGATTGTTGGCTTCTATAGGTTTAGTTGTGATCCTCACAGCTTGTCTATCTTTGTATTCCAACAGCAACCCACCCAAAGCCTTAGCTAGCGTGACTGTACCCAATCCCCCAGATGCTTTTAATTCCAAAGAAGGCTGGAATAACTTCGCCAGTGCTTTCTTAATTGGTGGTATTGGTGGTGCAGTAACAGCTTATTTCTTGACCAGTAATTTGGCTATCATCCAAGGTCTAATAGGCTAATTTTAAATTTTTGGTAATTGGGCATTGGTGATTGTCAGTGATTTTTGACGATTACCGATGCCCAATTACTAATCCTGCACTATTATTGGAACAACATATATCTCAAGTAGATCATTAAAAAATACTGAAGAGTAAAATGTTTGAATATAATAACAGTTATTTGCAAAAACTTAAATTTTTCAACAGCTATTACTCAAGTTTCTCTAATACAGTTCATGGAAAATGAAGACACCTGTAAAGACTTTGCAATTTGAAAACTTTCCAGGTGTTTTGATTTTTGCAAATTATCTAAGCTAAACCGTATTACAAGCTGCTTATATCGGCGTATTACAATTTGTGTCCATAACAAAGACAAAAATTGCTTTACTTACTTTAATCCTAACTGTTCTTTTCTTTTAAGCTTTCCCGTCTCAAACGTTACAGTAATTTTGGAAGTATCCCAATTCTCCCAAATGAAAATTGCAATCGTCGTAGATCGCTGAATTTCAGTACCTCGACCCAAGATAGCCTCTACTTCCGCTATACGCATTCCTAATTGCAATCTTTCATACTCTGCACGACTAAAACGCCTGATTTCATTCTGGATAATAGGTTCTTGCCGTTTGGGATCAGCGATATTTTGACGAAAACCATAACCAACACCTGAACCAATTGCTACTCCAACGAGAAATAGCTGGACGTAACGATCAGTCAATAGGCGGAAATAGTTATTGGAATGGTTAGAATTGGGTAAACTGGACATAGTGTGACCTCCTTATAGGGGAACGCAAAACAAAAATGACCATTACCTCCTGCGGCAACAGGAGTTGATGAATTTTAGACAACTAGCGTTGATGTTGGCGCATCGACGCTTTTGCTTTGATTGCAGGTAAATTTTTCACCCACTTTATTTGCCAAACACAGCCGCTTCAATGGCATTGAGAGCCGTTTCAAAATCATCATTGACGATTTGGATATCAAACTCATTAGCCGCTTCAATTTCCTCGTGGGCGCGTTGCAGACGACGGGCGATCGCCTCTTCAGAATCTTGTCCTCGTCCCCGAATGCGTCTTTCTAGTTCAGCGAAGGAAGGCGGCAAAATAAAGATACTCAAAGCTTCAGGGAAGGAAGCCCGAATTTGTCTTGCTCCCTTAAGTTCAATTTCCAAAACTACTAAATGGCCAGACTGCACTTGACGCAGCACAGCTTCACGAGGAGTGCCATAGTAGTTTCCGGCAAATTCTGCTGATTCTAGGAATTCTCCTTGAGACGCTAACTGCTCAAACTTACTACGGCTAATAAAATAATAATTTTTGCCCTCAATCTCTCCTGGACGGGGGCGGCGAGTCGTCGCCGAGACGGAATAATACAGTTCCGGATGACGCTGTAGGAGCGATCGCATCAGCGTACCCTTCCCGACCCCACTTGGCCCGGTTAACACAATTAACTTGCCTGACACAGCACTATCTTGGGTAGTAGCACAACTCTGGATGGGTAGAACTTGCATCATCCGTTTAACCTGTGAATTCATCAAGAGACATCATTCGTTAGTAGATTAGTAATTTAATCTGGTATGTGCCTCTAGAGCAATCCTTAACTAACGAATTTGTAGCACTAGTGACAGAAAACCTCATCTAGTTCACATCGTACTGCTGTTTTGATGTCTATGGAGACAACCTCCGTCAATTTTCTACAGCATGATGCTCCCTAGAAATCACGAAGCGATTCGCTACCGTTTCTGGCTGAATTGCTGACAAAATTACGTGACTAGAATCAGTGATGATTACAGCCCTAGTACGGCGGCCGTAAGTAGCATCAATTAGCTGACCTCTGTCCCTCGCATCAGTAATAATCCGCTTAATCGGGGCAGATTCAGGACTGACAATGGCAACAACTCGGTTAGCCGAAACAATGTTACCAAAACCAATGTTAATTAACTGTATATCCATAAAAAAACAGACACCGAATGTGGTGTACAAAGCTAGTAGTGAATTTATTCCCATGTTATCCCTAAAAAAAGGGAGTTACAACGAATTCATCCTACACAGCTTGAGTTTTTTCTTAACACCTGCTTTTTTCGATAGTGTCTCAGTTAAATTGCTGAAAAATCTGTCCTTAGAGATAAGTAAAACATACCCCTAAGAGGTAGTGCTGGAGCCAGTTATTAGCAGTATCTAAAAGTGATTTGTCGGCATGGCTATAGCCTCCAAAATATCAATATTGTGGAGACAATTATCTAGAAATTCTGAGTAAATTATTTCTGTTTATGGCGAGAAGACTTTTTCAATTCTTGCCATTTTTGTCGCAATTTATGTAAGTTAGGAGTATTACCTCCATAACGCCAACTAACATAAGCTTGACAAATATCATTGATGACTTGAGCATCATTTGGTGTGTGATACTCAGAAGCTACTTTTGCATACTCTAAAGGTGTCTGTGCAGGATGTTTACCTAAACCTTTTTGGTTAGTCCATAGCAGCATTTGTTGATAAAGACGTTCCATCGGTGGTAATTTACTTAAGCCCCGACGATGTCGCCAACCTCGCCACTGCACCCAGCCTAACCAGGCTAAAAAAGCTGCCGTAGTGGTTAATATCAGCCCTGTTAGTATGCCTAACCAACCTTGGGTGAATAGAGCCATAAACCAAGCGATCGCCTTTCCTAGCCAGCTAAAAATTGCCCCAAAGACACGATTTAAAAATCCTGTGACCGGTGACGGTAGCCACCCAGCTACCCACTGCCAAAACTGACGCAACACACTAAAAGTTTGCGTCTCCTCAATCGATGGCGGAATCAGGGGATGATTAGGAATGGGGTCAAAGGTAAACCAGCCATATTTCGGGAAGTAAACTTCCGTCATGGCGTAGGCATCTGTATTTTTAACTACATACATTCCCGTAAAAGGATTAAACTCCCCGGCACCGAAACCTGCTACTAGTCGCGCCGGAATACCGATGGAGCGTAGCATCACGGTTAAAACCGTGGAAAAATGGTCTGGATAACCGCCTTTATGTTTAAATAAAAACGCTTCTACCAGGTCTTCTTTGTCATCAAAAAAAGGTAAATCTAAAGGATTTTCCGGAATCGAATAGTTTTGTTTGATATATTGAGCTAGATACAGAACTTTTTCATAGGTGGAATCTAAGGTTTTCTGAGATTTACCGACCCGTTCACGGTTGTAGTTAGCTAAAATTTCTTCTGTGCGCTGCCTAACTTTAGTGGAAATTTCTGGGGGTATCTGGAGATAATATTTGGCGATATTGGGGGGATAATCTGTACTAGCTGTTCCCAGTAAACTCCGATCGCGGTACGGGACATCAGAAATTACCGTATATGTCAAGTCTTCACCTAATCCCACAGGCGATCGCAATCCTCCCTCTTTATCCACCGCGATCACAGGTGTGGGAAAGTAAATTTCCCTGGGATAAGTCATCGCCGGAATTAAGTTAGGCAATTCGGAGACGATAGAGTAAGTCTGTATGACCTCTTTGGTTTTACCAGAGATCGCTGGTGGTGGTAAGAAAATTTGATAAGACCAAGGTGATCGCTTAATCGTTGCCACATCATCATTACGGGAAACCTCCCAACCCTTACCCGTATAGCGGTCAAAAGCCAGTACCCTCCAAAATCCTTCAACTTGCGATCGCACCCGCATTACCACTTTGGGTTTCATCTCTCCCCGCAAGTTTTGGTTAATCTTGCTATTAAAACCATAGTAAAAGCCACTGTCTAGCTTTCCTGGTTGTCCATTGCTATCAGATGCCGTACCATTCCCTTGATTATCCGCATTACCTTGGCGGACATAGCCAGGATTGATAATACTCCGACCAGTAAAGCTATTTTTCACCTCAATGGGTGAACTCACAGGAAAAGTCCGCAGTTGATAGCCAGGGAAGCGGGGTAATAATGCAAATACCACCAACCCCAAGCCCACAACCACGGCAAACAATACAAAATATGTAGGTAACTGCTTAGTTAATTTAAATGCTTTTGCCTTTGGCCTTTGGCCTTTTTCCTTAGCCAAGCCTAACTGTGAACGGTAATTCACCACTAAAGTCGGCAGGGCGATCGCTAGAAATAATAATAAAATAGGTGCAAAAGCTAAAGTCTGACTTAGGGTTGCCGCCACACCCAATAAAATTAACCCAATCACAATAGAATAGCCCAGGTTTTTACGCCGAGGCACATCAAAACCGTGTAGTATTTGCAGTTGAATTAATAACTCCGCCAAAGCCAAGCGCGTATCATTTAATTCGCCAAAGATATTCCCAAAAAAGGCTCCCAAAGCCATTAACATCCCAATGGCAATGCAAAATTTGACGGTGATATTAGCTTGACGACGGCGGTAATAACTCCAACCTGCACCAAGAAAACTCAGAGGTATTGCCCACAGACTAAAGGTCGTATTAGCCGCAATATCTACAGCCGCAATACCTGTGATTACCAACGCTAGCACTAGTACCCGCAAGGAAATGGAGTCTTCCACTTCCACCGATGGCGATTCCTGATGATCCTCTCGCCTGTAACTGACGCGCAGATGCCAAAATCGATTCAACCTGGTTAAATTAAACATTTCCAATTTCGCTAAAGCGATAGAGTAGATGCTTCATAGAGACAGATTTTCGGGAAGTTCCTGTGAGAAAATCGGAACTCCCCGAAAGCAGCCTTTGGGAATTATAGATGTCTTGTAAATTTTCATTCTCGTTGCGGGTGATTGTAGAAGCCCTAATGACCCCCGGTTGAGAAAAATATAAAGATGCCAAAGCCACGATAATTAACTTATCTGTGGGTGTTGATCAACTGTTGGTGTGCTAGCGTTGGTAATCTCACTTAGATGGTGGGATTAATTACAAAGACCAATGGTAATTGATCTAGTTCTGGACACTCAACCTCTAAAAAGTAAGTTGGGTGGAGTTGCTGACCCGCAATTTCTACACTCAAGCATCCAGGAATTGACGACTGTGCCATAGCAATGGAGTTGTCACCCCGTAGTGTCAAAATTCCTTGAGTGGGTAAATCGCCATGAACACGCAACAGCTTGGTGTCACCTTGGGAGTGATATTCTACCCGCAGATTGAGAACACCGACACTAGTTAACCAGAGTCTTTCTACAACTGGCTGACTAGGAGAAACTGGTAGAGTCAGATTCTCTAACAGT
Source organism: Aliinostoc sp. HNIBRCY26 (assembly GCF_050235535.1). Lineage (GTDB taxonomy): Bacteria > Cyanobacteriota > Cyanobacteriia > Cyanobacteriales > Nostocaceae > Trichormus. The sequence goes on from NZ_CP189852.1 coordinate 5,813,639, forward strand.
TGTTTAGCAGCCATGAGGGAGATTGCCATTTGTTGATTAGACCCTAAATCTGAGTAATCATTCTCGATATTAGGCATTGACTCTAATGGCGATCTGTGGCTAGTACGTAATACCAAGCCAGCAAGATTATTGATGGTGTAAGATTCGTTGGGGAACAAATCTTCTACCGCCTGCACTAATTTTGCCCCGATTGGTAGCGAAGATGTCACCAGTTGTTGACATTTGGCAAATAATTCTTGAAATACTTTCTCTGGTAGAGGAATGGGAAGATTCAGCTTAGATTGCTGCGCCATCCATCCCCAGTTCGGGGCAAATACTAGTGATGGCTCATCCAGAGTATCTGGATAGTCTACTATTTGTGTTTCCCAGGGAAACAAGGGTGGGTGGTTTTCGATGTGAATTTGTAACCGACGTTTGATGACGGCTTGAAAACGTTCTTGCACAGTAGGAATTTCTCCTAATAAAAAGGTGTGGGTGACACTTCCCAACTCTAACTCACCATGATTTGTACTGGTAGTTTGGTCAGGAGAGCAAATCTCCCCGATATCCTGACAATTTCCCTGATGGTTTTCTGGGGGGTTGATACTACTATCCAGAAAACCGCGTAGGTAATTTTGTAGGGATTCTGAGTCACTATTCATGAGTGGATGCACTTGATCCGGATACTAAGGAATTACGAATTTCCCAAGCTTGTTCCAAAATTTTGAACCACCGTTTTTGTAGTTGTGCCATTGATAACCCTAGAGTTTTCGCTATTTTGTCATCGGCTAATCCTTGTTGTTTTAAGTCTAGTAAAGCTCTCTGTTTCTCGTCTAGCTCAGAAGTATAGGCTTGCCACTGCTGAGGAGTTAGACCCAAATTGGTGTGCAAAGAAGCCTCTAACCATTCGTGTACCAATTCCCAACGATGTAGCAAAGCAAACCTGATGAGATGATACTTGAAGCGTTGTTGTAAGTAATCTCGCTGACGTGGAGTTAAGCCTAAAACGTTTTCAATTTCTTGGGCTGACATATCCTGGAGACGCAGCGAAAAGTAATCAGCACAGTCAGATTGATCACGTTGTTCCAAATAACTCATTAATTCCGAAATCACAACGGAACGCAGTGTATCTTCTTCTGGTTCTGGTTCTGGTTGGGTAGCCATTGCCGCCCGTAGTTGCTGAACTGCTGGTTCTTCCCAAGAACCATCACCTTCATTGCTGCTACCTTCTGCGGCTTGTTCGATATCAACGTTAGTTTCTGGAGGTTGTTGTTGGGAAAAAGTTTGAGCGCGGAGAATAATCAACTGCTGCTGGCGACCTGGGAGGGGAATCCGCCGTTTACCGTAACGTTCGGTAAATGCCATGTACTCCGCTAGTTCTAAAAGAGTTTTCGGGCTGTAGGTGGGGCCGAGTTGATTTTCTCGACGGAAGGCGTTTAAGGCTTCTAAATAAAAACTTTGTAGGAAATCTTCTATGATTGTCAGCCGCCCTTGATAGCTCAATTGGCGTTGGGGAGGATTAATGTAACGATAAATAATGGCACTTAATGTACTGTGTAATTCAACTCTGCCCCGGTTAGAGCCTAGTTGATAATATCTCAAACATTGCTGTAGTCTGTGTTTAGCCAAGGTCATGGCAGAATTTTCTACAGCACCAGAGGCTTGAATACGTTTACTTTCGCTACAAATCCTGTATACTTCGGTAGTGATGCGATTGGCTACATCGCGACAGTTCTGATCTGAGGCCTTGGTGAATTGCTGTAGCTCTTTGTAGACAAGTGGGAAAATCACTTCTACACCGATAGTATTTTCTCCCAGAGCATTGGCGGTTGGAATAGTTGCTGTTGCGGCTGAATTCATAGTCTCGGTTTTCAAAAGACCCTATACATAAACTTAAATAGAACTTGTGACGGAGTGGGTGTTGGCTTTATGGTTTTGCGTATCAGCTAAACGCTACCCCATCCTTAGACTCAAGGATGTGGCTGATTTTATTATTCCCAACTGTAATGGGATCAATCACATGGCGATAAATTTTATTGCCTCTACCCAACAGACGTTAACAAGTCATTATGGATTTAGAAACACAAATTCAATTGCTGATTAACAATGCACCCAGTGATGGTGTTACACCTCATCTTGTTGCAGCAATTGCTCCTGTACTTGTGGCGATCGCTCAAAAATTACGTCATTCCCAGTACCATATTCTCCAAGATGGGGAGGGTAGCTGGGTCTTGACTACGTTGAGCAAGCGTAGCAACCCAGGAATCGAAAAGCGTGTGGTTTACGCTTTCCCTACCATACAGGATGTTTCCCTAATTTCACCTGCTGGGCTTGACCCTCACCTGACCCCTAAAATTGTTCCCGCAACGCACATTTTGTTCCAATTGGTGGCATTAGAACCCGTAGATAGTATCGTTTTTTTGGAAACGCCGGGTAAAACCACTCATTCGTATGAGGTCAAGCGTTCTCAATTCCAGAAACTCATACAGAAACAGTTACGACAACAGCCCAAGAGTACAAACGTACCTCCTGATATTGCCTAAAAAAAATGGTGATGCTGGCTGTTTTCAATACACGCCAACATCCCCAAATTTTGCTCAAAAAAATCTCAAAAATTTTTGCTAAAAATCAAAAAATTTTTTTCCCGTTAGGGAAGTTGGATCTTTAGTCTCTACTTTTTAGCCAAGCAGTTAACCGATTTTAGATTTTGGATTGACTGCACCCATCACGCAATGCAGCTTGGGGATTCTAGATTGACTATCCTCTTCACGGGACAGGCCAGCGAACGTAGTGAAGTTAGCCAGTAAGCGCAGGGAGTATTCGAGATTTGTTCTGCTCACTCTCTGGCGGGGCTTGCACCAGAAACAATCGAAAATCCGAAATTTACAATCCAAAATTTGAATGTCAACAGATTAATACAATCTGCTCAATCCATATTCCGCAATATTGATTAATGTCTGGTGAGATTCTGACGGTGGAAGAACGGCTAAATGGTCAATTGCCAACTTAGTGTGGTGAGCAGCTAAATCTCTGGCTTTCTGTATCCCCTGGCTAGCCTGAACTAAATCTAGTGCTTGTTCTAAATCACCGGCTTGGGCAAATTCTCGCTCTATTAACACCTCCAAATAGGGTTTTTCGGCTAGAGCAAACAACACGGGTGCTGTGAGATTCCCACTTTTGAGATCCGAACCGACGGGCTTACCCAAGGTATCGGCGGTACTGGTGAAATCTAAAATGTCATCCACAATCTGAAAAGCTATGCCAAGATGACGACCATAGGCGTACAAATGTTCTGCAACATCCCCAGCAACTTCGCTGAGGATTCCTGCCGCTTTAGCACTGTTAGCAACTAAGGAAGCAGTTTTGTAATAGCTTTTTTGGATATAAGTTTCTATGGAAATACTCGCGTCAAACCGATTCAATCCTTGCTGAATCTCCCCGGTTGCCAAATCCATGATGACTTCTGACAGTAGTTTGACGACTTCTAAGTTGTCTAGGTTGGCGAGATACCAAGATGATTGAGCAAAGAGAAAATCGCCAGCGAGGATGGCAATGCGATTACCAAACAAACTATGAACGGTAGGAACGCCCCGCCGGACTTCTGACTCGTCTACCACATCATCATGTACCAAGCTAGCTGTATGAATCATTTCGGTGATTTCTGCTAGCCGACGATGGCGTGGTGTAATGTCTTGGTCTAACATGGTCGCCCGCGATATTAATAGCACGATCGCTGGTCTAATACGCTTTCCCCCAGCCCCGAAGAGATGTTCGGCGGCGGCAAACAGAATGGGGTGGCGATTTCCAACTAGCTGTTTGAGGTTATCTGCTAGTATTTGCAGGTCTGCTTCCACTGGGGCAAACAGAGAGGTGGCTGGGGTCATGGGTGGGCGGACTCTGACTTTAGTTACGAAAGTTTACATATCCTAATGTTTATTCTAAGATAAGCCTGTGCCAGCGCAAAGTTTTGCTCGGATAATTGAGAATAATAAATATTGAATATGTATCATTACCTATGGTTTAGAACGAATTTGATTTAAGTATTGTTACCATCTAATTTTCCCTAGTTTTATTAAATACTCAGTATAATTCCTTAAAACTCTGGCTGAGAAAGACTATATTTTATGAGTTCTAAATCTTAAAGTCGTTTATTAAACATACTTAAATGTATATTTATCTAAATTAAGTGATACCAATGAAATATTAGTTATTTTTATGTATAAATTAATGACTTCTTGTATCTCTGTAAGTAGCTAAAAAATTTGAAATTTCGCCTCAAAGTTGGCTTCGTTATGTTACCCTATAATCTAGGGATTTTAAATTTTTCAAGTATTCACGCCACAACAGTAATTCACTTTTGAGTGAAATTGCTTCTTCAGTGTTGTGAGTTACAGATATAATTTCCTTCAACATCAATCAGGGGAATTTTCTCTTGACTTGTGATTGTCGCGAAAGTTTCTTGGCTAGGGAGATAAGTGAAGTTTTTGAGAAGCGTTGTTATACGCTTCTAGTTTGCTTTGAGCGTAAGCTTTCTTCCAGTTGTCAAGATATCAGCAAAAATCAAGCAGACTAGGTAAGCTGCTGAGGAGTGCGGTATTGCGTCACAGTTAAGTGGCGTACTATTTGCTGTCGGATGTATGGTCTGCAATCAATTAAATATCAAAACCTCAGCCGGAGAGAACTAATTACTCTGTCGGTAGAGTTTAGCGTTACGTAATACGGACACCAAAATGTTATTTGTTTGGTGCTGTTTCTGCTGCTTTTATTTAAGTTCCTAATTTCTATGAAAAGGTGCGGGTGGGATTATGGTTTACGGGAATATGCCTATGATGATTTTTATTTTAGCTGCGGGATATTTATTCACTGTTTATCTATTATTAGGTTTAGCAAAACGCACAGGAAAAAAGCCTAGTCAGTAGTTATTAGTCATTAGTTATTAGTCATTAGTTATTAGTCATGATAAATTTGGTAGATAGCTTGTCCAGGCAAGGGTAAAACCTGATTTGGGAATGTGACTATGCTTCATGAAGCAAAAATCCAGAGAATTTGACAAAGAGCTAGAATCAGCAGTGTTGATTTGATTATCTAGTGGTTAAAAATGGTTTTTTGCTAATGACTAATGACTAATGACTAATGACCCTTCGGGTTCGCTAGTTGCTCATGAGGGAAACCCTCTTCGCGAAGCGTCTCGTAGAGAAGACCGCACTAGCTCACTAATGACTATGAATATTAGCGAAATCAACCGCTTCAACGATGGGCGTAAAGCCTAACCAATTGATTCCAGATTGGGCAAACTGTTGGGGAGAACCACTAACAGCAAAGCGAGTTGGGAGGGGAGGATGAGTGTTGTTGAGACCAAGCAATTCTAGTTCTTGACTACAGGCGTTGACGACATAAACAGCAGGGTCAATGATTTTGACTTGAGTTGGCAGGAGCGATCGCACTACAGGAGCCAGTAAGGGATAATGAGTACAGCCATACACTAAAGTATCAATATCTTGTTGCAGCAAAGGTTCTAAATAAGATTTAGCAACTTCTGTAGTGTAGGGGTCATAAATACGATTCTGCTCAATGAGTGGGACAAACTCTGGACAACCAACTTGCCACACTTCTACTTCTGGGTTGATTTCTAAGATGGCGTGCTTGTAGGCGTTGCTTTTAGCTGTGGCTGGTGTGGCGATAATACCGATGCGCTTACCTTGTTGGACGGCGGCTTTAGCTCCAGGCAGAATCACCCCCAAAATTGGGATGTCATATTCTGCACGGACTGTTTCTAGAGCCAAGGCAGAACTTGTATTACAAGCCATAATCACCATTTTCACCCGTTGCTGCTGCATCCAATCGAGGATTTCGCGCACAAACTGGGTGATTTCGGCTTGGGAACGAATACCGTAGGGTAGCCTAGCGGTATCGCCGAAGTAGATTACTGATTCATGAGGTAACTGCCGATAGATTTGACGCAATACCGTTAACCCACCAACACCACTATCAAATACACCGATGGGAGCGCGTTGAGGCTCCTGCTCTAAAAACTCGTAAAGATTACCTTCAAAACTGGAAGATGAATACACAGGCAGATACTGATTAAAAATTTGGGGGATTTAAAATACAGAATTTAGCAGACATTTGGCCAAATGACCATTAAATTCTGTAGATAGACCAATTGAGCATTTTTAATATTTTGAGTAACTTGATCATCTCTTTAAATATTGCAGGATACCACGGGCGATCGCCTCTGCCATACGATTTTGATATTCTGGTGAACCTAATCGCGGATTATCTTCCCGACCGGTCATATAACCTGTTTCTACTAAAATCGAAGGCATGGAACTCTTTCTGAGGACATAGAATCTAGCTTTACGTGTGCCTCTATCTTTAATAGTGCCAATACTTTGTAAGATACTATTGCGGACTGTTTCTGCTAAGGCGTAGCCACTATCGTAATAGTAGACTTCTAAGCCGTTGACATCAGGGCGATTATCTACAGAATTAGCATGAACGCTAACGAACACCGTAGCATTGACGCGTTCGGCAATATCGACTCTACCTTGCAACTCCACAAAGAAATCAGCATCCCTGGTCAAGACAGCTTGCACGCCGTTCTGTTCTAAAATGGCGGCTATGCGACGACCGATAGGCAAGACTACATCTTTTTCCAAAAGTCCACCCAAGCCTGGCGCGCCTGAGTCTTTACCACCATGTCCAGGGTCAATTACTACTAAGACTTTACCCCTGGGAACTGAGGAACGGGGGGTAGAAGTGTTGTTTCTGGGAATATCGATATTGGGATTTCGTGACTGAGACTGATTATCTGAAGGGACAAAGATTGGAGGTGTCAATCGGCGTGAGCCTTGTAACTCTAAAGCCAGAAGTTGGCTGCCGACTTGATTGAGTTCCCCTACCTGCACTCCGGCTGAAGGTTGTACTAAAACAACTACTGTATTGGGTGCTTGGGGTTGTAACCGGACTCTGAGAATTGGGCTATTGGCTGTGAGAGTTGGGCCTTTAACATTGGCGGCTAATTTAGCATTATTAATGGTGATCCGAAATAATCCTGTGGTTCTATCCCAACCACCTTGAGCAGATATAGGTTGATCTGCCCGAATCAATAACCGTGTACCATTTTCAGCTAATTCTATCGCTTCAATATTGGCTGGTGCATTGCTGGAGATGGTTTGTGGGTTATTCTCTCTGGGTAATGTGACAGCACTTCTATTCGGTATGACTACGAACCCACCCACACTGCTAGTGCTGACTCGCCAGTCAGAACTATTTTTATCCAGCAGCATGGTCATTCTGACAGTTTGGTTGGTGTTTTGGGTAAATTGAATGCGGCTAACACCATAACGATTGATCGAAAAGTCTTGTTGTCTCAGGTTTGGTGATAAGGATGCACCTGCAATATCAATGTTGAGTACCTGCTGATCTTCAGCGCGATTTACTCGAACTTGGGGATTACTGCCACGAGTGCGGACAAAGAAGCCATCCCCTGTAACTTGCAGGTTTTCAATTTGCGTAGTGGCGGCGAGGGTATTATTGACCTCTGGTTCGCGATTAGTGGGGGTGACTGTGTAAATATTTCTCGGAGATGGATTTGAGGGGGGTTGCTGGGCAATTTCTGGGTTATCGATGTTACTGTCTGCTACGGGTGTGGGTAATTGAACCGTCCAACGACTGGCGGTAATCCCTACAAACTTGATTTGTTGGGGGTCGAGGGTATAACCAGGGGCGAGTTCGATGACGATGCGGGTGGTTTGGGGGTCAAATTGTCCTACACGCACAGCCCGAATCGCACCCCCTACCTGCTGCGTTAACTGGGGTCTGCCGAAGGTTATCCCTGGGAGGTCAATTACTAAACGTGTCGGGTTAAAAATAAGTTGGGCTTGCGGTTGGACGCTACCTGTAGTGTTAATTTCTAGACGGTTTTGATTGGCATCAAAACGCCAAGAACTTAAACTTGTTGCCCAAGTTGGCGATGACAGTAACAATACCGTACCTACGGTTCCGGTTAGTAGCCACTCTAGTTTCACAATCTATATTCTCCTGATTCGCATTCATGAGAGCCTGTAGCAGTTATCAGTGATGCAGTTATTAGTTATGAGTGCCAGGACAGCAACTTTGATAACTGTTCACTGATGTCATCTCAACATATTCGCAAATCCTCACACCGTCACCGTCCAAACCTGGGCATGGTTGCCATCAAATTTTGTATCGGTATAAAAATACATCTGATGGCGTAGTATCTTAACACGCCCTTGTAATTTTGCCACTGGGCGATCGCGCGATTCGTTATGAGCATAACAAATTAGCGTCGGAGATATTGGAGAATCCCACGGGCGATCGCATCTGCCATTTGGTTTTGGTAAGCTGTGCTTTGCAACTTAGCTACATCCTCACGACCAGTCAAATAACCTGTTTCCACCAAGATAGAGGGCATGGAACTTTTTCTGAGGACGTAAAATCTGGCGCGTCTGATTCCCCTGTCTCTGACATTTACACCTTGGAGAATACTTTTATGAACTACACGCGCTAGACTCAAACCATTGTCGTAGTAATAAACTTCTAATCCACTCACATCAGGACGACCTGCACCTGCGGAGTTGGCGTGAATACTGACAAAGACATCCGCCCCACCACGTTCCGCCATTTGGACTCGGCCTGGCAAACTAACGAAGTAGTCAGCGTTCCTCGCCATAATCACTTGCACACCGTTTTGTTGCAAGACTTGGGCAATCCTTTGGCTAATGGGGAGGATGATATCTTTCTCCCGTACACCGCCAATCCCGATTGCGCCTGGGTCTTTTCCACCATGTCCAGGGTCAATCATCACCACTACTCTCCCTCTAGGTGCGGGGCGAGTAGGTGGGGTGGTGGGTTGAGGATTGCGCGGATCTGGTAGTTGTCCTTGGATGGGAGGTAGAGGTGGTGTAGTAACTGACCGACGAGAACCTTGTAATTGTAGAGCTAATAAATCACTACCAACTTGGTTGAGGGAACCAACTTGCACTCCGGTAGCTGGTTGGACTAAGACAATGACCGTGTTGGGGTTTTGAGTCTGTAACCTGACTCGGAGGATGGGGCTATTGGCTGTTAATATCGGGCCTTTGACGTTAGAGGCGAACTTTGCATTATTGATGGTGATCCGAAATAAACCAGTATTTCTATCCCAACCACTAGTAGCGGATAAATCTTGATTAGCGCGAATGAGCAATTGATTGTCTGCTAGATCAATAGATTGAATCGTTGCTACATCGCTGTTAACAGGTGGTCTGCTGGGGATAGTAGTAACACTTTCGGAGTTATCAGAATTAGTATTGCCTGGGAGCCTCACCACACGACTGGGTAGAATGACCAAACCACCCGCACTACTGCTACTCACTCGCCAATCTGGACTATTTTTATCTACCCGTAAAGTCATACGGACAGATGGTGTGCGGGTTTGCAGTTGGGTCAGTTCTACACGGCTGACACCATGCTTGTTGACAGTAATATTGCGCTGATTGAGACGGGGGGATAAAGTTGCACCAGCGATATCCATAAAAATGGTAGTGCGATCGCGGCTACGAATTGTCCTGACTTGGGGATTATTCCCGCTTGTCCGCACAAAAAAACCATCCCCAGTTACTTGCACGTTCTCAATTTGAGTTGAGCCAGCAGCACTAACTACATTTTCCGAAAACTCTGGTTTAGCGTCAGAATCTAGGGTGACTACGTTATAAACACTATCTGGACTAGATTCTGTGGTTTCCGCCACTGGTCTAGGTAACTGGACAGTCCAGCGACGGGGGGTAATCCCCACAAATTTGATTTGTTGGGGGTCGAGGGTATAACCAGGGGCAAGTTCTACAACGATGCGAGTCGTTTGGGGGTCAAATTGTCCTACACGTACAGCCCGAATCGCACCCCCTACCTGCTGTATAGACTGGGGTCTGCCAAAAACAATTCCTGGTAGGTCAATTACTAAACGTGTGGGACTAAAAATCAGTTGTGCTTTTGGTTGTACGTTTCCTGTAGTGTTAATTTCTAAACGGTTTTGACCGGCATCAAAACGCCACGAACTTAAACTTGTTGCCCAAGTTGGCGATGACAGTAACAACACCGTACCCACAGTTCCGGTTAGTAGCCACTCTAGTTTCACAATCCTTTCTCCTGATTCGCGTTCATGAGACCTTTCAATATCTCAACATATTGGCCTGTCGTCACACCTTCACCACCTAAAATCTTGAGTTATATTACCTTTTTTGCCTGAAAAAATTGGTATAAAAATGTAGTTTAATGCTTTAGAATCTCAGTATGCCCTGAATTGTCTCTGGACTATCAGAGCATCAGGTTTCAACTCATTGGAACAAGATGTCATCATGAGTTAGCCAGATTTGTATGATTGAGTGTTGGTATAGAATTTTTCTGTAAAAACTCCAACTAGTGTTAACTGAAATAGTGCTGAAATTTGTAGTTGCTACCTTCTGTTAACTCAACAATCAGCTTAGATGAAGACTGAAAAGAAGATAAAACTGGCAATAAATTAAGTTCCAGATGTTAATACGAATGACACATAAAATTCATAATTTCAGGGGACGGAGATTCTAAGATAGAAGTTTCCTCATCATAAGGGATTGGGGATGGGGAATTGGGCATTGGAAAAATCATCTACCCTGCTTACCTTCTGTTCTCTACACCTCTAGATATCATCTCCACACAGATTTTTAGTTGGTTGATGGGGATTGGCTCAAGACGCTCAAGCCTGTGATTACTTTACTAGCGATCGCTACTACAATCAGGAAAGTTGCCATAACTAGAGTTTGCCGATGGTACTGGAAATGGCTGGGTATAATACTCATAAGTCCGTTTTCATGCTTCTAATCAAGAAGAATATCAGCACTAGCATACCAGCAATGGATCATATCAAGGCAAGATAGTCTACAGGTATGCTTACGCCATCGTCACAGAAGCAAGTTAAAAAATTGCAAATTCCAAAGACGCAGCATAGTTTTTCGCGGTGGTATCTGCGTCTGATTTCAATGGCTAACGCCTGCTAATTCCATAAGGTATTGCCAGTAAATATCTGAGACTGGTACTACAGATAATCTAGGGATGCGGAGTAAATCAAACTCTGCAAACTTCTGTGTTTGTTTAATCTGGGATAAAGTGACAGGCTGAGTTACTTTTTGCAATGGACATATATCTACGACTACTCGCTTGGCATCATTTAACGTGGGGTCTGGATAAGCCTGACTAGTAATCTCAGCCATACCGATAATTTGCCTTTCTTTACCAGTGTGGTAAATCCAAGCCAAATCATGAGGCTGCATTGTTCGTATATGTTTGAGTGCTAGGGGATTATTCACACCATCCCAAACTGTACCACCATCTCGTTCTAAATCAAAGTACGAATAGTTATCTGGTTCAGTTTTAAGCAGCCAATATGCCATGAATCAATTCCTGTTTGCGATCGCAGTTAAAAAGAAAAGTTCACCCGTGATACCAATTTTGGATTTTGGATTGAAAGCCCAGATTCTTAGCCTATTCCAGAATCTTGAAACAATACTACCTATCCAATTCGGTATGACAGGGTGTAATTTTTAGTTTCAAAAAATGAAACCATCCTCAAGTTTAACGATACAACTGTCAAAGTAGAAACATCCAAAGTGTATCGAGCTACCCCATAAAGTCATCAATGGTGAGTAGCTTAATATCACTGATTTTGAATGTCTACACAAACTTTGAGAGGAGTGTAAATTTTATGTCTCAAATTGCTTTATTGAATTCTAAGTTGCGTGCTAGAAAACTTTTTGCCACTCTACCATTAGTGTTGCTGGTATTTTTGACCGCAACACAGCCGGGAATGGCGCAAGAAAAGGAAAAAATCTGGCGAACTCTGACTGTGACAGGAAAAGGTGAAGAATCTATTCCCACTTCTATTTCCGAAATTAGCTTGGGGGTAGAAATTCAAGGAAAAACTGCTCAAGAAGTACAAAAAGAAGCAGCCCGTCGGTCATCGGCGGTGGTAGATTTCTTAAAAAGTCGCAATGTAGAAAAATTACAAACTACAGGAATTCGCCTCAATCCAGTTTATAGTTACAACAACAATGTACAGCGCATTACTGGATATGCTGCTGTTAATACTGTCAGTTTCCGTGTCGCCACAGAAAAAGCTGGAACAATTTTGGATGCAGCCGTCAAAGCTGGTGCTACCCAAATTAATAGTATTAGTTTTGTGGCTACCGATGAAGCGATCGCCTCTGCTAGACAACAAGCTTTAAAAGAAGCCACTCAAGACGCACAAAAGCAAGCTGAAGCTGTATTTAATTCTCTTGGTATTCAGTCTAAAGAGGTGGTTAGTATTCAAGTGAATGGTGCAAGTGCGCCGCCACCACCAATGTTATATCGTGATGAGGCATCTAAATTAGCTAGTGCCGACGTTTCTACTCCTGTTATTGGTGGTGAGCAACAAGTGGAAGCATCAGTGACATTGCAAATTAGTTATTAGTCAACAGTCAACAGTCAACAGTCAATAGCCTAGACTGTTAACTGTTGACTCCCATTTAAAAATTCTCTGGCGAAAAGTCTCCGCCTGCTTCTCTGTCTTGTTTAGAACCTAATAGCTCTAACTGATCTACTCTGATGATAGGTGTAGAACGGTTTACTCCTGTTTGGCGATCGCTCCATGTGTCAAACTTGAGAGAACCTTTGATGCCGATTAAACTCCCTTTGCGGACATAATTTCCGGCTACTTCTGCTGTCTTGTCCCATAGTTCTAACGTGAACCAATCTGGTTCATCACTATTACGGGTTCTTCGCTTGACAGCTAGTGTTAATCTACACTTAACGCTACCAGACTCAAAATATTTGATATCTGGATCACCACCTACCCGACCGACTAGAGTGACAATATTAATACTCATGTGCTTTACCTTTTAGTACAGAGGTACTTATGTATTTTGACTCCTATAATAGCCAATTGTGAACCTATTGAAAAACTGTGAATCGCTTCATCACAAGTTCCAGTATAAAAATAAGCCGAATCACCTGAAGAAAATGAAAAAATATACGGATATACTGAACTAGTCACAGGATAGGAAATAGGTAGCCTTGATGAAACAAGTTTGTCAGCGTTGTATGAAATAGGGATTGGGGACTGGGGACTGGGAAAGCAGGGGAAGACAAACTTCACCCATTACTCATTACTCATTACTCAGCACTTTAGGCTAATGACCCCAAGTGATTTTACAAAAGAGTCTATCAGACTGGACTCGGACACGAAAACATAATAGAATCCAGCACGATTTACTTTATTCTCATTAACAGTTGTAGTCTAGAATTATCGCAAAGTAGGGGGCGTAGACACGCGTGGGTTTGTTCAGGAACTTTCGCTCATCGTGGGATATGGGTATCGACCTCGGTACAGCCAATACCCTCGTTTATGTATCAGGTAAAGGTATTGTACTGCAAGAACCTTCTGTCGTAGCGATCGATCAAAACGAAAAGGTGGCTCTTGCAGTAGGAGAAGAAGCAAAAAAAATGCTCGGACGAACACCAGGTAATGTGATTGCCTTACGGCCTTTGCGTGATGGTGTAATTGCCGATTTTGACACCGCAGAGTTAATGCTGAAAAGCTTCATTCAGCGAGTCAATGAAGGTAGGTCTTTGATATTACCTCGGATTGTCATCGGTATACCTAGTGGGGTCACAGGTGTAGAAAGACGAGCTGTCATGGATGCAGCCGCGCAAGCTGGAGCTAGAGAAGTTTATCTAATCGATGAACCAGTAGCAGCCGCTATTGGTGCAGGACTTCCTGTCGCTGAACCCACTGGCAATATGATTATTGATATTGGCGGCGGAACCACAGAAGTAGCTGTGCTGAGTTTGCAAGGAACAGTGTTAAGTGAATCAGTACGCATTGCTGGTGATGAATTAACCGAATCCATCATCATGTATCTCAAAAAAGTACATAACCTAGTCATTGGTGAACGCACTGCGGAAGACATTAAAATTCGCATTGGTTCTGCTTACCCAACCCATGATGATGAAAACGCCATTATGGAAGTTCGGGGTTTACACTTGCTGTCTGGTTTACCTAGAACAGTTACCATCAAAGGGCCAGAAATTCGGGAAAGTATGTTAGAACCGCTATCGGTGATTATTGAAGCGGTGAAGCGAACTTTAGAACGTACACCCCCTGAATTGGCAGCAGACATCATCGATAGAGGCATTATGCTCGCTGGTGGTGGTGCTTTACTCAAAGGGATAGACACCTTAATTAGCCATGAAACAGGAATTGTGACTCATATTGCGGCTGATCCTCTCAGCTGCGTTGTGTTAGGAACGGGACGTGTGCTAGAAAACTTCAAACAGCTAGAAAGGGTGTTCAGCGGCCGCTCTCGCAATATGTAATCAAAAAAAATTTGGATATTGGGTTCTATTTGACTGTAATTTGGGTTTTATATAAATAGAATCCAGTATCTTTTAATTTATAGAAATAGGTTTATAGATGGTTACTGTACGTCGTTGGTGGGAGCGCAAAACCCTACATTTAAGTTTAGTCGCCTTAGCTTTGGGCGGTGCTTGGATACTACGCCAGACTCAAGGAGAATTTTTACTGGAAGTATACCAAGCAATTACTCGTCCTTTGCAAATGTTGCCGGCAGGGATAAGTCCTGAAGAACGCCAAGAAGAATTGCTCAAAAATGCGCGTTTTTTGGAGTTACAAGCCAAAATTACGGAACTAGAAAGTCAAAATCAAAAATTGCAAGACTTACTAGGCTATGTTCAGAAAGAGCCAGCTTCCTCACGGCCAATTCCCGCTAGGGTAATCGGACGCAGTGCAGATCATTGGTGGCAACAAGTAACCATTAACCGTGGCTCAAATGCTGGCATCCGTGAAGGTTATGTGGTCAAATCTGAAGGCGGATTGGTGGGTTTAGTGGAAAGCGTCACCCCTAACACCAGTCGCATCTTGTTAATTAGTGATATCAAAAGCCAAGTTGGTGTGACTGTTAGCCGCACTTCTGCCAAGGGTGTATTAAGGGGAGATTCCTCTGCGGAAGGGGTATTGGAATTTTATGAGAAAGTCCCAAATGTAAAAGTAGGAGATGTAGTTTCTACATCTATGTACAGTCAGAAATTCCCCGCAGGTTTTGCTGTAGGACGGATCAAATCACTAGATTTGAAAAAACTTCCCGCTTCTGTAGCTAAAGTAGAACTTTTTCCGGCTCTGAGTTCACTAGATTGGGTTGCTGTCTATCCCAACACTAAAAATTCAGAGTCAGAAACTCAGCAATCAGCGAAAACAGAAAAGAGTCAATAGTCAATAGTCAACAGTCAACAGTCAACAGTCAATAGTCACTCAAAATGGTGAAGATACCTTCATTTGGTGGTAAGTCTAAACCGCCAGAACGCCGCCGCACTAGAAGGAAAACTTTGGCGGATTTGCATCCAGCTTGGTTACAGGTAATGAATTGGGGCATCATAGTTGGCTCTGTGCTTTTATGCTTGCTGTTATTACCTACTCGCTTTCCAGGGACAGAATTATTGGGAATTGGGCCGAATTGGCTATTAATTTGGGTTGTAGCCTGGAGTGTCAAGCGGTCTTTTTGGTCAGGAACTTTAGCAGGAATTATCTTAGGTTTACTACAAGATGCGATAACTTCACCCCATCCATCTCATGTCATTACATTGGGGTTAGTAGGATTTCTCACAGCCATACTGCAAAAGCAACGTTTTATTCAAGAAGATTTCATCTCTATTGCTTTGATTGTCTTTGTGATGGCAGTTGTATCAGAAACCTTATTTGGATTTTTACTAGGTGTAGGAAGCGATCGCATCTCCCAAGATTTCATCTGGGCATATTATCAACGCGTCACCCTAGCCTCCGCCATTCTCAGCAGCCTCTGGGCCCCTGTGTTGTATTACCCGCTTAACCTGTGGTGGGAAAAAATGAAAGTTAGTTATTAGTTATTAGTCATTAGTCATTAGTCCATAGTCAACAGTCAACAGTCAATAGTCCATAGTTTTTTCTTTCTGCTACCTTGTCTACCTTGTCTCCTTTTCCCAGTCCCCAATTCCTCTTTAATTTTGAATTTTGAATTTTGAATTTTGAATTGATTACTCCCCAATCCCCAAAATCGTACTGTTTAGGTATCGCTATTCAAGCAGTTAGCGTGCAGAATATTTACAGTATTGCCCAAGATTTATGGATAACTTGCCAGTGGTTGCTCAAGGGGATGCCTCTCTATCAAATAACACTCATGATCATGAGTTTTTAGTGCGATCGCCAAATGATTCTCATTCACAAACACCACAGTCTGTAGGTAGTGAATTTGACAGGGCGATGATGCGGCGTTGTTTAGAACTTGCCCGCCGTGCTTTGGGACGCACTTCACCAAATCCGTTAGTAGGGGCAGTAATTGTTAAAAATGGCACAATTGTTGGGGAAGGTTTTCACCCCCGTGCTGGTGAACCCCACGCAGAAGTTTTTGCTCTTAGAGCCGCCGGCGATTTAGCCCGTGGTGCTACAGTCTATGTCAGTCTCGAACCTTGTAACCACTATGGACGGACTCCCCCTTGTTCTAAAGCTTTAGTGGCGGCTGGTGTGGCTAAGGTAGTAGTAGGGATGGTTGATCCGAACCCGTTAGTAGCTGGTGGTGGAATTAACACGTTACGGGCGGCGGGAATCGAGGTTTTGGTGGGTGTAGAATCGGAAGCTTGTCAACAACTCAATGAAGGTTTTGTGCATCGCATTCTGCACAAACGCCCTTTAGGAATTTTAAAATACGCCATGACTTTAGATGGCAAAATCGCTACTAATTCCGGTCATAGTGCTTGGGTAACAAACCAAACCGCCCGTAGCGAAGTACACCAACTGCGGGCTGCTTGTGATGCGGTGATTGTTGGTGGTAATACTGTACGTCAAGACAATCCTTATTTGACTAGCCATCAAGCAGAAACGCATAATCCCCTGCGGGTGGTGATGAGTCGTTCTCTCAATTTACCTACAGATGCTCATTTGTGGGACATAACAGAAGCACCCACTCTGGTACTCACCCAAGTCGGTGCTAACCCAGATTTCCAAAAATTCTTACAAGAAAAAGGAGTAGAGGTATTAGAGTTACCCTCTCTCACACCACAAGCCACCATAGAGTATTTATATGAACGAGGTTTTTGTAGTGTTTTGTGGGAATGTGGCGGGACTTTAGCCGCAAAAGCTATATCTGAAGGTGCAGTGCAGAAAATCTTAGCTTTTATTGCTCCCAAAATTATTGGTGGTAATCATGCACCTACGCCTGTAGGTGACTTAGGTTTAACCAATATGACAGAAGCCTTAATTTTAGAACGTGTGCGTTGGCGTGTCGTTGACGGTGATTGTTTAGTAGAAGGTTATTTACCACAAAAACACTAACCAATGTGAAATTTTGAAGTTCGTTTTCAGCAACTCAATTGAGCGACTGGCAATTTTTTGAGAGTTGCAGGAGTTAAACTATCCGATTTTTGCTGACGCAGTGATTGGATATTTTTTTCATGGGAATTATCCGAAAATCTCCAAACAGCATCCCCCCTGGGTGCAGTCTACCTCACATGATTTTCCTTCAAATTCCCTTAAACTATGGACGAAATCATAGTTCATCTGTTACTATAAACACTGTCTTTCGTAAGCAATATCACGTATCAAAGATAGCCGAGATTGGATATAGTCAATCAGGCAATCGGTTTCACTCGGCTCTAATAATGCTTGGGCTGTAGTCTGGTGTGTCAACCATTGCACTAAGCTAGCATCATCCATCTGCAAAAGGGTTTTGGTGTGAGAGTTTTCAATCACAGCCCACAGTTGACGCAGAATTTTAGGAGTCATTAGACCTCAATATTTAACATTCAGCTCAGTTGTTTTCAGATTACACAATTACAGCAACAGATCACGAATTAAAGTACAAGCTGAGACAAGTATTATCAAAAACTTAATATAGAGATTTAAAACTTGATTAAGTTTAAGAATGTAAGCACCACATTCCATTATTAACAAAAGTTAAAATCAAGTTTATTTCTGGGTTTGTAATTAAATGAGCTAGGAAGACGATTCAAAACATTAACACCATAATGCACATTTACCTGAAATGTACTCAGAAAAAATACTTGTTATCAGACGCTCAATAACTGATTGATTTAAGGAAATTCTAGCATTTCTGTGCTGAAAGTGGATAATTAGTATTATTTTGCAAATATTAATGCAACGCAACATAAATCAATCTTCGTACTCCACCCAACTATTAGGTGTCTCAGAAACATGGACTTTGAGTTGTGTTTCTGGCGGTAATTTCTTCTTAGTTTCATCATAGATATACTTAGCGATCATTTCCGCAGTTGTTTCATATTCAGGCGGCATAATTTCATTAAGAACACCATGATCTAGCCCTCCTTTTGTAGAATCTTGCTTTGCCCAGCGTAAAGTTCTAAAGTCGGCTACCATTACCGGATGTGGACAATATTGTGAAGCGTGTAGTTGTGTGGATGTAACTTCAATACGAACTTGATAATTATGTCCGTGCATTCGGCCGCAGGGGCCGTTGTAATCTTTAATGTAGTGAGCAGCATTAAAGGTAAATTCTGTGACAACTTTCCATTTAGGCATTTGAATACAACCTCACAATCGCTGATTAAATTAAGCACTATATTTATCTATATTATGAGAGTGAATAATTATGTATTTACAGTTATCGCTTAATACTTGATTAAATCCTTTAGATGATGAGTGTGTTTGTAAAGTTCATATAAGATGTATCTAAATGAACATATATTCATGTATTAAGCTATTTTTGTGTTTTATTCACTCTCTCAACATTAAACTACTCTCCAACATCCAAGTTAAATGAGAAGTTTTGATCAACTACTCTATAACTACCCTCATATTTAATTATAGGAACATTAACACGGTGTTGTCCGGCTGCTAATTGCCAAGAATCTTGGAAATTGCTGACATTGTGACAGCCTGTATTAGTAGGGAAACTGCTAGGGGTGAGTAACACATTTTGATAATTATTATTACCATTTTTGAATAAATGTGCTTTGACTGCTAATTTGTTGACTTTTATTTGGGGTGGTATGCAATAAGTTAAGTTTAACAATTTGATTGTGTCTCCAGCTTGTAGTGGTAGGCGATCGCTATATTTAACTTGTTGTGGTTCATCGCTGTTAATTTGAACAGTGAGATGAGCGACGCATACTTTATTGGCAATAATGGGATGACATTCTGAATTAGAAGCATGATGAACGATGTTAGTTCTAGTATTCGTACTTGCTTCAGAATTACTCTGTTTATTTTCACTAAACAAAGCTGCACCAAGAGTAGCCAAAGCACCTATTAACGCTACTGCCAAAGGTACAACTACTTTTTCTGCTGAAATTTTCATATTGATTCCCCCTGAACTCATCTTTAGTAAATTAATCAATTTCCTGAAGTTAACAAAATCATATAATTTCGGTTTTAGAATGTCCCAGAAAGGGTTTTCCGATAGTAAAAAATATAGACGGAAAATTTTTTCCGTATTTTCAGTTGTGCCGGAAAAGTGATATGTTTAGTTAAATTAAAAGCTAAATAGCAGTTTTACTTGTGAAGGTGCAGGGGAGAATGCCATCAGAATGAATTGGGAAAACTTTCTCATCATAGTGATATTTCGTCAACACGGTTTGAGTCCCAAAGAGCAAGCGATTCTTTTGGCTAAGTTTCCCGATGAGAATACTGTTAATGATAATAATCAGGTTGCGGAACAATCCTTAAGTAATGATCAGCTTCCTAGCGATGCGGAAACTGTGAGGCGGCAAATGTGGAATATATACAATAAAAGATTTGCGCCTCAATTAGATAGGGAAGGATTTCCAGATTACAACCAGAGAAGTAAAGATAAAGATGCTAAGTTTTTAGCTTGGTTGAAAAATAAATATGAGGAATTGCTAGAGCAAAAAAGTTCTAGTAACTTAGCTAAAAATTCTTATATTAATAAAAATTCTAATAATCCTTTTATCCCTCTTAATGATGTCATTATAGATAAATATCTGCTGTATAGTCGAGAACGGGAAATTGCCAGAGTATTTGAGACGCTCAACAGTGGTAGTAGTGTGGCATTAATTGGAGAGAGAAAAATCGGTAAGTCTTCTTTATTGCAAGCGATTTACCAACAAGCACCATCAGCACTACTCAAACCACGTAAACCGATTTATCTCAACTTAAGCTTAATTGATAATGATGATGACTTTTATGATGAACTTTGTACTCAAATTGAAATTACTTTTGAGAATGAGCGACAATTTACTCGTGAATTAAGAAGACAGCAATTGTTACTGTTGTTAGATGAAGTGCAGAAAATGACTTGGGGTGGTTTTACAAGAGAATTGCGTCAAAAACTGCGCGGTTTTGCTGATGGACAAGCTAACCCACCATTGCGCTTGGTGATTGCAGCTAGTGAACATTTGGATATTTTATTCCCTGATAGTCGAGATGATCCTTCACCGTTTCAAGGTGTTTGTATTGAAGAAGTTATCGAGCCTTGGAATGAAACTATAATGCGCGGTTTTATTAGCAGTCGTTTGGCTAACACTCAAGTTAGTTTTAAGGAAGGGGAAATCATCAAATTTATCAGAGAAAGTGGCGGAAATCCCAATAAATTAATGCTGCTGTGTCATCGAGCTTATTCGCAGTATGTGGAGGGTATGCGATGAACTATAGTGCTTTGACCTCTCCCCCTACCCCTCTCCTACGAGGAGAGGGGAGTAATCTTACTCCCCCTTCCCTCATAGGGAAGGGGGTAGGGGGGTTAGGTCTTTTACAGGTAAAGGCGGAGGGTGAATCATGACTTCTGTTGTACCTCGCCTAAACTTAGCACCGAAATTGCGGCGACCTCTCTCACTGTGGAATCCTTTAGATTATCTACACCTGTTGTATTGGGTGTTTTTCTTTCCCCAGGCTTTGCGGTGGTATGTTGATATCTTTGGCGGTGGGTATATTCCTGAAGAGGAGATGAATTGGCGCAAGGGATTGGAGTTGCTGCGGAAAAATCCTATTCAGCGTCAGCTGCTTTTGCAAGGGTTGGTATTAACAGTTATTACTCCGGTGTCCGTGGGGCTAATTTTGCAAGTGTTCAACTTTCACGTTGACTGGTTCGGCGTGGCGGTAGGCGTAGCGGTAGGCGTGACGGTAGGCGTGGCGGTAGGCGTGGTGGTAGGCGTGGCGGGAGGCGTGGCGGGAGGCGTGGCGGTAGGCGTGGTGGTAGGCGTGGCGGTAGGCGTGACGGTAGGCGTGGCGGTAGGCATTGCGGGAGGCGTGGCGGGAGGCGTGGCGTTCGGCGTGGCGTTCGGCGTGGCGGGAGGCGTGGCGGGAGGCGTGGCGTTCGGCGTGGCGTTCGGCGTGGCGGGAGGCGTGGCGGGAGGCGTGGAGGAAGGCGTGGCGGGAGGCATTGCGGTAGGCGTGGCGGTAGGCATTGCGGTAGGCGTGGAGGAAGGCGTGGCGTTCGGCGTGGCGGTAGGCGTGGCGTTCGGCGTGGCGTTCGGCGTGGCAATAATGCGTCCAGAGAATTGGCTGATTGGTTCACTTTTAAACCGGCAAAGCATCCAAAATAGTTACTTACTCCCCCGTATCAGCCCAATTCCTCTGCCCAATCTTAATAAACGCTTGCAAAATTGGCTGCTGCAAGATTGGGAAGCAGGTTTGTATAACACTAATCAACTGCTGGCATATACTATGCAATTCATTCCTGTTGTGCAAGCAGTAAATCAAGTAGTTGCTAAAACTCCATCAGAAGAAATTATTTGGCGTGTTTCTCGGCTGGCTGCAAATCCCTTTGATTGGAAATTAGTCGGTTTTGTCTCACCATCTTTGACAAGTCCCCATTTCACAGTAGAGCCTTGTCTAGACATTAATGCTCGTGCTGCTGCTGCTGGTTTTTGGTATCTCCATGAAAAACAACCTATAAACGCTCAGAAAGCATTTGCTGTAGTAATTTCTCTGCTTTATGGTGAGGAAATGTATACCCTTGCCCAAACTTTAGCAGCTTTTCAGTATACAAAAAAAATATCTACTATTGCTACTCTGCAAATACCTACTTTTCCACAAGAACCTCTTTTACGTCCAAACACATGGAAAGCTCTTAAAAGTTTAAAACGCGTAATAGAAGATATTCAATTTATTAACAAAAGTGTGTCTCGTTCCGCTAGGTCTTTAGCTCTTAACCGGGCTTTAGGTGAACTGACAAGCATTCTAAATACAGCCGATGACTTACCACAAGCCGAGCGAGGGTTAATTGTAGATATCACCCAAACTTGGAAAGAAAGCTTATTACAAATTGCTGGCGAAGTTGGGGAAATTTCCATCACCAAGCCTGTAAATAATCCTTATGTCATAGGCGACCCCGTTCAAGGTAATCTCTTTGTGGGGCGAAAAGATGTAATGAGACAGCTAGAAGAACTTTGGGTAATGGGTAATCAACTCCAGTCTGTAGTTCTCTATGGTCACAGACGCATGGGTAAAACTTCAATCTTGCTGAATGCGTCTCAAAGTCTAGGCTCAGCTATACAGTTAGCTTACGTCAACCTGCTACGTTTGGGAGATAGTCCCCAAGGTGTGGGTGAGGTGCTAATAGCAATTAGTGATGAAGTTTCTCAAACCGTAAAACTTCCACCTCCAAATGACACTGATTTACTCAATCTTCCCTATAGAACTTTTGAACGCTATTTAAAACAGGTAGAAACACAGTTAGAGACTGGGTTAATTATTGCCTTAGACGAATTTGAGAAAATCGAGGAACTCATCGAAGCGGGAAAAATCCCTCCAGATTTTATGGGTTATCTGCGGGGGTTGGTGCAAATGAGTTCTAAAGTGGCTTTTGCTTTTGCTGGGTTGCACACTTTAGAGGAGATGACAGCAGATTATTTTCAACCCTTTTTCGCTAGCGTGATTCCTATTCATATCAAATTTCTGGAACGTGCAGCTACTCGCCAAATTTTAGCTAACCCAGGTGAAGATTTTCTGCTTGACTATATGCCAGAAGCTTTAGATCAAATCTATGCTTTAACGCATGGTCAGCCATATTTAGTCCAATTGGTGGGGTTTCAATTAGTGCGTCGCTACAATGACCAAGTTTTTGAGCAAGGAAGACCCCGTGACCCTGTGTTTACAGTCGATGATGTAGAGGCTGTGATTAATAATCCTGAGTTTTTCCAGCGTGGACGCTACTATTTTGATGGGGTTTGGGGTCAGGCGGCGCAAGATGTGGAGGGTCAGCAGGAGATAATTAGGGTGCTTGCACCTCATTTAGAGGGGTTGAGTTTTGATGTCTTAGCTGAGTCTACGGGGATGAGTGGTGAGGGGTTGCAAAGGGCGTTAGATACTTTAAAGCGTCATGATGTGGTTGAGGAAGTCGGGGGAGGTTGGCGAATTATGGTGGAGTTGTTTCGGCGTTGGGTTGTGCAGTGGAAGGTTGGGAACTCTAATTTTTGAACTGTATGGTGTGATAATTTTACTAGTTTTGTGGGATGGGCATCTTGCCCGTCCCTGATATTTTTGGGCAGGCAAGATGCCTACCCCACAAGATTAATGATTATGCTGGTTTAACCAGAATGACAACAACTAAACAAAAAGATATAGCATATACTGAGCATCGACCTTAGCAGTCCCCAGGTGGACGATTGATTGTTGTGCAACCAGTAGACTTTACGACTCTGACAGCCGCTTGTAGCGAACTCCGCACACACTGGCTACCTTCACGTTTAGAGCAAGTGTATCAGCGCGATCGCTATACTATTGCTATAGCTCTCCGTACTCTGAAAACTAGAGGTTGGCTAGAAGTATCTTGGCATCCTCAAGCTGCACATATTTGTATTGGTAATTCTCCACCACGCACACCAGATACTTTTACCTTTAGCCAACAATTAATACATCAGTTGGGTGGTTTGGCTTTGGTAGCAATTGAGGCGATCGCACCTTGGGAAAGGGTGATAGATTTACAATTTGCCCGTCGTCCTGGTGAGGAAGCACTATATCATCTCTATGCGGAGATTATGGGCAAATATAGCAATGTCATCCTCACGGAAGCTAATAATCTCATCATTACGGCTGCTCATCAAGTCAGTCAGCAGCAGTCTAGTGTCCGTCCCATCCAAACGGGACAAATCTATGAAACACCACCAAAACTGACGGGAACTGTTCCTAGTTTGAGTGAATCCCCGACACGTTGGCAAGAAAGGGTGAGTTTAGTCCCAGGGGCGATGAAAAAGCAGTTACTCAAAAGTTATAGCGGTTTGAGTGCAGCTTTAGTTGAGTCGATGTTGCTGGCGGCGCATATTGCACCAGATACCAACACCGACACCCTGACATCAGAAGATTGGCAAAGATTGTGGGAAAAATGGCAGTTATGGCTGCAAACTTTAGACAATGGTAATTTTCAGCCGACTTGGACTCCCAATGGTTACACGGTGATGGGTTGGGGTGGAATTGCACCAGCTAAAGATATTCAGACGTTAATTAATGAGTATTACACAGGGCAACTCAATCAGCAGATATTTACGCAACTACGCCATCAACTAAGCCAGAAATTGAGTAATATTTTAGGTAAATTGCGGAATAAAGCGCAGACATTTAGCGATCGCCTGCAACAATCAGATCAAGCTGATGATTATCGTCAAAAGGCTGATTTATTGATGGCGCATTTACACGAATGGCAACCAGGGATGAAAACCATTACCCTGCAAGACTTTGAGACTGGTGAACCTGTTGCGATCGCCCTTCAGCCCGATAAAAACGCTGTTCAAAATGCCCAAAATCTCTATAAACAGCACCAAAAACTTAAACGCGCCCGTATCGCTGTAGAACCATTACTAAAAGATGTACAAGCAGAAATTGATTATTTAGAACAAGTTGAAGCGGCAATTTCTCAGATAGAAAATTATCAAACTGCTGAAGATTTACAAGCTTTAGAAGAAATTCGAGATGAATTAATTGGACAAAAATATTTAGAAGAATTAGATTATCGTCGTCGGAGTAATGATAGTCCTAGTATCAACTTTCGTAACTATTCCACACCGAATGGTTTTCAGGTTTTAATTGGTCGTAATAATAGCCAAAATGACCAATTAACTTTTCGTGTAGCAGGCGATTATGATTTATGGTTTCATGCTCAAGAAATTCCTGGTAGTCATGTTTTATTGCGTTTAGAACCTGGTGCTGTTCCAGATACCACAGATTTACAATTCGTCGCCAACCTCGCAGCGTATTACAGTCGCGCCCGTCAAAGTGAGCAAGTAGCGGTAGTTTACACCGAGCCGAAACACGTCTACAAACCCAAAGGTGCAAAACCAGGAATTGCTATTTACAAACAAGAACGGATTATTTGGGGAAAACCTCAGATGGTGGAATAATATCGGTATCATCTACTGATTGGAGATTGTCATGGTAACTCAAACCAATCCTCCGCAAAATGTGATTGATTGTTTGCAGATCATTTTAGATGCGATCGCTACGGGAAATTATGAGCTTTTTCTCAGCGTTGGTAATGCAGACTACAAAGCGGGTATTACCAAGGAAATGTTTGACTCAGTTAGTTCCCACCTTTCTCCACGGATGTCTGAGGGTTATACAACTACTTACTTTGGTCAACTTAAACAACGGGAATATCAAACCTATTTGTGGAAACTAAGTTTTGCTGATACAGGAGATGAGTTTATCATACGGATGGCTGTGAATGAATACAAGGTTGGTGGTATTTCGATTACCTAATGTTTTTCAATACAGCAAAAGCAAAATGTAAAAATCTTTTGCTTTTACTATATTGATATTTAGTCAAAATGCTTTAGTTTTTATCGGAAAAAGATAGGTTCAAAACCTCGCCCCTAGTGGGCGAAAAAATCTTTGTTTCCCAAGGTAGGTAAAAACCCCACCCCTTGTGGGTGGCTGAATTAATTGCGAATTGCGAATTGCGAATTGCGAATTGCGAATTGGTTTTATTTATTCTGTAATCTCAGATCAATCACAGAGGCATTAAAGTTGTAATTAAAGCCTTCTAGCTCGAAAGGCATACCAATTTTTACCTTACTGTTACCCAAAACTGGCCCATCTTTGGTAACTTCTGCTTGACCTTCTAAAGTCAAAAGCATATCTGTACTAAAGTTATTTTTTCTCGGATCTGCTAATTCTTTAACTGAACCATCTGGTTGACCAACTGTTAAAGTTCTAGGTAAAACTTGTACAGATTTAATACCTATTTCGCCATAAGGTTGATTACGGATAATCACTTTAGTTTTGCCACCTGGTTTGAAACCTTGGTCAGATAACTGCTGAGGATCACGCACATTCAAACCACGAACTACTAAATCTACCTCTATCGGCGTTTTTTTAGCTCCTACCTGAGCAATTGATCCACCAGTTCCAGGAAAAACAAAAATCCCAAATATTACTAACAGAATAACTAACCCAGCAAATAGGTCAAGTATATTGATTTTGCCAAACAAGCGACCTTTGGAATCTAAAATAGCCATAATATATTCTTCCAGAGCAGATTCAAGTAATTGATTTTAGCAACAAGTTTGATAATAGGGGCATGGGGCATTGGGTTAAAGTTTCCTCTTGTTCCTCTGCTTCCCTGCTTGTCACCTTGGGTCTTGAGGAATATTGAGGGGTTGACCGTTGCGGTCATATACAGCAATATCCCACTGTCCGTTATTACTAAATTCAAAAGCAATTCTAGTACCATCAGCACTAATTGTGGGATTACGGACTTCGGCTTGCAGATTTGTGGTTAAATTACGTGATTGGCGTGTGTCGCGGTCATAGATAAAAATTGCCGATCGCCCCTGACGACTAGCCGCAAATACAATATAACGAGCATCTTCCGAAACACCAGGATGAGATGCAATGGTATCAAAGGCATTTAAACCTGGTAAATCCATTAAATTGCGTGTCAGAGTGTCAAATAAATAAACATCTTGACTACCACGGCGATCGCTAGTCAACACAATATACCGTCCCGAACTTTGGGGACTAAGTTCCGATGCCAGACTATTAAGACTCCTTCCCCCAGGATCAAACGGATAACTCACCAATCGAGGATAACCAAAACACCCCGTTAACAATCCTGCACAAGCAAATATAGGAATAAAAGTAATAGGTTTAGTCATTAGTCATTAGTCATTAGTCATTAGTCATTAGTCATTAGTGTTTTCTTCCTTGTCTCCCTTGTCTTCCTTGTCTCCCTTGTCTCCAATTCCCAATGCCCCATGCCCCATGCCCAATTCCCCATGCCCCATGCCCAATTTTTACTGCGGTGGCTCAACTGTTGCACCATTGGGAATATCTAATTCAATAGTCGGCCCCCGATCTAGAACTTCAATATCCCACTGACCACGAGCTGCGGTTTCAAACACAATATACCGTCCATCGGGGCTGATAGCCGGATTTCTTACCCAACCGCGATAAGTTGGGGTGACAATTTGTGATTGCTGTGTGGCGCGATCGTACAGTGCTACTACTGGTCTACCTTGGTCACTGGTTAAGTAAGCAATGTAACGTCCTGTGTAGCTGAGGCTGGGACTTTCGATAATTGTCTCTCGCCGATTTAACCCTGGCGGGGAAATGAAACTCTGTTGTCGCAAATCGTACACAAGCAACTGATGAGTATTATTACGATGGGAAATGAACGCTAAAAAGCGACCATTACCGCTTAAGGCTGGTTGCTCTTCTGTGTAGCGACTATTGAGGGAAGTAGGCCCAAGGGGTAGATCACCAGAGCCACAAGAGGCTAACAAACTTGTAAAACCAAAAATTAGGCTCCAATAAATTGGTTTTTGAAGCCAGAACTCAGAAGTAAATTTTTTCACCTCAGATATTTACTTGTTGCTGTCGCTTATCAGCTTACATCTATCACGGCTGATTTATAGATCATCGTAATCTGTAGATTTATCAGAGTTAGTCTCTGATTCGTCTAGGGGTTTATACGGTACATAATCAGTTGGGATAGCTTCATCATCTTCTATCGGTCTGCGAGAGATGCTATCAGCAGGCGGACGGCGTTTTCTGGGTCTGGTGGGTGGTGTATCCTCGTTTACTTCTGGACGCGGAGAATTGTTATTACTCCGTCGGGAATTTCTTCTGGTTTCCCTACTAGAACTTTCCCAATCATCAGTCTCTCTAGAAGAGGAAGTACCCCAATCTTCTTGGTCGTATCTTTCTGTATTCCGAGGTGATGGACGGGTGGAACGATTGCGGGATGGTCTATCTGTTGATTCTGGGCGATCGCTACTACTGCTGCGGCGATCGCGGCGTGGGGTTGGCTCATCGTAATAATCATCCCGTGAGGAGCGATCGTCCCTGCTAGGACGAATACGGCGAGGTACAGGACGTTCTTCCTCTTCTTCTTCCTCTTGATACGGTAGTGGCTCATAATCGTCTTCCACTTCCGCTTCATATCCTCCCTTTCTTCTCCCGCCATATCGATAATCTTTGCTAACGTCACGCTCATCTACAATCGGCGTATTACGTTTAGCTTGTTGAGTAGCGATACTCCGCAATCGAATACTTTCAACAGCAAAAAATACCGTCGTCCCCACTAACAGCAGTTGACCAAATTGCAAAATCGGGTCTAAACGCCATCCTTGGAAAATTAAAATGAAGCCGCATAGCAAGCCTACAGCCGCAAAAAATATATCTTGATCTCTAGACAGTTCTGGACGCACAGTACGGAGAAAATATAGTGCAGCCCCAGCTACAGCCAGGAAAATTCCTAAAAATGTGGCTGGAGTAGACCCTACATTTATCTGAGCCAGAACACTGGCTGAGTTCAGCCCAAAATTTAGCATTGTTCTTTTCCCAATATCAAATCTATGTTAACGAGCCACACTTAAAACTACTACTCTAAGCAATCACAATATAATATTTAAGCTTCAAAGCAACTGGCAAAGAAGCTCTGAAGCTATTTACCGCATCTTAAGAAAATATTAAGTCTGTCAGTTAGTTGACTAAGCTGACAGACAAATACACCCAAGAGAGTTGCAATAACTCTCCCACAAACTATGAACGTTGGATTTTATCTTTTTGGCTGATGAAAATTAAACCAACTGTAGCTGGGATAACAACGATCGCAGTACCCCAAGCCAGACTCCAAAGAAAATTTGCTAAAGATGGTGTCATGGATCTCAACCTTTTTTTACACTCTTCATCATAATTCTAATAGTGTATTACTTCCTTGAGAAGCCTGTGTATCTGATGTGGCAACCCCAAGACTACACCTCGCCAAAGTTAAACACTGTCTTGAGTGTAGTTGCTTTTCGTGGCGCGCTCATAGGTAGTACCATTTGGTTAAAATTAAGATAGAAAAAGCTTTACAAAGCTTAAAATTAATTATCTCCGCTTTCAGTTTTCTCTTTGTCCATCAAATCGTAGCTCGGATCAATTCCATGACGGCTGTTAACCTAACTGTTTGGATTCTTGGCCCTATCTTGGGTTTAATGACCTTTCTCTTCATTTTCCGCATCATTCTGACTTGGTATCCCCAAGTTGATTTAAATCGCTTGCCTTTCAATCTCATTGCTTGGCCTACCGAGCCATTTTTAATCCCATCGCGAAAAATTATCCCACCTATCGGCGGAGTTGACATCACCCCCATCATTTGGGTAGGTATCTTAAGCTTGGTGAGAGAAATTCTCTTAGGTCAGCAAGGATTAATTACCATGATGTCTCGTGTTAGTTAGGGCATGGGGAATGGGGCATTGGGCATCGGTTTTCAGAATGTCTATTCAGGCGATCGCTAAATTATGGTTCTTGCTGGACTTTTTGTTAGCTGCATATCTAACTGTGTTCAAACAAATACAGTGATTTCTCTATTCTTTGGGCAGCTAATTCTTGAAAGCTAATATTGCCAATTATTTCACAGTTGATAACGCGCAAATTGCTTATCCCATTTTTAGTTGGTTTAGCTTCTGCCTAATGAGAATTTCAACTTCTTCAAACTCAGCATTGGAGTTGGGAATGTCAAAAGTCTGTGAAGGTGCTTCAGCTGTAAAGCGATCAACAAAAGCATGAAATGCAGCCTGATCGTCAGGATGAGCTATAACATAAGCTCTTAGCTCAATTTTTGTCATGTTACTGTAGTCAGGTTTCATTACAAGAACCTCCAAAGACCATTGCGATAGATTTCTATTTCTTATAGATACAAAATTGTTCGCAATCCCTCATCTACCTCATCCTGTAAATAATCTGGTAGTGAACTAATACGTTCAACCAGAAAAGTTTTATTGACCGTGAAAATTTGAGAGACGTTAGCAACAGAATCTCTTGGCAAACCTGATGCTTCACGCGGTAAAAGGACATTACCTGGTGCTTCTGCTAGCTGAGTATTTGAGGTGATAATGACGACGATAATTGTATTAATGCGGCTTTGATTAAAAATATCATCTTGAATCACCAAAACCGGACGACGATATCCAGGCTCAGAACCGACTGGATCAGGTAAATTCGCCCACCAAATTTCTCCCCGATACATTACCAATCCTCATAGGGGAGAGACATAAACTGCATCCTTGCCAGCACCGGATCTATATCCGAAGACTCTTGAGAGTAAACTTGGTTGAGCTTGTGTAAAATTTGACTACTGTTGTATTTTTTCAGATACGCCTGTAAAGCTTTTGTGTAAAGCTCACTGCGGGACAATCCTAGCTGTTGAGCAAGTGCTTCTGCCTCTTCAAAAACTGAATCTGGAAGCGAAATTGCAGTTTTCATAGTGACTTTGAGTGCAATTTTTAATTTTTAAAGTTATACCCTAGTTATACCAAGACTTTAAGAGCTAGTAAAGTCAGATAAGTTTTCAGAACGCCTATGAGCCGCCCAATCATGAGTAGAAGCAGTGTTAGCGAAGCGGGGAGAACACAAATTGCTATCAAGCAAAGTCTAGCTAGTTGTCATCTAGCACGCCAATATCTTAGTTCTGTCCGTTGCAACGCAGTGTTAGTCTGCTCTAGACTTAAAAAACCATACTGCCTACAAACAAGATGAGCTACCGTGACATCATTACTATAGAACCAGACAAACGAGGTGGTAAACCCTGTATTCGACGCATGAGAATCACTGTTTACGATGTTCTCGGATGGTTAGCAGCAGGTATGTCTCACGCTGAAATATTAGATGACTTTCCTGAATTGACAGAAGCAGATATCATAGCTTGCTTAGAATTTGCGGCTGATCGAGAACATCGTCTGGTTGCTGTGGTAGGTGAGGCTTGAAACTGCTGTTTGATCAGAATTTGAGTCGTAAGCTTGTAACTCGATTAGCAGATATTTTTCCTGATTCCAGTCATGTGCAGTTTCATGAATTGCAAGAGAAGACTGACACTGAAATTTGGGAATTTGCCAGACAAAATGACTTTTGCATCGTCATTCAAGATGCAGATTTTGCAGAACGTAGCCGTTTGTACGGCTCACCACCCAAAGTTGTATGGCTACGCTGCGGTAATGCACCCACTAACCAAGTCGAAGAGCTAATTCGCTTTGGAGTGCAGGCGATTCAAGAACTATTAGCTCATCCCCATCTACATTGCTTAGAACTGTATTAAAGCGATATTACAAATTAATTGTAAATTATGATACAAAAAATATTTTGCATTTAACGTGGCTTATGATCGCCTGCTCTGAGCAAGAACATATTTTTAAAGACGCGATATTTCGCGTCTCTATATCTCAAATCAATCTGAGTTCAACATCAACCAAGGGAAAGTAGTCAGCAGAAAATAATATACTTCTCTCTGTTACGCCTTACCTTTCTGTCTATTTTTAATCCCCAGTCCCCAATTCCCTACAGTTTCATCTCCTGAATGAAATTGGTGTAAACATGACCCTCTAAAAACTGGGGGTTTTCCATGATTTTTTGATGAAAGGGAATTGTGGTAGGCAATCCAGTAATTGCACACTCCCTGAGAGCGCGTTTCATGCGGTTAATTGCTGTAGCACGATCCGGCCCCCAAACAATTAATTTACCGATGAGAGAATCGTAGTAAGGGGGAATTTGGTAATCGGTGTAAACGTGGGAGTCAATCCGCACACCAGGGCCGCCAGGGGGAAGATAACCGCTAATGCGTCCGGGTGCTGGGCGAAAATCATGGTCGGGATCTTCGGCGTTGATGCGACACTCAATTGCATGACCTTGCAATACTACTTGGTCTTGAGTCAGCCTGAGTCTTTCCCCTTGGGCGATTCTAATTTGTTCAACTAGCAAGTCTACCCCAGTAATCATCTCTGTCACAGGGTGTTCCACCTGAATCCGAGTGTTCATTTCCATGAAGTAAAACTTACCGGATTTATCTAAAAGAAATTCGATAGTACCTGCACCGGTGTAATTAATAAACTGGGCTGCTTTGACGGCTGCTTGTCCCATTTTTTCCCGCAGTTCTGGATCAAGTGCAGGGCTGGGGGCTTCTTCTAGTAACTTTTGGTTGCGGCGTTGAATGGAACAATCCCGTTCACCTAAGTGAATGACATTGCCGTAATTATCCGCCAAAATTTGAAACTCAATGTGGCGGGGACGCTCGATAAATTTTTCGATATAAACACCAGCATTACCAAAGGCTGCACCTGCTTCACCTTGGGCTGCTAAAAAGAGTTTGACAAATTCATCTTCCGATCGCACTAAGCGCATCCCCCTACCACCACCACCAGCCGTGGCTTTAATCATCACTGGGTAGCCCATTTTGTTCGCGATCGCTAATCCTTCTTCCTCGGTTTCTACCAAGCCATCGCTCCCTGGTACAGTGGGAACTCCGGCTTTTTGCATGGTTTCTTTAGCCGTGGATTTATCCCCCATCAACCTGATTGCTTCTGGGGTAGGGCCAATAAAAGCAATGTGATGGTCAGCGCAAATTTCGGCAAATTTGGCGTTTTCCGACAGGAAACCATAGCCAGGATGAATAGCACTAGCATTGCGCGTTAAAGCCGCCGCAATGATATTGGGAATATTCAAATAACTTTTACCGCT
This sequence comes from Aliinostoc sp. HNIBRCY26, assembly GCF_050235535.1. Classification (GTDB taxonomy): domain Bacteria; phylum Cyanobacteriota; class Cyanobacteriia; order Cyanobacteriales; family Nostocaceae; genus Trichormus. Next base: position 5,846,604 of record NZ_CP189852.1, read on the forward strand.
AGCGGGTTCACCAATGCAAACCGCTTCATCAGCTAGTTGGACGTGCAGAGCATTCCGGTCAACAGTCGAGTGAACCGCGATCGTCGCAATCCCCATTTCTTCACAGGCGCGGAGAATGCGGAGGGCGATTTCTCCTCGATTGGCAATTAAGATTTTGTCAAACTTCATTTTCGAGCTTCGATATCAGTACCAGTAGATAGAAATTGTCTCCCATCCAAGTTGCAACAGCACAGTGGCTTTATCTCAAATTATGACAGGAGATTTACCAGCCTCATCTAAACGTAGAATGCACAATGTGAGTTATGAGTGCTGAGTTCTGAGTAGGTTGATTTCCTGTATACCCAATACTCAGGACTCATTATCAGTATTTATTTCATAAACGCTGAGTAATGAGTGAGGTTATTCACTTTCTACTCACTACTCCCCATTTAGTATCACTTGTGGAGCTACTACATTTCTGTCAGTCTGGTATCCTCCTTCGGGAAATTTGTGATACCCCAAAATTAAATTTTTGGTAAAGTTAGCTAAATTCCTAATTATCTTTACCTATTCCTGTAGGTTATGCTATGATTGATAATCGTGAAACTCATGCGGATGTGGCGGAATTGGTATACGCGCACGTTTGAGGGGCGTGTGGCTTTGCCTTGCGAGTTCGAGTCTCGCCATCCGCATTTATTGTTTAGTCAAAAGTCATTAGTCAACAGTCAAAAATGAGAGATTGTAGACTGATGACTTTTAACTTTAGGAATCATGTAGTTTAGCCGCATAGTGCGATAGCTAGTTATTTGGGGTTTCCCGACTTGAGGAAACCGCCATGTTGAAGCTTAAAGGAAAAGTCTTCCCTTGGTATTTTACGGAAGCATTGATCATACCGTAGCAAACTAATGACTAATGACTAATGACTATTGACTATTGACTATTGACTATTGACCAGATTTCAGTCTTTTGTGCTTTCATAGAAGTAGGTGAACTTTTGTAAAGAACATTGACTGCAATATTTACTTCAAGTAACAACTCAACACTACCAGCCGCGTGGCATCGCCTAACCCCAATTTGGCAAGGTGGGGAGGAAGTAATTAAAAAAAGTTTGCCCCACACTCAGCTAGCTCCGGCTTGGCAAATGCTGCTGCTTGGTGACGGTTCACCCACAAGACACCTAGAATTACTGACAGGTGAGCCGACAGAGGTTGATGTCATTGATATGTCATTTATTGGCATGGATTTGGACGATGCGCCGGAATTGATTCACAAAGTACCAGGGCCAAGACTACGGCGACAAGTGTGGCTACGCACCCCTAGTGGGCAGAGATTAGCCTATGCTACTTCATGGTGGGAAGCTAGCCATGTAGATGAATATTTACAAAACCGTTCCTTACCGATTTGGGCGAGTCTGGCGCGTTTGCGTACCGAATTGTATCGAGATGTACGTGGTATTTACTACGGTTATTCCCCAGCCCTAGAAGTCGGATTTAATGTAGAAGGGCCTTTTTGGGGTCGCCATTACTTATTTTGGCATCATGGTCAACCATTGACTTTGATTTACGAAGTTTTTTCGCCTTATTTAACAAAATACTTAGGTGCAACACAGCTAGGAACTGTTAACTAAAAAAATATCCTATCGTTTTGGTGAGCAGAGGGATGCAGGAGAGTAGAGCAAGAAAGAATTTGCTCATATTTGTTCACTGCTGCATCATTGTAAAAAGATTGGTATCTAGTTTGTAGTAAGGACTACCCTTCTCCTTCCCTACGGGACGCTACGCGAACGGAGACGCTAACGCGAACGGGTTCTGCAAAGCAGTACAGTCCTTATTAGAGGACTAAAGTCCTCACTACAAACCTTGAATTATCTACACCGTTCTACTTACTTCATAAATAGGCTCTCATCAAAACGGCAAAAGTTAGGATAATTTTGTTGCAATGAATCAAGATGTAGTTAATTTAAATTAATTAATGCAACGGTAAATATCAGCGTTATTTAGCAAACCAAAATTTTAGAATCAATGGCTGTTCATACATAATTGAGAATAGCTACATAATTATGTTGAGTAATGTAAAATTATCATGCTTCCTTTGCTGATATCATTTCATCCAGTGGTTATGCAACTCTAGATTCCTTCCTGTTACCATTTACCTATTTTCTGGTGGTATGAGACTTGAGGGAAGGAAAACTGAGCAAATTATTTGCTATATAAATATAGACATTTTTGATTTGAGTGAATTAGTCAGGCTAATCAAAAATTTGCAAATGTGAGGTGTAGATTTCATGACATCACCTAGATTGTCTACTCCAAAGAAGAAACAAAAGAAATCTTCTTTGAGACTGACACTTTCAGGCGCAGGATTATTAATTGGTATAGGTAGTACGGCATACTTGTTTTTGAGTCAAGGTCAGTTATTTTATAGAGACTTACTGACAGGTGCAAATATTATTCCTAGTGATGCTTTGTTTGCGGTTTCTTTGACTACAGACACCAAACAATGGAAGAAATTACAGGAATTCGGAACGAAAGAAACACAAGCGCAAGTTAATCAAAGCTTAGTTCAGTTACGCGATCGCTTTCTCACCAATTACGGTTATAACTTCGAGCAGGATATTCAACCCTGGGTAGGCGATGAAGTTACCTTGGCAATTTTAGCCCCTCAAGTCAATAAACCAGTTTCTAAGCCAGTCTCCACCATTGACAACCCTGGTGATAGTTCCCAATCAATGGTGATGGTGTTACCAGTTAAAAACCTCCAAAAAGCTCAAACTGTCTTTACTCAACCAAAAACCCTGATCCAAAGTAAATGGATTGACCGTACCTACCAAGGGATTAACATCAAACAAATTGAAGGACAGCCAGGAGAAAACCTAGCGGCTACATTTTTAGATGGCAAATTTTTGGTAATTACAGATAATCCCCAAACCGCAGAAAGAGCGATAGACGCTTATAAAAATAAAACATCTTTAGCCACAATCGGCGGTTTTGCCGATAACTTTCCCAAAATATCTGGTTATCAACCGTTAGCACAGTTTTACATCAACATACCCAACGCTGCCAAAATAGCTGCTACAGCCCCCAATCGTCGTTTACCTGCACAAGTTTTAGCCCAACTACAAAATAACCAAGGTTTAGCCGGAACTGTGACATTAGAAACAGAAGGATTACGCATTAAAGGCGTGTCTTGGCTCAATCCTGGTAGTCAAAGAGTTTTGGCAGTCGAAAATGAAGCAGGTACAATGCAAAATCGCGTACCAGCAGAAACCTTAATGATGTTGTCTGGTGGAAATCTACAGCGTTTGTGGGGCGAATATGTTTTAACCTCACAAGGTAATCCTCTCTCCCCCGTTACACCAGAACAACTGCGGACTGGGGTAAAATCCCTGACTACTCTGGATTTAGAAAGAGATTTACTCAGTTGGATGAAAGGCGAATTTGCGGTATCCATCATTCCTGGAACTCCCAAACCTGGAACTTCGCAAGATTTTCGTGCAGCTTTAGTATTTATGGTGCAAGCCAAGGAACGCCAACTAGCTGAAGCATCAATCAAACAGCTAGATGATGTGATGAAAAATCAATATCAGTTCCAGATTCAATCAACAAAAGTAGCCAATAAACCTGTAGTGAATTGGATTAGTCCATTTGGGACACTCACAGCTACCCACGGTTGGTTAGATGGAAATGTGGCGTTTTTATCTATAGGTGCGCCCGTCACTGATAAAATTCTGCCTCAACCCAGCACTACCCTTGCTAAAAACTCGACATTTCAGCAAACAGTTCCTACAGAACCCAATCCGACAAACGGTCAATTTTACATAGATGTAGAACAGACAACGAAAAATTTTCCCCTACCCAGACTACTCCCCCAACAACAAACCTTGCTAGCTGCTACCCGTTCCATCGGTATGACATCAGCCGTTAGCGACAACCGCAGCACTCGCTATGATATTTTTTTCACACTGAAGAAAGGTGATAGGTGATACCAATTCAAAATTCAAAATTCAAAATTCAAAATTAAGAAATCCATATTTTGCAAGGGTTTCTGGATTGGGGTCGGTTTTATGATTTTTAGTGAATTGGTATGAGACCAGGGTAGACAAGGTAGAATTTCTTGCCCAAACCCCAATCCCCAACTCTTCTTCATTTTGAATTTTGAATTTTGAATTGATTCGTCCCCAATCCCCAATATCAGAAATTTTGAATTTTGACTTGCTCAAACAGATAGGATCAGAACAGTCAGAATTGAAATTTTCAAGAGTCCCCTGCGGAGAACACTTTATGAGTCTGGTTTTACTCCAGAATTGGTTAGATAATGCCTCGTTTGCTGTCTTATTTATCACCATGTTGGTTTATTGGGTGGGAGCAGCCTTTCCCAATCTCAGCGTCACTAATGCGTTGGGAACAGCTGGGATGGCGATCGCTAATTTGTGCATCGCTACGCTTTTGGGTGCGCGTTGGCTAGAGGCTGGCTATTTTCCGTTGAGTAATTTGTATGAATCCCTATTTTTCTTAGCATGGGGAATCACTACAGTTCATCTGATTGCGGAAAATTCCAGCCGTAGCCGCTTAGTAGGTGTTTTCACTAGTCCTGTGGCTATGGGGATTACTGCTTTTGCTACATTGACATTACCATCAGAAATGCAAGTAGCCGAACCACTAGTACCAGCACTGAAGTCTAATTGGCTGATGATGCACGTCAGCGTCATGATGTTGAGTTATTCAGCCTTGATGGTGGGTTCATTGCTAGCGATCGCATTTTTGATTGTCACACGCGGTCAAAATATTCAATTACAAGGTAGTTCATTTGGTAACGGTGGCTATCGTACCAACGGCTACCGTCTGCAAAAAGCTGGTGAATTCATTACACAACCCCCAACACCACCAGCAGAAAACAATGGCTATGCACGGCTAGAAAGCAATAACAACGGTAACGGTAACACCGCCGTTTTAAACTTAGTAACTCCCACTCCAGCCTCAACCCTCACATCAGCACCAACCCTTTCACCCCAACGCCTCAGCATCGCAGAAACCCTCGATAATATTAGTTATCGCGTCATCGGTTTGGGATTCCCTCTACTCACCATCGGAATTATTGCTGGTGCAGTTTGGGCGAATGAAGCTTGGGGTTCTTACTGGAGTTGGGACCCGAAAGAAACTTGGGCATTAATTACTTGGTTAGTATTTGCTGCCTATCTCCACGCTAGAATTACCCGTGGTTGGCAAGGTCGCCGCCCAGCAATTTTAGCCGCCAGTGGCTTTGTTGTCGTTTGGATTTGCTACCTTGGTGTAAATCTTTTAGGAAAAGGTTTACATTCTTACGGTTGGTTTTTTTAACAGTTTTATCCCCTCTTTATTGGCAAAGAGGGGATTTGTAATAATTAAACTTAGATAAGCTAAATCGCCTCATCAAATATATAGTTTCCTAGTCTGCCAATGTACCAATTTATCCGCGTTTATCTGTGTTTATCTGCGTTTCTCTATCAATAAAAACAACATTTCCAATTCTGCTTATCTGTCTCTATTGAAAATGATTAAGATTAATCCATAATTTTATTACGGATAATCTCCCCCAGCAGCAGAAAATATAAATTTAGTTGCGGGATATTCTTTATGACAGACGGATTTGAGCGACTAAATCATGATGAAGTGGTCAGTATAGAACCAGACACTTTCAAGAAACTCGAAATTGCCAAAACTTTTAAAGTTCGTGATTTAATTACAGCAATTAAAGAATATATTGGTGCAGATGAAACAATCGAAGTAGATTTATATACTGATGGCTTAAGTTGTGAAGTTTTGAAATTTAGCGCACAAGGATGGGTGAAAGGAAAAGTCAGACTAGCATTAGAATTTTGTCCTGATGACCCTGATTCACCATTAGATGAAATCTATCAAATTCATCAACAGCTAAAGCAAATTGATCAGGAAACATTATGGTAATAAATAGGGGATTGGGGAATAGGGTTTAGGAAATGGGATGGACTGCACTACACGCCAAAATACATCGTACTTTGCGATCGCGCCACTTATTAGATCGGCGAAAACGTCTGTTAGTAGCAGTTTCCGGTGGACAAGATTCCCTGTGTTTAATGAAACTCCTGTTAGATTTACAACCTAAATGGCAGTGGGATTTAGGTATTATTCATTGTGATCACCGTTGGCGTGAAGATTCCCAAGCTAACGCCTATCACGTAGAAAATCTGGCGAAAAATTGGGGTGTATCTTTTTATTTAGCAACAGCTACTCAACCAGTAAACACAGAAGCAGCAGCCCGTGATTGGCGTTATCAAACTTTTTTAGCGATCGCCCAAGCTCACAACTACCAATATATTCTCACAGGTCACACCGCCAGCGATCGCGCCGAAACTCTCCTGTACAACTTAATGCGCGGAACTGGTGCAGACGGTTTACAAGCACTCACTTGGCAACGTCCCCTAACTGAGAAAATATTGTTAGTGCGTCCCCTATTGGAAGTCACCCGCAAGCAAACAGAGCAATTTTGTCAAGAGTTTAACTTACCAATTTGGGAAGATTCCACCAACCAAGATTTAAAATACGCCCGTAACCGCATCCGTCAAGAATTAATTCCATATTTACAACACAACTTTAACCCCCAAGCCGAATTAGCCATCGCCCAAACCGCCGAACTACTACAAGCAGATGTGGAATATTTAGAACAAGCCGCCAAGCAGTTGCGGGAAGAGGTGATGGGGGATTGGGGACTGGGGACTGGGGACTGGGGACTGGGGAAAGAAGATGAAAAAAGTTCCTTACCGTTGCGTTTAAACAGGCGGGTATTGCAAACAGCACCATTAGCACTACAACGGCGGGTGATGCGTCAGATATTACAAAAAATCCTTCCCGATGCTCCCAATTTTGAGCATATCGAGAAATTAACAGCCCTAATCACCGCACCCAATCGTTCACAAACCGATCCCTTTCCTGGTGGTGCGATCGCTCAAGTCCAAGGTGAATGGATAATATTAGGGACTGGGGACACTTCGGCAAGCTCAGTGCATCGCTGGGGACTGGGGACAAGTTAGACAAGGTAGACAAGGTAGACAAGGGGACAAGGTAGCAAATGAAAAAACCAATGCCCTATGCCCTATGCCCTATGCCCCATTAAGAAGCCAACAACTCTGGCTGAGAGAGTAAACCGCCGATGGTGTGACGAATTTCTGTGATTGTTTGCAATTGATGATCACTAGTTTCTTGAATTTGTCCCAGCGATTCACCGATGCTTTGTAGTTTTTGTTTGATTTCGTCTAGACGGTCTTGAATGGGTTGCAGTGCTTCTTGATAAAGGTTGACTCGCCCCCAACACTCAGCACTAGCCTTTTGTAAGGAACGAAGATTTTCTTCCATTGTTTTCAACTCTTGCTGCTGTTCTTGGATATTGTGGGTTTGATTATCAATCATGCCGTGGTCTAATTCCAGCGCAGCTTGCATTTGCTCAACTTCCCGTTCCAATTTTTGGACTTCTTGAGATTGTTGTTGTCGTTGATTTTCTAGTTGTGAAAGAATGGGGCTAAAGTCAATGTTGTTTTCTTGATCACTGTTAGCAACTGCCTGACCTTGTCGCTTGAGGAGAATGTTTTGGTGTTGCTTAATCAACTTTTGCCGCATTAATAAATTGCGTCTTTGTCCAACTAAAGTCTCGTTGAGCATCTGATAAAGGTCTTGTTCATCGGCTAATTCTTCTTGTAAATTACTGACATCTTGACCGGATGCTTGGCTGATTTTTTGCTTTAACTGTTCTATGGTTTCTTGTTTATATTTCAGTTCTTGTTCTTGGTCATGAACAAAACTAGAGTCTATTTCTAACTTTTCTGATAAATCTTGTATAGTCTTTTGCAGTTCAGCTAGAGGCATATTTTCTAGAGCCTGCACATCAATTTGTTGTCCTGGTAAACCACCACCAGAAGTTGCAGCTACAGCATAAATTTGTTGGTATAACTCATCTTGAGATTGCAACTGTTGTTTGAGGGTTTGCATCAGTTCTTGCTTACTGGCGATCGCAGCCGTATTGACTTTCCATTGGGCTGTTTGTTGCTCTAAAATGTGTTGTGCTTGTTGCCATTCATTTTGGCGATCGCTTACTGTTTTTTCTAGTTTTTCAACTTCTTGTTGCTTTTCTTGAGCTGTTGTTTTCTCTTGTTGAAATTTTTCCCAATGGGGATTGAGTGTAGCCTGCTGTTTTTCCACAATTTCTTGCGCCGCGTGGAGATGTTCCCGCAAGATTTCTATCGGAGCAACACGGCTAGATAAGCGTTCCAGTAACTCGCTCATCTTCTGACTTTGCGTCGCGTCTAACACTCCTCCTTCTTGCAGACGTTCCTCCAAACGTCGCTGCTCACCCCGCAGATGCTCCCAAGCCCCTTCTAATTCTTGACGATTACGGTCAATTTCTGCTTGTAACTGTTCAATTTTCTCGCGAGAGGTTTCAACTTCTTGTTGTTGTGCTTCTAAACGTTGAAACTCATCTTCCATATTGTGCAACTGTTCTAAGCGCACTTCCATATCCATTTCACGGCGATTTAACTCCTGCGCCTGAAATGTCAGTGATTCCTTCCATTGATCAATTTCGTCTTCCTTGAGCTTATATTTTTCCAACTGACGGGAAAAATTTTGCAAAATATTCACCAATGGCCTACCAGCTTCTTGCAGTCTCTGGACTTGGCGATTGGGATTGACTTCCACCAAAACCAGTGCGCCATCATTTAATTTGCTGGCTTCTTCAGCAGCGATAATTTCTTCCGACACAGGACTCCAATTCTGGTCGGTTCTTTGACAAGCTAGCAGTTTCAATTCAGTTTTGGAATTACCACCCAGTAAGCCGCCTTTCTGCTTTTGTACTTCCGCTAAATACAGCACACCGATATTCCTCTTGGTACGTGATATTTTTGTTTGAAAATATACTTTTAGATAATTCTGCTAACTTGTCTTATTTACCCAACTTGAGTCAAACAAAACAAACAAACCTATTTATAGACGCTTCATCTCACGTCTGCATATCCATAGCAGCGATCTGATCGTGCCTTTATATTTTGTACTGATGACAGTTATGATGACTTCCGTGTTATCACTAACTTTATCTAAAACTATTAAGAAAATTTACGGTTTATAGCTGAAATCATTCCCTGATCAAAACTAGTACAACAAAGCAAAAGAAATCATCTTATAAGTGACGTATGGTTGTGAAAAATCAAGGGTTTAAAGAAAGAGTGTAAGGGTGTAGGAGAAGAAAGATTTTTTTTCCTGCAACTTGAAACTACTTCCGACAGCACCGACGAGCAATTTCATTCAAAGGAGCTACTGAGATTCAATGCAGGGAAATTTACAAGAACTTGACATTCGCAGTATCCTGCAATTAATTGAACTAGGACAGCGAACTGGACAACTGTTCATAGAAAGTCACGACTCTCACCAATATGGTCAAGTATCTCCACCAAGTGAACCGAAAAATTGGTTGATATTTTTCCAGAATGGACAAATTATTTATTCCCAAGCAGGGCATAATAATTTGTCACAAATTAATGATTACTTACGTCCGTATCGTGGGGAATTATCTGCTTATGAACACATAGACGATTTGAACGTAGAAGATACTTCAGAATATGAATATGTTTGGATGCTGATAGAGAAAAATATCATCAATCCCCAACAAGCACAGGTCATTCTTTATCGTTTACTGTGTGAGAGCCTGTTTGATTTGTTGAGTTTATATCGGGGTAATTTTATTTTTCATACCGATACACCCCTAACTCCACAATTAACAAGTTGGGAAATTGCGCCCTTAATCGCCAAAATTATCCAACAATTACAAGAATGGAAACTATTGTACCCATACATTGAATCGCCAGAACAACTGCCAATCCTATCCGAAACCGTGCATCTTTATTCCTCATTACCCATCAACACAGTCAATAAACTCAAGCAATGGGCAGATGGTCAAACTTCCCTACGTCAACTAAGTCGATATCTTGATCGCGATATTTTGACAGTGGCCAAGACAATATATCCATATATCCAACAAGGCTGGCTCAAACTCACATACCCACAAACCACTGATTCCCAATTACCAGCCCCAGAGAGGCCAAAAATGAAAATACTATGTATTGACCAAAGCCAAACCAGTGGAGAGACGGTAGAGTCTATTTTGCGGCCACAAGGTTACGAAGTTATCACCCTCAGCCATCCCTTAGAAGCACTGAGTTTAACTTTTCAACTCCAGCCCCAGATGATTTTATGTGACGCTACTATACCGGAACTAAGTATTTATGAGATGTGTGCCATGCTGCGACAATCTCAAGCATTTCGGTATATACCGATGATTATGCTCACTAGTAAAGATAAATTTATAGATCGAGTTAAGGCGAAGATGGCCGGTTTCACAGACCTATTAACAAAACCCTTTGAGAATAAGGAATTACTAATTTTGCTCAACAAATATCTCAATATTTAATCTGGTGTGACGAAATAAACTCAATACAACACTTGTTGATCCCATAAAAGATGGGGTAAAAAATGTTATCACAGAATCAATCAACTTTCAGAGTACAGTTATTATCCACTCAACTTAGTGAAATATTAGATTGAATTTATACAGTAACTATTTGCAGGGAGAGCAGGGAATGTTCCAAACAGGAACGTCTACACCAGGAGGTAGATAGCCATTTATGAGTACAGTTTTAATTGTGGAAGACAGTCTTGCCCAAAGGGAGATGATTACAGACCTCCTGAAAGCCAGTGGTTTAAAAGTCACCCATGCCACTGACGGACTAGAAGCATTGGAGTCAATTCAAACTGAACCTCCTGATCTGGTGGTTTTAGATATTGTCATGCCCCGCATGAATGGCTACGAAGTTTGTCGGCGATTAAAGTCAGACCCCAAAACTCAAAACGTTCCTGTCGTCATGTGTTCTTCCAAAGGAGAAGAATTTGACCGCTACTGGGGGATGAAACAAGGGGCGGATGCTTATATAGCTAAACCGTTTCAACCAACCGAGTTGGTGGGAACAGTCAAACAACTGCTGCGAGGCTAAGGACGAACACAATATGGTTAGCAAACCGGACTTTTTAAATGGCAGTGGTCAAGATCACTTTCGTCCTGAATTTCAAGTAGAAAGTCCTGAAGGTGAGTTACATTTGCGGTTTTACATTCCCTCGCATCAGGAGTTTGCACTACCCGCAACTGGTATCCGAGAAGTAATGGAATTAAGTCCTGATAGAATTACCCCGATTCCTAATGCTTCTCCTTTACTTTTGGGTACTCTAAATCTACGAGGTCGAGTAATTTGGGTAGCCGATTTGGGTCAATTTTTAGGGGAAGCAACTCCTTTAAACACAGACAAAGCAGAGATTTCGGTAATTGCAGTGCAAGAACAAGACACTATTGTCGGTTTAGCAGTAGATGCAATTGGTGGTATGGATTGGCTGGATGTTCAAAATCTGATGCCACCTACCAACATACCGGATACCATGACTCCCTTTTTGCGTGGAGAGTGGTTATTAGACCCGAAGAAAAATCAGTGTCTAAGACTACTAGATCCGATGGCAATTTTGCGGAGTGCGCGGTGGGCAGGATGATATTGGGAGGGAGGAAATGGCAGCGAGTATAGAAGATTACGTCGAAACATATCAACAGGCTTACACAGCCTACGCGGAACAAAACTATGAAGTTGCCGCTAATTTAATCGATCAGGTGGTGCAGAATGTCCCAGATGACCCGAACTCCCATTTATTGCGGGGTCACATCTACTATGTTTTGCAGCAATACGATATAGCAGAAGTAGAATATCAAAAAGTTTTGGAATTAACTGATGATTTTGAATTGATTGGGGTAGCACAAAAGAGTTTAGAGAATATTAGCCAATACCAACAACTAATCGTAGAGCCACTTGATGCTCCAGAATCAGTCAATATCGCCAGTACACCTGATTCTCTAGAATTGGCATCATCAGAATTAGAAGATTTAGGAGCTATCGATAGCTTTGACCTCAGTGGCTTTGATTTAAACGGTTTGGAAACTAATCAAGCTGTCAATGCCGCAGAAATTGCTCTAGACAACCCCTTTGAAATTCCTACAGATACCCTGGGAACACCATCCGTGCCAGTATCTACACTGGCGGCGAATCATGATCCTTTTGCGGTGGATGAACCAGCAAATGAGCAGAATTTAGATTTATCCGCCTCAGAAGGGTTAGGAGAACTAGAATTACCTGTTTTTTGGCAAGATGAACCATCAACAGACAGCTTTGAAGAGTTACAGGCGGATGCTAATTTTTTAGATAGTAGTTTAGAATCCTCACCTGAAGACCACAATATTATCGATTCACCCTTTGGAGAATTTGAGACACCCGCCAATCTGAATGGACAATACAAAGCGGCGGAATTCTTCAATTCCTCAGAGGAAGAAATATCAACTGAGTCAGAGGAACAACTGAGAGAGAATTTTTCCTTAGAGCAGGAGGAGATTCCAGAAAGTCTGACATCAACAGAGGATGATGATATCTCGATTCCTGACTCTAGTGCAGCTTGGTTAGAAAAAATCGCTGATCAAGAAGAATCCTTCCAGACTCCCTCACAGATGAATGGCAGGTTCTCTCCAGTAGAACAGCCATCTTCAGAGGACGTTAAGCCAGAAATGCAAACTTTCGATATTGATGAAAGTTTTGATTTTGAAGCGTTTGAGTCAGCTTTTGGTTCAGAAAGCATAGCAGAGGATGAAGATCCTAGCAGTATCCTCAATAAAGACAATGCCAAAAGTAATATCGAATTTTTAGACGACTTTGATGAATTTGATGATTTAGGTAGTATTCCAGGGTTTGATCTAGCTGATGCCGATTCTAGCTTTAGTGATGTGATGCTTTCCAATTCTGCGGAACTGGGCAGCATTGCCCAGCCGAAAGTAGAACCTATCACTAATTCAGCGAGCGATCGCGATGAAGAACTCTTTAGCATCACCGGTTCGCAAGAGTCAGTACCCGTATTTACCCAAGCGGATGTCGCCAAAGTTGAACCCCAAGTCAGCGTTGAGCAAGGCTGGTTAGCAGGCTTAGAAAACGCTAGCCTCGATGCGAAACCTTGGTTAGTTGGGGGGGCGGTGGGCGTGTTCTCTGCTTTGGTAGTGGCGACAGTCAGCTTTGCATCCACCAGTTTTTCCCCTCCCCAACAACGGGAAACGGTACGCAATACCGGTTGGGCGATGTCCCTAGCCGCAGGGATCACAGGTTTTGCTACGGCGGCTTTTATGGGTAATCTCACCCTGAAACAAATGCGCCGCACTACCAAGGATTTGCAAGCCCAATTTGATGCTGTGCGCCAAGGTAATTTAAATGTACAAGCCACGGTGTATTCCGAAGACGAACTTGGACAATTAGCGGCTGGCTTTAATGAGATGGCGCGGGTAATTTTAACTACCACCTTTGAAGCGCAACGCAAAGCCGATGAACAAGAAGAAGCGAAAGAAAACCTACAACGCCAAGTAATTCGCCTCTTAGACGACGTAGAAGGCGCAGCTAGAGGGGATTTAACAGTCCAAGCGGAAGTAACAGCCGACGTATTGGGTGCGGTAGCCGATGCCTTTAACCTGACAATTCAAAACCTGCGAGACATTGTGCAGCAGGTAACAGTCGCCGCCAAGGAAGTAACCAAAGGTGCAACCAACTCGGAAACCTTTGCTACTGCCCTATCTAGTGATGCTTTAAGACAAGCCGAAGAATTAGCAGTCACCTTAAATTCTGTGCAGGTGATGACTGACTCAATTCAACGGGTGGCAGAAGCGGCAAGGGAAGCCGAAGCTGTAGCCCGTGATGCCAGTACGATCGCGCTCAAAGGCGGTGAAGCTGTAGAAAACACCGTGGCGGGGATTTTAGAAATTCGGGAAACTGTAGCTGAAACTACCCGTAAGGTGAAACGATTAGCGGAATCTTCCCAAGAAATTTCTAAGATTGTGGCCTTAATTTCTCAAATTGCCTCCCGCACCAACTTACTGGCACTCAACGCCAGTATTGAGGCAGCCAGAGCCGGCGAAGCGGGACGGGGGTTTGCGATTGTGGCAGATGAAGTCCGTCAGTTAGCGGATAAATCAGCTAAATCCTTAAAAGAAATTGAGCAAATCGTCATGCAAATCCAAAGCGAAACAGGCTCAGTAATGACCGCAATGGAAGAAGGTACACAACAGGTAATTAAAGGCACAAAACTAGCTGAAGAAGCCAAGCGATCGCTTGAAAATATCATTCAAGTGGCAAATCGCATTGATGGCTTAGTGCGCTCAATTACCAGCGACACCGTAGAACAGACGGAAACCTCCCGTGCTGTTGCCCAGGTAATGCAATCAGTAGAACTCACAGCCCAAGAAACATCCCAAGAAGCACAACGAGTTTCCGGCGCACTACAAAACTTAGTTGGTGTATCCCGTGACTTGATTGCTTCTGTAGAACGTTTCCGGGTAGACACCATGCAAACAAAGTAATTAGTCAATAGTTCAAAGTCCAAAGTCAAAAGTTCAAAGTTTACATAATTGGCTATTGACTGATGACTAACAACTCAAATAAGCGGTGACTAACTACTAATGACTATTGACAGATGACTAACGACTATTGACTATTGACTAAAAAACTATGCTGCCTGAACAACAACAGCGAATTTTAGGCTACTTTATTGAAGAAGCCAGAGACCACCTCAACACCATTGAACAGGGGTTGCTCAATCTTCAAAGTACCTTAAATGACCCAGAACTGATTAACGAAGTTTTCCGCGCCGCACATTCTATTAAAGGTGGTGCAGCCATGCTGGGCTTAACTAGCATTCAGCACACCGCCCACCGTCTAGAAGATTGTTTTAAAGTTCTTAAAGAAAATCCGATTCAGGTTGATCAAAAACTAGAATCATTATTCCTTGGTGTATCTGACACTCTCAAAGCCCTACTCGAACAGTTAAGCGGCCCCTTCGGACTGTCAGAAGAAACGGCTAATACCTTGATGTCAGAGACAGAACCTGTATTTCAATGGCTGAATCAGCATCTAGAACTATTAGTGCAGCAAAGTGATGCTGGAGTAGATACATCAAATGTCAATCAACCAGCAGCCGCAGATAGCGTCACTAGCCTCACAGCTATCTTTTTCCGTCAAGATGTACCGACTCCGACTCCCATAGACAAAACTCCTGCACCCCAAACAGTGACAGCTACAGGGAATGATCGTTGGAGCGAATTTCAAGCCCAAGTTCTACAAACACTGCGGGAAATGTTGCAATTATTTAAACAACCCGCAACACCAGAATCTCGTCAAAATCTCCAGCAATGCTGTCAGCAGTTAGTTACACTAGGTCAAACTTGGAATTTATCTAATTGGTGCAATTTATGTAAAGCCGCAACCACAGCTATTGGGAATACCGAAAATAGTTATATCACCTTAGCAAAGATCGTCATTACAGAGATTAAACAAGCACAAGAGTTAGTGCTGCAAGGTAGAGAAACTGATATTACTATTAGCCAACAACTAGAAGCACTTTGGGATTCTCCGAACACTGCTTTAATCGAAGTGGCTCAAAATCTGTTAGGTGATGTACCATCCACCATCACACCATCATTAGCATCTATACCTCATGAAATCTCTTCAGACTCAACTGAGGATTTCGCCAGGGATCATACCCTCGATATATCAGCAGATAGAGTCACTAGTCTAACTGAAGTCTCCGAACAGCTAAATGTTGCAGCAGAGGTACCAACCTCTATAGAACACCCTGTGTCTGAAAACGAGACTACTGGCAATCCGTTCTGGGAAAATGAAACTACACCATTTGCTCATAGTGCCACAATAGAGACGAATGGCCCAGAAGTGGGATTAGCTGAGTTAAATACCTTAGCTGATTTATTTGAAGGTGAAACACCAGAACTAGATGAAAGTTGGCAACAAGATGACGTTGTAGAGATTGCAGACTCTAGTGAATTAGGGGCAGAGATTAGTCAAACCGTCATTCAAGTATTTGATAATGATATAGCCGATTTTCTCTCATTAGAAGGAGATGATCAGGAGTCTGCAACTAGCACAGATAAAAATGAAGACTTCGGGTTATTATTTGGAGAACATCTATCAGAGCCAGAACAATCGCCAGCAGCAGCTACAAATGAGCAAATATTGCCAGAAGTCACATCAGACGATGACATCAACGACTTTTTGGCAATTACAGCAGGCAATCGCACCTTAAATCAGGATCAAAATAACATTCCAGAACATCAAACCATTCCTGATTTACCGGAACTAAATAACCTATCAGATGATTTCGATAATCTATTTATAGAATCAGAAATAAATACTGGCACGTTTGAGCAAGCTAATCTTACTCTTCCACAAGAAGAACAAGTAAAAACAGCATCAGAAAATCTAGAATTAGAAAATTTATTTGGCAATTTAGAAACTGATACTCAACTATCTGCCAATACATTAGAAACAATTAACAATTTATTTGATGAACAGCCTATTACGGTACTAGAGTTTACTGCACCTGACCAAACTTTAGATGATGTTTATACGCAAGAAAATCCAGGAGAAACAGAAAAGTTATTATCCTCCGTAGGTGAACATGAGATAGGAAAAGAGTTAGAAGAGAGTTTATTTGCTGCGGCTGGTGAAATTTTCCCTGTTGATGAAGATTCTAGCAATTCAGGTGTTGAAGCCTTCGGATTAGTTGATTTAGATGCAACTTTCTTCCAATCTGAAGAAGATGTAAAAATAATATTAACAGCAGATTTAAACAGCACCTCCCTTATAGATCCTCATGTTAATAGTGATAATTCTCAAATAGAAATACCAGAATTATCCCAGAACGCAGAAGTTTTAGAGTTCATTTCTGATTTGGATGATCAGCTATCGGAAACATCTGCAATAGAAAGTGCAATATCATTTGCTGAATTAGATGTTGATGTATTGACAGGTAATGATGGTGCTGATTTTATCCTGGGAAATCTAGAACAAGCAGATGATGATTTATTTAACTCAGCGAATAATCTCAATCTACACCAGGAGCAAGATGCACAAACGGTAGCAAATATTGCTATTGATCTAGATACAAATATTGAGTTTTCTGATATTGATGAGAGTGGTGCATCTGACTTAGCTGCGAATTTACTAGCAATCCAAAATGAATTACCAACAACTGATCTAGAGGCATGGGCTATTCCGATTAGTCAGTTAACAGATATTGTGATTGATGACATTAATGATGATGTTAATCAAGGAACTATTGACAAAATATTCGATACACCATTTGCAGAAAATCCTAGCTTAGATTTTGGTGATTTAGATTTATCAACTCCCAGCATTGAAATAACACAAACAACAATTCAAGACATACCAGATAATCTCAATCTAGATATGGGTGAAGGACTATTAAGCACCCTAGATGCAACAACATCAGATTTAGACTTTGGCGATTTATCCATTTCTAGTAGTGAAATAACACAAACAACAATTCAAGACATACCAGATAATTTCAATCTAGACGATGAATTATTAACAACTCTGGATGAGACAACATCAGATTTAGATTTTGGTGATTTATCCATTCCTAGTAGTGAAATAACACAAACAACAATTCAAGACATACCAGATAATCTCAATCTAGATAATGAATTATTAACTAACCTGGATGAGACAACATCAGATTTAGATTTTGGTGATTTATCCATTCCTAGTAGTGAAATAACACAAACAACAATTCAATACATTCCAGAAAATTTCAATTTAGATGATGAGTTATTAACAAACCTGGATGAGATAACATCAGATTTAGATTTTGGCGGTTTATCCATTCCTAGTAGTGAATCAACACAAACAACTCAAGAAACATCAGAAAATATCAATCTAGATATGGGTGATGAGTTGTTAAACACCCTAAATACAAAAACATCAGATTTAGATTTTGGTGATTTATCGACTCCCATCATTGAATTAACACAAACAACAATTCAAGACATTCCAGACAATCTCAATCTAGACGATGAATTATTAACAACTCTGGATGAGACAACATCAGATTTAGATTTTGGCGATTTATCTTATCCCACTAGTGAACTAACACAAACAACAACTCAAAACACATCAGAAAATATCAATCTAGATATGGGTGATGAGTTGTTAACCACCCCAGATATAACAACATCAGATTTGGATTTTGGTGATTTATCGACTCCCATCATTGAATTAACACAAACAACAATTCAAGACATTCCAGACAATCTCAATCTAGATGACGAATTATTAACAACTCTGGATGAGACAACATCAGATTTAGATTTTGGTGATTTATCTACTCCCAGTATTGAATTAACACAAATAACAACTCAAGAAGTTCCAGAGAATATCAATCTAGATATGGGTGATGAGTTGTTAACTACCCTGGACGATTCAGCATCAGATTTGGATTTTGGTGATTTATCTGCACCCACTAGTGAATTAACAACTAATAGTAATGATTTAATAAATGAAAATCCCGATAACATCTCTGCGGACAAACTAGATAACATAGGGATACTTGAGGATGAACTAGGGGGTATTAATTCAACACATGAAACTGATTTAGTAACACAAGTAGACACTAAAAACGAAGAAGAATTTGCTGATTTAGAAGCCTTGCTAGAGATGGAATCATCTCCCAGTAATGATATTAATGCTATTCAAGACGATGATTTTGCAGCATTAGAAGCATTGTTAGGGGAAGAAGATATTCCACCAAAAGAAAATGTAGTAAAACCTGAAGTAATTTCGACTAATGCGCCAAAATTTACTCCAGCTACTCCTAGCAATCCAATTGTATTGCCATTAGTGCAAGATGATTTTAGAGATTTAGAACAGTTGCTAGCACAAGCAGATCAAACTATATCTCAGTCAACACCAGTAAAACAACCACCGGCTAAATTACAGCGTTCTTCTAATCGTCGTCAGGCGAAATTTGAAGAAACTATGAAAGTTCCAGTCAAGCAACTGGATGATATGAGTAACTTAGTAGGTGAATTGGTAGTTAATCGCAACACTTTAGAACAGGATCATGAAAGGTTGCGACAGTCTTTAGATAATTTGTTAGTGCAAGTGCAACAGCTCTCAGATGTGGGAGCAAGAATGCAAGAATTGTATGAGCGATCGCTTTTGGAAGCGTCTTTGTTAGCTAGTCGCAAAACTAGGGAAGCTCATTTCTACAACAATGATTCCCATAGTGACAGGGGTTTTAGCCCAGAAGAAATGGATCGCTTTACTCCTTTCCACACACTGTCTCAGGAAATGATCGAGTTGATTGTGAGAGTCCGTGAGTCAGCTAGTGACATTGACTTCGTGACAGAAGAAACTGAGCGAGTGGCGCGACAGTTCCGTCAGGTAACAAGTCAACTGCAAGAAGGACTCACACGCGCGCGCATGGTTCCTTTTTCCCAGACTATTGATCGTCTGCGGCGTGGTGTGCGAGACAATGCCATCAAGTATGGTAAACAGGTGGAATTAATGATTGAAGGTGGCGACACCTTAATTGACAAGATGATTTTAGATCATCTTACCGACCCGTTGACCCATATGCTCAACAATGCGATCGCCCACGGAATTGAAACACCTGATATCAGACAAGCATCTGGTAAAGCAGCTGGAGGTACTATTACTATCCGTGCATTCCATCAAGGTAATCAAACAGTAATTTCTGTGGGTGATGATGGAGCAGGTATTGATACAGACAAGATTAAAGCTCTAGCCTTGAAACGAGGCCTGATTACACAATCCCAAGCAAAAGCAATGTCCCGCTTGGAAATCTATGATCTATTATTCCAAGCTGGATTTAGCACCAAAGATGAAGCCGATGAAATTTCTGGTCGTGGTGTCGGGATGGATGTGGTGCGTTCCGAAATTAGTGAAATTCGCGGTATAGTCAATACTGACTCTACTTTAGGTAAGGGAACAACCTTTACAATTCGTTTGCCACTCACCTTAAGTATTTGTAAAGCTTTATGTTGTGTTTCCGATAAAGCGAGGGTAGCTTTCCCGATGGATGGTGTGGAAGATACTCTGGATATCCCCATCAAAAATATCCAGAAAAACGCCGAGGGACAATCCTATATTTCCTGGCGCGATACCGTTCTGCCATTCCGTCCTTTGAAAGAATTATTAACCTTTAATCGCCAACTCAGTCGCGGTAATGTTTACGGTGGTACTAGAGATGATGATATGGTGTCTGTGGTGGTGGTGCGATCGGCAAATACTTTGTTGGCTCTTCAAATAGACCAAGTTTTAAGCGAACAAGAAATTGTAATTAAGCAATTTGAAGGGCCGGCACCTAAACCCATTGGAGTGGCGGGTGCAACGGTTTTGGGTGATGGTCGCATTATGCCAATTGCTGACGTACTGGAACTGATCGACATCTTCCAAGGACGGATGTCTAAACATAGTGGAGGCGCGCCTTGGCAACAAGCATCTAGTCCCATTGTGCCAGAAGTTCAGACCGAGAAAATTGACCCCACTGTACTTATTGTTGATGACTCAATCACAGTCCGGGAATTGCTCTCACTCACCTTTAACAAAGCTGGGTATCGTGTGGAACAGGCGCGGGATGGTCAAGAGGCTTGGGATAAGCTCCGGTCTGGGTTGCCTTGTGATATCGTCTTCTGTGATATTGAAATGCCCCGTTGCGACGGTCTGGAGTTGCTCTCACGCATTCAAAAAGACCCAAATCTCAACCACTTACCCATTGCTATGCTCACCTCACGGGGTGCGGATAAACACCGTCAGATGGCGATTCAGTTAGGTGCTAGTGGCTACTTTACAAAACCATACCTAGAAGAAGCGTTACTAGAAGCTGCTGTGCGGATGTTGAAAGGTGAAAAATTAGTAAATAGTAGTGGTAGTTAATTTATCGCTATACTAGTGTGTCCGTAAGATGGGGATGAAATGGGGAAATTGCGATCGCCATTTCATCTCCATTAGGCTCATTACCGACACAGAATTATATGATCTACCCTGACACTCAAAAAATTGATCAGATTGATGATTATCACGGTACTTCAGTAGCAGATCCCTACCGTTGCTTAGAAGACCCAGATTCAGAAGCCACTAAGAGTTGGGTTAAGGCACAAAATGAAATTACTTTTGCTTATCTAGAAAAAATTCCTGCCAGAGATAAAATTAAACAGCGTCTCACCAAACTTTGGGACTATGAAAAATATGGTATTCCTTTTAAAGAGGGAGATAACTATTTTTATTTCAAAAATGATGGACTGCAAAATCAAAGTGTGCTTTATACTTTAAAGTCCCTCAATGATGAACCAAAAGTGTTACTAGACCCCAATAAATTATCTGAAGATGGTACAGTAGCCCTTTCTGGTTGGGATGTTAGTGATCATGGTAAATTATTGGCTTATGGGATATCTACCTCTGGTTCTGATTGGCAACAATGGCAAGTCAGAGATGTAGAAACAGGCGAAGACTTACCAGACCAGATTAAGTGGATTAAATTTTCTGGTGTGTCTTGGACAAAGGATCATCAGGGATTTTTTTATAGTCGTTATGATGAACCTCAAGAGCAAACTAAATTAGCTGATATTAACTATTTTCATAAGCTTTACTATCATCGTTTAGGAACACCACAATCAGAAGATATATTAATTTATCATCGTCCTGATCAAAAAGAGTGGGGATTTTATGGTGAAGTTACAGAAGATGGTCAGTATTTAATCATTTCTATTTGGTTGGGAACAGATTCAAGAAATTTAGTTTTCTATAAGGATTTAACGAATGAGAGTGCAGAGGTAGTAGAGTTAATTCATCAGTTTGAAGCAAATTATAGTTTTATTAATAATGATGAGAGTATTTTCTATTTTCGTACTAATTTGGATGCGCCACGAGGTAGATTAATTGCTATTGATATTAATAAACCTGAACAGAAATTATGGCAAGAAATCATTCCTGAATCGACAGCAACTTTAAAGCAAGTCAGGATGTTAAATAATCAGTTCGTAGCTGATTATTTGAAAGATGCTCATTCGCAAATCAAAATATTTGCTACTGACGGCACATTGATCAAAGATGTAGAATTACCAGGACTAGGTGCAGTAGGTGGATTTGGTGGTAAGCGGGATGCTACGGAAACTTTTTATAGTTTCACGAGTTTCACTACACCAGGAACTATTTATCACTACGATATGGTGACGGGAAAAAGTGAAATCTTTAAGCAGCCAAGCGTAGATTTTCATCCTGAAGATTATGAAACTAAACAAGTTTTTTACGAGAGTAAAGACGGTACAAGCATACCGATGTTTATCACTCACAAAAAAGGTATTGCTTTAGATGGAAATAATCCTACATATCTCTACGCCTATGGTGGTTTTCGGATTTCACTGACTCCCAACTTTAACGTGAGTATGTTGGTGTGGATGGATATGGGGGGTGTTTATGCCATGCCAAATTTGCGTGGTGGCGGTGAGTATGGTGAGGAATGGCATCAAGCCGGGATGAAGGAGAAAAAGCAGAATGTTTTTGATGATTTTATTGCTGCGGCTGAGTGGCTGATTGATCATAACTATACAAAACCTGGGAAGTTAGCGATCGCAGGCGGTAGCAATGGCGGTTTACTTGTCGGTGCTTGCATGACTCAACGTCCAGATTTATTTGGTGCAGCTTTACCAGCCGTTGGTGTTTTGGATATGTTGCGCTTTCACAAATTTACCATCGGTTGGGCTTGGACTACCGAATATGGTTCACCAGATAGTCCCGAAGATTTCCCCATACTTTACGCCTATTCACCTCTGCATAACCTCAAATCAGGTACAAGCTACCCAGCTACTTTAATTACTACAGCTGATCATGACGATCGCGTGGTTCCTGCCCATAGTTTCAAGTTTGCCGCAGCTTTGCAAGCGGTTCAAGCTGGTGACGCACCAACACTGATTAGAATTGAAACCAAAGCCGGACACGGTGCAGGTAAACCCACAACCAAAATTATTGAGGAAGCCGCAGATAAGTGGGCGTTTTTAGTTAAGGTTCTGGATATGGGTGTTTAGCTTGATACCATTCATCGCGCAGAATCGCAAACCACATCTCGTCTACCCAATTGTTTTTGAACCACAAACTCTTAATAAAGTGACCTTCACACCTCATTCCAACTCGTTGTAGTAGTTTAATAGATGCGGTGTTCTCTGCATCGCAATTAGCACGGATACGATGCAGTTTGTAAGTGGTAAATAGATAGTCAAGCAGATAAGTTATCGCCTCTGTAGCATAGCCTTTACTTTGGTATTTCCGCGCCAAGGTAAATCCAATTTCTGCCTGTTGTTCATCATCAGCTAAGATACAAAAAGCACAGTCTCCAATCATCTCCCCTGTTGACTTGAGTTCAATGGCTAACTGATACCATTCACCTAAGACACCAGGATTTACCTGTTGCAATGATTCTATAAATGCTGTTGCTTGTGCTTCAGAGAAAGGTACATCCCAACTTTGATACTTTGCCACCTCTGGATCAGACCGATAATTGGCAAATGCGATTGTGTCGCTGCATTGAAAGTTACGAAGAAGTAGACGGGGTGTTTGTTGTTGAATAGTAACTGGGGAAATAGATACTTGTTCTCCCCAGGTTTTGTGTTGTTCATACACAATCTTATCTATTTCTTCTTTCGGCAGATCAGGATGACTATCAAGCCACTCTATTAGCTGCACTGTCTCATGATCATTATGTGCTATCTCTTGAATAAAGTTTAGTTTTTCCTGTCCTAGAAATTTTACCAAGTCTTCCTGATAGTCTCCAAAGAGTCCGCCACAAAAGGGAGATTTATCATAACTACCAAATTTTTTAATAAAGTCGTATTTCAAAGAAGCAATTGGAAATTTTAATAAATGAAGAATAAGAATCAGTTGAACGCACTCCTGAAAGGCTTGATACCACCTCTCAAATAAAGTCTCAGAAGACTCTTGCTCGAAACTCATTTTTTGGTAATCACCAAATGTAGAATGAGGTACGCCTTTTGTGTGAACATAATTATGTAAAATACTTAATTTATCAAAAAAATCTTTAAGAGGATATCTTTCATTAAAAATCTGAATATTTAAATTCCTGAGTAGTTTATTTTGAATTTCTTTGGTAAATGGAGTCTTTTCCCTAGCCAGTAACCAATTTTTAAAGGTGATATCATCTTCACCTACTATAGCCCAGTAGGTCGATAATATTCCTAATTCTAAGGCGGTTCTCAAAGACATCAAACCTTGCTTAAAGAAGCCAAACTTAGTTATCTCATAGGATGATTTAAACTCATGATAAGCTTCCATCATAGCAAAATTTGAGCCGCTAAAAAAATTAGCCCCATCTTCAACTGGGTAACTCTGAGAAAGCACAAAAATCAAATTTATTGCATTTTCAATTAAAACTTTTATTTTATGTTCATTCTCAAATTCGGAAAGCAATTTGTAGTTGGAGGTTGCTGTTGTATAGTTTTTGTCTAAAAAACCCATAAATTTAACTGTGTTTCGATAAAAACAGGTTTGTTTTCATTGGTCATATTATCTCTAATTAGTCTGTGGTACAAATCAGCAAACACAATCAAGGCGATCGCTAGTTACACTGGATCACTATCAAGCCTCATTTTCACCTCTCGGTTTGATAACTTAAGAATTGTAAAATGCTGATGAAAACCCGCATATATATGCTCATAGGCTTCCTTCTCAGCCTAATTTTAAGTATTTTGCCTGTAGCAGACAATTTTACTATTGCTGCCACACCCACAGCAGTTGTTTCACCCCAAGCTGTTGTCTCCTTCACCCAAGGAGTGCATAAAACAGTATTAGATAATGGTTTAACTATCCTCACCAAAGAAGTGCATACTGCACCTGTAGTAAGTGTACAGGTTTGGTATAAAGTCGGCTCGCGCAATGAAACCAAGGGAGAAAACGGTATTTCCCACCAGCTTGAGCATTTGATGTTTAAGGGAACTAAAGAACGTCCCGTGCAGTTTGGTCGATTGTTTAATGCTTTGGGTAGTCAATTCAATGCTTTCACCAGTTACGATGAAACGGCTTACTTCGGGACAGTGGAACGCAACAGACTAGATGCACTCCTGACTCTAGAAGCAGACCGCATGAAAAATGCTTTGATTGATACAGAGCAATTAACTAGTGAAAAACGGGTAGTAATTTCTGAGTTACAGGGGTATGAAAACTCTCCTGAGTATCGTTTAAATCGGGCAGTGATGCGAGATGCTTTTCCCAATCGCGCCTATGGTTTACCTGTAGGTGGTACAAAAGCCGATGTTGAACAATTTACAGTCGAGCAGGTGAGAAATTACTATCAAAAATACTACAGTCCAGATAATGCGACTGTGGTGATTATCGGCGATTTTGTCACAGAAAATGCTCTGAATACGGTTAGAGACACCTTTGGCAAACTACCAAAGAGAGCGCAAGAGCCTCAAGTCAGTTCCCCTAAACCTTTTTCTCCGTCAAACAAGCTCATCAATACTGCTAGTAAATCACCGATAATTTTGCAAGAACCAGGAAGTGCAGCTTTATTACAAGCTGTATATCCCCTACCCGATGTTCAGCATCCTGATGTTCCAGCAATTGATGTGATGGATGCAATTTTGACGGGGGGACGTAGTTCTCGACTTTATCAAGCTTTGGTGGAATCTGGGTTGGCTAGTTCTGTTGGTGCTAGTGCAGTAGAACTGATTGAACCAGGATGGTATGAAATTAGTGCGACAGCAGCATCAGGACAAAAGTTAACCAAAATTACAGAGGTATTGCAAACATCTTTAGCGCAACTGCAAAAGCAGCCTGTTTCCTTAACAGAATTGAATCGTGCTAAGACCCAACTACAAGCTTCCTTTGTACTGGGTAATCAAGACATCACCAGCCAAGCTACTCAATTGGGCTATAGTCAAACGATCGCCGGAGATTATCACTATATCGAAAAGTATTTAGCAGCGATCGCTAATGTCACCCAGGCTGATGTTCAAAGAGTCGCCAAAACCTATCTCAGTCCCAACAAAAAAACCATCGGCTATTTTGAACCAACTCAAATCGCAGATGAAGGGGGAACTCCCAATCTTGGTTCTGGCCGCACCGCCGAGAACTTCAACCCTGGTAAACCAGTAGATCCGGCAGAATTGGCGAAATATCTGCCTGCTATCACCACATCTTCAGATATTAGTAAACAATCTCTACCACAGCAGTTTTCCCTCACCAATGGGTTGCGGGTGCTGTTATTACCTGACCACAATCTCCCCACAATTAATTTAAGTGGACAAATTGACGCAGGTAGTGAGTTTGATGGTAACTCCAAAGCCGGATTAGCCAGTATCACAGCTAGTAATTTAATGAATGGCACAAAGACTAGAGATGCTTTAACCTTGGCGCAAACTCTAGAAGATAGAGGTGCTGGTTTAAATTTTGGGGCTACACGGGAAGGAGTTAGTATCAGTGGGGAAGGATTAGCAGAGAATTTACCGTTATTAATGCAAACTCTGGCTGATGTTCTGCAAAATGCCACATTTCCCAATGAACAGCTAGAACTTAGCCGTCAAAGAGCATTAACCAGCTTAAAAGTGCAATTAGATGATCCTAGCGGATTAGGCAGAAAAGTATTTCAGCAAGCAATTTACCCAGAAAATCACCCCTTTCACAGTTTCCCCACGGAGGAAAGTTTAAAAAATATTACTCGTGATGATGTACTGCGTTTTTACCGCAACCATTACCGACCAGATACGACGACATTGGCTTTAGTGGGTGATTTTGACCCAGCAGAGGTGAAAGATTTACTCAGTCAATCTTTGGGTAAGTGGCAAGCCATTGGTCAACCGCCTGTCCTCAAATTACCAACGGTGTCATTACCGCCAAATATCACCCGCATTAATAAGGTGATTCCTGGTAAAGCCGAGGCTATCACCTATCTTGGTTATAATGCGATTTCTCGCAAAGACCCCCGTTATTACGCTGCTTTGGTGCTGAATCAGATTTTAGGTGGGGATACCTTATCTAGTCGCTTGGGTACAGAAGTACGCGATCGCTTGGGTTTGACCTATGGTATTTATAGCGGCTTTGCAGCCGGTGTGAATCCTGGCCCCTTCTTAATTCAAATGCAGACTGCACCCCAAGATGCCAATCGGGCGATCGCTAGCACTTTAGGATTACTCAAACAGTTACGTGAACAGGGTATTACTGAAGCCGAATTAAACACGGCGAAACGTTCAATTACTAACAGTTATCCTGTGGATTTAGCTAATCCTAGTAATGTGTCTAGCATCATTTTAGATAATGCAATTTTGGGACTACCACCAGCAGAAATTCGAGAATTTCCCCAACGTATTCAATCTGTAACTATGGCTGATGTTCAAAAAGCCATTCAAGATTTGATTAATCCCAAAAATCTCATCATTGTGACTGCCGGAACGGTCAAATAATTTTAGATTGTAGATTTTAGATTTTGGATTGAATCTAAAATCCAAAATCTAAAATTCGGACGTTTAATCCTACATCCAAAGGTAATACCAATTCAAAATTCAAAATTAAGAAAGCGATACTCAGTAAACCTTTTAGGTTTTGCATCTGTATAAAAAAGCTGCACAAGTTTAGGCAAATCACTTTTTGCAGGTTCACCTTTATTCAACCATTCCATTAAATCAGCAGGGTCTAACCAAAAACTGGCAATAAAATCATTCTGACTATAATCTGGGTCGCTATCTAATTTAATTTCATAAACTTTCATAAAAGCAGACACCTGATAATCATGTGGTGTTAAATACCCCAACAACTTAATCTTAACCTTGTTTAAATCTATCCTCAATTCTTCTTTGAGTTCACGATTTAGAGCATCTTCGTAAGTTTCTCCGCTTTCAACATGACCACCCATGCTAACATCAAGACAAAGGGGGAAAATGCTTTTTTGTGCAGAACGTCGAGGTATCCAAAGTTGTCCTCTTGAATTAATAACAAAAGCATTCACAACTCTAAAATTACACAGGCTTTGACTATAGATTTCTGAGCGTTTCTTTTTCCCAATGACGCAATCATTTTTATCTACAATGTCAAGAATCTCATCATTGTGTGTCATACTTTGTCAACGCACTAGATTATTTTTATTGAATTGATCAAGAGTAGCTCATCTGGAATTCCTATATTTCCCCTAACTCACCTTCAAACTGCTCAAAAAGAGTGATTGTGAGTGAGAATATAATCAGTTAAAGGATGTCATCATGATGCGAATAGCCGCAATTACAGAAGTGATTACCAGCTTAACTGATGTCGAAACCCGATTTGCTCTGGAGCGAGTCGAGGATGAGCAGTTTTTCCCAGAGTGGTTTACAGAACTTCCAGAAATTAATAATACTGAAAAAGATGCTTTGGATGTTCTGCGGCGCAGGTATATATATCATCGTGGTGGAGGTAATTTGTTAGAGGGGACAGTGATGTTGTTAGTAGTTTCCCCCTTATTAGCATTAGCCGGATTTTATGATCCTCCTTTTAAAATCAAAGCTGAATCATCAGTTGAGTTAATCATCAATGATGGTGAGGAAGTCCTACGCGGACGAATTGATGTTTTGGTGTTACAAAATCAGTTTTGGGTGGTAGTTTTAGAGTCTAAAAAAACCACGCTTTCAGTTTGGTCTGCAATACCACAAGCACTTGCTTACCTCATGGCTAATCCTCATCCCCATCAACCTGTATTTGGTGTGGTGACTAATGGGGATGATGTTTTATTTATCAAATTGCAGCAACAAGATATTAGTCAATACGACTTATCACGGGTATTTGCGCCGTTGTCTTCTAAACAAGAAATGTATACGATTCTGCAAATTCTGAAACGTATTGGTCTTCAAACAGGGCAAAAGTAAAAGGGCAAAAGGCAAAAATAACAATAAAAATGGTTGTGAACCATCTAATTTGATTTATTCATCAATTTGCCAAGAATCTTTAGTTACTTCTTCGTCTAGAATTTTTCGTGGACGAACAATGATGATGATTTTACCCAGAATGGGAATTTCGGGTTCTGTTTGAAACCACTGAAAATCTAACTCGCCGCCGTTATCGACCACAAAATAACTAAAATCATTCCATTCCCGTTGGCTACGGTCTATGACGACTAACACAGGGCCGGGTTGGGTATGTTGGTTAGGGAAGCGATCGCTTGTTGCTAAAATTACCACTGGGTCTTCTGCACCTAACAACACTTGCCAACCAGGTAAGGCTACCCAAGCTTGTTCCCCAGCAAATTTGACGATGCGGAATGGTTCAATTTCTTCTACTAGGGGGACGGCTTTGAAATCTTGGGGTGTTAAAGGTAATTCGCCCACCACAGGGACAATGCGGGGTAATTCCTCTTCGGAATCAAAGCGATAAAAGGGCGGAAGGGGGGCAGGACGTTGAGAAACAACCGTAAAATCAACTAATAACTGTTCAATTTGCTTTCTAGCTGTTGGCGTGTGAGCAAAACGTAAACCCTTAGCAATTAAACGCGATCGCTCTTGTAAATCTGTGTTTTGTCGTGCTAACTTCCAAGCCTGATAGGCGACAGCATCTCCTGGATGGTCAGAAAACCCTTCTGGTAAGGTGCGAAACCACGAAAAATCTTTAATGGCTTTGGCGATTTCTCTGGCTTCTTCTAAATTGAGTTTATGCTCAAAAGTCAGTTCCGCCGCCGCCGCGCGTTGTTCTTGGGTGAGTAAGCGCAGTTCATATAAAACATCACTACCGCGAGTTGCATAATGCGATCGCGCCGCTTCCGATGCACCAGCTTTTTCTAGGGAACTATAGACTTGCGCGCCTACAACCACCTGATTTTGTTGAATCGGCTCAAATCCTGTCGCTTCAAAAATCTCTTGGGGATTGTAACCGGATTTTTGTAGAGTCGCGATCGCTAATCCCCATTCCACCCAATTACCTTGTTTTTGTCTCAGTTTGCGTAACAATTCTGCTGCTGAATCCGCAGCATTTTCAGGATTGGGATTGTTGGGTGATAAGTCAGTCATAATCTCAAAGTGCAGTTACTACCACAGAGGCTTATTGACACCGCGTTGGCAAATCTTATTGTAATCTTTATCCGCCTACTATATATACACCCTACCGTTAGTTAAAATTTTGCGTTACAAATAACACATCACAGCTAGCAAGAACTATCTTGGTAGATTTCCGCAAGGCTGAAAAGAAATAATCTACTAAGCTGGGTAAGCATATACAGCTATAAATATTTTTACAGGTAATGTCCTATGGCTGATACTATTTCCGACATCCAAAGAAATCATCGTACAATGGCAACTTTAGAAAGACCGAAAAAACTCAAAATCTTAGTAGTTGATGACGAACCAGATAATCTAGATTTGCTATATCGCACCTTTCGCCGAGATTTTCAAGTCCTGAAAGCTGAAAGTGGTATCAATGCGTTGGAAATCTTAGCGGTAGAGGGAGAAGTAGCTGTCATCATCTCTGACCAACGGATGCCAGAAATGAAAGGTACAGAGTTTTTGAGTAAAACTGTACCACAATTTCCAGATACGGTGAGGATAATTCTCACGGGATTCACGGATATAGAAGATTTGGTGGAAGCGATTAACGCCGGACAGGTGTACAAATATATCACCAAGCCTTGGGACCCTGGGGAACTCAAAGCGGTTGTACAACGCGCCGCCGAAACCTATGACCTACTCAAACAGAGGACAGAAGAACTACGCCGCGCTAACGCCCAAATGTCCTTGTTAACGGTGTTAGTACAGGTGACTCAAGCCGCCGAAAATTTAGAAGCCATCCTCACACCGGTTGCCACAGCATTTTGTGATAGCTTTGCCTCTGATAGCTGTATTTTGCAGCTAGTGAACAACAAAACACTCACACCCACCCAAGGGTTTTATTCTCCAGAAGGCACAGTCAAGAACTGGCTAGACCAAGATCCTCTCACAAGTGAAGCGATCGCCAGTGGTCAAATGCAAGTTGCCCTCAATGTTGCCAAAGAAGCCAAACTAGCAGGTGCAACCCATTACCAAGAAACGGGTGTCCAAGCTCATTTAGTCATCCCGATTGCTTACCGCAGCGAAATTTTAGGTGTATTATCCCTCCAGTGGCATCAACCAAGTTCTCTAAGAGAAGATGAACTCAATCTGATTCGTCTCTCAGCTGAACTAGTAGCGATCGCGATGAAAAGTGCTGAGTGATTGAGTGCTGAGTGCTGAGTGCTGAGTGTTGAGTGTTGAGTGCTGAGTGTTGAGTGCTGAGTGATGAGTGCAAAAATTTAAATTAAGAGTCCATAGTCAATAGTCCATAGTCCATAGTTAAATAACTAATGACCATTGACTAATGACTAATGACTAACGATATTCGCGCCATTTTTGACCGTATCGCGCCTGTCTATGACCAATTCAATGATTGGTTAAGCTTGGGACAACATCGCATCTGGAAGGAAATGGCCATTAAATGGAGTGCGGTTCAGACTGGGGATACCTGTCTTGATTTATGTTGTGGTAGTGGTGATTTAGCCTTGAGCTTGGCTAGACGTGCAGGGACAAACGGTAAAGTCTATGGAGTGGACTTTTCCGCCAACTTGCTTGCAACCGCTAAAGAACGCTCCCAAACTCATTACCCCCAATTTGCTATTTCCTGGGTAGAGGCGGATGTCCTGAATTTACCCTTTGAAGATCATCAATTTGACGCTGCGACGATGGGCTATGGTTTAAGAAATGTCAAAGATATTCGCCGCAGCCTCCAAGAACTACACCGTGTCCTTAAGCCAGGAAAAAGAGCAGCCATCTTAGACTTTCATCGCCCCAATAATCAGCAATTTCGCGCCTTTCAACAATGGTATTTAGATCATATAGTTGTGCCTATGGCCGAGCGTATGGGGATGAAGGAAGAATACGCTTACATCAGCCCCAGCTTAGACCGCTTTCCCCAAGGGAGAGAGCAAGTAGAGTTAGCCTACGAAGTTGGGTTTACCTCAGCCACACACTACCCCATTGCGAACGGTATGATGGGAGTATTGGTAGTTGTTAAATAGGTCATGGGACATGAGGAAAGTAAAAAGTCAAAAGTAAAAAGGTGAGCCATTGCGGTGGACGGGTTTCCCGGCATAAAGCAAATGGCGAACCCGAAGGGTAAAAGAGTTTTTCTTTTGAATTTTACCTTTCGCCTTTTTACTGACTATTTCTCGTTCCCTAATTATAAATCCAAAAAACTGTGGATTGGTCTTCTGTTTTACTGTATGTATCGCCCCCTGTATTGGGTGGAATTATTGGCTATTTCACAAATGATATAGCCATCAAGATGCTATTTCGTCCTTACCGCGCAATTTATATTGCTGGTAAGAGAGTTCCATTCACTCCTGGCTTAATTCCGGCAAATCAGGAGCGTTTGGCTAAAAATATTTCTGATACAATCATGGGGTCGTTGTTAACACCCGATGAACTACAAAAACTCGCGCGGCGATTATTAGAAACTGAGCGAGTACAAGGGGCTATTCTCTGGTTGTTACAACTGGCAATAGACCAAATTAAAACTGATAAAAACCAAAAAACTAGTAAGGTTGTTGCCAGTATTCTGCGCGATTTGTTAGGAGAGTCACTACCGCGTCTATTGAGGGTACTAGCTAGACAAGAAGACTTTTTAGAACCACAAATCAATCAGATTTTTGACCAAATATTATTAGAGTTGCAACTGAGCGATGAGCAAGCAACACGGTTAGCTGATTGGTTTTTAGAAGTAGTTTTACCACCAGATGTCTTAAGACAAGCAATCATAGATTTTTTAACCGATCGCACAATTCAAACTATCGATGAAAGTTTCCGCGAAAAAACTAGTGGTACTTATTGGGTAGTGGCGAATTTGTTTGGTTTACGAAACACACTCACTCGCTTGAGAACTTTCTGCTTAGATGAAAAAGAAGCGACTAATGAGAGATTGCAGGATTTAATTAAAGATTTGCAGATGCGCGATCGCTTCAAAAAAATTCTCCAAAATTTATCGCTGCAAAATCTACCAATCGGGACAGTTCGTCAACTCCGCAAAACTACACGAGAAACAGTCCGTCAGTACATTCAAACTAGTGGAAGCGATTTACTACAAGGACTGACTGAATCTGTAAATTGGGAAAATATTGCTAAATTACTCTTAAATCGCCTGAGTAATTCACCTGTAGTTATGACTTCTTTAGAAGTTGTCTCTCAAGAGTTAGCACTGATTTTAGAAAGATATTTAGAAAAGGATTTAGAGCAAATAGTAACTCAGATAATTCCGATTTTATCGATAGATCAAGTAATTGTTGACCGAGTAAAATCTACATCTCCTGCTGATTTAGAAAATGCAATTGAAGGGATTGTCAAAAATGAATTACAAGCAATTGTCACTTTAGGGGGAATTTTAGGATTTATTGTTGGTTTATTACAAACCGGATTTTTATTTTTTACTCGATAGTTTTGGGGATGGTGATAAAGGCAAAAGGCAAAAGGCAAAAGGCAAAAGTGAAAATAAAGGAAAAGATTATTTTGCATTTTTACTTTTTCAAGTATTGGTAAATTAGGAGACAAGGGAGACAAGGGAGAATATTATTTTTAATGCCCAATTCCCTATGCCCAATTCCCTTAATTTACAGATTGATGGCGATTTTCCATGATGGCATTAATTGCTGCGTAATTAGTTTGATAATTTGGTAGTTTGGCTTGAGCTTGTTCGTAAACAGAACTACTTTTGGGAATCGATTGTAATAATTTAATTGCTTGCTGCCATTTATCTTTTGCTTGTTGCCAAGCTATTAGTGAGTTGGGTGCATTTTCCATGAAAAACTTTGCTTCTGTGGCGAGTTTTTCGGCGGCTGCTAATTTGGCTACAGCGTTCTTTTCTGTATTAGCTCTTTTGGTGATGGCAATATAATTACGTCGATAACGAATGAGTCTTTCCTGCGCTTTTACAGATACTGATGTTTCTTCGGGAATGCTTTGTAAAAGTTCAATTGCCTTTTGCCATTTGGATGCTGCTTTTTGCCACACTGGAAGTGTATGGGGGGGATTTTGAGCAATGAAGGAAGCTTCTGTCCCTAGTTTTAAAGCTGATTTAAAAGTATTTTCAGCAGTATTTTCTTGATACAAATTCACAGCCATACGCTGAATTTGTATAATCTGAGTTTTAGCAAACCAGCCACCTATCCCTAAGACGATTAGCCCTGAAAGAATAAATGACAGTTTTCGTAGAGCCTGATATGAGGAGTTAAATTCCTTTTTGTTGATGGATATTTTATGGCTTCTTGGCTGGTTATGCTGATGTTTTATTTTAGAAATTGTATTTTTAAAATCATCGATTTTATGGGTGTAAATATCACATTCATTAAGAATTTCAGTTAATTCTCGGAAATTATTATTAGTAGATATGATTAATCCATGAGCATCATCTAACCATTCTATAGCAAAGCCATTTTTACCACAGAATGATGATAAAGCAATCATTATAGTTAAGAGTCCTTGACTATTTTGAATAGTATTTTTAACTAATGATAGTCTGGTTTGGAGTTGTGATAATTCTGCTTCAAATTTTAGTGTTTGTTTGGCAGATAAGTTATTATGCAAGCTATTTTCTAGTTCCAGAATTTGAGTTGACAAACTAGCATAATTCAGATAGAGATTAGTTTGATTAACGAGGTTAGCATCGCTTAAAATATCAGAGGCGATCGCCTGCAATAAGTCACCCCATTCTAACCAGCAATTAATTTTTGATTGTAGAGTAGTTACAGATATCTCTGTATGAGGATTGCCAAACTTTTCTGTAATGGATTCTATGTTGCCGGTGATGGCAGGATTAACTTGTAAAATAGTGGGAATCGTCAAAGATTTAGCAGTACGGGGTAGGGTACTGATATTACTTATCTGATTATTCGCACGACGTAATTCTTGGGCGATCGCCTGTCTAATAGTGCGGAGTTCTTCTTGGGCATTATTAATCAGGATCACCTGTTGCATAATGTCCTGGGAACTACCAATAGTTAGTCTGAGTTTATAAATAATTTTTGGCAGTTCATTAATTAGCACTTCTATATCAGTCATAAACATCCGTTGAGGATTTGCAAAATTTCTTAACAAGAAGCAATTTCCAACTCACACTGATAATCCCTAGACTTTCTGTTGAATGAGTAACTTTACCGACTGTTTTGATCAGTAGGTAAAAGCGATGAATTGTTAAATCGCAAAAACGATAGATTTATAGTTCCCGAAAATTTTGCTAAAGTAACAACGCTGTTTGGTCAATGGTCAATAGTCATTAGTCAATAGTCATTAGTCAATAGTCATTAGTCAATAGTCATTAGTCAATAGTCATTAGTCAATAGTCATTAGTCAATAGTCATTAGTCAATAGTCATTAGTCAGCACTCATTACTCATTACTCATTACTTCTACCTTGTCTCCCCAATCCCCAGTCCCCAGTCCCCAGTCCCCAATCCCCAATCCCCAATCCTATGAATGAAACTGATTTAGCTTTTACTCCAGCACTAGAGTTAGCAAAATTAATCCGGCGGCGGGAGTTATCGCCGTTGGAGTTGGTGGAAATCTATTTAAATCGCATTCAGCAGTTGAATCCTCAATTGGGTAGTTATTTTACGGTGACGGCGGATTTAGCGATCGCTGATGCTACTGCGAAGACGGAACTAATCACACAAACATCGGAACTTCCGCCGTTTTTTGGTGTACCGATTTCGATTAAAGACCTCAATCCGGTGGCTGGTGTACCTTGTACCTACGGTAGTCCAGCACTATTGAATAACATTCCCGAATTTGATGATGGGGTTGTGAGTCGTATTAAACAAGCTGGATTTGTTATTTTGGGCAAAACCGCTACCTCAGAATTAGGTTCATTTCCTTACACTGAACCTACTGGTTTTCCGCCAGCTAGAAATCCCTGGAATTTAGAATACACTGCTGGTGGTTCTAGTGGTGGTGCAGCAGCAGCAGTGGCCGCAGGATTATGTGCGATCGCTCAAGGTTCAGATGGTGGCGGTTCTATTCGGGGGCCTGCGGCTTGTTGTGGTTTAGTGGGAATTAAACCGGCACGGGGTAGAGTCAGTAAAGCACCTGTAGGTGAACGTTTAGCGGGAATTGCTGTTAATGGCCCTATCGCTCGGACTGTGGCAGATGCGGCAGCGATGTTAGATACTATGTCTGGTTACGTTACAGGTGATCCCTACTGGCTACCAGATCCAGAACCATCGTTTTTGACTGCGGCTACAACTCAACCAAAAAATTTACGTGTTGCTTTTACTACTGGTATTGCTCCCTTGGGTGAGGCTGATGCTACCTGTAAACAGGCTGTATTACAGACAGTCAAATTATTAGAACAACTCGGCCATCAAGTGACAGAAATGTCTTTGGATCTGAGTGCTTTAGTGGAACCATTTCAAATTGTTTGGCAATCGGGAATTACGGCTTCTGGATTACCAGCAGAAATATTGCAGCCTCTCAACCGTTGGCTATTAGCGCAGACTGGTTCGGTTGGTGAATATATTCAAGCTATTTATAGTATGCAGATAGTAGCACGCCAAATTGTGCCACTGTTTGACAATATAGATGTGTTGGTATTGCCTGTTTATTTACATTCTCCCATCCGTGTAGGAGAGTGGGCGGCTTTAAGTCCTGAAGATACATTTCAACAAATTGTGAATTGGATTGCACCTTGTCCACCAGCCAATGCAACCGGACAACCTGCGATCGCTATTCCTGTGGGTTTTGATAGTAATGGTTTACCCATGAGTGTGCAACTTCTCGGCAAACCTGCGGCGGAAGCTACACTCATTAGTCTTGCAGCACAACTAGAAGCCGCTAACCCTTGGATTCAAAACCGTCCAAATTTGGCGACGCAATACTAATTTAAAATTCAAAATTCAAAATTCAAAATTCAAAATTCAAAATTCA
Source organism: Aliinostoc sp. HNIBRCY26 (assembly GCF_050235535.1). GTDB lineage: Bacteria > Cyanobacteriota > Cyanobacteriia > Cyanobacteriales > Nostocaceae > Trichormus. The sequence goes on from NZ_CP189852.1 coordinate 5,883,476, forward strand.
AAATTCAAAATTCAAAATTAAGAAAGCCAGTAGCCAGTAACGCACCTCCTCTAAAGGCTTTGGTGCGTTACGGCTTACGCCTAACACACCCTACAATGCTACATATACTACATACGCCACTTAAATCCCCCACCACAGACAGTTCCTGTTCCCTGTTCCCCTTTAACACAATTTAGGGGGTTTAAATCCCCGTTACAACACGTAATTGCGAATTGCGTTAGCGTAGCGGGACGTTAGTCCATTGCGAATTGCGAATTGTGAATTGATTTAATGTCTGCATTTCGCGCCTTGGGGCGTAGCATCAGGGTAGAAAGTAATAATTGCCTGATCCTTTCTTACAAAAACGTTAGGAAAAGTTTTGCCTGTTTCTTGATCACGCACATTATAAATGCAAGCTCCCTCTTTATTCTTTTGCTTTTTAAATGCGAGTGTAGTATCTATCAGCATTTCTTCGGCATTGCTGATATAGCTATAACCTTTGATGACATCTCTGATAATTTTATTGCCTTGTTTAATTACTACACCCATCGTATAAATTACACCTGGGACAACTTCTTCGCGCTGCTGATTGTTTGGAAGTCTGCCACCAATACCTTGATTTTGTAGTTGTAAATATCTACCGTAAAAATGTAACCCACCAATATCATTGGCATTATATATTTCACCACAAAATATGTGTTCAAAACCACGCCGTTTGAACCAAATATTAGTTAAGTCTTCAATAAATTGTGTCTTGGTTTTACGTCCTGGTAACAGTTCACCACCTGTCACTTTTTGTAGTTTTTGCAGTACCTCTGGATGCTCAGATAATAACTGTTTAAATTGATTGCGATTTACTTTTGTCCCAACAGCACCACAGGTATTAAGTACAGCTTGGTCGAAAGCATTTAATCTTGGTGCAGGTGGTGTAATATCTACTCGTTGTCCTCTGGGAAAACCTACAGAAACGGGATTATCTACACTATCGAAAAAAGGTAATAATGCCTGCTGTGATTGAGCCTTAACTTGATTTTGGATATATAGGGGACTACTCAGCAATAAGATAGTAAATATTCGCAAAGTTGTGGATAGCTTGGGGTTAAACATAAATTTAAGTGTCGTTAAATGTTGCGTTTTGCTGACAATTTAACACCAAAAAATAAAGACGCAAAGCATTTTGGAATACCTTTGCGTCTTATTACTAGATTTCAAAGAATTTTTTAAACTTTCTTCAACCAGCTAAACATGGCGCGTAAATCTTTACCGACTTCTTCAATGGGATGTTCAGCTTCTTGACGACGCATAGCGGTAAATCCAGGTTTACCAGCTTGGTTTTCTAATACGAATTCCCGTGCAAACTGACCAGATTGAATTTCGCTGAGAATCTTCTTCATTTCAGCTTTGGTTTGGGCGTTGACAACGCGAGGCCCACGGGTGTAATCGCCGTATTCAGCAGTGTTAGAGATACTATCGCGCATGGTGGCTAAACCACCTTCAACTACTAAGTCTACAATTAGCTTAACTTCGTGCAGACATTCAAAATAGGCTAATTCTGGTTGATAACCTGCTTCTACTAAGGTTTCAAAACCTGCTTTGATTAATGCGCTTAAACCACCGCATAATACTGCTTGTTCGCCGAACAAATCAGTTTCAGTTTCTTCCCGGAAAGTGGTTTCGAGAATACCGGCGCGAGTTCCACCGATACCTTTAGCGTATGCCATTGCGCGATCGCGTGCCTTACCGGTAGCATCTTGATACACAGCAAATAATGCGGGTACACCTTGTCCTTGTTCATAAGTGCGTCTGACTAAATGACCAGGGCCTTTAGGTGCAACCATCACAACGTCTACATACGCAGGGGGTACGACTTGTGCAAAGTGAATATTAAAACCGTGGGCGAAGGCTAATACATCACCTTCTTTCAGATTTGGTTCAATTTCGTTTTTGTAAACTGTTTTTTGTACCTCATCAGGTAGCAAAATCATAATAAAGTCGGCAGCACTAGCCGCATCTGCCACACTTTTGACCGTTAAACCAGCAGCTTGGGCTTTTTCGGCTGACTTACTACCCGGATATAGTCCCACAATTACATTTAAGCCACTATATTTCAAATTCAGGGCGTGGGCATGACCTTGAGAACCATAACCGATAATAGCGATGGTTTTTCCAGCCAAAAGGTCTAAATTGGCATCTGCGTCATAGTACATCCGGGCCATACAAAATATCTCCTGTCAGCAAGCTTTGTCATTGATTGGCAGGTTTTTGATTGTACCTTAAATTGTGTCACTACGGATCAAGGGATTGGGGACTGGGGAGACAAGGTAGAAGTAATGAGTAATGAGTAATGAGTAATGAGTGCTGAGTGTTTGGTAATCAATTCTTTAATTTTGAATTTTGAATTGATTTGAGTGCTGTTAGCGGTAGCGCGGCGTTTAGCTGGTGCTGAGTAATTAGATCTGACTATTGACCAATTATTCCTTGATGGTACAAGCCCCTAAATTCATTTATGGAATAAATTTTAAACTTTGCTTGGTTCAAGCCCCCGGATTTATCCGTGGGCATTAATTGCGAATTGCGAATTGCGAATTGCGAATTGTGTTGACTATTTTGTCTGCTGATCTATTTTTTGGACTTCTGCTTCCGATAGTTTTACGTTGACGGCGTTTATTGAATCTTCGATGCTAGAAATTTTGCTTGCGCCGGGGATGGGTATGATGCAAGGAGATTTAGAACGTAACCAGGCTAATACGATACAGTATACAGATACGCCTTTGGCTTGAGCTAGGTGGGCGATCGCGGGAATCTCTTCTAAGTTTTGATGGCGACGACGACCACCGAAGGGACTCCAAGGTAAAAAGGTTAATCCTGCTTGTTCGCAATACTCTAACACTCCGTCAGTTTCTGGCTGGCGTTCCCACGGACTATATTGATTCTGTACTGAAACAATCTCTACTACGTCTTGTGCTTGTTTAATTTGTGCGACGGAAAAGTTGGAAACTCCCACAAACCGAATCAAGCCTTCGGCGACGGCTTCTTTAACTGGGGTGAGGGATTCGGCAATTGTGTATTCTGGGTCTGGTGAGTGATATTGCCACAAATCAATCGGTTTTTTACCACCTAAAGCCTCAAAACTAACGCGGATAGTTTGACGCAAGTGTTCGGGGCTACCATTGCGTACCCAACTTTGATTCGGACGCATTAAACCGCCTTTAGTAGCGACAACTACTTGGCTAACATCTCCCTGGTAACTGCTGAGTGCTTTGTGAATGAGTCGTTCATTGTGGTGTTTGTCTGATTCATCTTGACAGTAGGAATCGGCAGTATCAATAAATGTTATCCCCAAATCTAAGGCTCGATGAATTAGCTGTATAGATTGCGATTCTGGGGGGCGATCGTATATTGACATGGGCATAGCACCCAAACCAATCGCACTGACAAAGATACCCGTTTTCCCTAGTTGTTGGTTTTCCATGCTTATCGCTTGAGTTGATGGCGTTGCTAAAACTATTTAGTAGCGAGTTTCATTTATTTTGACAATTGATCTAGAGAAATAGGGTGGAGGAAAGATGTAGTAAAAGATATGGTCTTGATTTCAGTAAGTTTATCTCTATAGAAATTTCGGTTACATAAATTGCAACAATCCCAGCTTTTAATTTTCCCTCAGTGATACTGAAATTAATTACATCTATCTGAGGGTAAATTATGACTATATCTATCACCCAGAAACTACCGCGCCAATCAGCTTTATTGATGAGTGCGCTATTAGGAGGGATGATTGTTTCTAGTTGTGCAGCTGCGCCTGACAATTTTGCTAATAAATCCTTACCGCCAAGTGCGTCAGAAAAGCAAGCTGCAATCTCGGCTGATGCTACTGGGAATGTTGCTGCAAATCCAGAAGCCCCATCAGTACCCCGTAACCGTCCTCAATTGATCAAAAAAGCAGCTATGACCTTAGTTGTGGATTCCGTAGATAAAAGTATTGCTGCTGTGACCAAAATTATTAGTAAACAACAAGGGGATCTGATTAGTTTAAACGAAGATCAACCGACAAGCAGTAATTCCCGTCATACTGCATCTATACAACTACGAATTCCCCAAAATCTTTTAGAACCGACCATAGAAGAGTTAGGGAAATTAGGCACAGTTGAAAACCGTAACATTACAGCAGAAGATGTAGGTAGTCAGTTAGTTGATTTTCAAGCCAGATTAAATAATCTTCGTAAAACGGAAGCCAATTTGCAAAAAATTATGGATCGGGCTGGTTCTGTGAGGGATGTACTGACTGTTGCAAAAGAACTCAGTAATGTCCGACAAACTATTGAACAAATTGATGCTCAGTTAAAAAGCTTACAGAATCAAGTCGCCTATTCTACTATTACTTTAAACTTAGAAGCTACTATCTCTAGCAGTAGCCCACAACGTGCGGTGGGTTCACAAGTATATGAAACTTGGAATAATTCTACTCAATCTTTAAGTAACTTTACGGTTGGGTTATTAAAATTGGGGATTTGGTTAATAGTTTACAGTCCTTATATGTTGATTGTGGCGGCTGGTTTTTATGGTTTACACCGTTGGCGACGGAATCATCTATCACGATTAAATCAGTCTTCTGAATCGGTAAATGGTCAATAGTCAATAGTCATTAGTCATTAGTCATGAGGAAACAGAATCTTTAATTTTGTAGCTTGCTTCCCGAAGGGTATTTTGTAGGCGCAAGCTTTGTAAAAACACTAGGATTTAGTTCGTAGTAAGGACTTTAGTCCTTTGCTGTTGGCGCAGCGTCTTGTAGAGAGAACTAAATTTTTCACTACAAACCTTTAATTGTTTACCTTGTTACATTTAGATTTGGTGTGAAAGTTACGTTCATAGCGATTTCTGAGCGCAATGAGATTTGTTGCTGTAAATTTTTTAGTAACCCGATGGTGTTTTGTAAGTTTGTGGTTTCTCCTTGTTGGTTAAAGTATTTGACTGCTTGTCGCAAATCTGCGATCGCTGCTTGTTCATGACCTATTTGATGGTAAGCTATACCCCGATTAAGGTAGGCTTGGGCATTTTCAGGATTGAGCTGGATGGCGGCGGTAAAATCTCTGATAGCACCGGAAAAATCACCGCCTCTGCCACAAACACAACCGCGATTGTAGTAACCTCGATGATTATTGGGGTTGAGAACAATGGCTTGGGAAAAATCTTCAATGGCTGCGGATAAATCTGATAATTCAAACCAAGCCAATCCTCGGTCATTATAGATATCGGCTGGATATAAGTTAGCTGTAGGAGAAATATTCTTCAGTGCCGTATCATAATCTGAGATAGCTTGTTGATGATTTCCTAACATGGCGTAAGCTAGACCTCGATTGTAATAGGCTCTAAAGTCATGGGGTTTAAGAGTGATGGCGTGATGATAGTCTCTGATCGCCTGTTGATATTTTCCTAGTCTGTAGTATGCTAATCCCCGATTGAGATATGCTTCTACGTTTTTAGGGGTGAGATGTAGAGCCTGATTGCAATCAGCGATCGCATTTTGATAGTCTGCTAATTGTAGATAGGCTAGACAGCGATCGCTATAAGCCGGCGCAAAATTCTTTCTCAACCGTATAGCCGCCGTCAAATCGGGAATAGCTTGTTGATAATTCCCATGTTGCAGTTGATCTATCGCTGACTTGAGAAATACATCTGCGGTGTTCGGTTCTTGAACTCTAGATAATGAGTGTGCAGGTAAAATCCACAATAGACAAACAAATGTAACCGCAATTCCAAAATTGCAGATGAAGAGATAAAAGCGATTCATGAGATATGGGAAATTGTGTGAGGAGAACAAAACCTGTAATTGATACACTCCTGTTAATTAATCACACTAAACCAGAACGCAAGGCGACAACCGCAGCTTGCACACGGTCATCTACTGCTAGTTTATTCATAATCCCTCGGACGTGGGTTTTGACGGTGTTGGGACTGAGATAGAGTTTTTCGGCTATCTCTGGGTTACTTAAACCTTCTACCATCAGTTTTAACACTTCTAATTCCCTTCCTGATAAATTAGCAGTGTTACCTGTGGGTGTGGGTGGTTTGAGGTGATCAACTACTCGCCGTGCAATTTGCGGATCTAAGTAAGTCGCACCATCAACAGCCGCCGCGATCGCATTTAATAATCGCTCTACAGTCGCCCCTTTGATACAATAAGCGTCTGCACCGCTAGATAGTGCGGCAATAATTTCTGTTTCCGTTTGGTGGGATGTCAACATCACTACATGAGTTTGGGGGAGTGCAGCTTTAATTTGTTGTGTAGCTGCAATTCCATCTAATCGCGGTAAACCAATATCCATCACCACTAAATCTGGTTTCAGTGTCAGTGCTGCTTGTACACCCAAATAACCATCCTCTGCTTGTCCCACAATATTCAACTGGGGATGAACCATTAATGATTGTTCTAACCCCAATTGCATCATCGGATCATCTTCTACAATCAACACCCGCAAAGGTGAAGCATCTCTGGGTAAATTTAAGGTATAGCCAGTGTTCAAAGACATAGTTGGGAATGGAGAATGGTGAAGGGGGAATGGAGACTGGAAGGAGGACAAGGGAGACAAGGAGGACAAGGTAGCAGGAGAAGAAACTAATGACTAATGACTATTGACTAATGACTAATGACTATTCCTCAACCCTATAACCTAACTCGGCTAACCTGACGCGTGAATGTCGCCATTTGGGTTGAACTTTGACGAATAATTCTAGATAGACTTTACCAGAAATCAATTTTTGAATTTGTTCTCTTGCTGAACTACCTATGGCTTTTAACATTGATCCGCCTTTACCGATGAGAATCCCTTTTTGAGAGTCGCGTTCAACGTGGATAGTCGCCATTACACGGGTAATGTTTGGTGTTTCTTCTACTTTATCAATGGCGATCGCTACAGAATGAGGAACTTCTTCCCGCGTCAACAGTAAAATCTGTTCGCGAATTAATTCGCCCATAATAAATCTTTCTGGTTGGTCGGTTACTAGGTCGGGTGGATAGTATAAAGGGCCATAATCTAAATGTTCAATTAATGTTGTTTGCAGTTGGGGTAGTTCTGCACCAGTGATGGCGGAAAACTTGACTATCGGCCATTGATGGGTAGCTGCTAACTGTTGATAACTTTCATCGAGGCTTTGGGGGTTTTCTGGTTGTTCGTCAATTTTATTGACACCTAAAATTACAGGTGTGGGACTGTTAACTAGTAAGTCAGCAATGAAGCGATCGCCTGCACCACAAGCTACTGTTCCATCCACCACAAATAGGACTAAATCCACCGAATCAATCGCTATTTTAGCATTTTGTACCAGTACCTCACCTAATTGATGATGTGGTTTGTGAATTCCTGGTGTATCTACAAAAATCATTTGTGCATCTGAGGTGGTGACAATTCCCCTCAAACGGTTGCGTGTTGTTTGTGCTACGGGTGAAGTAATAGCAATTTTTTGTCCCACTAATTGATTCAGCAGCGTAGATTTACCGACGTTAGGACGGCCGATAATGCCGATAAAACCTGATTTAAACTCAGGAGGAGCTTGAGGAATCGATACTGCTTCTGATAAAGATAGGATGTGATTATCAATACTAGTCACTGTCAGTTCCACCGTTATATTTTATGGTTGAGATTTAATAGGTATAAGTCTTGACGAACACACTCGAAAAACATCAATTCACCCTAAGAAGTGCGGGGAACTAGTCTTTAATCTTAGTTTAATCTACTACTAAATATATTTTGCTTTGATTTCTTGAAAATCAGATATGAACAGACAATCAATAAAAATCATCGTTCTTAAAGGAGATTGCTTTTAATGCAATCTTGTGATTTTGAGGATAAGAATTACAGAGATTTACAAAATATCTTAAATCTGTATTTATCTTTAAAATATTTATAATTTCGACTCTAGTGATTGTTAACAAATATCAACTAATTAATTATTCCCATGACAAATTCGCCCTGATTTACGGCTTGATTGGTGGAAATATCATAAACTAATCCATCTTCAGCCGCACAGACATCAATCACCGATGGTAGTTGACTTTCCTTATTAAAGCTAAGGATTTGATATAGCCTTTCTCCTGCTTTAATTTTTGTACCTAAAGGGACTCTAGCTTGGATCATTCCACCTGCGATCGCATGATATTTTTGACGATAGCTACTTTTAGCAAAATACATTTCCTGAGATGAAGTGCATGATAAGTTTTGCAATACATTTTTTTGAATTAAGTAATTCTTGATACCCTCAACACCTTTTTTTACAGAATCAGGATTAATCTGCATACCAGCACCTAATTCTAAAGTCCACGCTTCGACATCAAATTTAATTTCCCTACCCAATTGTCGCAAACAATCTTCCAAAGCTAGCCAAGGTTTGATAAAAGCTTCATCAAAAGCATCCCCATCATATTTATCTAAGAGAATTCCCAAATCTAGTAAAAAATATTTAGCACTTGACTCGCGATCGCGGAAATAATAAACATAGTCTAAGCCTTGATTAGTAGAACTATGTAAATCAATTAAATAGTCAGCATCTAGACTTAGAGACTGGAGTTGATAACGAAATAGCTCGGTATAGGGGACACTATAAGGAGAATTGATCGCCTCTAAATTTTGGGAGAAGTATTTTTTGATTACATTTAAATAATTTTGCCGAATCGTTGCTAACTCTTCATAAATTTGAGACTTAGCAAAGGTGAGTAAATCATTGTTATGTTTCTCATAATCCCAAAATATGCGATTCCAATCTTTATATTCATAAGCACAATGGCGGCCTGGTGAAAAATGTTGTGCGCGTTCATTAGTTCCCATCGGGTTACAAACAGGAACTAGCCAAACTTCGCCTATTAAATCATGCTCATTTACTGATAAGAGAAATTCAATTAATTGATGTATGACTGCATTTCCAGATATTTCTGCACCGTGGAGATTAGATTGGATATAAACCTTTTTACCGGCTTGTGAACCGATGAATTTATATATTTGTAAAAATAGGCGATCGCCTGAAGCCATTTGGCGTAAAAATCGAGTTTCAATTTGAGGCTGCATATAAAAATAGGGAACAGAGTCAAAAGTTTATTTATATCATAATTATGAAACTATCTCTCAGATGAAAATCAGCCTCAGCACCTTTGTGAACTACAGCCCAGTATGTTATATGATTATCTGGTTGTTTTATAACAGTAGTAATTGCAACTTCTAAAGATTGTGCAGATGAAATAATTTGATTTAAATCAGAATTCAATGAAATTATCAAACTATCTGGATGAGATTGCACACTAAAAGGAAGCTGATTAAAAGCTGTTTCCTCTTGCATTCCTTGACGATAACCATCAAATCTATATATGTTCCAATCTCCAGCCGGAGAAAGATTAAATTCCCAATAACGGGGAGAATTCCGCACACCTAAGAAGAATTCAAAACAGGTATTCTCCCAAAGTTCATTTTTGCGAGTTGGTATATCTACGAGTGGAGGAATAACGACTTGTTTTAAATCACCCGTTAATTGGTATGTAATCGCCAGTTGATTATTTTCCCGGCTAATATTCCCTGTAATCTTTAAATCAGGTGAAGGTTCAGCCGATGGGAAAGGTTGTAAAGAAAATGTTTGTTTAGTCATTAGTCATTAGTCATTAGTCATTAGTCATTAGTTTTTACTCAGCACTGGCTAAACGCCGGGCTACTGTTAACAGCACTCATTACTCATTACTCATTACTCAGCACTCCCCTAAACCTACATTTCATTTCATATCTTGAATGATTTGGCGAATCTGATGTTCTTGAGATTCTATACTTTCAGTCAACTTAAACTGCACGATCGCTCTTGCTAAGTTATGCTCTGGATGCTTGACTTTAAAATAGACATTCCCTGCTAAATAGTCAGCAAAAAACCGCAGTCCTAACTCAAAGGCGATGAGGCGAATTCCATCGTACATATAGGTGTAATCGTTCTCAGTTAAAAAGGCTTTGGCGACTGCGAGATAACCCTGTAATATTCCCCGACATAAATCCGTATCAAAATAGATACTATCCCAATCGGCTGTTTCCTCTCCAGCCGGATTACACCCAGAACGCAAACAATCTCCAATGTCGTAATGTACCAATCCTGGCTTCACTGTGTCTAAATCTATGACACTCACTGCTTTCTGAGTCGCAGTATCAAACATGACATTGTTAATTTTGGGATCGCCGTGCATTAAGCGTAAAGGTAACTTACCTTCAACTTTGGCATTTTCTAGGATATGAGCAAAGGTAGTGCGATCGCTCACAAATTGCAAGCAGTAATTCACTTCAGGAGATGATTTTGGTGTTATTCCCGCTAAAACTTCTTGATAATGTTGCAAATAAAGTGGCGTAATATGAAATCCTACGAGGGTATCTGCTAATTTTTCCGGTGCTAAGTCGCTAATTAGGTTATGGAACATCCCCAAGGCGTAGCCAATTTCCTGCGCCTGTTCTAGACTCTGCATCGTGTCGAAAGATTGGGAATTTCCGATAAAGCTGATTGCACGCCAAAAATTACCCGTCGTATCAATACAATAGTCTTGAGCTTCCTGAGTTGATAATACACGCGGTATTTCCCAACGACGGTTTAAAGGCTGACGCTGTAAACTTTGGTAAATATGCTCAGTGAAGGTACGCATATTCTGCATAATCAGTTGGGGTTGACGAAACACCTGTGTATTAATTCGTTGCAGAATAAAATGCGGTTCTTGAGCATCAACAGTGACTAGAAATGTGTCATTAATATTACCACTGCCAAATGCTTGAACATTGGTGACTTTACCTGGAAGTGCGAATTGTTCAGCAATTGTAACCAGATTTTCTAAGGTTTGCGACCTGATAACCGTTGTCATATGCGTTTTTACTACTCCCCACACACAAAATTGCACTACGGCAATAGGAAACTATAGTAACTTAAGTTTCACTCCAGGTCTGTATATAAGTGTTGCAAAGATGGGTGATGGGGTTTCCATGAATAGAGGCGCGTAAATCTTCTCGCTATGATAATGAGGCGTATCAATTGGGAAACATAGATGTTAGCAATCAATTTATAAAATTAACTCTAATGTCTATATTAACTGGTACAGAATATCCAATTGCTGGCTATCGCATCACTGAGCAAATTTACGTCAGTAGTAAAAGTCTAGTTTATCGCGCCATTAGAGAACAAGACCAAAAATCAGTCATCCTGAAGTTGATGCGCTCTGAATATCCTACCTTTAATGAAATTGCTCAATTTCGCAATCAATATACCTTAACCAAAAATCTTCAGCTTCCTGGAATTGTCAAACCCCTATCTCTGGAAAATTATCATAATAGCTATGTTTTAGTGATGGAAGACTTTCAGGGTATATCCCTGAAAGAATGGCAAAAAAAGCAGCAAAAACCGCAAAAAAATCCAATTGCTCTAGATGAATTTTTTCATATTGCGATCGCCATTACTACTATTCTTGATGGACTACATCATGAGCGCATTATTCACAAAGATATTAAACCTGCTAATATCCTCATAAATCCTACAACCAATGAAGTTAAACTGATCGATTTTAGTTTAGCTAGCATTTTACCGAGAGAAATTCAAAGCCTGATCAATCCGAATGTTTTAGAAGGTACTTTAGCTTATATTTCCCCAGAACAAACAGGCCGGATGAATCGAGGTGTTGATTATCGTTCTGACTTTTATTCTTTAGGAATCACTTTCTTTGAATTATTGACAGGTTTGTTACCTTTTAATAGTAACGAACCAATGGAATTAGTGTATTGTCACATTGCTAAAGAAGCACCTAGAGTTAGCCATATTAACTCCTGCATACCTGTAATTTTATCTGATATTGTCAACAAGCTAATAGCGAAAAATCCTGAAGACCGTTACCAAAGTTGCCAAGGATTAAAGCATGATTTAGAAATCTGTCAAAGTCAATGGCAAACACATCAACACATCACTCCATTTACAATAGGTAGCCGAGATATTTCTACACAATTTATTATTCCCGAAAAACTTTATGGCCGCCAAAAAGAAATAGAAACTTTACTCAATACTTTTGAAAAAGTCACAAGTGGTAAACATGAAATACTCTTGATATCTGGGTTTTCTGGTATTGGTAAAACTGCCATCGTCAATGAAGTCCATAAGCCGATAGTAGAGAGACGTAGTTATTTTATCAAGGGTAAGTTTGAACAATTCCAACGTGATACACCTTTATCAGCATTAGTGCAGGCATTTAGACATTTAATTAATCAAATCCTCTCAGAAACCGATGAACAAATTCAAGCATGGAAACATAAAATATTAAGCGCGTTAGACACCCAAGGTTATATCATCACTGAGGTGATTCCTGAATTAGAGAAAATCATTGGCAAACAACCTCCTGTAGCTAAACTCCCTGGTACTGCCGATCAAAAACGCTTTAACATATTATTACAAAATTTTATTCATGTTTTTAGTAATAAAGAACATCCCCTAGTAATTTTCCTCGATGATTTGCAATGGGCAGATATAGCATCTTTAAACTTTATCCAAGTCTTAATGAGTCAGGAAACTGCTGATGATTTAAAAGTCATGACAGCACAAGATAATCAGTCTGAGCATGGTTTATTACTGATTGGGGCATACAGAGAAAATGAAATATCAACAACTCATCCTCTATATTTAACCATCAAAAAAATTAATCAAGCTAATGTCAATATCAATAATGTCAATTTGCTGCCTTTAACACTAGATGATTTAAGTCAATTAGTTGTAGAAACTCTACATTGCAGTAAAGAAGCGGCTACTCCTTTAACTCAAGTCTTATTTACTAAGACCAAAGGTAATCCATTTTTCATTAATAAATTTTTGAAATCTCTTTATGACCAAGGTTTAATCACTGTAAATACTAGTGCAGGTTGCTGGGAATATGAAATTAGTAAAATTCAAGAATTGACTCTTACTGATGATGTTGTAGAGTTCATGGCGGAGCAAATTCAAAAATTACCAGAAGCGACTCAAGAAGTATTAAAAATTGCTGCTTGTATTGGCAATGAATTTGATTTAGAAACTTTAGCGATCGCCTACAATAAATCTATATCAGAAACAGCATCTAATTTGTGGGAAGCATTAATGGAAGGCTTGATTATAGCTCAAGGCAGTTGCTATAATTTCCTGCTGAATGAAAATCTTCATAATCTAGATATTGCTGAAGTTACACCCAGTGACCAGGAACATCATAACTATCAGCCAACTCAATATAAATTCGTCCACGACCGCATACAGCAAGCTACTTACTCTCTCATTTCTGAAGTCGAACGCAAAAATATACATTTAGAAATTGGTCTAATCCTGCTCAGGAATAGTGCAATGTCAGCAACAGAAGAAAACATTTTTGCATTAGTGAACCAATTTAATATTGCAGTAGAGTTAATTACTAATTTAGAACATCGTCATAAATTAGCCACTATGAATTTAACGGCTGGACGTAAAGCTTTAGCATCAACAGCCTACTCAGCCGCACTGAAATATCTCACCACTGGCCTGGAACTTTTACAGTCGGACTGCTGGGATACTCAATATGAACTTGCTTTAGCCTTACATGAAACCACCGCAGAAGCTAAATATTTAAGTGGCAATTTTGAGCAAATGGAAAAGCTCATAGAAACAGTTTTGGTGAAAGCTAAAACTCTAGTCGATAAACTCAAAGTGAATGAAATTAAAATAGAAGCTTATAAAGCACAAGGCCGTAGTTTTGACGCTATTAACACAGGCATTAAAGTCTTGAATTTATTAGGAATACCTTTCCCAGAACAGCCACAAAAGCAAGATATTGCCTTAGAACTACAAAAATTACAGTTAGCTTTTGAAAATAAAAAAATTGAGGATTTGATTGCACTACCCCAATTAATAGAGCCAGATAAACTAGCAATTATGAGAATATTCGGTAGGCTTTTACCAATTGCTTATGCTAGTAATCCTCTGATGTTTTCTCTGATAGCTCTCAAACAAGTCAATTTATCTTTTAGCTATGGTAATTGTGGTATATCATCTATAGCTTATGTAGTTTATGCAGTCATTCGCTGGAATTTATTAGGTGACTTTAACTCCTGTTATCAACTAGGTCAGCTAGGACTAAATTTATTAGCTAAATTTAACCCTAGAGAATTGATGTGTATGGGGATTTTTGTCGTCAATAACTTCACGATACATTGGCAAGAGCATCTCCAAGAAACCTTAAATTCTTTCATCAATGCCTATTCAATAGGTTTAGAGACAGGCGATTTAGAGCAAGCCGCCTACGCTCTATATATGCACTCTGAGCATTCTTTATTTCTAGGTAAAAATCTTGTAGAACTAGAAAAACAAATGCGGAGCTATCATCTAAAAATTACACAGTTAAATCAAGAAATTCCTCTACAATTGCACGCAACTAATTGGCAGACAGGATTAAATCTATTGTGTTCTGAGTATCCCTGTGAGCTCAAGGGTGAAGCTTATGATGAAGAAAGTATGTTACCTGTGATCAAACAAGCTGGTAATCAACTGGCTATTTTATATTTTCATGTAGAAAAATTATTCCTATGTTACTTATTTGAAGATTATACACAGGCTTGGGCAAATGCTATCTGCGCCGAACAATATTTAGATACTGTCCCGGCTAAATTTGTCGTGACTATTTTCTACTTCTATAGCTCTTTATCAGCTTTAGCAATATATCCTGATAAAAATCCAGAAGAACAGGGAGAAATTTTAAAACTAGTAGCAGCGAATCAACAAAAAATGCAACAGTGGGCAGAAAATGCTCCTATGAATTTTCTACATAAATATTATCTAGTAGAAGCAGAGTTACAGCGAATTAATGGACAGCACTTAGATGCAATAGAACTCTATGATCTTGCCATAGCCTTAGCACAGGAACATGAATATATTCATGAGTCAGCATTAGCTAATGAACTAGCAGCTAAATTTTATTTACAGTGGGGTAAGCAAAAGTTTGCCCAATCTTATCTGATTGATGCTTACTATGCTTATTCGCGTTGGGGTGCTGCAACGAAACTGCGACATTTACAAGCACGTTACCCCGAAATTTTAGCTAGTTTTATTCAACAAGATAAACTAATACCAAAAAGCCACTTTTATTCAGAAATCAACTTAGATAAGTCTGCTGAAGTGTCAACTTTGACAAGTAACGACACTGTCATTAGTTCCCACAGCACTAGCATTTCTGATATGCTGGATTTAGCGGCTGTGATTAAAGCTTATCAGACTATTTCTGGAGAAATTGAACTACAAGAACTGCTTTCTAAACTAATTGAGTTAGTGATGGAAAATGCAGGAGCATCCAAGTGTGTCTTGATTTTACATGAAGAGAAAACTTCATCATTGAATGTAACAGCAGTTAGTCTAAATTCGACATTTGCCGCTACTCACACAGAATTTCTCTCCATACCCGTAGAATCTAGTGAAGATATACCTCTCACTATCATTAATTATGTCAAACGCACTCAAGAAATATTAGTTATTGATGATACTGCTAATCATGCTCCTTTGACAACAGATATTTATATTACTAACAAGAAACCTAAAAGCATTCTCTGTATTCCGATGGTGAATCAAAGTAAATTGCTGGGAATTGTATATTTAGAAAATAATCTGATTACATCTGCATTTACACGCGATCGCCTGGAAGTGATTAAACTACTGATTACTCAAGCAGGAATTTCCTTAGAGAATGCAATGCTATATAAAAATCTAGCAGAAGCTAAAGAAAGTTTAGAAGAATACAATCACAACTTAGAAGCAAAAGTCGCAGCTAGAACCACAGAACTGCACAATAAAAATCAGAGTTTACAAGAAGCTTTACAACAATTAAAATTGACCCAATCTCAATTAATTCAAAGTGAAAAAATGTCCTCATTAGGGCAAATGGTAGCTGGAATTGCTCACGAAATTAATAATCCTATCAATTTCATTCACGCTAATCTTCTACATACAACAGAGTACATTGAAAACTTACTAGACTTAATTAATATATATAAACAAGAGTATCCTGAAGACTCAGCTACTATTTTAGACAAGTGTGAAGAAATTGATTTAGATTTTATAGGTGAAGATTTACCCAGAATCCTCAATTCCATGAAGGTGGGAAGTCTGCGAATCCGAGACATTGTGTTAAGTTTACGTAACTTTTCTCGCTTAGATGAAGCAGAAATGAAACCAGTCGATATTCATGAAGGTATTGATAATACATTGTTGATTTTACAACATAGAATACAGAAGAATAGTAATGAAAATCAACAAAATCATGAACAAACAGCACCAGAAATTTTAATTATTAAAGAGTATGGAATATTACCTTTAGTTACTTGTTATGCTAGCCAAATCAATCAAGTATTCTTAAATATCTTGACTAACGCCCTTGACGCTATAGAAAATTCAAAATCTCAAAATGCAGAATTATTAACTAAGCCTCAAATTTGCATTAGAACTGAGTTGACAAAATCTCAGATAGTCAGAATTAGCATCAGTGATAATGGTTGTGGAATTCCAGAGACAATACAACCAAAAATATTTGATCCCTTTTTTACCACTAAACCAATCGGTAGCGGTACTGGTTTAGGTCTATCTGTTAGTTATCAAATAGTTGTAGAAAAACATAAAGGTAAACTAATCTGTAATTCTACTCCTGGAAAGGGAACAGAATTTATTATAGATATACCTCTGCAACAATCTTGAGCTTTATTATTAATAAAATACCCGATTTCTTTATGAAATCGGGTATTTTATTAAACAGTATATATAATAAACAAATCAAATT
The DNA here is from genome assembly GCF_050235535.1 of Aliinostoc sp. HNIBRCY26. GTDB lineage: Bacteria > Cyanobacteriota > Cyanobacteriia > Cyanobacteriales > Nostocaceae > Trichormus. The sequence continues at coordinate 5,900,253 of NZ_CP189852.1, forward strand.
CTTTCTTCAGGACTTGTTTATTATATAATTACATTGATTTACACTCCTACAGGTACTTGGTCTAACTTGTGAGCCTTAATGTAAACCATCCATTCATTTAGCATTTCTGTAAAATCTGCAAATACTTGTTCCACTAAAAGACAAGCTTTTGCTTCCATCTCTGGAGATATTTCTATATTTTCAATGAGATTTTCTACATCAGGTGTACCCATAGCATGGCCGGTTTCTACTGCTAAATGATATTCACCAAAATAGCGGTAGTTTTCTCCTGTTATTTGTTGCAATTCCCGTGCAACCTCTGCTGTCAATGACAAGACAACATTTCCTGTAGCTTCATTACATTCGATGATTGCTAATTTTAAAACTGGGTCTACTTGATAAGCATAGGCTGAGAGTTTATAGCAGACTCGTCTAGCTTTGTCATTTTCTGGCCCCCAGATAAACTTCAAAGCTTCTAGATATGTCATTGGTTGGTTAAAACCCAATTTTTGCATATCTTCATAGTACCAAAGAAAATGATGGTCATCTTCATAGGAATGAACATTAATTAATTGTTGAATTGGATCATCTGTTGGTTCTTCTCGGAAGAAATATTTATTCACTTCCCAGATATTCATCACAAAAGGAGTAATACAAGGTGCAAAGGCTAATCTTTGTCTTGGAGGAATACTTTTGTCTTTTAAGAATTCACATATTGGTAACTTTGAGAATTCTTGTTTCTTCTGTTCGATTAATGCGAGAACTGCTTTCATAGTCTTAATTTGTGATTTAATTTATTTGACTTGTTCACATTGTTGTGGTTTTTAAATCAAAAAATAACAGTAATTTTTAGTAATTTTATTAAATCAGATTTTAAGTATTACTTGTAAACAAATATACATTTAATCTTATTCTAGATGTCTTGATTTTAAAGGGATATGACGTATGACGCAGTAATATTACTGAACAACTTTAAGAGATTTTTTTATTTTTCCTCGTCATAACTAAGAGAGATGTTTACCTCTAAAGATAAAAAACAATACATATCTGTTAAGTATTATTAAGGTTATTTATCTGGAAAAATACTGTGACATTATAAAGAGATTTTAAGTGAAAAAATCCGTCATTAGTTAGAGATTAACTAAGCCAATAGTAGTATTTTAAATTGTTACTTAAGTGGCTTGACAAAACACAGTAATTAATGCTCTATTGCCCGATTCTTCAATTGTTTTGACAGTCAGCTTTGATTTGAATCTCTCTTTCAGACTAAAAAAAATATGTATGCTTGCTCTGATTACCTGATAGCACGCAAAAAAAACTTACTAATATTTAGATATCAGATTTTTGAATCTATTTGTGAAATAATTAATCAAATATAGGAATCCGCTTTGATTCCTGAAATCATTTGCGTAGGAAGGGAACAGGGAACAGGGAACAGGGAACAAAAGTGTACGGAGTTTTTTCAGGAATCAAATATGAGTCCTATATAGAATTTGGATTATTTTTCAACTGTGACGTAGTGGCGTATCAAGGCTCAAATATTTCATTATATTAGGTAGGGTTAAGCATGGCGTAACCTAATATGAATCTAGACAGAAATATATCAAAACTTAAATCTCTAGTTGTTTAGTGTAGAAATTAAATAGGAATTATAGAGACGTAATTACTAATTTGGATTAAACTTTCAATTGTTTATGGCTCATTGTAGTGAAAGGGAAAGATAGATGCGGAGTTTGCTACAGCTAATCTCACCTCATGTAAAAATGATATTATATGGGGGTAACTGATTTCTCTCCCATCTATAAATGAACAAAATATTGGATGTAGAACTATCAAAAAAAACTGCTGAAAGCATCAAAAGTAAGGCTAGAAAACCCTTTGATAATGCGTATAAAGCTGCGTTGGCTACACAGGGTGCTAAATATGTTCAAGGATTTTTAGTCTGTCAGGGGAAGCCAACTAAACCTCTAGAACATGGTTGGATTGAAATAGCAGAGACAATTGTTGACCCTAACTTACCGCATTTGCATAATCATGTACAAGAAATGTGGTATTTTGCTGCTCATACTCTCAGTGTGAAGCAACTCAAGGAAATTATAGAAGAATCAAAGGAAGATTATCCAGAAGATGACCCATTACCTATTTATGGTGATGCACCATATGAATATTATGGTGATGTGATGTTGGGAGGTAAAGAATATTTAGCTGCTTATCAGGCGGCGGAAGCTAAATGTAAAGAAATTCAAGGATTAAAAGCTCAAAATAATTAGATTATGGGTAGAGAAAATATCCTCTAGACAATATCTGGCTGAGACTGAGAAATTAGTAATTATCAAACTTTATTTAGTTGGTATTTACTAATGACGATTTGCCATCACTACCAAAGTGTTCTCGGTAACTGCAAATTTTGTCTTCTCGCACATCAAAGGATACTGCTACACGATTTTTGTAAGGCTGTCTAAATAAAGTTCCTTCATCGCGAAATTCAAAGACTACCGTTGTCTCATTGCTAGTAATGCAATCTAAAGACACTAATTTGATGCCAGACGGAAAGGAAGTTGAAACATAATCAAGAAATTCCTTGGCTTTTGCTTTTCCTTGATTTAAACCTTGGAATTTACCGATGGGAAACCAAAATGTAAAATCGTCTGTTAGCATTTCTAGAAATGCTTGCCATTCACCCGTTGCTAAACCGTGGGTAAAATGTTCAAATGCTTGGTGAGCAACTTTTAAAGTATTTTCTCTATTCTGCACCATGTTTTTCCTAGATTCTAAAACCTGACAACTACTTTGCCACAATTTTGACCACTGAGCAGGTATGCTACCGCCGTGGGAATAGACTCTAAACCAAGAAATGGGGTAGAGTCAACAGATACTTGCAATTTACCTGCATAGAACAAATTTAAGAGGCGATCGCGCGCTTCTGGGATATATTCTTGATAATGGGGCATAAGAAAACCGCGCACAGAAGCAGCTTTCCAAAAAAGTTGATGATAAATACGCGCTTGCGTTACCTGTTCGATACTTTTCCCATATTCCGAAATATAGCCGATACTTACTAAACGTCCCCGAATGGCTAAGTTGTCAACGCAGGTATCAAACACCTGTTTACCCACACACTCAAAAATTAAGTTAATCCCATTGGGGTACTCTTGCTTGAGGACTTGTTGGAGATTTTCTCTATGATAATTAATGATGCGATCGCAGCCTAATTCCTGTAATAATTTTTCTTTCGCCTCAGAACTACAAGTCCCAATTACATGATTTCCCGCCAACTTCGCCAACTGTACCGCAATATGGCCAGTACCACCAGCCGCAGCCGTTACTAAAACCGTTTCATTACTTTGCATTTCCCCCACTTGTTCTAAAGCCACCAAAGCTGAAACACCCGTTGGTACAAGGTTGAGAATTTCTGGCGTTGCTTCCCGCACTTTCACCGCCAAGCTAGCATCTATCACCTGATATTCTCGATAACCACCACCGCGCCAAGTCGTGATAACAGCATCACCCACCCGAAAACCAGAAACATCTGCACCTACAGCTACCACTTCCCCCACCGCTTCCACACCCAAATCAAAAGGCGGAGTTAATTTTATATAACTCACTTCACCCCGACAGAGTAAAGTATCAAACCCCGCATTAATTCCCGCAAATTTATTCCGAATTAAAATTTCGTGATTTGCTGGTGCAGTCAGAGGTACTTCTACAATTTCTACAGCAGATTTAAAATCTTGATGGAGTTGTTTAGCTATTAATTTTTTGTAATTAGTCATTAGTCACGTCGCTTCGCTCCGAATTCAAAATTCAAAATTTAAAATTTAGAATTAAATACCCCACAGATAAATCTAGGGGCTTGAATTAATGCTGTTTAACTTTTTTCTTCTTCATAAATAAATTTAGTGACTTGTATCCTTTTTTCCTTGGGCATTATTAGTCATTAGGGAACAGGGAACGGGGAACAGAATCTTTAATTTTTAATTTTTAATTTTTAATTGATTAGCCCCATTCCCTATAAAGCCTTATCCCATTCCAATTGATGCGCTAAACCATACTTGATAAAATCTTCGATGTTGGCTTTATCACTTTTACCGAACACACCCAAACTATAAGGATTATCTTGCATTCTTTCCGTTACTTGTTCTTGCTCAAATCTCATTACTGCTTCTCTTGGCTGATCTGTTTTAAAAAAATCAACAACCAATACAGTTCTATCGTATTCAGTATAATTATGTGGACAATGGGGATAGCTATGATCTAAAACCATAAACTCCCCTTCATGCCAATAAAGTTGCTCATAACATATTTTCATTGCCACATCTCCTTGCGGCACAATTAAGCCTAAATAACCCCGATTCATGTGGGGGTTATAGTTAACATGAAGCTTTATATCTAAACCAGGGTGAAATGTGCCGAAATAGGCATTTCTAATGACATCATTATTTTCTAAGTTAACTGCTGTGATCATCTGAGCCAAATTTGGGAAATATTTTTCTCTCAGTTCTAATGCCTTAATTGCTGCTTCTTCTGTGCCGTAATCAGGATATTGGATTTGATGAAATTGAATATATTTTTCAATTAATAAACCTTGAAATAAAATTCCAAAGGCACTATATTTAGAGTTTCCTTTAGTTTTAATAGTTTTACTTTTGGGGCCTAGAACATCGTAAGTAAATTTTAACTCTTGTGGCGATGCCTGCTGGAGAAAATTAGTAAATTCATCCCGAATAAATTGCCAATTTTCTTGTACATTTTTGAGGAATGGGAATGTTTGGGGATTGAGATGATACTCGTTAAAATTGTTCACGTTTTTCTGCTCCTAATTTTCAATTAAAAATTCCAAATTTAAATTACCAGCAATAAATTTAATGGCTCGTCTCAGCCCTTCTACATATAAGAATCATATTTGATTTCTGCGAAGCTAGGTACACCTCTGTTACTTCATTTTCTGTTCCCTGTTCCCTGTTCCCTGTTCCCTACCTACGCAAATAATTTCAATAATCAAGTCGGATTCCTACATAAGAGTTTGTATGTTTTATTTCTTGGTCATCACAACGGTTCAATAAACAACTGTTACATAGTTGTCTATTTTAGCGATTGTTCCTGTAGGATGTGAAAGCGACTTGCTTGCTGTCATCATGTTAATGTGAGGTCTACTATGTCTGAACCTCCTATATTAGATAAAATTGTCAAGAATGTGCGGGTTGTACGTCCCCATGAAAATGCGATCGCACTCCTAGATATAGGGATTAAGGATGGGAAATTTGCTCAGATTGCTCCTCATATTAGCGCAGACCAGGGGCAAGAGGTATTTGATGGCAAGAATCTCCTGGGTTTTCCTGGGGTTGTCGATGCTCATATGCACATCGGTATTTACCAACCCTTGGACAAAGATGCAGTGACAGAAAGTAAAGCCGCCGCGATGGGAGGTGTAACAACTAGCCTCAATTACATCCGTACAGGGAAGTATTATTTAAATAAAGGTGGTTCCTACCAAGATTTTTTTCCTGAAGTATTAGCATTATCTCAAGGAAACTTCTTTGTTGATTATAGTTACCATATCGCCCCTATTAGTAATCAGCATATTGATGAAATACCAATGCTATTTGAGGAATATGGCATTAGTTCCTTCAAAATCTTTATGTTTTATGGTGGCTATGGTTTACATGGTCTTTCTGACCAACAAAATCTATTTTTGATGATTAATAAAACAGAAAGATACGATTTTGCTCACTTTGAATTTATCATGCGTGGCTTGGCAAAGTTAAGCGCAAGTCACCCAGAAGCACAAGCAACAATTAGTTTAAGTTTGCATTGTGAAGTGGCAGAAATTCTCAATGCTTACACCAAAATAGTTGAAAATGATTTAAGTTTAACCGGACTGCACGCTTACAGTGCAGCGCGTCCTCCCCATTCAGAAGGGTTAGCAATTTGTATTGCATCTTATTTGGCACATGAAACTAACTGTGCAAATATCAATTTATTACATTTGAGTTCTCGTAAAGCAATGGAAGCAGCTTTGACTATGCAAACTGCTTTTCCTCATATTAATTTCCGGCGAGAAGTTACCGTTGGACATTTATTATTAGATGTCGATACACCAAATGGAACTTTAGCAAAAGTTAACCCTCCTATTCGTCCCCGTGCTGATGTGGAATATTTATGGCAAGCTGTTCTCAATAATCAAGTAGATTGGATAGTTAGTGATCATGCTTGTTGTGCGGCGGAACAAAAAGTTAATGCCAAAGACCCCCATAATATTTGGTTAGCAAAATCTGGTTTTGGTGGTACAGAATATTTACTATCTGGTGTATTTAGTGAAGGTAGTAAGCGGGGAATGTCTTACAATCACATGGCTAAATTATTATCGTGGAATCCATCACGCAGGTTTGGTTTATCTCAAAAAGGTGATATTGCTGTTGGTTTTGATGCTGATTTAGTTTTACTAGACCCCAATGAAAGTTTTGTGGTGAATGCGGCTGAATCAGAATCACAACAAGGTTACACACCTTTTGCGGGAATGGAGTTAACAGGAAAGGTTAAAAGTACATTTTTGCGAGGCAATTTAATTTATCACAATAGTCAGGTTTTAGGTTTACCTAGTGGACGTTATTTAAAAAGGAATTAGGTAATATTCGGGGAAAATATCTCAAAAGGAGTAGAAAAAAATTTTATTTTAGACTAAACATAACAATACACACATCTACCCAAATTAAAGGATAACTATGAGTAGTCAAATACCATTAATTATTGAATGTCGTAGCAACGATTCCGATTACCGTCAAGAAAATCCCCACTGTCCATATACTCCAAAGGAGATTATTCAAGAAGCGGTTCGCGCTTGGGAAGCGGGAGCAGCAATTTTTCATTGGCATGGACGAGATCCAATTGATGGGAGATGGGTTAATGATGTAGACGTTTATTTAGAAGTTATTCAAGGAATTCGAGAGCAGACTGATTTAATTGTTAATCCTACTTTGAATTATGTGACTAAAGAAAGTAATGTGAACGATCGCATTCAACACATCTTAGCCGCAAACAACGATCCAGCACTAGGCGTTGATATGATTCCTTTAGAGTTTGGCTCGTTCAATTTAGATTTTTGGAATTCACAAACTAAACAATTTCTCACCTACGACCAAGTACATACTAGTTCTCGCGCATATATAAAAGAAGTATTGGAAATAGCGCAAGCACATAACCTTTTTGTCGGTACTATTTGTTGGGATATAGGACAAATTCGGACAGCTAGATGTTTTCAAGAAATGGGACTGCTACCTAAAAATACTTTTTGGGAGTTTGTGTTTACTGGAGAAATCACGCCTAGTGGAATTTTGCCCACATTACCAAATTTACAAGCAGTAGTAGATTCTATTCCCAAAGATGATCAATGGTTAGTGATGTGCTGGAATGGCGATGTGATGCCTTTGGCGGCATGGGCAATTACAATGGGTGGTCATGTTGGTATTGGTTTGGGAGACTATCCTTATTTACGTTTTGGCACACCCCACAATGGCGACTTGGTAGACAAAGTTGTCAAAATGGCGCATACATTAGGCCGGGAAGTTGCAACACCAGCGCAAGCACGGGAAATTTTGAAAATGCAGCCGCGAACTGTTGTTAAAGAAAAACTACAGGTGGTTGCTAACTAGAAATGTGAAGTGCATGGGGGGAAACCTAACCCCCTAACCCCCTTCCCTAGTAGGGAAGGGGGAAAATGAAAGCCTCTCAGGTTTGAAGAGGGGTTTTTTCTGTTTTTTGTTTCTTGTTGCCTTGAATCACAAACAAATATAATCGCTAAAACATTATGCCCAATAAAATTAAACGCGCTTTTTTAGATACAGAAGATGGACAAATTCTCTACCGCATTGGTGGCGAAGGTGAGGCGTTGCTGTTGCTGCACATGAACCCCCGCAGTAGTGACGAATTCCGCGAACTGATGCCAATTTTGGCGGCACATAGACGAGTCATTGCAATGGATTTGATGGGGTTTGGTGATTCCGATAAACCGCCGAGAATGTATACTATTGGCGACTATGCAAAAACCGCGATCGCACTTTTAGATGAATTAGGCATAGAAAAGACAAGTATTTTTGGTAATCATACAGGTGCTTTTGTGGCGGGAGAAATAGCCGCAGCATATAGCGATCGCGTTGATAAACTCATATTAGGAAACGTAGCCGGCTTTGGGGAGGGAGGACAAGCAGAATTATTCAAAAGATTTGAGGATGGTTTTAAAATTAAAGAAGATGGTTCTCATCTCATGGAAAGATGGTTAGCCCGTTCCCGATATGTAGGCTCGGCAGAATTAAATCATCGTTGGGTTTTAGATGATTTAAAATGTTTTGGTCATCCTTTATATGCGGTTTGGGCTGTAGGTAATTACTGTCTAGAAGCACCAGAAAGATTTCGTGCTATTAAATGTCCCACTCTCATCATTTGGGGACTGGATGACATGAAAGAATTTGAAAGATTGAGTTTAGCAAAATTCAATGACCGCTATTTTCTATCTCAAGCAATTCCTCATGGCAAAGTTGTAGAATTTGAACAAGGCACAATTTGCATGATGAACCAAATACCTGAAGCAGTATCTCAGGTAGTCATGGATTTTTTAAATAGCACAGAATAGTTAAAGTTTTTAATTATCTAGGACTGCTGTACATTTAATTTCTACAATTAGTCCTGGCGTAGATAAAGCAGTAATACCAAACCCCGTCCAGGTTGGAAAATTATTAGTAAAATAACGGTCTTTTACTTTCATAAATAACGGCAGATGGGGAATAGTAAACTGCTGTTGTGCTGCATCAGCAGGTGTAAATTGGGAATTACTAAGATTTGACCCTGTCACATGATAGGTAATCATTTCTACCACATCGTCAAAGGTTGCACCTGCGGCTGTTAGTACCTTTTTCACATTCTCAAAAGTTTGGACAAATTGCGCTTCTACTTCCTCTACTACCTGTAAATTTTCATCGCGTCCCACCTGACCTGAAATATATAGTGTATTGCCTACTTTAACCCCAGGACAATAGTGAAATTTTTCATATAAAATTTCCATGCCTTGAGGGATAATAACTTGGCGATTTTTACTCATAAACTTAGATAGTTAAGATTAAAAGAATTTTAATTGTTAAATGTCGGGGAAAAATATCCCCTGTTACCAAAATTAATGCAATTATTGCAGTCTGCGTTTTACTTCTGCCGCTAAATCAGCTAAAGCAACTTCTATTTGCTCACCTGTTTGTAAATCTTTAAGTGATGACTTTTGGGCTGCGGCTTCATCAGCACCAATAATTACACAAAAGCGAATTCCTTGTTTATCTGCGGCTTGAAATTGTTTACCTAAAGGACGTTTATCAAAATTAGTCACTACATTAATTCCAGCTTGACGTAACTGTTGGGAAACTTGCAAGTAAGTTGGCATTAAATCTTCTTGCATATTAACTACCACTACTTGCGCTGGCGTTGCTGGTAAGGTGTTCAGAATTCCCGCTTTTAGTAAACGACTAATTAAACGTGTCAAGCCAATGGAAATTCCCACACCAGGCATTTTTTCGCCTAAAAACATTCCCACTAATTCTTCATATCTACCACCAGAACAAATACTACCTAAAGCCTCATGTCCAATTAGGGTAGTTTCGTAAACTGTGCCGGTATAGTAATTTAATCCACGGGCAATAGACAAATCAATACAAAATCTTTTGTCAGGAACGCCTAAATTCCGCACACCTGCAATTACTGTTTCTAATTCACTGACACCCAGCTTAAATTGTGCAGATTCCGGCAAATTTTGAGCAAGGTGTTTGAGTTTATCTAAAACTTCGTCAGTATTACCGTCTATTTTAATAAAATCAATAATTTTTTGTGTTTTCTCTAAATTAACGCCTTCTTTTTCTAACTCTTGTTTAACTTTAGCTTCGCCAATTTTCTCCAGATTATCAATAATGCTAATACAGGATTTAATTTGAGTTTCTGAAATACCTAAAGATTGAAAAAACCCTGTTAAGACTTTGCGGTTATTGATGCGGATGACAAAATCACCAATATTAATAGCTGCAAATATTTCGGTGATAATAGCAGGCATTTGAGCATCATATAATAAACTCAAACTACTCCGCCCGACTACATCAATATCACACTGACGAAATTGGCGAAATCTTCCATCTTTTGCTCTTTCACCTCGGAACACAACATCCATTTGATAACGTGCAAAAGGAAAAGTTAATTCATTTAAATGACGCGCAATATAAGCTGCTAAAGGTACAGTTTGATCAAATTTTAATGCTCTGGCTTCTGAGCCTGTTTCCCCAGATTTATCTTTTTCAGCTTGGCGATTGAGTGGTAATATTGGTTCTATGCCATAAATAATGTTGTCGCCTTGATTGCCTTTAGCTTGTAATACTTCTAACCTTTCTACAGCAGGAGTTTCAATAGGTGTAAATCCGTAGCTTTCGTAAACTTTACGGATGGTATCTAGTAAATATAATTCTAAGCGTTTTTCGCTGGGCAGAAATTCAGGAAAGCCACTAGGAGTAGAAAAGTTTATTTTGTCACCTTTTGCCATGCGTCTACCTTATTAATTTGCAATTTGCAATTATACAACAATTTTTATTTTTAGTTAATAAAAAAGTTTGTAGTAAAGGCTAAAGTCTTTACTACAAACTTTTTTTCAAATTTTATATTCTTATTTTAGTCTTTGTTCTTTAATGAGAGTACGTTGATATATTTGATGATTTTTAAACCAATGCCAAGTGCGAGCGCGGTGATTGTTATCTGGACTAATATAAATCATTTCTGATAAAGATATATCTGGAACAGTTTTGTAAGAAAATTGCAAAATTATAGTTGAGTCGTCTATTTCCCAAGCTTTACCTTCTACTCGTTCTGTATCAAACCAGAGGGCTTTGTCATGATATGCGCCAGGAAATTGATGTTCTTCGTGTTTACCGCTAGCCCATTTATAACGATTGGTTTGATAATAAGGATGAGGACTATTATCTGGAAATTGACAAGTTAAATGTGATTCATGATGATCAAGAATCTTTCCAGAGTTATCAACTACAGTATATGTACCAACCCAATCACCTTCATGACGGACTAGTACAGGCATTTCTTCTCTAATGTTAGACATGATACGACTCCTGATAAATTGGGGACTAGGGATTGGGGATTGGGGACTGGGGATTGGGAAAGTAAAATGAGCGTTTTAGCTTATTTTATTGTCAATTTAAGGGTTTAAAACCCCTACGTCTATACGTAGTATTAGTTGAGTTAGGATTTAACTCTTCAACTCTGACTGTCTTTAATTTTGAATTTTGAATTTTGAATTTTGAATTTTGAATTGTTAAAGGTCAGTATGCAGCATTTGTTGGCGATCGCCTAGATTTTGAAAACATTAGTTTGCAATAGGAATCCCGTCACCGCATTGTTAATACATCAGTTGGTAATGCGACTCCCGTCACCGCATTGTTAATACATCAGTTGGTAATGCGACTCCCGTCACCGCATTGTTAATACATTGGTTGATAATACGAATCCCGACACTGCATTGTTAAAACATCAGTTGGTAATGCGAATCCCGTCGCCGCATTGTTAATACCGATAATAAAATTTAATATTTTTTTGCTTATTGTTACTTTTTTTGTTACATAGGGAACATTAAATATAGATTTTATTACGTACTCTATATGCCCAAGCAAGATACAACTCGCCGTTTACGCTCACAAATTATTAGCCAAGATGTAAATTCATTCCACGGTTTGCAAACGATTGACGATTACGATACTACCCGTGCGGATGCTTCTGCAACGAATTTACAACAAGCGTATCAGGCAATGCTATTACAGCAACAAACTGAAATTGAAAAATTAACTGTATATCGTGCAGCTATTGATGCGGCTAGACAAGCTGAATGGGAATTTCACAATGCTGTATTAGCCATGAAAGAAGTTGTGCGTGGGCAATATGGTTCAGATAGTGATCAGGCGCAAGCAGTGGGACTCAAGAAAAAATCTAATCGTAAGCGTCCTACCCGTAGAAAATCAATAGCGATCGCTAGTTAAATTATCATCAATTTTAAGAGGGTGTTTGAAAAGTCAAAAAGTATACTAGAAACCCCTCTCTAAACCTCTCTCCGTTTCGGGGAGAGGCTTTGAAACCCCCATTCCCTACAAAGGAATGGGGGGTAGGGGGGATAAAACCACATTCTGCACCTAGCAAAAAGATGTGTGTACACCGTAGCCTTGTAGGGAAGAGGGTTTACATATAGCCCCTTATTCCTGATTAAACCACCAAGGGTCATGAGCAGAGTTAGTTTTAATTAAAAACGCCTGTTTTCGCATAAATCGCGTTAACGCTGCTCCACCCATGCGTGAACCACCCAAACTGGAGAGTTTAAAAGCGTTTTTCTCTCCTTCGTGCATGATGGCAGTTAAAGCCGCATCATTAATACTAATAGCACCAGCATTAATTTGCCGCCCCACGGCTAAAGCTTCCGCTTCTGAACCAGCAAACACAGCTGCACTTAATCCAAAAATAGAATCGTTGGCTAAAAATACAGCTTCTTCCACATTAGAAAACGGCATCACGGGCATAATGGGGCCGAAAGTTTCTTCAGTCATCACTTTCATGGCATGATTGACTTGAGTTAACACTGTAGGACGACACCACCAACCACCCCCTAACTCTTCGACTTTACCGCCGCAGTGAATAATTGCACCTTTTTCTACTGCATCAGCTAAATGATCACTAATGATTGCAGCTTGTTTTTCCGCAATAATTGGGCCAATTTGCCCATTTTCAATGTCGGGATAGGCTAATTGCAGACTATAAGCTTTGGCGACTAGTTGATGATAAAACTCTTCAAAGATTGATTCAGCAACATAAACACGTTCAATAGATAAACAAGACTGGCCAGTATTTACCACTGCACCCCACAAAATCGCAGAGGTAGCTAAATCTATATTTGCTGATGCTAAAACGATCGCCGGATCTTTGCCACCCAATTCTAAAAAAGCAGGGATAAAACGTCTAGCTGCGGCTTCTGCAACTCTGCGCCCTGTGTTGACGCTACCTGTAAAACAAATTAAATCCACATAATCAATTAAAGCTGCGCCTGTTTCGCCTGCACCTTCAATAAAAATTAAGACATCCCGTAAATTGGCGACATTATTTAAAGATGTCAATAAAGGCGCGACAAAACGCGGTGCAATTTCACTCGGTTTTATAACTACCGCACAACCCGCCAATAACGCCGGAATTGCATCAATCATCGACAGCAACAAGGGAAAATTCCACGGACTAATTACTCCCACGAGGGGGTAAGGTACAGAGGTTTGTTGCAAAGCGATGAAAGGAATACTGGTATTTTTAGCTGATTCTTGCAGTAAATCTGGGGCTAAATCACACCACCGGTCAATGCTGCTGAAAAAGGAATCAATTTCTAATATAGATATAGATAATCTACCGGTATCATTTACTAACGCATCTGTTAATGATTGGCGTGCAGCTAGTATTGCTTCCTTCCATTCCCGTAAAGCAGCAATTCTCCCTTCTAAACCCAACTGATACCATTGAGTTTGCGCCCGTCGCGCCCGGTTACACTGCTGTGCTAACAACCGAGGCGGCGGTGGAATAATCACATAGTCAAATTTTCCTGTGCGGGGGTTACGTACTTCTATGGTGTTAGTCATTAGTCAATAGTCAATAGTCAATAGTCAATAGTCAATAGTCATTATTCATCACTCAAAACTCAAAACTCAAAACTCAAAACTCATTACTTATTACTCATTACTCATTACTCAGCACTCAGCACTCAGCACTAAACTATTCCCAAATCGCTGAGGCGTTCGATGGTTTGTTGTTGGGTTTGGATAAAGTGTTTGCGGTCTATTGATTGATTTAGCATGGTGTTGGCTGGGTAAAAGTTTGATTGACTATAACTTTGGGCGTATAGTTCAAATCGCTGACGCGCTAGTAAATTATTTAACCCTGGACGACGGCGATCGCGTCTTAATGCTGTTAAATCTATCTCTGCAAAGGCGGCCATGCTTTCTCCTGCACCTGTCTCTGCTAAAACTAAACCTCGATGATCAATAATTTTTGAGCCTCCGTCTACTGAACCAATGGGAATGGGGCTATTGGCTAATCCGGCTGTGTTGGCTGAAATGACGTAAGCCATATTCTCTACAGCACGGGTGATTTTGGCTGCATCTTTGGGGGTAAGGTGTTTATTATAAATTTCTGAGGTGGAGTGTAAGAATATTTCCGCGCCTCGCATGGTTAAACACCGTGCGACTTCTGGGTATAAAATTTCTTCTGAAGCTAAAGCCGCTAAGTTACCAATGGCAGTTTTCGCTACGGGGAAAACTCCATCTAATCCATAACAATCGAGGTATTTATCCCACACATCATGGGGTGTAGGGGCAAACATGGAGTTTAACCGCCGATAACGCAACACAACTGTGCCACTAGGATCAATCACAAAGCTGGTTTGAAAATACAACGCCGGAAAGTTAGGGTCAAGTTCGTAGGCGTTACCGGCTAAAAATATACTATATTTTTGAGCAATATTACTGAGGGCTTCATACTCAGCACCGTTAATTTCTAAACAAGCTTTATTTGCCCAAGCTTCCATAGATTCCCCCATTGGAAACCCTGTAAGGAAATATTCTGGTAAGACAATTAACCGACAATCACCACCAATAAAAGCAACACTGGCAGCAATTTGTTGAGTTAAACGCGCGATCGCTTGCTGCATTAGTATACTGGCTTCTTGGCGATCGCGTGCTTGATTGACTGCGTGACAGGTAATTTGCAGTGCTAAAGCCCGAAATGTTTCTAATGGTTGGGTATAATCTGTCATATAAAGTAGGAATTTTCAATTGTGAGTTTATTATTTGCTACCACAGAGCGATCGCACCAGTTTCTCTGTTAATTCTTTACCAAACATCTTCACCGCCTTGTCGTTGTCGGGGTCATTTTCTATACAACTACGACGAATAAATAAATCTCGTTCAGCTAAGGCTAATTTTGCATTCTCTGGTGTCGCTTCGGCTGTATCTACCCAAGTTAACCAACAATTTAAGGTATTTTTAGCCACTGTGCAAATTACTTCCACAACTTCCGGTGATGTGCTGGTGTAACACAAACTCACAGGAGATTGAAATGCGCGCATATAAACACTTTTACTGATAAACCGAGTCAAGCGAGAATCAGTTTGTAATTGTAAAAATGTGGAATTAACTGGTTGATAATATTTTTGTAAGTAGTCTAAATTTGTTAATAGTTCAATCCGAGGAATATAATCTATATAAAGAAAAATTTGCGGAATTAACCCAAACTCAAAAGTTAAATGGGGAACTAGACTAGAGGCATTCAACCACACAGTTAAACGCATAACTGCAAATGATTTTTGTGCATTTCCTAGCCAAGAATGAGTCAGCCAATCAATACCGTCACCAGAATAAGCTTGCAGTGAACCAGTGATATTGCCATCTAGACTGCTGTACGTTTGTAAATCTTTGGTGCTAGAGTCTGGATGTAAGACAAACCGCGTTTCTAGCTGTTGATAAAGTTCACTCATCAAAGATGATAAGTGATTAAATACACTGACACTATTGATATTCAGTTGTTCTCTCATGTCTGATCTGCAATTTGCTCACGATGTTCACTAAGTTAATTGTGGGGTCTAAAGTGAACA
This sequence comes from Aliinostoc sp. HNIBRCY26, assembly GCF_050235535.1. Lineage (GTDB taxonomy): Bacteria > Cyanobacteriota > Cyanobacteriia > Cyanobacteriales > Nostocaceae > Trichormus. The sequence goes on from NZ_CP189852.1 coordinate 5,915,929, forward strand.
TCTCACCTACGTTAGAAATTAATATAGGAATCCGACTTGATTATTGAAATAATTTGCGTAGGTAAGGAACAGGGAACAGGGAACAGGAAAAGAAATAACAGAGGTGTACTTAGCTTCGCAGAAATCAAATATGATTCCTATATCCTTGAAAAAGGAGAGGGAAATATAGAAATTACATATATTTAATTTCTGAAAAAATTCAATAAACCTCTATTCCCTAGTCCCCAGTCCCCAGTCCCCAGTCCCCAGTCCCCAGTCCCCAGTCCCTAAAATCAAGTCGAATGCCTGATTCATTAAGCACTAGATAACTGTTCGCCGGAGATAGCTTTGAGTTTAGAGGTAAATGATTCAGAGCGATCGCTTTTGATGGGAGTAAACTGTCCAATGGGGGGATGATTCAAAGCGATAGTGGGATTTTTACTTTGTTGACTTTTAATTTCTACCAGATTTGACTTCTGCTCAATACCCTCTGTCACCACACCTAAACTAGATGCTGTTAATTGTTTGGGTGGGGTGGGAAGCTCTGCTGGTTTGACTGTTTCTGCGGCTTTGCCATTCATCGAGTGAACACCGTTGCTATTTTCTTCTGGTGGGGGTGAAGTGACCGCAGGCGGCAGAAAATGATTAGATGATGTTGGTGGCTGGTGAAAAGTTAAGGTGTTGGTAGTTGTCGCTGTCAGACTCAGGGGAAATTGACTACAAATTAGGCGTTCAAATTCCATATTGAAGTGATAAATAGCCTGACCCCGACGCAGCCAAAATGCCAAAATTTGCTGTACAGAAATTCCCTTATAGCGTCCTTGATAAAGGGCTTCAATTACTGCTAAATGCAACCAATCTGGCGGATATTGTTTTTGCCAACGATGAACTAACTCACCAGCATTGTGGCCACTGAGGTCAAAACTATAGTGAGTTAATAGGGCGATGGCCAAATTGGCACAAGTAGGAGGTATTGATTGTGACATGGGACTTTTGGCCGTTGGCGGTATATACAGATCATCTAGCCGTCGTTATAGGCAGCTAACCTGGGAATAAAATGTAGAATTTGTTACCAATAATATTGCATCGGTAAAACAATGTCTCTCATTTTACTGGTTTAGCTGCTAACTGTCGAAATTATATAGGGTGAATTAATACTCGGCGCACGTTGAATTGCTACTAAAGCCTGATAGACCATTGCCGCTACTTCCGCCCTAGTGGCTTCCCTGGTGGGTGCGAGGAGTTTGGGGTCTGGGTGATTAACGACGATTTTGTTTTGGGTGGCTGTAATTACGGCTTTACGGGCATATTCAGGGATGGTGTTACTATCAGTATAAGTGACATCACTGCTATTATTTGCTGACAACGCCAGTCCATTCACTAGGGAGACGATGACTTGTAGCCTTTGAACATTTTGATCTGGGCGAAAAGTGCGATCGCTAAAACCACTGACAAACCCGCCACTAGCCGCAATCTGTAATGCCTGATAAGCCCAAAATTCCTTGGGTACGTCAATAAACTCTGTTGCTGGTCTTTTAGGTGCAGGATTGAATGCACCCGCCACTAAAGCCGCATATTGGGCGCGAGTCATGGGTTTATTGGGTTGATAACTCCCATCAGCAAAGCCATGCGTCATCCCCATACTCGCCAAACCTTGAATAAATGCTTCTGCCCAATGTCCACTGAGGTCGGTGAAGGTGGGTAAGGCTACATCCACTTTGACAATATAAGGTGAAGCGATCGCCTTTTCTTTGCCGCTTGTGACCAAAGCTTGATAAATTAAGCTAGCGATTTCGCCACGGGTAATATCTCGTAGGGGTTCGAGTTGGTCTGTTTGGGGATAATTCACCACTAATTGTTTTTCTGTGGCGGTGGCGATGGGGTTGGTGGCATAACTGGGAATTTGGGCGCGATCGCGGTATACACTCAAAACATTCGGACTACCACCACTAAGTTGTAAACCATTAACCACAGAGACTATCGCCTGTACCTTAGTGAGATTTTGTCCTGGGCGAAACGTCCCATCAGGAAAACCGCTAATAAACCCCATTTGGGCGGCTTTAGTAATTGCTGCGGCTGCCCAAAAGTCAGATTTGACATCTTTGAACGGACTGGCTTGATTTTTCGTAGGTAAATTAAAAGTTTTGGCAATTATCGCCGCATATTGGGCGCGGGTGATGGGTGCATTAGGGGCAAAAGTGCCATCAGGAAAGCCACTAATTAAACCTTTATTGACTAAGGCTTCCACAAAAGCTGCTGCCCAATGTCCCGCAATATCAACTAAATTCGTGTTAGTTGACTGAATGGGCTGATCAATCACAGCCGCCAGAAAATTCACCAGTCCCTTGACTTGGGTAGGATTTAACTGATTACCCACAGAAATCAAAGGCTGTGTCGAGTTATTTTGAATGTCAAAGCCGCCATTGTCACTGAATACATTACCGGCGACATCTTGAGTATTACCCAAATCGGGGACAGCATTTTCATTGACGAGTAACCCGCCTTGAGTGTTTTTGAGAATCAGATTATGACGCAGCACCGGCCGGGCATTGCGAGATAGAGCGATCGCTGTCCGATTATCTGAAAGTTTATTATGGGTAATTACAGGGGCAGCAAAATCACTAATAGCTATACCTAAAGGATTTTTTTGTAAAACATTCCGTAAAACTTCCCCTTTACTGTTGCGCGCCATAAATAAACCACTGGCGGCATTCTGCAAAAATACATTATCGAGAATAGCGGGTTTCGCACTACCGCTAGTAAATACCCCTTCTCGACCGCAGTTAGTAAAGGTATTGTTAGCTACCTGGGTGGCGGCTGATTCAATCCAAACCCCTGTTCCCTTAGCAACGGGATTAGTAACAGTCACACCCCTGAGACTAGTTTGATTTAATAACACTAAAGTGACATTCTGCACCCCAAAACTAGGGCTGGGATATTCTCCACCACCAGAAATGACAATACCTGCACCCTTATTTGCTTCATTACCAATTACCGTCACCCCTTCTGGGATGATCAGGGGGAAAACTTCCTGATTCGTACTGCTGTAAGTCCCCGTAGCCAATTGAATAATTGCCGAGGAGGTCACTTTTAAAGCGCGAGTCAGGGTTTTAAACGGACTTTGCCGCGAACCGGAGTTAGTATCTTTACCCGTAGCTGGGTTGACGTAGAATGTGGCAATGGGATTAGTGTTCACCATTGGGAATAAAGCAGCGATTGTTTAAATGACACCATCATAAAACAACACTAACGGCAAATAGGGACATTAGCTAAAGACTTATGCAACGCCGTTTTCACAGTTAATCTCACAATATATAGGATTCCTATTTGATTTTTGAAAAGAACTCAGTACACTTTTATCCCTTCTAACCTGTTCCCTGTTCCCTGTTCCCTTACTACGCAAATGATTTCAGGAATCAAAGCGGATTCCTATATATAGGATTCCTATTTGATTTTTGCGAAGCTAGGTACACTTTGATTTTTTCTTTCCTGTTCCCTGTTCCCTGTTCCCTCCCTAAGCAAATAATTTCAGGAATCAAAGCGGATTCCTATATCTTAAATGTTTTTATTTCTGAGTAAATTACTGACTAAAAAATCACAATCGAGCAGATTGGCAGTCATATTAGGGTTATTTGTGACTGTGATGGTGATGGAGTTCAAAACACCCACTGAGTATGTGTTTGGATATCTTTACACAGGCCCAATATTGTTGACAAACTCGTGGTTTGGCAGGATGGCAAACTTTCAAGCCACTACTGTAGCGGTATGCTTAACGATGTTGAATCTTTTTTTACCAGGAAGTGAAGTAATTAAGGTATCTACAGTTGCTAGTCGAGCGATCGCTGTCATGGCTTTGATTGTAACTGGTGTGTTAAGCGATCGCCTGCATCGTTCCCAAGAAGCGATCGCCGTGACTCGCGCCAAGCTGGAATCCCAAGAGGAATTAGTCAAACTCCGAGAAGATTTTGCCTCTACACTCACCCATGATTTAAAAACACCTTTGTTGGGCGCAATTGAAACAATTATTGCCTTTCAACAAGAAAGATTTGGCCCCGTCTCACCCACCCAACAACAAGTTTTAGACACAATGGCACGTAGCCACCAGACTTCTCTACAACTCGTAGAAACTCTGCTAGATGTCTATCGTAACGATACTGAAGGCTTAAAACTGGACTTAGCACCAGTAGATTTAAGCAACTTAGCAGAAGAGGTGGCTAGTAGTTTGATTGCATTAGCAGCGAATCGTCGTGTTCATCTTTCGGTGAGTTATGGTGATTCCGATTGGCGACGTGCATTGTGGGTTCAGGGCGATACCCTGCAACTGCAACGAGTGTTTAACAATCTCTTGGTAAATGCCATTAATCACTCACGGCGCGGTGCGAGGGTAGAAGTAGTTTTAGAACCGCAAGATGCTTATCAGGTGGTGAAAATTCTGGATACGGGTGCAGGTATTGCTACAGAACAGTTACCTCATTTATTTGAACGATTTTATCAAGGACATAGTGACACTTTTGGGGAACTTTGCCTACGCCAAGCCAAAGGTTCAGGACTAGGACTTTATCTATCTCGGCAAATTATTGAAGCCCACGGGGGTATAATTTGGGCAGAGAACAGAACCCCAACTGGTGCTATGTTTGCGTTCAAATTGCCCGTTTATCCCTTTCAATCTCTAACTGCCTGAAATGTCCTCTATCCCCATTAAAATTTTACTTGTTGAGGACGATGAACTCTTCCGCTTAGGTTTGCGTGTGCGATTGCAACAAGAACCAGGGTTAGAGATTGTCGCTGAGGCTGAGGATGGTGAAACCGCGATCGAGTTAGTCAAGCAACATCTTCTCGATGTGGTGCTATTAGATATAGGTTTGCCAGGAATTGGTGGTATCGAAGCTTGCAGACAAATTAAACAGCAAAATCCCCTCCTGCCAATTTTAGTTTTCACTTCCCATTCCCAAAAACCGTTAATTACACGCTTGATTGAAGCTGGCGCACAAGGCTACTGTCTCAAAGGGATTGCGGCGGAAAAGTTAGTTTTGGCATTGCGTTCTGTGGCTGCGGGTGCTTCGTGGTGGGATGCCACGGCAACACAAGAAATTCGTTCTTCCTTAAGCTACGAACTATCTCAACCGGAATCAGACAATCTCATCAAGCCTGCCAATCCACTGACTGGGCGTGAGCAAGAAATTCTTTCACTATTAGCGGCAGGGAAAACTAATCAAGAAATCGCTAATACATTATGTATTGCCACGGGGACAGTGCGAGTGCATATTCATGCAATTTTACAAAAATTAGAGGTAAGCGATCGCACTCAAGCTGTGCTTGTTGCTTTACAAAAACATTTAATTAAAAGTCCGTAGTTAAACTCTATTTATTAAAAGAATCACTACAAAATACTGCAACGCATCATGTCTACTAAATTACTCACTCTTCAGTAATAAGAACTCGATGATTTAAATGAAATGGTGATGTCTAGAAATTTTTCCAGAAAACACTGCTTTTAGCCTGTATATATATAGTGATTCCCTAACTTTAGTTATGATTCTATTTTGCTAATTATTCTACTAATCTTTAAGAAATTATAAAAATTAACCCCAATTTATAGACGAACCATCTTTGATTTATGCAAGAAATTATGACACTTTATATTTCAATACAGTTCAGTTAAGGTTCAAAACAAAACGGGTGTAGGTTGGGTTGAGGAACGAAACCCAACATTATCAAGGCTTTGTTGGGTTTCGCTATCGCTCAACCCAACCTACTATTCACTTAACTGAACCGTATTGCTTTATATTTCTTCTTCCCTGTTACCTCCCTAAGTAAACAAGTTCAGGAATCAAAGTGGATTATTCTATTTATTCGTTACTATTTGTGCAAATTTATCCACTGATCAACTAGATATTTATCAAGAAAATCAAATGTATTTTTGTTTACAGAAAAACAATGATTTAATGAATACTCTATATTAGAAAAATTTATATTTTGCTAGATAATCATATGTCAGAAATATTAAATAAAACTCCTTTCTTTGGGTTGATATTTATAAAATAAAATGTGTTATGCTGGAAAACAATTATTGTCAAAATCCATTCATGTAATTCAAAACATGATTTGGTTGTTAGTTTGTAAATCATCTGTGTGCAACATGATTAGAGCAATTTACTCTAGAAATTCGTTGCAAGAAAGCCGTCATAGCAATCGGGGAAAAGCTTACTTGTTTGCACCGATGGTCAATTTTAATGTGATGGCTGAAGTGGGAGATACTCCACCCTAACTTGGTTATTTAAACTTCAGGAATAACCAAGATAAATGCAACGTCAATTATATTTATTTGTACAGATAAAACTTTCCGTGTGATTAATTCAAACTGTACAAAATATATTGCTGTTGAAAAAATCTTGTTAAATTGGGCTGTCAACATAGCTTATACCAATTCACAATTCGCAATACTCGCTATCGCGGGAAGCAAGCTACGCAATGGACTAACGTCCTGCTACGCTAACGCAATTGAGAAATCCTGACTTGACAAGGGTGTTTGGATTTGGATCTGTTTCAAGATTTTCGTGAATTGGTATTAATCACTAACAAATAAAGGTTATTGTAAGGATTTTAGTGTTAAATATTCGAGGATTATTCACAGAGCTTATCTGTAGCTTATGCTGCTGATACAGACATTTTAGGTAGTTGAAATCTCTGAATATGCTAAAAGAATCTCTACACTAAATCATCTGGTGTTTAACTCTTAAGTATCCATATTTGTAGTTAAACCCATATTTATCTACATCAACCTTTTATGTGATTAGTTGAGCGCGTACCCAATTTTATAACTGAATAATCTTGCAATCGTGGGCAATAACAGACAGTCATAAATAGGCTGATTTCGTGCAGAGAATATGCGTCATCTTGCATATTTCATGATGCTGACCAATGCTGATAGATAAAAATAGATACAATCTACAGATTAATGAGATTTGCATAACTGAAATAGATTTTTAGTTATACATAATTCTCTTTATTCAATCTATAAGTTTCAGCAGGAATGTTACTCCCCAAAACAACGATTAACTTACGCTATAGCCTTGGCATTATTAACACCATTCATCTGATAATTAGGTCATGAATAATCAACGATTCAATGGAAAATGGCAGCGTTTACAAGAGCTTTTATTCACCACAGTTCTAGGAGATTTACCAACATTAGCTCTAGGCGCAAAATTAAGAAATATCTTGTATAGAAAGATTTTTGCTCAGATGGGGCGTTCAGTCTACATTCAAGATGGAGTGGAATTTATCAACGCTTCTTGTATTGAAGTTGGCAATGGAGTACACCTGTTTAAAGGTGTACGTCTTGATGCTAGAGGACACATCAATAATAAAATTCTACTCAGAGATGAAGTAGCGATTGAGCGTTATGTTGATATTGGTTGTTTAGCAGACACTTGTATTGATATCGGTAGTGAAACGTTTATTGGGCCAGATGTTTGTATTGCTGGCCCAGGAAACATTAAAATTGGCAAGCGTTGTCTGATTGCAGCACATTCAGGAATCTATGCTAACAATCATAATTTTACTGACCCAACACAGCCTATTAAATACCAAGGTGTGACTTGTCAAGGGATTGTGATTGAGGATGACTGCTGGCTAGGACATGGGGTGACTGTATTAGATGGTGTGACTATTGGTAAAGGTAGTGTCATTGGTGCTGGTGCGGTAGTGAATAAAGATATTCCCCCCTTCTCTGTGGCTGTAGGTGTACCGGCGCGGGTGATTAAAAGCAGAGTCACGCAAGTATCAGTGAATGGTCATGAACCATTGGGGATGGTTGAGTGTTAATTTGGGAAACCTTAGCCTTGAGCCAGCGTCTCATAATCAGATAAAAACAGCGATGATGCGATCGCATCCACAATACATCTAGGACATCTACCCTTTGATTCCCAGTTTGACAAATACCCCAACTTGCTCTTTACGGAGGATTTAGTGCTGAACTCTCACCGTAGTCCTCTCCAAAGGGAGCGATCTGTGGGTAATATAAAGGAGCTATCTTTTCTGCACAGCAGATACTAAGGAAAAGCCCTTTGTCATAACTTCTTGGAGAGATCACCGATGGTAACTTTAAAAATCGCTGTTTATATTGTTGTAGCTTTCTTTGTAGGTATTTTCGTGTTCGGATTTTTGTCTAATGACCCAGCTCGTAACCCCGGCCGTCAGGATTTAGAGTAATCAACTAGACAAAATATCTGCAACAGCCGGAATTTAGCAACCGCCAATGTGATAGACATTGGCTGCTAGGTTTTTTACCTTGCAGTCTTTTGTCCTTTCCGCAAGCGTGCTATACACAAGCAGAAAGCGACAGTCGGAAGGCAAAAGGATAAAATAGTCCTTCCGGCTATAAACTGGCTATTTGTTAGGTTGATTGTGTTCCCCTATGCTTCATCCCCCCCTTCCCCCAGCACCACCACCCCTTGTTGAACCCATACAACCTGCAAATGTCACTGTATCTGCAAGTAATCAGCAAGTTTCTTCAGTTAGCAATGTTGAGCAGCAAGCCGCAACTTCAATCCCTCCCGTAAGTGAAAAAGCAGGGGAGCAGGGAGCCAGGGAGCAGGGGGAAAAATTACCCCATGCAGATGCTCAACCGCCAGAGGAAGTTAGGGAAAATGAGGCTAGCAATCATCAGTCAGAGAATTTATTAGTTACTCCCCAACCAGTAGCTACCAGCGCGCCAGAAGCCTTTGCGCCTGAATTTTCCCCCCGTAATGTCCCAAGTGCAGCGAATTTGGGTGAACCATTGGAGGTTGGTTATCCCATCCAACAACCATTAGACTATTCTCTACAAGCACCCCCCCAAACCAGCAATCAGGCGCAAGCCATCACTGAGGATGAAGATTTTACTAAGCAAGAATACAAAGACAATATTTCCCTACAGAAGTCTGGAGATAGTCTCAATCTCTCAGTGACTGCGGCTGATAGTGCGCCTGCAAATCAAGCCATTGAAAATATTATTGAGTTTAAATCCCGCAATCCAACAACCCCATCGTCAATTCCGGCTGCGATCGCCTTTCCTCCCAACGCACAGGCTCAATCTCCAACCAATCCGCCAGTAGTCCGCCGGAGAATTGTCGAGATTACATCAGATAGCCAAGAATACGACGAACAACGGCGAATTGTCACGGCTGAGGGGAATGTGGTAGTACGGTTTGATGGTGCGGTCGTAGATGCAGACCGCGTACAGGTGAATTTAGACAACTTAATCGCCGCCGGGGAAGGTAACGTTGCACTCACCAGGGGGGATCAGGTATTACGGGGACAGCGTTTTACCTATAATTTTTTACAAGATAGTGGGGAACTAGAAAACGGTAGGGGTGAGATTAATATCCCCACCGCATCAACAGATTTTGCTTTCCTACCTACGGATATCACAACTGGAGGAGTTCCAGCCAATCCCCCAAGCGATCGCATTCGTGCTAATCAACCCACTACAGGCGTTAGCAGTCCTGGAGGAATCGAATTTACCGTTGGCGGTACAGCCAACGCCAGTAATCTTCCCCCACCAAAAGCCGGTGGTGAAGTCAAACGACTGCGATTTGAAGCTAGACAAATTGAATTTTATCCCCGTGGTTGGCAAGCGAGAAATGTCCGTATTACTAATGACCCATTTTCGCCCCCAGAACTAGAATTAAGAGCCGATAAGGTAACATTAACTAGGGAAGCTCCCCTCATTGACCGCATTAATACTGAGCGACAACGCTTAGTATTTGACCAAGGCTTGACTTTACCCATCCCCCTCAATCAGCGACGCATCGACCGACGAGAACGAGATACAACACCATTTATTGTTTCCCCAGGCTTTGATGGAGATAAGCGGGGAGGTTTGTTTGTGGAACGGGGTTTCACCATCATCGACACAGACCAAACAACTCTACGGGTTACACCCCAATTTTTTGTCCAGAAAGCCTTCCAAGATGGAGATGATACTGCTTCCTTGTTTGGGATCAAGGCGAGATTAAACGCTATTTTAAGTCCCAAAGCTGTACTTCAAGGTTCTGGAGAACTCACTAGTTTGAATTTAGACGAAGTAGATCAGAATTTAAAAGCCAGTTTGCGCTTACGTCAGACCTTGGGTGATACTAACCCCCATATTTTAAACTGGGAATATAGTTACCGCGATCGCCTCTATAACGGTACCCTCGGTTTCCAAACCGTTCAAAGTAGTTTGGGTGGTGTCATTACTTCCCCCAGTATTCCTTTAGGTGACAGTGGGATTAATCTCAGTTATCAAGCAGGCGCGCAGTACATTAACGCCAATACAGACCGCCTAGACTTGCTAGATCCCATCCGCGAGAATAATCGCATTTCCTTGGGACGTTTTCAAACTAGCGTAGCTCTCAACCGAGGTTTTTTGCTATGGCAGGGAAAACCACTACCAGCCACAGCCACAGAAGGATTAAAATATACACCTCGTCCTGTAGTCCCATACTTGCAAGCCGTTGCTGGTGTGACTGGGACTAGCAGTTACTACACCAATGGCGATAATCAAAGCACTCTCACTGGTACAGTCGGCTTAGTCGGACAAATTGGACACTTCTCTCGACCATTTTTAGACTATACCGCCTTTAATATTTTTTATTCCCAAGGTGTTAACAGTGGCTTATCACCATTTTTATTTGACCGTTCTGTAGACAACCGGGTGTTAAGTGCTGGTATATCACAACAAGTCTATGGCCCTTTAAGATTAGGCTTTCAAACGTCTATTAACTTAGATACAGGCGAACAAAGTACCACCGATTACATTGTAGAGTATAGTCGGCGCACCTATGGCATCACCTTACGCTATAACCCTGTGCTGGAATTAGGTGGTTTCACGATCAGAATTAGTGATTTCAATTGGACAGGTGGAACAGATCCATTTTCCGACGGTGGAGTCAGATCAGTAGTGGGTGGCGTAAGACAGGAAAATTGATTGTTAGTCAATAGTCAATAGTCATTAGTCAATAGTCATTAGTCAATAGTCAATAGTCAATAGTCATTAGTCATTAGTCATTAGTCATTAGTCATTAGTCATTAGTCATTAGTCATTAGTCAATTACTCATCACTCAGCACTCATTACTCCCCTCTAAAGGTAAGGTGATTGTAAATGTAGTTCCTTGACCTTCTTGGCTACTAAAACTAATTGTTCCTTGATGAGCTTCCACACATCTTTTCACTATAACTAAGCCTAGTCCAGTACCCTCGATTGATTGAGTGTTAGAAGCTCGATAAAATGATTCAAACAAACGCTTTTGATCGGCTTCAGGAATACCAATCCCTTCATCTTGAATTTCAAAAATGGCGATATTCTTTTCTTGGTCACAAATTAAATCAAGGCGAATCACTTCATTATGGGGAGAATATTTGACGGCGTTGGATAGAAGGTTGACTAATATATAATTTAAAAGTTGTTCATCTACATAAGCTTCTGTTAGTTTACTAGCACAGGTAAAAATAACTTCATGTCCACTAGTAATTACAGATGTAAATTCCTCAACTAGTTCTTGACAAAATTTCCGCAAATCCAATTTTTGAGGGTTACATACTAGCCTTTTGGCTTCTGCTCTCCCCATAAATAAGACATCTTCCATTAAATTTTTCATGGATTGTACTGCGGTTTTAATTCTTTTTAAATATATATCTTTCCTAGATTCTGTTAAATTTTCTCCCTGTAATTCTATGAGTTCGACTGCGGTTTGAATCACACTTAATGGGTTACGAAATTCGTGGGAGACGGTAGATATAAATAAAGATTTAAGATAATTAACTTCTCTTTCTTTCCGCAATGCTTGTTCTAATAATTCTGTCTTTCTGCGCTCACTGATATCCCAAAAAACTATGACAACACCGTTAATTTGATCAGGTGGTCTCATAATCGGAGAAGCACTATCACCGATGGGGATTCTTTTACCTTCTTTAGTAATTAAAGAGGTAAATTCTTCTAAATAAACTACCTGCTGTTCTCTTAAAACTTTTCTGACGGGGTTTTCAATTTTAGCTTCTGTCACTTCATCAATCAAACTAAAAATTTTCGCTACATCTTCCCCAATCGCGTCTTGTCGGTTCCACCCTGTTAAGGCTTCAGCCGCAGGATTCATAAATGTGATTATTCCTTGGTCATCAGTTGCAATGACAGCATCACTAATGGAATTTAATAACGTGGCTAATTTATCACGATTTTCTCGAATATCTCGTTCTAAGCGATGTTTTAATAGACCAATTTCTATGGCGATACGTAAGTCTTTAGACGTGAATGGTTTAACAATATAGCCAAATGGTTGAGTAATCTTGGCTCTTTGTAATGTATGGTCATCACCGTAAGCAGTTAAAAATATTACTGGTATATCTAGATATTCTCGAATGTAACTCGCAGCATCAATACCATCCATCTCTCCTTTGAGGATAATATCCATTAAAACTAACTCTGGTCTAGTTTCTAAGGCTTTGGCGATCGCTACTTTCCCAGAAGAGGCTGTACCTACAACTGTGTATCCTAGTTGGCTAAGGTGACTAGTAATAGTTCTAGCCACAATTACTTCATCTTCAACTACTAAAATTCTTGTCGTGGTCATTGGTCACTTTTTAATTAATTAATCAATGCTGAATTATTGGGGAAATATGATTTTAAAAGATGTGCCATTCAGACATTGTACAGTAACATTACCTTCTAATTGGTCAGTAGCTAAATCATGCACTAAAGAAAGACCTAAAGAATTGGTATTTTGCCAATCTAAATGTTCTGGCAAACCGATACCATTATCTTGAACAGTCATCTCGATATTGTTGTCTATAATACACAAACTAATAGTGATTTTGCCAATTTCTTGTTCGTTAAAGGCATATTTAAGCGAATTGGACATAAGTTCGTTGATGATCAAACCACAGGCTATCGCCTGATCAATATTCATGTCAATGGGACTAATATCAGTTTCTACCATAACTTTCCCTGGAGCTATATGGTAGGAAATCAGAATACTGGTAACTAGGTTTTCGACATATACAGCAATATTAATCTGACCGATATTCGTGGATGTATATAGGTTCTTATGAACCATTGATATTGATTCAATCCGGTTTTGGCTGTCTCTGAGAGTTTTAATTAATTCCGGTTCTTTGAGGTTTTGTGACTGCAACTGTAATAATCCAGAAACAATTTGTAAATTATTTTTCACCCGGTGATGCACTTCTTTGAGTAAGACTTCTTTTTCGGCTAAAGCAGTTCTTAAATTAATTTCAGCTTTTTGTCTTTCAGTTAATTCGTTTTGTGCTTGCTGAAATATACAAGATTGTTGAATAGCGATCGCAATGGGAACAGAAAGTTGATCAAGTAAATCTAGTTCGTGTGCTTCCCAGTTTCGCGGTGCAGAACATTGATGTGCTACTAATAAACCCCAAAGGCGAGAAGTGAGATTTTCTTCTCCAATTTCCAGTAAGATGGGTACAACTAAATTGGCTTGGACTTGAAATTGTTCTAGTAATTGAATGTGACACTCAGTTAATCCTGCTGCATAAATATTTGCGATCGCTCTTTTATGTCCTTGGTGGTATTCTGCTCCTGCACCTTCCTGAAAACACGTATCATGAATCTCTACACCCAAAGACACTTTCCAACCAGGCTTTACGGATTCAGCCACAATCTGACCACTCATATCCGCCGCAAACTGATAAACTATAACCCGATCAACTCCTAGTAAATCTCGGACTTCTTTGACTGTAGCATTGAGAATTTCTGGCAGATTTAAGGATTTATGTATTGTTTGAGAAACAGTCCGCATGAGTTGCTCTCGTTCAGCTTGAGCTTTCAGTGTGCGTTCGGTTTGTTTGCGTTTTGTAATGTCCTGTCCAATGGCAATAATTTGACCATTAGCTAGTCTGAGGTTTGTCCAAGAAGTATCTAGAACTCGACCATCTGCTAATGTAGTTTTAAAATCATTCCAAGAACCGTCAGCAGCACGCATCACATTAATTACAGACTGATAATATTCAGGGTCAGGGTACAATTCCTCTATGACATTACGTGTTTGGAAATCCTGGAGTTTGAAGCCTAGCAGCTTTTCTAGTTCTTGATTTACCCACTCAATTCTCCCGTCTTCGTTTCCAATGGCAATCATTAAAGGTATCCGCGCAAAAATCCCTTGCAAAAATGAATTCTGTTCTTGCAATTTTGCTTCTGCATTTTTACGCTCTGTAATGTCATAAAGTATAGTTAATATCGCATAGTCATTGTTAAATTTTAAATATTGTAATGAGGCAATAGCCCAGAAAAATGTGCCATCCGACCGTTTAAGTTGAATATCATAATTTATCAAAGAACCGTTTTGTGTCAAGGCTGCCAAAATCTTTTGCTGATCATCTGGATTTTGATATAACTCCGAGATACAGCGATTAACTAAAGCTTCTGCTGTCAATCGAAACTTATAGATAAATTCTGAGTTAGTATACAGAATTCGACCGTCTACTACTCGTGAAATAATTAATGGTACAGGAATCGCTTCAATGATTCCTTTTAACTTGACTTCCGTAAATTTTAGTGCTTTCTTGAGATGTATCCGGTCTTTAACAGCAGTTATCCTTTCTTTGTGTAACTCAATTTGCTGCATAACTTGATGTGCCAATTTCTCTAAAATACTTGGCATCTTATAGTTAAATTGGCGGGTAACAAAATCCATGATTGCTAAACAACCAATAGCAAATCCATCAGCATTAATTAAAGGAACACCTGCATAGAAGCGTACATGGGAATTAGACAAAATCAGGGAATTATTCCCGAATTGCTCATCTTGCAAAATATCTGGAATAACTAATAATTTTTTGATGGCGACTACATGACTGCCTAAACTAATATTGCGTGGTATTTCCGATTCATTGATTCCCTGTTTCGCTTTAAACCATTCGCGTTCAGCATCTATGAAACCAATAACAACAATGGGTATGTCAAAAATCTCGGCTGCTAGTTGCACCAGATTATCAAAGACTTCTGCTGGTGGTGTGTCTAAAATCTCATAGGAATGTAATGATGTGAGCCGTCGGTTTTCATCATTTGGTAATAACATTATTTCTCGATTGATAGCTTTATGTGAATTCCGTCATATACTTAATCCAAAGTAACAATTGTGTATATAGAAATCCGATGCGGTTACTGAAACTATTGATAGTATTAGGTAAAGGAAAAATCTTCACAGGGAACAAGAAGAAAGAAGTATAGAGGGATACTTATTTTCTTCATAAATCAAATAAGATTTCTATATTAATCTACCTATGAATTATCTAAATATTATTGGAACATAAAGTGGTGCTTGGATTATATTGTGAATATACTGATGTGTTACCTATAAAGCATCACCATGCTTCATAGGTAACAAGTAATCCAGTATATTTTTAATCGCAATTATTGCCAGAATAGAGATAATTTTTGCAATTTTACGCTGTTTCTATACAATCAGCCACGCGTTAAGCAAAGCTATACTGTTGGTTTGACACTGCCAATTCAAAAGTGACAATAAAACACAGTCAATATTAACGGGGACGACCTAAAGTAGTGATATATAAAACAGCTTCATCATCGGGAATACCTAAAACTTCATTTACCTGATCATCAAAAAAACCACCAATCCCACTGACACCTAAATTCAGACGAATTGCGGCTAAATTGAGCCGTTGACCCAAGTGTCCAGCATCCAGATGTAAGTAACGATAAACGCGATCGCCATATTCGGCAATAGCTGATTTGAGGTCAGCCGTATGAAACACTACAGCTGCGGCATCTCGTCCTAGTTCTTGTCCCAAACAGAGAAAATGCAACTCCCTACGGAAGTTTTTAAACCGAATTTGTCTTAATTCTTGCGCTTTGGGTGCGTAATAATAGCAACCAGTTTCTAGTCCTTTGACACCACAAACAGCGATAAAGGTTTGAATTAAATTTAAGTCAAAATAATCAGGTGCAGGATCAAGATTTTGGTTTATATAATTGCGGGGTTGATAAGTGAAATCTAATAAGGCTTTGAGTTCATCGAGAGTCAATTCTTCACCGTTGTAAGCACGAGTAGAACGGCGTTTATGAATGGTAATTTCTAAATTGGCTAAATTATCACCCCAATCAATGGCAGTGGTAGCAGTGGGGACTTTAAGACAAAAAGGGAAATTATATTTATCTTCTAAAGATTTGGCTTGTTTAACTGTAGGTAAATTGAGTTTACCTGTAATACCTGGGGGAATTTGAGTGTGACTGTGAAAATATGCCAGTAATTCCCCATCGGGAATATAAGGATAATTGGTTTCTGTTGCGGATGGGAGAGCAGTACATCCTGATGGTAAATTTTGCCGGATATCTAATAAATCTGCCAAAGGTAAGACAGCGATCGCACCTTCTTGTAATGGATCTACATACAGTAAATCATTAACCGCTTCATCAATAAAACCACCAATTAAATGTGGACGATAGTCAGTAATTGAACCAGCTAATTCTATATTGCCTAACAAATGACCTGTATCTAGACAAATTCGGCGATAGGCTCTATCTTCATACCGCCAAGCCGAACGATAAAACACCGCCGTCACAATGATTGCCAATTGGGTACTTTCTAAAGCCGGATGCCAAAAACAAGCTGCCTGTAATGCAGGCCAAGGATCATTTTCCCACAAGAGCTTCAATGAATGAGTCCGACATTGATAGTTATACAATCCTGGCGGTAATAACGGTGTGCCACGGGAAACTAAATAGACTTCCGCCGGATACAACCCCCCAGCACTAGGCGCAGAACGCAAATATACAGTATTTCCCAGGGAAGGCATTCTTGCAGTCAAGCCATAACTGCGAAACAACAAGCGGGAGATTCTTTGCCACCATTGAGTTTGAGGATCATCGACAAATGTCTCTGGAATTTCTTGGATGTAAGGTTTCAAGTCTATGTCAGAACCGATTCTGTACTCTTTAAAGGGTACTGGTTGTTTAGCCCAATCTAACCTTTGACTTTTGGCTGCAAGGGTTTCCGGTTCATATTTAGTACGTTCATGATAGTGTTGGGCAATTGACTGGTGTAGTTCTGGCATAGTGCTGGCAGTACCCTTATGACATCCTTATCTTGATCTTGGCATTCATCAATCCCATTATTTCACCCTAATCATCAGTCAGGGACATGAAAAAACCCCTACTCTAGTGTAGGGGATTGGTCATTAGTCAACAGTTAATAGTTAACAGTTATTGTTAAAAGTCACTCCTATCTCAGTGAAATTGTCTTCTTTTCTGGGTTTCTGCCTTCAGAAATCGGGGATTTTAGGAGGTGTCAGGGTGCTAGAATATAAATCTAATTGCTGTGTTAATTCACGATTCGCCTTTCATACCCCACTCGACTAGTGCTTGTTTGACAATCTGTCTTTTGACGTAGATAGCAATTTTGTCTCAACATCATGAGTAATATTTACCACAACAAAAAATAGCAGTCCTAGAGGATTCATCTTGAATCTTTCCACAGAAAAACGTACATTTTTCTGTTCCCTATTTTCGTGTGTACGTTCATTTATCAAGTGGAATTCCTATATTTAATTGCTATTGGGTAATTCATGGGTGTGAGGAAATCAAGTGAAAAAACGTAATTTATCTGCTTATTTGTGCTTAACTACTATCATATCTGTGTTACCTGTTGCTCCCGCACATTCGACAATCAAAATTGTCCCAAGCATGGGGGAAGCAGAATTAGCACAACAACCAAATCAAGTTTTGGCAGTAGTGGGAGTTCGTGTCCAAATAGTTGATCAGAAGCTGGAAATCCTCTTAGAAAATTCTACTTCTCAACAATTACAAATTGCTAACAACAGCGAGGGAAATAAATTTATCGCAGATATTCCCAATGCTCAACTGCGTTTACCTAGTGGTAATTCATTTCGGCAAGAAAAACCGTTTGCAGGTATTACAGAAGTAGTAGTCATAAATCAGGATGCCAATAGTATCCGCGTGATGATCACAGGTGAAGTAGAAATTCCCCAAGTCGAGTTAGATGACAGCGATGAGGGTTTAATTTTTGTCGTCTCGCCAGCAACATCTCCAACACCTTCTCAACCTAGTAGTGAAACACCATCCACACAACCTTCATCTGAGGCCAATGAACCAATTGAATTGGTAGTTACGGCACAAAAACGCCCAGAAGCCTCCCAGGATGTACCTTTGAGCCTAACGGTAATTTCCCAACCGGAACTCACAGACGGACAAATCAATTCTTTGCAAGCGATCGCTAATAATACACCCAATTTTACTTTTCTGCCCACCACCGCAGGGAGTGCTGATTTTAGTTACTACAGTTTGCGGGGGTTGAATAACTTTAACTTTTTAGCTAGTCAAGACACTATTGGCTTTTACGTTGATGATGTTCCCTTTGATTACGGGGGTTTTCTAGACGTTGCGTTGATTGATTTAGAACGGGTAGAGGTGTTACGCGGCCCTCAAAGTACCCTCTATGGTAGAAGTAGTCCGGCTGGGGTAGTGAATGTGATTTCTCGTCCCCCCAGTAATCAGCCAGAAATCGGTATTACCGCAGGTTATGGAAGTTATAACAGCCGAGAATTCCAACTGTCTTTAAGTGATGCCATTATCCCCAATCAACTTTCGTTTCGCTTGGCAGGGGCATACAATGCACGAGATGGTATATTTGACAATACCTTTCTAGATAGGGCAGTGGGAGAGCGATCGCAAGTCACAGGACGCGCGCAAATTCTCTGGACACCCACCCCAGAATGGAATGTATCATTTAACGCCTATGCCAGTGATAACGATAATGGCAATCCTACCTTTTCACGCCAAAATGCGGATGAACCCTTCACCATCTCTCAAGAAGTCGATGGTTTCAATCGCCTCACCACTAATACCCAAGCCTTGAAAGTTAGCTATAACGGTAATGGCTTTCGGGCGACATCCATCACCACACGGCGGTTTAGCAATCAAAATACCTTAGTCGGTGATAACTTTCCTGGTGATTTGTTGCAGCAAGTTATTGGTATCAATTCTACCTTGTGGTCGCAGGAGTTTCGCCTCCAATCTCCCGAAGATGCAGAAAAGTTGCGCTGGCTGTTGGGTGGATATTACGAATCACGGGATTTTAAAGTGATTGATGATACCTTTAAATATACGGAAGCTGGTGCAGTTGCCTTTGGCGTACCCGCACCAGGAAGCGATCGCGTATCCGCAGAACAGTCTCGCCACACTTACGCCATCTTTGGACAAATTGATTACAAACCAGTTCCCCCCCTGACTGTATTTGCTGGTTTATGCTACGAAACGGCTGATACTGACCTCGACCGTCGTCGTGTGTTTGAAAATACAGACGGTAGTGTAAATCCCCCCACGGCTGAAGTGCGTGGTGCAACCCTGAATAGTGATGAACTTATCCCCAGATTTGGCTTACAGTACCGCTTCAGTCAGAATGTCATGGCATACGCCACTATCGCCAAAGGTTACAGACCAAGTGGATTTAACTACCGTGCAGATACAGAAGATACAAGGCGATTTCAAGAGGAAACTTCCTGGACTTACGAAGCAGGCTTAAAATCCTCTTGGTTAGATGACCGCTTGACGGCTAATCTCTCAGTTTTCCAAACAGACGTGGATAATTATCAAGTGCTGCTAACTGACGATTTTGGCTTTTTTAGAAACGTCACTAATGCTAATGTGCAAGTCACAGGCTTAGAATTTGAACTCACAGCCAAGCCAGTACCAGGATTGAATTTAATCGCTGGTATTGGCTATGTGGATAGCAGATTTAAAAACTACAGAAATCCCTTTACAGGCGGAGATTTTAGCGATAATCGCGTTCCCTTTGCACCAGAAGTTACCTATAATTTAGCCGTACAGTATCGCAGTAGAAGCGGAATTTTTGCCCGTGCAGAACTACGGGGTTATGGTGTAACTTATTTCGATGATGCCAACCAAGTTAAGCAAGACCCCTATGCTTTGGTGAATACCCGCATTGGTTATGAAGGCGAAAAATACGGTATTTATCTATACGCCAATAACTTGTTTGATACACGTTACATTACCTCTGGTTTTCTGTTTCCAGCACCAAACGTCACAGCCGGATTTGGCGATCCTGTAACCTATGGTGTGCAGATGCGGGCTAACTTTTAAGGTATGGAAAATTACAAATCAACTTTCTAAATCACTGAGTAATCGGCGAATCAAAGCTGCATCTTCAGTTTCGGGAGTATTCGTGAGATAATTTTGCAAGTCTGCCGTTGCTTGGGAATAGTTACCTAGTTGATAATTTAATAAACCGCGATCGCGCACTTCTGAAGCAGCTTCAGGAAACAATAGCAAAATTCGCTCTACGACAGCTAGGCTTTTTTCTAACTGTTGTTGTCTCAAATAAATATATTTCAAATTAGCTAACATTCTAGCTAAAAATTGCCGCTTACTAACTGTAGCTAAAAATTCTGGGCGTAAAGGCACGTTTTGCTGAAACATTTGATTGATTCTATCTTGACAATCTTGGGCAAACATCACCTCGCCACGATTGAAAGCATCAACGAAAATCTCCATTTCTGGAATCGCCGGACGAATCAAGAAATGTCCTGGCATTCCTACACCTAACATGGGAAAATCTATGCGTCGGGCAATTTCTAAATAAACTAAGGCCATCGTAATCGGAATACCAGTCCGGCGGTCAATGACATCATTTAAAAAACTGTTGCAGGGGTCATAATAATTACTTTGATTCCCAAAGAATCCTAAATCATCATACAGATATTGATTGATAGTTTGAATAACTCGCAACGGATAACGGGAAGATGGCAAACGTTCTTTTACTTCCTCTGCCATCGTATCCAAAACATTTAAGTATTCTTCTATATCAATGTAAGGATATTCTTCTTTAGCAATATATAAAGCTGCCTTGGCTAAGTCAATATGCTCATCGGAATGCTGGATTTCTTGGTAAAAATATTGTCGAGGTAAAGAGAAGTTCATAAGCAACACCTGATTAGGTAAAAGGTAAAAGGTAAAAGTAAAAAGTAAAAAGAAAGGAAAAGATTCTTTTGCTTTTTTACTTTTTCTGGAACTGGGAACTGGGGACTGGGGAATATGGGATAAATGCTAATTGTGAATTATTTTTATGACTTTACATGGGTATTATGTGGGATTTTTACATAATTTTTCACCCATCTAAAAGCTGATTTTATACTGGCTTAATCATCGTTTTTTGTCCCTGAAGCCACGGGTTGTCTATCTAATGAAGTTGCACCTGTATCTAATGCTGGCTTCTGATTGAAGTTGAGAAAACGTTCAGTCGTTGTCTTAATTACAATATACAAGATGGGAACAACAAACAAACTTAAGAAAGTAGCGATTAACATTCCACCAAATACAGCAGTTCCCAATGACTGGCGACTTCCTGCACCTGCACCTGTAGCAACAGCTAAAGGAAAAATCCCGATGAGTGTAGAAAAAGCCGTCATCAAAATTGGGCGTAAACGTTCTTGAGAAGCTTCAATTGCTGCTTTGGTGATACTTAGTCCTTGTTCGCGTAATTGGTTGGCGAATTCCACAATCAAAATTGCGTTTTTACTAGCCAACCCAATCAACATCACTAAACCAATTTGACAGTAAACATCATTAGCAAAACCCCGCATTGATTGGGCTACTAAGGCACCAAAAATTGCCAGAGGTACTGACAAGAGAATGATAATTGGGTCTATATAGTTTTCATATTGGGCAGCGAGTACCAAAAAGACAAATACTAGTCCCAAACCAAAAATCACAGGTGCTAAACCACCAGATTCTTGTTCTTCTAAGGAAGTCCCAGACCATTCATAACCATAACCAGCAGGTAAAACAGCTTGGGCGGCTTCTTCCATTTTTTTAATTGCATCCCCAGAACTAAAACCAGGTGCAGCAGAACCGTTAATTTCAATGGAACGAAAGAGGTTGTAGTGGTTAATAGTTTGCGCCCCCACAATATTGGTAACTTTGACTAAATTACCCAGTGGAATCATTTGATTAGTTTGCGATCGCACATACAATTGTTCGATATCTTTGGGGTTAGCACGAAACTGTTGGTCTGCTTGCACATACACTCGATAGTTGCGCTGTTGCAAGTTAAAGTCATTCACATACTGTGAACCCAAAGCCGTCTGTAAGGTACTGAAAATATCACTCACAGAAACTTGCAAGGCTTTGGCTTTGTTGCGGTCTACTTCTACTAATAACTGTGGTGTATTGGCTGCAAAGGTAGTAAATACAGCTTTTAATCCTGGTGTTTGGTTGGCGCGTCCTAGCAATTGTCCCATTGTCTGCACCAAATTCTCTAAACCGCTATTGCCTCTGCGGTCTTGCAGTTGGAAGGTAAAACCACCAAAGTTACCCAAACCTTGAATCCCAGGAGGGTTGACAGGAAAAACTCTGGCTTCGGGAATGGCAAAAAACTTACCTTGCAGTTTACCAATGATAGATTGTACTGTTTGGTCGGGGCGGGGACGTTCATCCCAAGGTTTTAAGGTGGTGAAGATAATCCCGCTATTGGCTGTACTCCCACTAAAACCAAAACCACCAACTGCAAAAGTTCCTACCACTTCCGGTAGTTGCAAAATTTCCTTTTCTACCTTAGACATCACATCACTGGTGTATTGCAAAGATACCCCTTGTGGCCCTTGAATAATCGTGATGAAATAACCTTGGTCTTCATCGGGTAAAAAGGCTGTGGGAACTGTGGTGTATAACCAAACTGTCATCCCCAAGGAAACGACGAATAGACCAATGATAATGCTTTTAATTCGAGTCAGGAAAGTAAGCGATCGCTTGTATCTCTCCCTCACCCAATCCTGAAAATTATTAAACCGATCAAAAATCCACCCCAGCCAACCTGTCGGCTTTTGTCCTTGGCGTAGTAACAACGCGCATAATGACGGTGTAAGGGTCAAAGCCAAAAATGTGGAAATGGCAATAGAAAAGGCGATGGTTAAAGCAAATTGTCGATACAATGCGCCAGTCGTTCCCGGAAAGAACGCCACCGGGACAAACACTGCCATCAATACTAAGGAAGTCGCAATAACAGCACCGAACAGTTCCGCCATCGATTCACTAGCAGCGCGACGGGGTTGAATGCCTTTATCTTGAATAAAACGGCTAATTTGCTCCACTACCACAATCGCATCGTCTACCACCATCCCCGATGCTAGTGTTAAACCGAACAAGGTCAAACTATTAATGGAAAAGTTAAAAACTTTGACAAAGGCGAATGTCCCCACCAAAGCCAAAGGAATCGTCAAAGCTGGAATTAAGGTAGTGCGCCAGTCCTGCAAGAACACAAAAATGACTAGCACTACTAAAATCACAGCTTCTACCAAAGTTTTTACGACTTCTGCCAGGGATTCTTCAACGAAACCAGTAGTGTCAAAAGCTACCTGATATTTCATTCCTGGTGGTAAACTCGGTGCTAATCGAGCCATTTCCTCTTTCACTCCCCTGGCTACATCCAAGGCGTTACTACCAGGGACTTGATAAATCCCCAAGCCTACTGCCTCTTTGCCACGGAAACGTAAGAATGTATTGTAATTTTCCGCCCCTAATTCGGCTCTACCGACATCTTTGAGTTTAACTAAAGTGCCATCACTCTCAGTTTTAATTACCAGTTCTTCAAACTCTGTGACATCCGTGAGTCGGCTAGCTGCGCGGACATCGAGTTGATATTGTTGTCCTTTAGGTGCAGGTTCTTGACCAATTCTCCCTGCACCGACTTGCAAGTTTTGTTCTGACAAGGCACTGGTGACATCTGCTGTAGTTAAACCCCGACTGGCTAAACGATTAGGATCTAACCACAACCGCATAGCATAGCGACGTTCCCCAAAAATTCGCACATCACCCACACCTTTAACTCGTTTTAAGGCATCGGTTAAGTAAAGGTCAGCGTAATTACTGAGAAATATGTTGTCATATTCCCGATTATCGGTGTACAAACCAATCGCCAACAAAATATTATTAGATTGCTTCGTGACTCGCACACCTGTACGCTGCACCACATCGGGTAATTGAGCTTCCGCCACAGAAACACGATTTTGGACATCGACGGCAGCAATATCTTTATCCCGTGAGGAATCGAAAGTTACTGTGATGCTACTAGAACCATCATTACTACTGCTGGAAGTAATATATTTCACACCTTCCACGCCGTTAATTTGTCGTTCTAAGATATTCGTCACACCACTTTCTACTACTTCTGCACTCGCGCCTGTGTAGTTAGCAGCAACGTTGATTTGTGTTGGACTAATATCTGGGAACCGGGCAATAGGTAAGGTGGGAATACTGATGAGTCCCACCAGCAAAATAATAATCGCGCAGACTGTAGAAAAGACTGGCCGCTTAATGAAGAAATCGACGAACATATATAGGGATTGGGGATTGGGGATTGGGGACTGGGGACTGGGGATTGGGGATTGGGGATTGGGGATTGGGGACTGGGGATTGGGGATTGGGGATTGGTAAAAAATTCTACCTTGTCTACCTTGTCTCCCCTGCTCCCTGCCCCCTGCCCCCTTGCCTTTCAAAGCCTCTACTCTGGAAGAATGGGTGCGCCGTTACTGAGGTTGAGAATGCCGGAAACTACGATTTTGTCGCCGGGTTTCAGCCCTTCTAGGACTTGATAATTGTTACCTTCAATCGCTCCTAATTTCACCGGTTTTTGGCTGGCCACTAAAGACGTGCCTCCTGGTTGGGGCTTTTCTGGTGGTTGGGCGACAAAGACAAAGCTTTCTCCACCCAGGCGAGATACGGCGGTGACGGGAATTAATACCCCTGGACGTTCACCCCAAATTACTCTCGCTTGCACTAGTTGGCGATTGAGTAGTTGTCCTGTACCGTTGCTAAAGGTGGCTTTGGCTAGGACTGTTTGGGAGTTGGAATTGGCGTTGGGTTCGATGAAACTAATTCTCCCTGTGGCGGTGGGTTCGCCTTGGGCGTTTAACATCTGTACAGTTAATCCTGTCCGTAGTTGTGCGGCTTGGTTGAGGGGAATGGAAATATTCAGTTCTAAAGCACTGTTTCTAGTCAGTGTGGTGAGTTGATCGCCTTTGCTGACAAAGCTACCCACGCGCACAGGAATATCACCAACAATTCCCGTAAACGGCGCGAGAACGTTGGTATAACGTACTTGGACTTCGGCAGATTTGACTTGGGCGGCGGCTTGGGTAACTTGCGATCGCGCTTGGGCAATTTCTTCGGGACGCGCGCCGTTTTCCAGTTGTCTGAGGTTTTGTCTTTGCTGTTCTAGGGCAGCTGTAAGTTCGGTAATATCAGAACGGCGGCTTTTGCGTAATTGTTCTAATCTGCGTTGGGCTTCTTGTAAGCTAGCTTCTGCGCTGCGTTGTTCCTTTAAATATGAATCTAAGGTGTCTTGCGAAACTGCACCTTCTTTTCTGAGTTGTTCGTATCGCTTGGCTCTGGATTTAGCTAAGTCTAATTCCGATTTGGCTGATTCAATTTGTGCTTCGGCTTGAGCAATTTCCTCTGGACGCGCTCCGGCTTGGGCATCTGCTAATCTGGCTTGGGCTTGGGCTACTTGCGCTCTGGCTTGGGCGATTTCTTCGGCGCGTGTCCCCGCTTTGAGTTCTGCGAGACGGGCGCGGCTTTGTTCTAGGGATGCTTTGGCTTGTAATAACTGCGCTTGAACATTATCGCTTTCCAGACGAATCACAGCTTGTCCTTCCTGGATGTGATCGCCTTCCCTGACTAAAATCTGACTAACTCTACCTTCAATTTCTGGAGAAAGTACCACTGAACGCGGTGCTTCTAAACTACCGACAAATACGGAGCTTTCCTGTAAATTTCCTGACTCTACTTCCGCCACTTTTACCGGAATTCCCATCGGTTTACCAGCTGCTGTTGCTGATTGTTTATTGGCAGCCATGCTACCCTGCCACCATCTCCAGCCAAAACCCCCACCCAAAATCAGCAAAATCACCCCCACAATTAAAGGCCAACGCGGCTTTTGCCCAGGGGAATTTGAGAGCGATGGATTTTCTGATGAGGGACTATCAGATTTTTCAGTGCCTTGGGTATCTTGTGTATCTACTGGCACAGAGGAATGAGAGTGTTCTTCATGAGACATATATTGTTACTAGTCCTTAAATCTCAGCTAGGAAAATTACGTAAATCTCTTTTCTTAAGGTGAATCTTGAAAAACTCTACTGATGATTAATATCTGCTGTAGCAATCTGTGATATTACGTTGATACATAGTGGCAAATCTAGAATAAACTTGTCATTTTTCCCTATATCTCTAAGCTACTGACCAATATCTGCACACAGGTTTCAATGTAACAAGCACGACTATAACCCAATGTACCAGTAGCATGACCCCGACGTAACACTCCATACAATAGCATTCCAGTAAAACTATCTACAGCAGCCCGCAAATCTACATCTGTGCGTACTTTCCCCTTCTTCTGAGCTTTTGTGAGATAGGTGACTAGCTGTTCCCGCAGAGCTTGGTCTGCATCGTATAAAATTTGACGAGCTACTTCTGGATGGCGTTTAGCTTCTCCAATAAATGTCCGAATCAAGGCTTCGTGTTCTTCCATCATGCGATTACACAACCGCGCATAATGTCTCAAGTCAATATGTAAATCCTGAGTCCATTCATCCTGATAAGCCAACATTTGTGCCTGTAAAGCCATAGCTTGCTGAATCACAGCTGCTAAAAGTTGCTCCTTCGTTTGAAAATGGCGAAACAAAGTAACTTCATTGACTCCTGCTACCCGCGCAATTTCTCTGGTAGTAGCTCCCGTTAACCCTGCATCAGCGAATACTTCAGTTGCCGCATTGATTAACCGTAACCGAGTGTGCGCTGTTCTTGACATTAAATGATTCATAACATTTATGCAAGCACTTGCTTACAATTGCAAGTAATTGCTTGCATTATATACACAAGATTGTAGGATATGTATCAATTAAGCAAATTAAACATAAAAATAGCTAAATTTTTGATACGTATTCACCCTCTGAATTTTGGATTTTGGATTTTGGATTGAATTTAAAATTAGTTGACTAATGACTAATGACTAATGACTAATGACTATTGACTATTGACTATTGACTATTGACTATTGACCAAATATATCGTCCGTAATAATTCTGGTAGAGTGTAGGGCTTGGGTAAAAATGCTTGCACACCAGAACTAGCCACCTCAGCTAGTTTATCGCTGGATAATAATCCACTAGAGGCAATAATTTTAGCGGTGGGGTTGATTTTTTGTAGTGTGTGGATAGTTGTAATGCCGTCCATATCTGGCATGATCATATCTACTAGCACCACATTAATCTCGGTTTTGTGCTGAATATATATAGCGATCGCATCCACACCATTATTAGCTGTTAACACCCTGTAGTTATGGTTCAACAGCAATGCTTTCGCCATTTCTCTAATCGATTGTTCATCATCTACCACTAGAATTAATTCCCCATTACCTTTGGGGATATCTTGAGCAGCTGGAGGTTGTGATTGTTGACCTGTCACGGCTGGTAGATATACCTGAAATTGACTACCCTTCCCTACTGTAGTTTCGACATTGATAAATCCGGCGTGACTTCTGGTGATACCAATTACCGTTGATAATCCTAATCCCGTTCCCTTACCGATTTCTTTGGTAGTAAAAAATGGCTCAAACATTCTCTCCAATATCTCAGGAGGAATACCCATACCCGTATCTGTTACAGCCAGCATCACATAACAACCCACTTCGGCTTCTGGATATTTCTGCACAGATAATTCATCGATGAAAATATTTGTCGCCAAGATTCGCAAACAACCACCGTTAGGCATAGCATCACGAGCATTAATGCACAAGTTCATGATTACTTGGTTGAGTTGTGTGGCATCACCACTGATTGTCCACAGTTCTGGAGCGATATGGGTGGAAAATTCTATAGATTTAGGAAATGTCTGTTGAATGATGTGCTGGATTTCCGAAACTATGTGCTTAACCTGAATAATCATGCGTTTTCCTGATACACCTCTGGAAAACGACAAAACTTGTTTGATTAATGCGGCTCCTCGCTTGACGTTGCTATCAAGCATTTTGAGTAATTGTCGGCTTTGTTGGTCAGATAATTTTTTTTCCAATAATTCTAATGACATGGATATGGGAGACAGTACATTATTTAAGTCATGGGCAATACCACTAGCCAATGTGCCGATGCTTTCTAGCCTTTGGGCGCGGAGAAACTGTTGTTCGATTTGTTTTTTCTCTGTAATGTCGGTATTGGTTACTAAAATTGATTTTGGTTGTCCTTGATCATCTCGGACGAGAGTCCAACGGCTAGCAACGGTGATTTTTCTACCGTCTTGGGTAACTTGAAGCAGTTCACCTTGCCAAGCACCTTGATGAGTCAGTGCGGGTTGAATTTCTTTGGCTAGCAGTGCGGTTTCATCTGGGTGAAATAAGAGTTGGATGGCATTTTGGCCGATCACAGTTGCGGCTGTCCAACCGTATAAACATTTAGCACTTTCATTCCAAAATGAAATGCGATTTTCTAAATCCTGGACGAAAATCGCATCAGTGGAAATATCAATTAAGGTAGCCTGTTCGTGAATTTTTGCGTCTGCTTGCTTGCGTTGGGTGATATCTTCTGCAATCCCAGCATAGCGATAGATTTTCCCTTTGGTGTCGCGGATGGGAAAACAGCGATCGCGTATCCAGCGAATTTCACCATCTGGGCGGACAATGCGATACTCTAGCTCAAAGCTATCTTGGGAATTGACGACGACAGTCTTGATTTTATCTAAATCTTCTGGATGGACAAAATTAAAAAATGACTGGGGATTCTCAAATATCTGAGTGGCAGATCCTCCAAATATCCGAGTATAAGCTTGACTAATATACAATATCTGAAACTGATCACTGGCTCTCATCCAGAAGATGGCATCAATATTTTCTGCTAGCTGACGGAAGCGTTCTTCACTTTCTTTGAGGGCAATTTCTACTTGTTTGCGCTCAGTAATATCTTGCATAGCGCAGAGTGCATAGACTGTTTGCCCTTGCTCGTTATAAATTGGTGTACTGACTACTTCCAGGGCGATCGCACAATTACCTTGCAGTATCACAATATCATCGATTGTTAATGTTTCTCCCGCTAAAGCGCGAACAACGGGCAATTCATCTGTAGGATAAAGCTGTTCAGTTGAGCCTCGATACAGGTGATAAGCTTGGGAAATTTCCGCAATTGTGGCTTCTCGCGCTCCGTCATCGCCAGCTAGTTGCGCGGCAATGGAATTGGCGTAGACAATTTTGCCAGTGGTGTCATGCAGAGCCACACCAATGGGAAGGGCGTTTAATATTTGTGCTAGTTGATTTTCCCGTTCTTTAATTTGGGTGTACAGTTGGGCATGAGCTAGAGCGATCGCCGTTTGTCCTGATAAAGTTTCTATCAGTGCCAAGTGATATCCACTAAAAGGTTTGTCTTCCTGTTTCTCTAGATAAAGTATGCCTTCGAGTTGCCCTTGATTGACCAGTGGTACACATAGCAGAGATTGGGATTGATGATATTGAATGTTAGCAATTGTTGTAAATGTATCTATGGGAGTTACATTGTTTAAAACAATGCTTGTCTGTGTTTTGGCTACTTGATGGATGATACTTTGAGATAAATAATTAGCAATTGGTAAAGACTGCAATAGACTATTAATGCTAATTTCTCCTAATTGAAACTGCCCAGCAGCTTCTATTACCCATTCCCCACCTTTCTCCATCACTAAAAAGCCAACGTCCGCCTCAGTATGCTCCATGAATATGTAGATTAAGTTTGGGAGTAAATCAGACAGCACAAGTTCACCTGCAATTGCTTGTGATAGTTGTACTACTGTAGTGATATCTAAGGCAGACTCTTGGTAACTATTGACACTCATAGCGCAGGCAACAAGGAACAGGTTTACTGGTCAATGACTATTTTTGAAACATTTTGCCTCATTTACCTGCAATTTGCCTGAATTTACTCCTGCAAACTCTGTTTGAGGGATTTTCTACTCTAATAGCGATCGCATTTACAGGTAAGAGCTTTTCTCTATCAATTATGAATTATTTATAAATTAATACAGATTACAAACGATAGCTGATGCAATGAAAGTTGAGGATATCTTTGTTTCTGGCTTTTTGTCAATTGATCAGCTTTTTCGCCTGATTCAGCACCATCGGCTGGGAAGTCCCTTGATATAATCTGGTTCTAGAAATTAGTTAAGGGGATAGATGACACTTGCTAGTTGCAATGCACCTACCCCCAAATAGCTGCCCAGATGAAGAACCTGGAACCCTATAATCTGGTATCTAATCAACCTAGTATCAGCCGTTATATGTTGATTGTCATTGGGATAGATACGGATTTACAAGATATTTGTGAACAATTCCTACTGAATATTTTTAGAGATACTAAATCCACGCCACTGGCTACAACGAGGGAACCCCGCCCACGCAACTTTCCTCAGTAACGCAGTGGCTAGGATGCTGTATCGATAGTTCCTAATTCCTCGGTCTAAGTCGTTCCCGCCAAGAGGGTGTCGGGGCTGAAGAGTTCGCTGGGGCTGGGGAATTTCCAGAATTTTGAGTTGTAGAGGAACCTGATTCTGATGTCCTTCTGCGCCGGACTCTTACGGGGGTTACTGTGCTGGTATCACTAGCAGTTGTTTCTCGTCTGGGACGATTGCGCCGCTTTCTTCTGGGTGACTCGGAAGATGAGTTATCATCTGTTTGTTGATAGCTGCTTCTGCGTCTTCTCGATGGTCTGGTTTCCTGTTGTTCTTGTTCTTCACTGGTTTCTAGAGGACGGTTAGAAATTTTTCTCCCCTTAATCGGTTGAGCTTTGATACTACCTTTACGACCTTCTAGTTTTGGTCTTTCGGGAAACTTTTCTACCGGCATTCCCTCCACCGCCACTTCCATAAATTCGTGCCAAGCGTAAGCTGCGCTACCGCTACTACCATAGGTGGGGCGGTTATTATCGTTACCTAGCCACACCCCTGTAACTACTTGGGGGATGTAACCAATAAACCATAAATCACGGGCTTCATCGGATGTGCCTGTTTTACCCGCGACTGGGCGATTATCTAATTGAGCTGCTGCACCTGTCCCAGCTTCCACGACGTTGCGTAACATCCAAGTCATAATGGCTGAACTGGTGGGGTCAAGGACGCGTTTTGGTTGAGCATCTATTGACCAAATAACTTCACCTTTGCGGTCGAGGATGCGACGAATACCATGTGGCTCTGTATGTAGTCCTTGAGTAGCAAAAGTACCATAAGCACTAGTTAATTCTAACAGGTTGACTTCATTGGAGCCAAGGGCGAGGGAGTAGTGAGGTAACAGCTTGGATTTAATCCCCATGTTATGGGCAAGGTTAATAGTTGGTTCAAAACCAACATCTAGTAAGACTTTCAGAGCAACTACATTCACAGAACGGGTGAGCGCATCGCGCATATTCATCTCACCCCGAAAACTTTCACTATAGTTTTTAGGTTCGTAGCCGTCAATGACAAAAGGTGCATCTACATAAGTATCGTAGGGGCTTTTGCCTGTGGCGATCGCGGTGGCGTAAACAAAGCCTTTAAAGGTTGAGCCTGGTTGACGTTGGGCTTGGGTGACGCGATTAAATTGGTATTTGCCAAAGTCTTTCCCCCCCACCATCGCCTGAATTTCGCCGTTGCGGGGGTCGATAGCGACTAAGGCGGCTTGTTTGAAGTTTTGCCATCTACCTTGATTTTCTAAGGTTTTGGTAACGGCAGCTTCTGCGGCTTTTTGCCATTTGGGATTCAAAGTTGTTTCCACAATTAAACCCCCTTTGGTTAACACATCGGGGGCAACGTGTTTGGGTAATTCTTGTAAAATATAGCTGCTAAAATATGGAGCTTCTAACTGGAGGCGTTTTGGTAGACTGGTTTGCAGTTTAATTGGTTCTTGGATGGCGGCTTGTTTTTGAGCATCTGTGATAAAACCTTCCTCTTCCATCCTCTGTAGGACTAAATCCCGCCGTTGCTTGGCGGCTGTGGGGTTAGTGGCTGGGGAATAAGCACTAGGTGCGGGGGCGAGTCCGGCAATGGTGGCAATCTCTGGTAAGGTAAGTTGATCTACTGGTTTACTAAAGTACACCCAGGAAGCATCAGCTACACCATAAGCACCTGAACCCAAGTAAACTAAATTTAAATAACGTTCTAAAATTTGGTCTTTAGTTAACTCTTGTTCTAGTTTGTGGGCGAGGCGGACTTCTTTGAGTTTGCGCCAAATTGTCTTTTCTTGCTTGAGGAAGAGAATCCGCGCTAGCTGTTGGGTAATGGTGCTACCACCTTCAACAACATTTTGCGATCGCAAGTTATTCACAACTGCTCTTAAAATCCCCTGGGTATCAACACCACCGTGTTGCTGAAATCTCCTATCCTCAATAGCAATAAAGGCTTTTTGGAGATTATCGGGTATTTGTTCTAGTTTGAGAGATTCTCGCGTTGCTTCCCCTTGCTGTTGTAAGATGCTGCCATCAACTGCCTTAATCGTTAGTGTTTGCTCGCGGATGACTGTTTGCAGTTCTGACTTATCCGGCAAGGAACGATCTATGGTTGAAATCAAGTAGCTAAAAGCGACAATCCCACCTCCTAGACTCAAGCCAGCCCAAAACCACACCCGCCGATAAATCGGCCGCTCACGACTAGTAAAGTTTCCCAATATCCCCACAGTCGCTGTACCCATCTGGCGGAATATTTGTCTAACTTTCGCTGACTTCGTTTGTGGTAATCGCTCATTAGTCGATTCTTCGTTTTTGAATTGATTACCGGGCGACAAGCGTAGTTCCTCCTTATCTTGAGTCACTGAAAATGCGGCTAATTGCTTGAACCAGGAGGTAAGCTTCTCCACATTAGTTCTTCGTCAAATTATGTAGTTATCCGCTAAATACTAAGCAATAGTTTTCTGTGGGCGCACTACATCCGTGTTAGTATAGTATCCCATAAAGAATTCACTGAATTCATTGCTACATAAAAATGTTTTTTTATAGCCATTGAAAATCATTTAAGCATCCAGAATTAATGTCTGGAATGTTTGCATTTACTTGGTAAAATCCTATTCAATCCTAGATGGCATAGGGATACTAGGTGTACTTATTTATTCCCTAAACAAGTAGCAACTCTGGATACAGACCCTTGGGATTCTCTGAGCGCGAATCTGGATTTAGTAAATATTAATACATCTGTTTTAGTTAAATTATTTTCAGAAAAACACTATCAAAAGTATTAGAAAAAATTGAGTGAAAAATGTGTTAGTCCACAAAAGTGCGATCTCACTCGGTAGTAATATAGGTGATTCCCTGACGAATTTAGCAGCAGCCATTGCAGAATTAGTCACAATTGCTGGTATTGAGTTAATAGCTCAATCCAGTTGGTATAGAACTAAAGCAGTAGGGCCACCACAACCAGATTACATCAATGGTTGTATTATTTTGCAACTCACCATGACTCCGCAGCAATTAATCGAGACATTGCTAGCCACAGAACAAAAATTTGGGCGTGTGCGTCAAGAACGTTGGGGGCCGCGATCGCTGGATTTAGATATACTGCTATACGATGACCTAATTATTAATGCACCTAATCTTCAGATCCCCCACCCCCGAATGCACGAGCGAGCCTTTGTCCTTGTGCCTTTAGCGGAAATCGCCCCCGACTGGCTAGAGCCAGTTTCCGGATTAACCGTGGCAGAACTTGTAAAAAAAGTAGACTGTTCTGATGTACATTTGTTAAAGGGCAGTTAAAGTGACCATTCAATCAACGCAAAAAACACTGGCATAATTGCCAACATAGTTATATTTGCGTAGTTACACACAACACAATCTTAGATATGCCATTAGGTAGAGAATTACCACAGCTATTAAAGCAACGCTTATTTTACAAGGGACGCAAGTTTGATTTTGAAGTAAATCGCCTGCGTTTACCCAACAAATCCGAAGGCGAATGGGAGTGCATTCGTCACCCCGGCGGTGCTTTAGCTGTGCCTGTGACTGCGGAAGGTAAACTCATCCTTGTACGCCAATATCGTTTTGCCATTCAAGGTAGGATACTAGAATTTCCCGCCGGGACAGTAGAACCCAACGAAGATCCATTAGATACAGTAACACGCGAAATTCAAGAAGAAACCGGTTACAGCGCGCAGAAATGGGATAAATTAGGCGAATTTTTCCTAGCACCAGGCTATTCCGATGAAATTATCTACGCCTACCTAGCCAGAGATTTAGAAAAGCTGGAAAACCCACCAGCGCAAGAAGCTGATGAAGATATAGAGATTGTATTTTTCACGCCAGAAGCTTTTGAAAAAGCCATTTTAGAAGGCGAACCAGTGGATGCTAAAACAGTTTCCAGCTTTTTCTTAGCACGTCCATTTTTAGTTTAAGTAAGAGCGAGTTTAGTTCTTAAGAACATCACATACTTCATCATCTGTTTCATGTCTAACTTGCAGATTTTAGATTGACTAAAAAACTTCATCGGTTGTCTATGTTTGCAAGTTAGCTAGGAAACATCTGACTACTTTAGTGATTTACCTCCATGAGTCCTAACCCGAAAAAGGAGGATTTACGAAATAGTGCTGCTTTAATTAGGGAGTTGTATCTACGAAAACCTGTTGGTAGAAGCAATGTTGCAATTGCTGAATTGTACCTTGATAACAATGTGGCTTTCTGTGCGGGAGCTACTTCCAAAGGGGGTAGCAAGAGTCCTATCCGCACAATACCTACTCCGAAATCAGAAGGAGGGCAATTTCAGCCATCTATTGACTCTCGTACAAGTCGGTTGATGGATACTGATGCTGAGTATAAGGTCTTATCAGAAATTGCTCATACCCTGGAAATGTTTTACGATCTTCAAGTAAAGGGCAAACTCTATCTTTATACTGAGTTTCAACCATGCGAGAGTTGTAACAGCGTGTTAAGGCAGTTTAGGGAAAAGTTTCCACATATAGAGATAGAGGTTTTTTGGGACTACCCATATCCACCATAATTACTACAGGACTAGGGAGGAGTTATGACTTCGAGAAGGAGTAGTTCTATAAACAGAAAGTCATTATTACTTTGCAATTTACCCAAATCACTACAAGGAACATTAGACAGGGTATTACAAGAACATTATGAAGAACTTTATGAACCAGAAGCAACAGCATCTCTTGAAGAAGCTTTAGACGATATTTTAACTTCATTTCAGAGTTATAATCCCTCATTAAGCCATCTTCGTTGTGTTTGGATGGCATTGATACTTGCTGTTGTTGTAGAACCTACGGTTAAATATTATCAGCCTGATAACTGTATTCCCCAAGTAACTATTAACCAAGTAGCTGTTTGGTTAATAACAACCATCACAGAAATGATGAATAATAAAGAGCAAAGTGTTCAAGCTGTGAGAACAATAGCAGAAAATGCTACAGTCAATCACTTGCAACTTTTGAATACAACAAAAAAAATTGCCAGCTTCCAGATATTATATGAAGCTTTGGATGTTTATAGTAATGCAATAAAAGCACTTGCTCCTAATCAGTCGCTAGCAGCACTGATAGATATTTTAGATGATTGTCTAGAGGGCTACGCCATCTTTCCTGGCTCTGATGGCAGACGTGAATTATTTGAATGGTGGTTATTAGATGTTGTACCAGCAAGCTGGTATTTATTGCCTCCTAGCTCTATCTACTCAACAGGTAGATTAGCACATGAAAAACGCATAATATCTCGTCAAATAGATAAATTAAATGATATCAGTTTGGCAATGTGGAATATTATTTTGCTTGATGATAAAGATAAAAACAAAACTTATAATACTAAGAATATTGGTATATTAACCAATTTAAATCACACATTTAATATTGCTTTCAAAAAGAATTTATTAGATAAAAAACTTGACAATAATAAATATTATATAAAGAAATATAAGACAAGTATAAGTTAAAATATTTGACTATTTTTGAACGGAGAGGATGTCATGCAATGAGTGAGCAAAAAGATGTGATAGGTGAAATTTTAAATAGTCTTCGTGTGGGTGATGCTAACGAAGAAGAAGCAACAGAAAAACAATATGATGAAGAATATATTAATTTGCTACAATCTGCTTGCAAAAATTTTCTTGAAAAAGAGGAGTTTGTAGTTGGACAAATTGTCAAATGGAAAGATAATCTGAAAAACAGAAGACTTCCGTACCAAAACCAACCTGCTATTGTAGTTTCCCTACTAGATGAACCTGTGAATAGTAAAGAGGATGAATCTGGTAGTCCTTATTTTTTAGAAACTTTAGATATCATTTTGGGAATAATAGTTGATGATGGGACTTTTCTAACTTTCTATTATGACAGTAGGAGATTTGAGTCTTATTAAAGTTAAGTTGTAGTTTTCAAATAAAACGAAAGCTGATAATTAGTATCACTTAGATGTAATGTTTAATCTTGAACGTTAGTGTGTTTTAATTTATCGATGGAAGCAGTAAAGGAAACATTTCCGAGTTTGAGGATTACGGTTAATGGTAATGCAGTTAGAACAGGTCGTTCCTTTTGGGAGGTCGCTGGATGAATATGTCAAAATGTTTAACTTGACTGATGCTGACTTACAAAAATCCATTTTGAGTGTAGCTGATGGCCCGGCCAGCTTCAATGCCGAAGGCACACGACAGGGATATCGCATCAAGTCTATTGACCCACTTTACATTTTTACATCGGCGCAAATTCGCGATCGCTTTGCTCAAGTCGTTGATAATGTGATTGCACAAGTGGAACGAACTCCTGATGATTGGGTGTGGAAGTATCATAAATCACCCGATGGTTTGAGGAAAAATCGCGAACAAGTCACGCAACTTTTTTGTGCAGATTTTGAACTTGGCAAATATGAGGGTAGATATGAGGTGGGTGAGTTACCCAAATTAAAATACCAAGATGGTGAATTTGACTTGGGTTTGAGTTCTCATTTTCTCTTTTTATATTCCGACCATTTTGATGAAAACTTTCATTTAGAATCTATTCGGGAAATGTTGCGCGTCTGCAAAGAGGTGAGAATTTTCCCATTATTAACTTTAATGTTACAGCGATCGCCCCATCTGCCATCTATAGTTGAGCAGCTAGAAAAGCAAGGATACCAATGTGAAATTCACCAGGTTGAGTATGAGTTGCAGCGTGGTGGTAATGAAATGCTGAGGATACACTAATTAATTTGCTTTGTCCTTGCGCTATAGATTATTGGTATGTGCTAGCTAATCAATTACGGTAAGGTGAAGTGCTGACTAGAAAAGAACAAATTTCCCAAGTCGTTGTCACTGCTGCCCAAATGCGGGATATTGAAGGACGAATATTTGCCGCCGGAATGCCTGTTGCTGCTTTGATGGAAAAGGTGGCGGGACTTATTGCTAGGCGTATTCAGGATATTTACCCCAGTCCCCGCGTTGGTATCCTTGTCGGCCCTGGGCATAACGGCGGAGATGCGTTAGTTGTAGCCCGTGAGTTACACTTTCAAGGGTTAAATATTTGGATTTACGCACCTTTTTCTAAGTTTAAGGAATTAACGTCGCAGCATTTGCAATATGCTCAAAGTCTTGGCATACCCTGTTATCAAGAGATTGAACAATTACCTGATTGTGATTTTTTAATTGATGGGTTGTTTGGTTTTGGTTTAGAAAAAGCCATTACTGATCCCATCGCTTCAGCAATTAATCATTTCAATAACTGGGATAAACCTATTATTAGTATTGATGTGCCTTCCGGTTTGCATACTGACACAGGTGAGGTATTGGGGACGGCTATTCGTGCAACTTATACCCTGTGTTTGGGTTTGTGGAAGTTGGGTTTATTACAGGATCAGGCTTTGGAATATGTGGGTAAAGCGGAGTTGATTGATTTTGATATTCCTTTGGCTGATGTGCAGGCGGTTTTAGGAGACACCCACAAAATTAAACGCATTACAAAAACCACGGCAGTTTCTACCCTACCTTTACCCCGTCCCCTAGTCACGCATAAATATAAAGAAGGACATCTACTGTTAATTTGCGGTTCGCGACGTTACGCAGGGGGGGCAATTTTAACAGCTTTGGGTGCTAGGGCGAGTGGTGTGGGGATGCTGTCTGTGGCTGTACCGGAATCTCTCAAGCCGCTTTTGGTGTCTCATTTGCCGGAAGCGTTGATTGTTGGTTGCCCAGAGACGGAAAGTGGGGCGATCGCTCAGTTACAATTACCAGAGAAGACAAATTTAAATTCCTTTAGTGCGATCGCTTGTGGCCCTGGATTAACTACAGATGCTACTCCCATTGTCGAAGAAGTGATGCAATGCGATCGCCCTTTAGTTCTCGATGCCGACGCTTTGAATATCTTAGCAGGGCTAGATACCATCCCCACCTTACAAAAACGCCAAGCTGCAACCATCCTCACACCCCACACAGGTGAGTTTCAACGCTTGTTTCCCCATTTACCGGATGCTAAACAAGACAGAATAGCGGCTGTGCAGGAAGCCGCCACCCAAAGTGGGTCAGTAGTCTTATTAAAAGGTGCAAGAACAGCAATATCCAATCCCCAGAGTATCGTCTGGATTAATCCCGAAAGTACCCCAGCTTTAGCCCGTGGTGGTAGTGGCGATGTCTTAACAGGTTTAATTGGGGGATTATTAGCCCAGGCTATCACTAAAGAATTGCCCATAGAAGATATTGTTGCTACAGCCGCATGGTGGCACGCCCAAGCAGGAATTTTAGCAGCTAAAGAGCGCACAGAATTAGGAGTAGATGCCTTTACTTTGACAAATTACCTCCTACCCGTAATTCATCCTGCTTAGGATCTGCAAGTCTCTTTAAAAAACTTTGGGGGTTTAAGTCCCCTGCTTCTATAAGCAGCGTGTTTTGTGTCGGGGTTTAAATCCCCGTCACAAAACGTAATTGCGAATTGCGAATTGCGAATTGCGAATTGCGAATTGTTTTAATTTTGAGGATTCAGAGTTTGGAAAAGAAATAATAATGTACATTCCCAGACTAGACGGGGTTGGGTGTAAGCGAGTAAGTATTTACGTGTTTGTTCTAATTGATTCATAATGGTTGGTTGATGCCATTGTTGCCAGTATGACTGTTGCAGATAATCAACTAACCACAGTTGCGTTTCTGTATCTAATTCCTTATCAATTTGTTTAGCTAGTTCTAAAGCTTGGCGGTAGGAGGTGGGTACTTTTAGTAAATTTGCGAGTAAGTCTGAGGGAATGGCTTGTAACTGCTCGTAAGCTGCGATCGCACTTCCTGGACTACCTGCTGCTATACTCAAAATCGCAGGATACTGTAATATTTCTTCATGCCCCGTCTTTGTCAACACTTGAGTCAAAGACTCTGTATCTAGGCGAGAAAAAGCGATGCGCTGACAGCGTGATACTAAAGTTGGTAACAAAGATTCTGGTGCAGGAGTAATTAAAATTATCGTTGCGTTTCCTGGTTCTTCCAAAGTCTTGAGTAGCGCATTAGCTGCTGCTTCCGCCATCGTTTGGGCTTCCTCCAAGACTACAATATTTCTGGGTGCTTCCAAAGAAGGACGACCGAGGAATTCAGTGATTTCCCGAATTTGCTCTAGCCTAATTACAGGTGGTGCTTTGCGTTTGAGTTTTTTTTCAGCAGCTTCTGCGGCGGTGAGGCGTTGTCCTTGATATTGGTAAGTCGGTTGTACCCAAAAGACATCGGGATGATTCCCTTGACGTAAGCGTTGCTGTAAGGATGACAGAGATTCAGCTTGGACAGCATTAGCAAATAATAATTCAATGAAGCACCGCGCCGCTAAACTTCGTCCCACACCATCCGCACCCACAAACATATAAGCTGGTGCTACTCGATTCTGTTTTACAGCCTGAGTCAGTAATTCTACAGCTTGTGCTTGCCCTAAAAGTGGTGCAAAGCATTCTTTCATGATTAAGTTCATTTTCAATGTTTTGTATCAGATGTGAGTAGAACAACTGGAAAAACAAATACCAGGATTAAGTTCGTAGTAAGGACTTTAGTCCTTTTTTGTTCGCGGGCGAACGCAGAGAGAAATTTAGTTCTCATTAAAAACCTTTAATTATTTTTCCTGTTCTACTTATCGGATTTCTACTTGGGTTGTGAACAAGAATTATCTCTGATTACAGTAAAATTCCCATCATAAATGTTAACTATTATTTCGGTATTCTGCACATAAAAATCAATACTTTACAGTAATAATCGAAAATTTGGTAAAGATGCACACATTTTCTAGACAAAACACCGTTCAAGCACTAACCTAATAAATAAAGATAGAAGCAAATTCTGCTACATAGGTTTAAAGAGTTTCCACTGTTTAAGCACATACTAACTAACCATCAACAATCAAAAAACAATGTTATCGTCAAAACTATTTAGCTCCAAAAGCAAATTCCTGACAGCTTTAGGATTAACTACTATTAGTTTATTGCTGACAACTAACGCAGCACAGGCTTTCACACTTGTTAATAGAGCAGGTTTTACGGATGCAGAGTTTGAGGATCTGCTGTTTAACGGTGACTTTACGGAATTATTTGTGGCTGAAGGCCGCATTGGGAACAATAGCTTAAGTTCTGCGGAAAGAGAATTAGGTCTTAACACACCCTTGATACCTAGTGGTAGTAATTTGATTGGCGGTATACCAGTGGTATCAGGTCAACGTGTATGGGGTAATGGTACACCAGTGAATTTTTCCCTAGAATACACTGGTAGTCAGGTAAACTACATCGTGGACGGACAACTACTCAGCACTACTAGTTTTACTGGTGCAGCTAATAGCATTTTTATCCGTACTCGTGCGGCTGATAATAGTTTTATAGAACTGAGTAACTTAGCCTTTGATGGCACAGCAATTGCTGATAATGTTCTTTCTTCTGTAAGCGGAACGGGAAGAGATATAGACTATCTGCAAATCAGCGATATATCTCAGCCTTTTACCCTCACAGGTCAAGTGTTGATGAGTTGGACGGATGCTGTACCCAGAAATTCAGCCTTAGCTTATCAAATTAAAGTGGGTTCTACTTCTACATCTGTACCTGAACCTGGAATGGTGGGTGCAATGTTCTTAGCTGGTATTGCCGGCGTTGCTTACAACAAGAAAAAGCAATCTGTGAATAACTCAGAGAAAGAAGTATCTCTGTAATTTGAGTTTTGAAGTTGACAGTTAACTGTCCGCAAAACTCTTAACGACGATTATTTTGGGCGGGGTTTAAATCTCCGTCCCACATTTTCCCAATCCCCAGTCCCCAGTCCCCAATCCCCAGTCCCCAGTCCCTATTCCCCATTCCCAGAAAAGCGATCGCCTGTCGCAAATTTCTGTAACTCTGCAACAAACTTTTGATGTTCCCCTGAATTTAATCCTGTTTGCAACACCCCTAACACTTGCTGCATATTACCCGTTACTAATGCGGAGATATCCAGCCACAATCCTGGAAATACTTGACTTTGAATGATACCATCTGCATTTGGTGTTAACTCCACATATTCACCATCTTGCAAGCTGAACCAACTCACAGTGCTTTCAAAAACTTGCCAAACAATATATTCCTGAATACCATTGCGACGATAGGCGCGTTTTTTATCGTATAAGTCTTTAGTCGCACTACTAGCGGCAACTTCCGCAACTAATTCCGGCGCGCCTTCTACATAACCATCCACACCAATATAAGAACGTCCGCCACAAGCAGTATCAATGATCAAAATAGCATCCGGCTGGGGTTCATTATCTAAATCTAGTCGTACAGTCGGGTTATCACCTAGTCGAACACCAGGTGTAGCCACTTTATAATTTCCCAGCCAGATCATTAAATCACCGTGGGGTTCGGCGTGGGGTTCAAAGCGCAGAGGAGAAGCCACGTAAACTATTCCTTCAATTAATTCAGCTTTTTTCAGATTCGGCATAGCACTGTAACGTCGCTCAAATTCAGGACGAACCAAGCGATCGCCACTCTCAAGAGGAGGAATATAATCAGGGGAAGCCGAAGAAGTTGGTTGTTGTGGAGAGGTGTTAACCATAACCGCAAGTGGTGGCATTGGGTAGTTTGATTTTATCAAGAAATTCCTGTGGCCAGCCGTCAGGCAAGGACTACAACCTGACAACTCAAAGTAGCTTGCTATGGCAAATCCTGGAAGTGTAAACGTAAAACTGCCTGTATTGCTTGATGTACACTTTCTTTACTCAAACTACCATCAACCCGAACCGTACGAGAGGCAGAGGTAGCAGCTAAATCTTGATAGCCTTGCTGCACACGACGATGAAAAGCAATAGTTTCTTGCTCAATGCGGTCTAATCCCATTGCATCCCCACGTTTACGAGCAAATCCTACCTCTACATCTACATCTAACCAGATAGTTAAGTCACTAGTTAAGCCACCAGTAGCAATCTGATTAAGTTGATGAATTAAATTCATATCCAAACCACGACCATAACCTTGATAGGCAATGGTAGAGTCAACATAGCGATCGCACAAAACATACTTCCCTGCTGCTAAATTGGGTAATAATTCTTGGGAAACGTGCTGTGCGCGATCGGCAGCATACAATAATAATTCCGTCACCTCAGCCACAGGCTGATCCTCTTTCTTTTCTAATAACAATCGCCGTAAATGGACACCTAACTCCGTTCCCCCTGGTTCACGAGTAATAATTACTGAAATCCCCAAACCTTGTAACCATTCTGCACAAAGCTGCATTTGGCTAGTTTTGCCGCAACCTTCTACACCCTCAAATACAATTAATCTGCCACCCATCTTAAGTAATTCAAAATTCAAAATTCAAAATTCAAAATGAAGAAACCAGCATCTAGACGCTTTATCAGTCTACGTGATAGGTGGATACATTGGGCATGGGGAGACAAGGGAGAAGTAATGAGTGCTGAGTGCTGTTAGCGGTAGCGCGGCGTTTAGCCGATGCTGACTAATGACTAATGACTAATGACTAATGACTATCTGCGTTAACCTAGTTGGGAAGGCAGGAATAAATTCTTATGAAAAAAAGGATTTGGTTGGCACTTTTGGTGCTTGTGGCAATTGTGATTCTTGGTAGTAGGGAGAGTACATTTTTCCAACAGCGTGACTCAGTAGAAATTGTAGAGAGTAGACCAGTAATTACACCGGGAAAGCAACCAGAATCTCCAACAGTTAATCCGGCTTTGCAAGTATCTGCGAATAAATTATTAGCTCATATTCAAAAGTTAAATTTTCAACGCTACACAGCTAAAGAGCGATCGCTAACTCGGATTTATATCACAAATGAATTACGCAAATTAGGCTGGAAACCGAAATTAGAAAGGTTTCCTGATGGTGTGAATGTATTTGCGGAACGTCCAGGAACTGACACCACAGCCAAAGCAATTTTAGTGGCTGCCCATTATGATACTGTAGCTGCCTCTCCTGGTTCTGATGATAACGCTAGCGGTATAGCGGTATTACTGGAATTAGCCAGAATTTTTCACTCTTTACCCACACCCCAAACTTTGCAGTTAGCATTTTTTGACAAAGAGGAAGCGGGATTAGTGGGAAGTAAAGCTTTTGTCCAGGAAGAACAGCGTCTGCAAAATCTCCAGGGCGTAATTGTCATGGATATGATAGGTTATGCTTGCTACACTAGTGGTTGTCAGCAATATCCCCAAGGTTTACCTGTGACTCCACCTAGTGATAAAGGCGATTTTTTAGTTGCCATAGGTGATACAGAACATTTATCACTGTTGACAGCTTTTCAAAAATCTCAGCCAACGAATTTACCAACTGTGTTGAGTTTACCGATTCCCCTCAAAGGTATACTGACACCGGATACTCTGCGGAGTGATCACGCGCCGTTCTGGTATCAAGGAGTTGGTGCTGTATTGGTGACAGACACCGCTAATCTGCGGACACCCCACTATCATCAACCTAGTGATACGCCTGATAATATTGAGCGATCGTTTTTTCTCGGTTCTGCACAAATTGTAGTTAATGCTACTAACACCTTATTAAATCAACAAATTGTACAAACACCGAATTAAAAATCAAAAATACTTCATAGTTTTGCATCTTCCTGTGGAAAAAATGCGCCTACAAAATTAAAAAAGTCAGATTCTATCTTCCATTGAAACATTATTAATGCTACATATGGTTATACAAAATTAAAATGCAAAAATATTCAATGTATAAGGGTTTTTAAATAGCTGAACCCTGTATTAAATATTCACACCTATCGACTGAGATATTGTTAGTTTTGAGCAAAAATCAATGCAAGCCTTGGTGCGTACCGAACAAGAACTAGTTGCACAACTGGAAACGGGCAACGGTCTGCAAGAAAACCGCGATGGGCTGCGTCCCACTTCAGGTGAGCGCGTTTTAGAAGCCACAGCCGCAGCAGCTAACGCTTTATTGACGATAAATGATCTCAATGAAGCGGTGAAAACTGCACTTAAACTCATTGGGGAAGGTTTAGATAC
Source organism: Aliinostoc sp. HNIBRCY26 (assembly GCF_050235535.1). Classification (GTDB taxonomy): domain Bacteria; phylum Cyanobacteriota; class Cyanobacteriia; order Cyanobacteriales; family Nostocaceae; genus Trichormus. Next base: position 5,960,335 of record NZ_CP189852.1, read on the forward strand.
CGATCGCGTAGCCGTTATTGAAAATTTCATTCATCCTACCCTACCCCAACGCTGCTGGAAAATTTTATACGAATGGAATTCACCCCATACAGTCTCTCAGATTTCCCATACTAATGCAGCCGAAGGAACTTATGAGGATGGGGGAATTGCACAGTGGTATGAACTTTTAAGCCAAGGTAAAAACCTCATCTATCCCCTAGAGGAAATGCCCGAACCATTTCGCACCGGACAAGCCGCAATAGGTGTTAAGGTGCTGCACGCTGTACCGATTTTTGTTGAAGGTCAGTTTTGGGGTGCATTGGGTTTTGATGATTGTCGGGAAGTCAAGCATCGAGGTGCATCTGAACTAGCCTTACTCAAAACTGGAGCTGCTTGTTTTGGCAGTGCAATTCAGCGTCAACGTATCCAGCAAGCAGAAAAACAACGCACCGCCGAACTAGCAAAAGCCCATCAAGAATTACAACAGCGCGATCGCTTACTATCTGTAGTTGCCCAAGTTACGAAAAAACTTTTAGAAAACGAAGACATTGATGTTGCAATTCCTACAGCTTTACAAGCAATTGGGGAAGTAGGAAGTATGAGCCGCGTGCAACTGATTTTGGAACGTCAAGACCCAATTACACATAAACTACAGCACCACATCGCCTATGAATGGGTAGCTGAAGGCATCATCCCCCAAATCAATCATCCCACAATGGCAGTCATTGATAATGATCATGCTGAGTGTCTTCTCAAAGAACTGTATGCGGGACGTTCGATGTGGTGCATTATTGATGACTTTCCTGATGAAATTAAACCAAAGTTTGCACTTCTGGGAATTAAATCATCTGGAGCAGTGCCATTATTTATGGCTGGAAACTACATTGGCTGTGTAGCTTTTGATGATTGTGTTTATCCGCGTCATTGGAGTCAACAAGAAATTGATGTCTTGACTACTGCGGCTGAAGGTATTGGTGCAGCTTTACAACGTCAACAACTAGTAGAACACCTGATTGCAGAACGTGCTAAAGCTGCCGAAAAACGAGTAGCGGAACTATCTAAAGCCAATACAGCCCTCAAAAATAGCCTCGATCGCCTCGCCACCGATGCCGAATTAGATACATTTCTGGGTCATGTCATCTTAGAAATTCAACATCAACTAGGCGCACAGCGATCGCATTTATTTCTCTATGATGCTGCCTCCCATACTCTACAGTTACATTTGGGTTCGGAGAACGGCCAGGTAATGCCGAAGGCGCAACTAAAAAATATCGCACCCTTCCTAGAATCAATTCCCGCAGACATTACCAAAGCTTGGGAAATCCAGATCACCACCAAACAACCGTTAGAATTTGCCATTTGGGAAAATGCCCATTCCGAACATTGGCCTGAAGCTTTAAAATGGCATCGTCAAATGGGACATCAGACAGCCATGTGTATTCCCCTAATGCTGGGTAGTGACATCGCTTTAGGTTTTTTGGGGTTAGCATTTACCAAGAAAGCCACCTTGAACCCAGAAGAATTTGAACTAGCCCAAGCTTTAGTACATCAAGCAACATTAGCTATTCAACTAACCCAATTAGCCGAAACCGCCAAACAAGCCGCCATCCTCAAAGAACAGGAAAAAGCTGCTAACCAGCAAATTGCTGAACTGGTGAGAGCCAATGAATCCTTGCGTGGTTGCGTGAATCGCCTAGCAGATAAACCAGACTTAGAAACATTCTGGGAACATATCCTTCTAGAAGCCTCCGCCCAAGCTAAATCCTATGCGGCTGCCTTGTTTCTCTACAACGAAACATCCAATACCCAAATCATGAAACGGTATGTCAGAGAAGGCCAGGTACTTTCCATTAAGACTACACCCGACCTAGAACCGTTTCGAGTGCCAGTCAAAGGCAATATGATTTCCTTTTGGAAAGAAGCACTGTTTAGAGGTGAAGCTATATTCTTTAATTTAGATGAATGCAGTCACGCCATTCATTCAGGAGTCAAGTGGCATCGGGAGCAAGGACATCGTTCTATTGTGCGTGTCCCCTTAATTTTGGGTTCTCGTCCCTTGGGATTTATCGGTTTATGCTTCCGCGAACCCAGAACTAGCTTACCCCCAAATATTGAATTGATTATGGCGTTAGCACAACAAGCGACATTAGCAATTCACTTGACGCATTTAGCCGAAAAGAGCCGCCAAACTGCAATTCTAGAAGAACGTAACCGGATGGCGCGCGAAATTCACGATACCCTAGCGCAAGCTTTTACTGGTGTGATTATACAGTTAGGGGCAGCTTCTAGAATAGTTCCGCATCAATTGACGGAGGTGCAAACACACATCACCCAAGCCAGGGATCTAGCCCGTGAAGGACTAGCAGAAGCCAGGCGTTCAGTAAATGCTTTGCGTCCCCAAATACTAGAAACGAACAATTTGTGCAAAGCTTTTAAGCGTTTAGCAGAGCAAATGTCTGTATCTGTGGAAAAACAGATTATTTGTCAGGTTGTTGGTGAAATTTATCCCTTAGCAGTGGATATAGAGAATAATCTGCTACGCATTGGACAAGAAGCATTGACAAACGCCATTAAATATGCAATTGCCAGTGAAATCAAGATTGAATTAGTGTATGAACCCAAGCAATTTATCTTGCGTGTGAAAGATAATGGCAAAGGATTTGAAACAGATAGTTTGCCTACAACCAAAGGTTTTGGCTTGATGGGGATCAAAGAACGTTGCGATCGCATGACAGCACAGCTGACAATTCAAAGTCTCCCCAGTCAAGGGACTGAAATTACCATATCTATTAATCGGGAGTGATCGGGGATTGGGGACTGGGGATTGGGGACGGGGACAAGGTAGAATTTATTTCCTAACTCACTCATTACTTATTACTTATTACTCATTACTCAGCACTCACCACTCAGCACTCCTATGCTTTTGCCAAACCAGATCCGTATCTTGATTGTTGATGATCATCCTGTGGTTCGCCAAGGTTTAGCTGCCATGATTGATCGGGAATCAGATATGGCGGTGGTAGGACAGGCGTGTAATGGGCGTGAAGCTGTCGCTGTATTTCGACAACATCAACCTGATGTCACCTTGATGGATTTACGGATGCCGGAAATGGATGGGGTTGCGGCTATTACCGCTATTTGTAATGAATTTGAAAATGCCCAGATTATGGTGCTGACTACCTATGACGGTGATGAAGACATCTATCGTGGACTCAAGGCTGGGGCTAAGGGTTATTTATTGAAAGATGCTGAACCAGATGAATTACTTGCAGCTATTCGTATGGTGAATGCCGGACAAAAGTATATTCCTCCTTCCGTGGGTGCAAAACTAGCGGAAAGGGTGGGTGTGTTACAACTAAGTGGGCGAGAATTAGAAGTTATCCGCTTGATGGCTACTGGTAAGACTAACCAAGAAATTGCTAGCGCATTGCAGATATCAGAGGGTACTGTCAAGTATCATGTCAATAATATCTTGAGTAAACTGGGAGTGAGCGATCGCATCCAAGCTGTGATTACAGCCCTCAAACGCGGTATTGTCAGTCTTTAAACCTAGCCGAAAGTTAAGGTATTTTCCCCATCCTGGGTATAATTCAATCTTGACTGTTTCCTATGCTCAACACTTAAACTTTGGCATAGGGACAAACTGGGGCTGATCCTATAGAGTAAACCCATTGACTCAATACAAGATTCATACCAATACAATACCAATTCGCAATGGGCTAACGCCCCGCTACGCTAACGCAATGGACTAACGTCCCGCTACGCTAACGCAATTCGCAATACCCGCTATCGCGGGAAGCAAGCTATGCAATGGACTAACGTCCCGCTTTGCTAACGCAACGATGCTCTCACTCTGCTACGCTAACGCAGTGGACTAACTTCCCGCTTTGCTCTAAGCGCAGCTATGCCGCAGGCTTCACGCAATTAAAACGTCAGGTATCATCATGAGTTTTAATGTTTGCCTCTGTTGCATAAAGCTTTAATTTAGACACATTCATAGGAGGATTTGTTGCTAGACTTTCGTCGTTTTGTTTTTGGGAATGGTAGTGAGCAAATCTCTCAAAACTTACAAAACAAACAAGAATTCTGGATTTATCCAGCAAAAGTACCAGGGATTTGGGTATGGGAAATTACAAATGAATCGTTAATGCTGGTGATTGATCCAGTTTTGTTATCTCAAACAGCAGCAGAAATCGGTGGATTACAGGAAAACGATATGGAGTTAATGAATCAGGTAAATTGTCATCCTCAGATAGAAGCGATCGCTTGTTTGTTACAGACAAAACTAAATGAAAACCCTGATGCAGAATCACTCTCACAGGTATTAATAGTTTATCCTCTGCCACAGCACCATGAGTTCCCACTACCAACACCGCATTCTATCGGAGGATTATCCAACCATAGACTCAAGCAGGTACTCAACTACATCCACAGCCATTTGACACAGCCGATTCAGTTAGCTGAGTTATCACAAATTTGTGGGATGAGTCAGTATTATTTTTGTCGCTTATTTAAGCAATCAATGGGTGTGACACCTTATCAATATGTGTTACAGCAACGGATGGAAAAGGCTAAACAACTACTGCGACAAAGAAAATATGCGATCGCAGAAATTGCACTCATGGTTGGCTGTGCAGATCAAAGTCATTTCACCAAACATTTCAAAAAATATACCGGAGTGACACCTAGATATTTTGCCGAACATAGCTGTATGACCACAATTGGCTAACTACTCCCAAAATAGAGGAAAAGACCATGAAGATTGGCATTATTGGCGCAGGAAATATGGGTGGGGGATTGGGTAAAATTTGGGCGCAAGTCGGACATGAGGTCATTTTCTCCTACTCCAGAGATGATCATAAGTTACATCAATTAGCTGTGTCGGCTGGTGAAAATGCCAAAGTAGGAACACCGACAGAAGCATTTTCCCAAAGTGATGTAGTCATGCTGGCTGTATGGATGCCGTTTTTGGAAGAAGCTCTGCGTTTTGCAGATTCTCTAGACGGTAAAATTGTCATAACTTGTGTGAGTGGCTTACAACCAGACTTTACAGGTAAAACCATAGGTATAGCTACTGACTTAAAAACATCCGTCGCGGAGATTATTCAGCAATCAGCACCAACAGCAAAAGTTGTGGAAGCCTTTAACATCACCTTTGCAGAAGTGATTGCGGCTGACTCTAGAAACTTTGGTGGCGATCGCCCTAGTATTTTTTATTGTGGTGATGATACAGCAGCCAAAAAGGTCGTTGCTGGTTTAATTGAGGAATGCGGTTATGAAGCCATAGATGCAGGTAATTTAGTAGTAGCCCGTTCCCTGGAAACCTTAGCTACAGCTTGGGTACAGTTTGCTGTAGCCAGTAGGTTGTTTCCAAATCTAGGACTGAAAGCCTTGCAACGTTAACCAGAGAAAGAAACACCGAATTAACTGCTGTAATTGTCATGGATGCAATATTGAGAGCGATCGCAGTAATTTAGCTTCATCAATTTATCAAAGATTTGTAACACTCCAGTTCATAATTTCACACATCCTAGTCTGTAAATTCCTTATGTGGAAAAAAGCTATTATCTGCTGTTTGGGTACAATCTCCAGTATTTCTATTGCTACACCTATTTTAGCCGCAGAGAAAATTGAATTTAATTATCCACCTTTTGGTGATTTTGATGTCTCCGTCAAAGATTTAGAGCTTTTTGTCAATGAAGGTAAAATCACTCCAAATTTTGCTTTTTATGCTAATCGTACTAAACCTGAGCAACTATCTCAACTCAGAGGGTTTTTAGGGACAAAATTTCAAATTACCCCCACTGTCATGTCCCAATTTACCTACTCACCAATCGGCGAGAAAATGCTACTCCGCTTTGGAGAAATCTTACAGACACGAAATCGTAATAATGGTTTTTATGCCCTGCGTTCTGCTTTAATCTTGTCTGCGGCTAGTCCTGAAGGACTGACATTAATTAATATTATCAAAAAATATTCTAGTCCCAGTATTCGTCTGAATCTTTCAGAAACAACACAAATTATGGGGCAGTTATCAGAGCTACTACAAAAAAGGGATATAGTAGTTTCGCAAATTCAACAATTATCAAATCAAGAAACTGCGAATTCAGCAACAATAGACTTTACCCAAAAACCAGATATTCGCCAACTAGGTGATTTTCAAAGCAATAAATTTACCTTTACTCTACACGATCGCGCTCGTGATGGTAAATCAAAAACTGTCTTAGAGCGTAAATATGATGTTGATGTTTACCTACCACAACCCAAATCAACAACAGTCAAAGATTCTGCACCTTACCCAGTCATTGTGATTTCTCATGGATTAGCAGAAGACCGCAATACTTTTGTCTATCTAGCTCAACATTTAGCATCCTATGGCTTTGCAGTAGCAGTTCTTGATCATCCTGTGGGTAATTCCCAACAATTTCAACAATTCCTCTCAGGAATTGCTAGCCCTCCCCAACCTATAGAACTAGTTGATCGTCCTTTAGATGTTAAATATTTATTAGATGAACTGCAAAATTTAAATGCAACTGATTCCAGGTTTAAAAATCAATTAAATCTCCAACAAGTAGGAATAGTTGGACATTCCCTTGGCGGTTATACGGCATTAGCCTTAGCTGGCGGTACTTTTGATTTTGAAAAAATTAATCAAGAATGTAATCCTAATCGCTCTTTAAATATTTCCACCTTTTTACAATGTCGTGCCAGTGATCTACCACCTGATAACTATCCCATCAAAGATGAACGAGTCAAAGCCGTGATGGTGATGAATCCTGTAAATAGCGTCCTATTTGGAGATAAAGGTGTCAATACAATACAAATTCCGGTGATGATGGTGGCTGCTAGTCAAGACATTTTCACCCCCGCAGTTCCCGAACAAATTCGACCTTTTACAAAATTATCCAGTCAAGATAAATATTTAGTTTTAATTGAAAATGCCACTCACTTTTCTGTACAGTCCGATTTACCCACCAGTACAAGTGTGATTCCTGTCCCCCAAGGATTATTAGGGCCTGATAGAAAAAGTGTGTATTCCTATATGAATGCTTTAGGAGTTGCATTCTTTCAAACTCAGCTTCGCAACCAATCAGAATATAGACCTTATCTCACTGCTTCCTATGCTCAATCTATTAGTCAAGCACCCTTAAATTTGAGTTTAGTGAATTCTAATAGTAACGAAGCAATCACCCAACTTTTAGATAAACTCTACCAAAATTATCCTAATCTCAGTAATCAGAATTAGAGAGGGACTGAGGATTGGGGATTGGGGATTGGGGACTGGGGACTGGGGACTGGGGATTGGGGATTGGGGACAAGGTAGACAAGGTAGAATTTATTTCCTAATTCACTCATTACTCATTACTCATTACTCATCACTCATTACTCATCACTCATTACTCATCACTCATCACTCAGCACTCATCACTCAGCACTCAGCACTAATGGTAATCAAACAATATTTTGAGGTTCAATGAATCACAATCAACCACCAATCAACTTAGCACCTGGAGTTATTGCGATCGCACGTCGAGTCAAACCAGGATCGGAAACTGCTTTTGAAGAAGCTACTAAAGGCGTGATATTAGCTGCTAGTACCTTCCCTGGATATTTGGGTAGTGATGTACTTTACCCTAGTAGTAAAAGAGGTGAATGGCAACTCATCTTACGCTTTGACACTCCTGAACATTTGCAAGAATGGGAAACTTCACCAATTTGTCAAGGTTGGATTGCGCGTGCAGATGCGCTGACTGTGAATGAAGCTAGAGTTACCCGTGTCAATAGTCTAGAAGCTTGGTTTACTTTACCAGAAATCCCCAATGCAGTACCGCCACCTAAATGGAAAACAGCGATTGTTAGTGCAGTTGGGATATATCCAGTGAGTTATTTTATGCCTGGCGTACTCAGACCAATTATTGGTGGTCTACCTTTGTGGCTAGCTACTCTCATCAATATTAGTATCACGATGCCGTTAATGACCTGGGTGATTATGCCCCAAGTAACGCGTCTATTTAAAGGATGGCTGTACCCGTCACAGTAATATAATGAATAGAACTATTTCAACGTGTATGTATACGCACCACACTAAAAAAATTATTATACTTAGCTATAGATTGTTTACATTACTTTATATAACGGTTTTTGTAATTATCCCTTGATAATTTTTTGCTATGCCATACTAGTAGGTGAGAATTAATTCGGCGACCGCGTTTGTTTTTAGTATTGACGGGCTTTTTCCTTTTGGTATATACAGACTTTTCTCCGAAACTTAAATCTCCTAACATTTATGATTTCGGAGACAATTTATGTCAGTTTATGTAGGCAATCTTTCTTATGAAGTTACAGAAGAGACTTTAAATGCGGTTTTCGCAGAGTATGGCTCTGTGAAACGGGTTCAGTTACCTACTGACCGCGAAACAGGCCGTTTACGTGGTTTTGGTTTTGTGGAAATGGGTACAGATGCAGAAGAAACAGCTGCAATTGAAGCACTTGATGGTGCAGAGTGGATGGGACGTGACCTGAAAGTTAATAAGGCTAAACCCAAAGAAGATAGAGGTTCATTTGGTGGCGGTCGGGGAAGCTATGGTGGACGTAATCGCTACTAAGTTCTATAAATTTAGCTCTAGAAGCTTAATCCACTAATCTAACAAGCACATTAATTGCATTTAGCACCGGCTCAGGCAGAAATGCTTGAGCCTTTTTAATACCGCATCTCAACTGTGCAGTGAAAGAGAAAATTCAAGCTTTCTCCGCCAAAAACTAATATCTGGAGTTCTCCATGTCAGACTCAGGTACTCACACTCCTGTAGAACCTGCTATTTTAATCACTATCATTGGTGAAACGGTACTAAAAGACCGGATTGTTAAGCTGCTAAAAAGCTACGATGTAAGCGGCTACACCATTAGTCAAGTACAGGGTGAAGGCGGTCACGGAAGACGCTTGGCCGATATAGCAGGCTACAACACTAATATTGAAATTAAAACAATTGTTTCATTAGCGGTATCTGATGAAATCATTTGTAAATTAAAAGAGGAGCAAGGTAAACACGCCTTAATCGCCTTCCGACATAGTATAGAAGCCTTCTATTGATTAACTTTTCTTTATATGGCAATTTGTATAGATATGTTGTCGGGAGCAAATTTTATAAATTGCCATGTAATTGAAACCCTTGGTATGATTAGCTTTCAGCTTAGATGGCTTCATTTTCATACTCAGGGATATCACCAAAATCATGTAGACTCTAATAGCAGATTGCTAGGTGTATCAATAATGGAAACTACTGCAAATACAATTTCCGAGTTTGAGAAATTATTTAGACAAAAATTACAGCTAAATAATTGTAAATTGAGGAAGAAAAGGCAAGAAAATAATTATGAAATTACTACTCCTGCTAAAGACATTTTCTTAATGTACTGGTGCGAATTTCCTGAAATTAACTTGATATATCAGCCTGTAGGCATACGCACACAACAAACTGCTGTTTATGAACGAGCTATCCGTTCTCACATTAATTCTTGTGTCAGCAGTCTCCAAGGCAGCATTATGATTACTAGTCAATGAGTCTGTTTTTTTCTCAGATTTACTGGATGGCTTAAAATTAACACTAACCAGTAGGGATTAAGAGCCTATTTATGAAGTAAATATTTCAGTAAGTAGAACGAATTGAAAAAACCAATCTATGTAAAGTAATGTAATGTAAAAAATTGCATTTAGTTCGTAGTAAGGACTTTAGTCCTCTCATAAGGACTAAAGTCCTTACTACAAACTTTTAATTATTTACACAGTTCTACTTAGTGGCATGACACGACTAAAATGATGCAATCAATTTTGATGGAATTAAACGCAGAGCCACGCGGATAGAACTTCTATTAATGCACTATTTTAGCTGTGTCACTCCACTACAAATTTTCGGTTTACTTGATAAATAGTCTCTTAGTTGACGAGAGAAGAACATGAAAATTTTACAAGTTTAAGGTTATTTTTAAGCCAATACGGTTCAGTTAAGTGAATAGTAGGTTGGGTTGAGCGATAGCGAAACCCAACAAAGTCTTGATGATGTTGGGTTTCGTTCCTCAACCCAACCTACACCCGTTTTGTTTTGAACCTTAACTGAACTGTATTGATTTTTAAGCTAATTATGTGACTTCATATATTTATGGAATCTAAAAAACACAAAATCGATTACAAGTTTCATTCAATTCATATTGAAGAGGAATCATTAAGCAGAAAGGCTTATTACTATAAGATTTTTGGGGACTTATGTCATAGTGGCGGGTTTGTCAACTCAATTGCTGAGGCAGAAAATGAAGCAAAAGCAAAGATTGACGAAAAATTTAATTTAATAGAAAAAAAATCTGCTTTACAGAGATATTGTGTAATGCGTGATTTTGAAAGCTTTGTTGAGTTGTTAAACCAGCAACAGGAGATACCTAAAGAGGTAGCTTATCAAGTAGCTTCTCAACTAGCTTTAGCTTCAACTTTAAAGTATTTTACCAAAGAAGCACAAAATGTTGACACAAATAGTTCAACAGATATCAGTAAAGATATAAGCACAGAAAACTTACATTAAGAATCTCTAGCAATCAGATTTTATTTCTGGACTTACCCATGAGAACAGAGAACTCCTAAAGGGGAACAGAAAATCAAAACTGTACTGATTTTTTTCACAACTTAAATAGCTACCTGCTGAAATCACAATCTCGTCATTTCAAATAATTGCTTGGCATTTGCGCCCAAAAAGGCATCAAACAATTCTTGTTTACCTGGTGTAACTTCTACTAAATAACGTTGGGCAATTTCATAATAAGCGTAAGTCCAAGGAATCTGTATTTTCTCTCCACTGATATCATCAATTACTGTCACCATTTCCTTCACTGCGGCGGTGGCTGTTTGACGCAAGCCACAATTTACATCACCTTCTATTTCGTTTTTCATTGGTACACCCAAATTAGCTAAACCTCTAGCAGTAGTATCTATATCTGGGTATGATGATGTATTCTGGCGGTTAATATAGCCAGTAAAATGATTAACAGCGTAGCCATGTAACAGCACCCAAGCACCATATTGAGTCACTTGATTGACAGTTTCCACTGTAGAACGCAGAGGAATTTGCCAAGGACGAGAGAAAGCTGTACGTAGTTTCTGAATAATACTCTCATCGTCTGTTTCTGCTTGACTAGGAAAGATTAATTGCTGCTGAATTTGAGAAACTGTTTGATAAATGAGTTGAGCCGTATTATCAGGTAATTCATCTACAATTAACTCGCTGATAAATAGCTTGGGTAAATCAAATTCTACTTGTTGCGGATGACGATAGTGACGGGCATAGAGGTGAGTTTGGGGGAAAATATATTCACCGACTGGTAGATAGCCCAATGATTCAACGATTTGTCCTAAATAGTTGATACCTAAATTAACCCGACCTTGAGGACTATCAACCACCATTTGCAAAGACCGAAAAGCGATATGGTCATTAGCAATATTTCCCCCAGCCCCAGTAATCATTTGTTCATAGATTTGAGCATAATTCACCCTGGCTTTATATTCTTGCCAAAGCAATTCCCATAAATGACGAACAATTTCAGGTTTCATAGTTTTTAGTCAATAGTCAATAGTCAATAGTCAATAGTCAACAGTCATTACTCATTACTTATTACTCATTACTTCTCCCTTGCACCCTGCACCCCTGCACTCTTACACCCCCACACCCTCAAAATTCAAAATCTCACTCAAAATATCAAGTGCTGTTTGAATTTGGTCGCTTTCAATAACTAGAGGTGGACAGAAACGAATGGCGGCTTTACCACAACCTAATAATAGTAGACCTTTTAAAAAGGCGGCTTGAATGATGCGATCGCGCAATCTACTATCATAATTACCCTGGGCATCTAATAAATCTACCGCTACCATCAAACCTTTACCCCTGGGTGATGACATTCTGGGAAATCTTTCGTGTAATTTGGTGAGTCCGGCTTGTAGCAGTTCTCCCATTGCGGTGGCGTTAGCCATTAAGCCACTATCTAATAGTCTTAATGTGGCTATAGCCGCCGCGCAAGCTACGGGGTTTCCGCCAAAGGTGGTGGCGTGAGAACCAGGCGGCCAGGTCATAAATTGACTTCTGGCGATAACTGCACCTAATGGTAAACCACTGGCTAGACCTTTAGCTGTGGTAATAATATCAGGCGATACACCCCAATGCTCAATGGCAAATAAGCGACCGGTGCGTCCCATACCTGATTGCACTTCATCCACTACCATTAACATACCGTGGCGATTGCAGATATCCCGAATTCTGGCTAAAAATCCATCTTCAGGGACAATATAACCACCTTCGCCTTGAATGGGTTCTACGATAATGGCTGCAACTTCGTGGGGCGGGAGGATGGTGTTAAATAATTGTTGTTCTAGGTGGTCTAAACTGGCGTGAGTTCCGTAGGGAATATGGGTTATTCCTGGAACTAAGGGGCCGAAATTGGCGCGTTGTACTGTTTTAGAACCAGTCAGAGACATTGCGCCGTAGGTGCGTCCGTGGAATGCACCTAAAAAGGCCACGATGAGCGATCGCTTGGTATAATATCGAGCTAGTTTCATCGCGCCTTCGTTCGATTCTGCACCGGAATTGCTGAAAAATACTTTTGCGCTGTGGGGAAAAGGGGCGCGAATGGCTAAATGTTCAGCAAGTTCCACCATCGGTTCATAGTAAAAATCTGTCCCCGACATATGCAACAAGCGCGCCGCCTGTGTCTGAATTTCCTTCACAACTTCTGGGTGGGCGTGGCCTGTCGCGGTGACAGCAATACCTGCGGTCATATCCAGAAACACATTCCCATCTACGTCTTCTAACATACAGCCTTGCCCACGAGACACCACTAAAGGATAATCACGGGTATAAGAAGGGGATGTAACAGTGCGATCGCGCTCTACAATAGCTAAAGCTTTCTCTCCTGGTAAAGATGTCACCAAATGCGGTACACGCGGTAAAGGTCGCTCAATGGGAATACTTATCATATTTGTTGTAATTTATTCTAAATAGGGGTAATTAAACTGCAATGTGCCAGCACGAACAGTAACATTTGATTCTATTCGTGTATAACTTACGCATTGACACATTAGCAATAATATGTCCTATTAATTATAAAAAAGTCTTCTCTCTCCATACTTACACCCTAGTTTAGTAATTCAGTGTGCAGGTTATAATGCACTGTTAGGCTGAGTTTTTCCCCAACCTTGGAAGAGTTTGATGCCCTGTTAAATGTGCTGTGAGGACGTGACGCTTAGTTAATTTTTGCCCAAGTTCTGTATATCTTTTATTTTCCCTGTTCCCTAGCTATGCCAGTAATTTTAGGAATCAAATTTGCATGACTATAGAACTCATATTTGATTTATGAAAAAAAATCAGTACAGTTTCACCTTATTTTTTTCCTCTTTCCTGTTCACTGTTTCCTACTTACGCAAATAATTCCAGTCATCAAATCGAGTTCCGAGATTATGAATATGATATTCAGCCAAAAGCTTAAACTAACAGTAGGTATTGCAGCGTTGATGTTGCTAGGTTTTACCAGCAATCATCTATATAATCACAGCAAAAATCAACAAATAGCCCAACAATCCCAGGATTTTGACTCTAACCTTACATCAAACCAACAATCAGCTAATCTCCTAACTCCGGTAAGCTTTTCGCAAAATTCCCTACAATCTACAGCGATTCATCATAACTTACCAAAAAATCCAGACCACCTTTCCCAAGATAACCAAAATTTAGCTACCACATCCGTTAGTTATCCAATTATTGATGAATGGCGCAAGTATAAATACAGCGTCAATGGTAATCAAATTTTATCAGCAGCGCAATTACCCACCACAAAAGTTAACTTTAATCAGTCCGATTTATTAAGTGTCCTAGTTAACACAAGGCAGTATTTTCAAGAACATGGTTCAGCAGATCCAGATATCTTAAGACCTGGGTTATTGAGTACACAAAAAGTTACTACAGAAGACATTCTCAAAACTCTAGACTTCATGATTGTAGTTTTGCAGGAAGATATTGCTAAAAACAGGATTACACGTTTACAAAACCCCAACTTTATTAACAGATATTTTCGCGTCATTCGTTGGGATGCTTATAAACCAGATAACCAAAATCAAAAGCAATTACGTATTACAAAATATGCTGTATTTACCCACCCAGGAACAAGAAAAAAAACCGCAACTTACAACACACCAATTTACAGTTTAAAAGACAACGCAGCTACAGATAAATTCTATACCAGATACACCAAGCAAGATGTTTTATCAGGCATTTATGAACCCGGTGGCAAAGAATATGGGAAGGTAGCACCACTCGCTTATTTAACCCGTAATGGATTGGAAGAAGCCTTAATGCAAGGGACAATCCTGATTAACTTTCTCGATGGTTCTCAAGGATTTTTCAATGTAGATAGAAATAACGGAATGTCTTATATCCGAGGGTTAAAAGCAACAGCACAAAAGCGTTATTGGTACTTCAGACAAGTTGATGCCATCAAAGGTTATGGACACACAATAGATGCCAAGATTTCGATTAAACCAGGAGTAACCTTTGCAGGCGATGTGTTAAATATTGGTTTAGGTAGAGTGGTTGTAATTGAACACACCCAAGGCGGCAGAAAACAGCTACAAATGGGAGTAATTGCAGATACAGGCGGTGCATTTTTACCCAACCTGTATCAACTAGATTACCTAGCAGGCATTTTTCCCAATCAAAAGTCATTCCGGCAATATATAGGTAGATTGCCAGAGTATGCTAATGCCTACTTTTTAGTCAAGAAGTAATAGGAATTAAAAAGGCAAAAGGCAAAAGGCAAAAGGCAAAAAAATCATCTTTTACCTTTTTACTTTTTCCTTTTACCTTGTACTAATCTCTCCACAAAGCGATACCACCTAATAAACCACTGATATTAGGAATAAGTCGGACATTTAGAGGTAATTGGAAATTTACTTTTACTGCTTCGCCGCCGCCAATATAGAGATAATCATAATTAAATAGCTTTTGCAAAGATGCGATCGCCTTTTCTAAACGACGATTCCATTTCTTTTGTCCCACCTTTTCTAACGCTGTCCTTCCTAGTTGTTCTTCGTAGGTTTCTCCCTTACGAAATGGATGATGTCCCATTTCCATGTTTGGGACTAATTTCCCATCGACAAACAAAGCCGAACCAAAACCCGTACCTAAAGTAATCACTAACTCTACACCCTTACCTTTAATTGCCCCAAATCCTTGCATATCTGCATCATTAATCACTCGCACAGGCTTATTTAATTTTTGTAACAATGCTGTTTCCAAGTCAAAACCAATCCAGTGAGAATGCAAGTTAACTGCTGTTTCTGTGACACCACAACGCACCACACCAGGAAAACCCACCGAAACCCGATGAAATTCACCTTGGGCGGCGGCTAAGACCATAATGGCATTAATTACTACCTCTGGTGTAGCAGGCTGCGGTGTCTCCACACGCGCCCTTTCCGTTACAGGATTTCCCGCAATATCCAACACCATCGCTTTTACACCACTACCGCCAATATCAACAGATAAAGTACGAATTGAGCCATTATCTTCGACCATTGTTGAGCCTCCAGGTCAATATTTAAGATTTGGTTATTATGCGCTGAATTAGGTGTTTAGGGAATGGGGAATGGGGACTGGGGACTGGGGAGCAGAGGCAGAAAAACTCTTGAATTTTGAATTTTGAATTGATACGCCGGATGTCCAATGCCCCATTAAGATCAAAATGAGGGAACATATAGTAAGCGAAAGGCGCGTTCTTTCATTTTGAATTTTGAATTTTGAATTTTGAATTTTGAATTTTTAAAGATGCACAGTTTTATTCCCCCAGAACGGTTTTTTCCCTACCTCACCTGGACTGAAATTCAGGCTATGCCTAATAAGGAAAATGTGGTTATCATTCAACCTGTGGGGGCAATTGAACAGCATGGGCCGCATTTACCACTCCTTGTTGATGCTGCTATTAGTGTGGGCGTTTTAGGTAAGGCTTTGGCTAAGTTAGATGCTGATATTCCTGCCTATGCTTTACCCACTCTTTATTACGGTAAATCTAATGAACACTGGCACTTTCCCGGCACGATTACCCTCAGCACAGAAACACTCACAGCCACAATAATCGAAGTAGCTGAAAGTATCTACCGTGCTGGGTTTAGGAAGTTGGTATTGATGAATTCCCACGGGGGACAACCCCAAGTCATGCAAATGGCGGCGCGAGATTTACACGTTAAGTATGCTGACTTTTCCGTATTCCCGCTTTTTACTTGGCGTGTACCGCATATTACTAAAGAATTATTAACCCCGAAAGAAGCGACTCAAGGAATGCACGCTGGGGATGCGGAAACTAGTATTATGTTGGCAATTTTGCCAGATCAAGTCAGATTAGACAAAGTTGTAGCAGAATATCCCCCAGAACAACCAGAAGATAGTTTATTGAGTTGGGAAGGTAAGTTACCCGTGGCTTGGGTGACAAAAGATATTAGTAAAAGTGGTGTAATTGGTGATGCTACCACAGCTACTAAAGAAAAAGGCGATCGCATTTTAGACTCTGTCTCCGATGGTTGGGTAGCAGTGATTAAAGAAATTTACGCCTTTCGTCAACCCACGTAGAAGAGGCAAGGGGGCAGGGAGCAGGGGTGTACGGGAGACAAGGGAGAAGTAATGAGTAATGAGTAATGAGTAATGAGTAATGAGTAATGAGTAATGACTCAGCACCGGCTAAACGCCGCGCTACCGCTAACAGCACTCACAACTCAGCACTCAGCACTTTAAATTCTATGGGGACGAAAACTGCTGTATTTGCTAGTGTAGAGATAATGTCAACCTCAAAGCCCATAAATGAATTTATGGGGAATGTATACAAGAATTTTGTAGGCGCAAGCCTGCTCCGTAAGACGCTATGTTAACCCATAGGGTATTTTGAATTTTGAATTTTGAATTTGGAGCAAAGCGACGTGACGGACTTTGATTCTCAAAACTACCGTTCTTATAGCCAAGACGATGTACAACGTATTTTACAGCTTGCGATCGCCCGACAAGCTGACGACCAAGATAAAGAGTTCAGCTATGAGCAAATCTTAGAAATTGCCCAGGAGTTAGAAATTTCTCCCGATACTTTAAACCTAGCAGAGAAAGACTGGCGATCGCAAAATCGCGAACTTCAACAAAGACAAGCATTTAATACCTACCGCCTCACAAGATTTAAGAAACGTTTAGGTAACTACACTATTGTTAATGCCTTTTTTCTCTTAGTTGATTTTATAGGAGGTGGTGCTATATCTTGGTCACTTTACCTATTGCTATTTTGTGGTTTAGCTTTGGGACTTGATGTTTGGAATACCTTTCTAGCTAAAGGTGAAGAGTATGAAATGGCTTTTCAAAGATGGAATCGCAAACATCAAATTAAACAAACCATCAATACTTTTGTTAATAAGTGGTTCAAAGTTTTAACTAGTTAAGATTTGAGAGTTTATTCTCCAAAATTAAGCAACAGATGCAAAGTTTGAAACCAAGATGGTGACTTTATTAATGGCGTAAAGCCTGCGGCATAGCTACTCGTTAGCGTCTCCGAGAAAAGTCCATTGCGAATTGGTATAAGTCCTAGCAATGTTCAACTTTCTACTTTGATATCTTCTTTTCTAAAGAGTTCTAAAAGTCCAATTGTGCCGACAAAAAAAGTGTAAATACCATATTTCAAGGGTATTCTATTCCGTGAATTCGCATAGAAAGTTGCTATTATTGCTTCTAAAAAATGGCTGAAGAGCGCAAATCTTCCAATCCAAAAAACTATATTTAGACTATGTGATGTTGTCTCGTTAATTAAAGGTGTGTAAATATTCCATATTTCTAAAATAATTGCACTAGTAATCAAAAAAATAGATATAAGCTTTATGAGAAAAATTATCTTACTCTTTAACATTTTTAACATCATCTTTAAAACTAAGTTAATTGACATTCATTGACACCATTTACTTTACTATATAACTAGTATTTTTTATAAAAAAATACTAGTTATATAGTAGTGTGTATATTGCTGTGTTCAGGATAAAATATTTTCTTAAAACTCTCTTATGTTGTGGGTTATCAGCCCACAACACAATAACTAGATTTTTGGTATTTACCTATACCTCCAAATCATGTTTTTAATTAGTTGTCAAAACTTTATTGGTGTTTTCAGCTTGCAGTTTCACCCAGACAAAAAAGACTATTGCTAATAGTTGTGTTGCAGAAGCAAAGATAATCAGCGTAGTAATTGTATGGTCATATAACACACCCATTAATGTACTACCTAAAAACCACGCTAGACCATAACCAGTGCTGAAAATACCGTAGGCGGTGGCGCGTTTGTGCTTGGGAACCATGCCAGCGATCGCAGCTTTTAAAACTGATTCCTGTGCGCCCATGCCAATACCCCAAAACGCTATCCCTAAAAGGGCTAATTGGGTATTACCTAAAAAGACTAAAGGTGCGAATAAAGAGGATAAAACAGCCGCAATCATCAACACAAAAATTCCAATGCGGTCAAACAGATAGCCAAATATTAACGCCGCTACTGCATCGATTCCCATTGCAAAAGCATAAAACAAAGGTATAGTTTGCCCAGTCGCAATCCCTTGTTTTTGAAAGTGAAAAGCAATCAATGGAAAATCTGCATAACCAGCCGCAATAATCGCTACAGCACCCAAATAAATCCAAAAAATTTGCGGTAATTTTTCTTCTTGGCTAGTTTCTTCAGTTTCTTCCTCAAAATCGCTAGGATTGGGATAGATAAATTGTAAAATCCCTAACACAATTAATCCCAAAACCGCAGGTACAACCAACACTGTAAAACCGTTGCGGTATTCTCCCTGAAAATAAACCATTGCAGCTACCGCCAAAGGCCCCATGACAGCACCAGTTTGATCCATTGCTTCATGTAAACCAAAGCCAAAGCCCCTACCAATTTGACTCACACCGTGGGAAAGTAACGCATCCCGTGGCGGAGTCCGAATTGCTTTACCAGTGCGTTCAGCCATCATCAACCCTGCGGCTACTTCCCACCTACCAGCGAAAGCTAACAGTGGTACAACGGCGGTATTCACAAAGTAACCCAAAGTCGTGATTCCCCAATACTTACCCGTTTGGTCACTCAAATAACCAATCACGAGCCGCAAGCCATAGCCAATCAACTCCCCAAAACCAGCTACTAAGCCCACCACAGTACCGCTAGCTCCCAAAACTTCTAAATAAGCTCCGGTAATACTACGCGCTCCCTCATAGGTAGCATCAGCGCACAGGCTCACAAAGCCTAATAAAATTACAAACCTCAAAGCGGCTGCTTTCTGTGGCATACTCCAAAAAACCATAAATAGCTTTCATATTCAAGCATACGATTCCACAAAAGAGGCAGGGGTACAGGAGGAAGTCTTGACAATTGGATTGATTCACCGTTTCAGGGAGTGGAAAATAGAGACAGAAAATACAATAACAGTATTACCCATTACCCTATGCTAGTATCTCCCTCTAAACTTTACGAGCAGTTTATTGAGCAGGTAATTGCTTTAAGTCAAAAAAAAGACTTTTCATTAACTGCCTTAATCAGTAACTATGTGAGTATGAATTATCAACTGAAATTAGAGCAAATAGACAAGCTAAAAGCTTGGTTAGATGACTTTAGACCATTCGATCAAACAATGATCGCTGAACTGAAAAATCTCTATGATGTCCGCTTTACTTATAACTCGAATGCCATTGAAGGAAATACTTTAACTCAAAGTGAAACTGAGTTAGTGTTAACAAAGGGAATTACAATTGGCGGTAAAACTCTTGATGAACATTTAGAGGTGATTGGACATAAGGAAGCGATAGATTATATTGAGAGTTTATCCCGAAAGAACACAGAAATTAATGAATGGGAAATTAAACAAATTCACAATCTAATTCTGAGGAAAATTAACCCTGATGAAGCAGGTTGTTATCGGAAGTTAGATGTAATGGCAGCAGGAACAAATTATATTTATCCTCCCCATTATTTACTGTCTCAATTAATGGCAGATTTTGTCATCTGGCTCAATTCAGATGCTGCTTTACAACTCCATCCTGTAGAATATGCAACAATAGCACATTATCGTTTTGTTTCCATCCATCCTTTTCGGGATGGAAATGGGAGAACGGCTAGATTATTAATGAATTTATTGTTAATCCGTGCAGGTTATCCCATTGTGGTAATTAACAATCAAATTCGCAATGATTATATTAACACTTTAGCTTATGGACAACAAAACCAAGATGATTTAAGTCAGCTCTTTGATGTGGTGTGTGATGCTGCTATCACTTCATTGGTGGAAACTTTAAGGTTATTAGTAACTGCTAGTAGCCATCGAGAGAAAGGGCAGATTTTTTATCAGGAAATTACAGATTTTATTAATAATTATTTGAAGTAAGTAGCCGTCATGAACTGCGTACACCAGAACACATGAAAAAGTCTTTCCCTTACACCCCTATACCCTTAAACTCCTACACCCCTTTTTCAAGTCAGAACGACTAGAAAAAACCAAACTATCTTAAGCAATCTAAAAATAATAGAATTCAGTTCGTAGTAAGGACTTTAGTCCTTTTGTGTTTGCGTAGCATCTCATGGAGAGAACTAAAGTTCTCACTAAAAACCTTTAATTATTTACCCTGTTCTACTTAATGGATAATGAGTAATATACAGAAATAAGTGTTGAATACTAAAAAATATATGATAGAAATAGCCCAAAATATAGTAAATTCTGGGCTTCGGTTTAGTGACAATAAAGTTTCTACCCTTTACGGAAAGCATAAGCTTGCTATCACTGCAAATTTAGGGGTAAAGTCACAAGGTTTTATATAGTAGTTTTTAATTTTTAATGGGGGTGGAGGGACTTGAACCCTCACGACCGTTTAAGGTCAACGGATTTTCATTCTCCCGCAGCTTTCGCTACTGCCTGTTGGCTTTGAGAATTGGACTCTCCCTTTACCCTCGGCTTGACGTTAGGGTAGCTCCCGTCGAGTCTCTGCACCTTCCGAATAACTTAGAGTTCTCGGCTTGGCTCAGGATTGCCTTGTCTGTCAACAGATTTAGGTTTCCCTGAGTTTGAGAGCTGACACTTAAAGAATTTCTTCTTTAAGGCTCAATTCAGTTTAAGTCCGTAGCGTCTGCCATTCCGCCACACCCCCCCGT
Source organism: Aliinostoc sp. HNIBRCY26 (assembly GCF_050235535.1). Lineage (GTDB taxonomy): Bacteria > Cyanobacteriota > Cyanobacteriia > Cyanobacteriales > Nostocaceae > Trichormus. The sequence continues at coordinate 5,981,536 of NZ_CP189852.1, forward strand.
TTGTTTGGGAGTCGGTTATTTTTCTGAGGAAGCAAATAACCACTTATCTATTTCAGCATTAATTGCGTCTTTTGTCCAACAAAATAGAAAATTTTTTCTTTTTATTGCAAAACACGCTTTGTAGCTGTGAGTTGCTTGGGCTACCTTGCAACCAGACTAGGTTAGCATCTTTAATCTTGTTGCACAAGACCTTTAATGTTTTACTAGCTTCGCTATTGTAGCATTATCTAAAAATTTTGATCAGCAATAATCAGGAATTTTTGCGGGAGTCATTTAAAAGGCCTATGGTCAGAGTTTATTTAGCCCCAACGTTCAGCCTATGATGTAAATACAGATCCACCAAACAAAGAGTTTATGATTGTACCCTTGCTGTATCTGGTTTTGGCCGGAGCTTACTTGTTAGTTGTCCCCGTAGCTTTAATGATCTACTTAAATCTACGCTGGTATGTGGCTAGCTCCATTGAGCGCACTTTGATGTATTTCATGGTCTTTTTATTCTTCCCAGGACTATTGGTTTTATCCCCGTTTGTGAATCTGCGCCCCAAGCCACGCAAGATTGAGGCTTAAGTAAGGCAGGGAGGAGGCAGGAGGGCAGGGAGCAGGGGGGCAGGGAGCAGGGGAGAAATTTAACCCAGTCCCCAATCCCCAATCCCCAATCCCTAGTCCCCAACTTGTTAACAAGACTATTGGTAGGTCATAAATCTCATGCGACGTATTGATGCGATTGGAATTGGCTTAGGTATATTCATTGCTGGCGGCTTGGCGTATCTAGGATTACAACTATTTGGGTTAGATGGCCAAAAAGCAGGTATATGGAGTCAAGCTTTGCTAGTCATAGGGTTGATGGGTTGGTTAGCTACCTACATCTTGCGTGCTGTGGGTAATAAAATGACCTACCATCAACAACGGGAACAGTACGAAACAGCTTTTCTCCAACAGCGTCTGGATGAACTTTCTCCTGAAGAATTAGCAAGAATTCAGGCGGAGATTGAACAAGAAGATCAGTCTCAGCTGTAAAGTGGTCAATAGTCAAAAGTCTATAGTGCATAACTGAAAACTATCGACTAATGACCAATGACTAATAACCAATGACTAATGACTATCGACTAATGACCGTTATTACCGATCGCTTTCAAACCCTCAAACGGAATCAAGAGTGCGCTCTGATTCCGTTTATTACTGCCGGTGATCCCGATTTAGCCACCACAGCCGAAGCTTTAAAGGTTCTGGATGCTCATGGTGCTGATTTTATTGAATTAGGTGTTCCCTATTCTGATCCTCTGGCTGATGGCCCCGTAATTCAAGCGGCTGCTACCCGTGCTTTACAACGGGGGACGACTTTGGAAGCTGTGCTAGAAATGCTCCAAGGCACTACTCCCAGTCTGCAAGCACCAATTATTTTATTTACTTATTACAACCCGATTCTGCACCGGGGAATTGACAAGTTTTTAGAACAAATCGCGGCGGCTGGGGTGTCCGGTTTGGTAGTTCCTGATTTGCCCCTAGAAGAAGCGGACGGACTGTTAAAACCAGCTAGTGAGAAAGGGATTGATTTAACCCTGTTAATTGCCCCTACTAGTTCCGCCGAAAGAATCGCCGCCATTTCTCAAGCTTCCCAAGGGTTTATCTATTTAGTGAGTGTCACTGGTGTCACGGGGATGCGATCGCAAATGGAAAGCCGTGTGTCTGATTTATTACAAAAAATTCGCCAATTCACAGATAAACCCATTGGTGTAGGCTTTGGCATCGCTCAACCGGAACAAGCAACGCAGGTAAAAGCCTGGGGGGCAGATGCAGCCATTGTGGGCAGTGCCTTTGTGAAACGATTAGCCGAAGGAACACCAGCACAAGGACTCAGTGCGATCGCCGAATTTTGTCAAAATCTTAAAACAGCCATCACCATATCTTGATGAGCAAGATACACTAGATTAAAAAGTATGACAAGGAAGTTTTTTTTACCCAGCTATAGTGGACAATTCCATATTTATGGTCTTGAATATTAACATCACAATACTGGGCTGTAAAAAACAAATGATACAGTCATCTATGATTTGGGTATTATGTGAAATTAAGTAGGCTTAACAGATTATGAGTGTGTGTGTGAGTCAGTTAGAGATTGCAAATATTTACATCGCAGTTGAGGTTAAAGGGCGATGAGTGAGAGTATGGCATTTATTGGCGGTGTCGCTGTAGCTGGACTGGCCGCTCTTTTATTACTGAGGGGGACAAGTGCTTCCCTACAGCCTAATTTCGCTGTTAGCCCCCAAATCCCGTCCACTGTGGTAGCACCCCAAATCCAGCCCCCAACGTATTATCCTCCCTACGGGCAAACACAATATCCCAATAGCCAGCCCCCTACTGCGCCTAACGCCGAACAAAGAATAGAATTAGAACGGCTAAAAATGGATTTGGAACGCCTCAAAACCGACAACGAGCAATTGAGAGCGCAAAATCAACAACTCCAATTCCAATTCCAAAACTACAACAATCAACAACTGCAATTAGCACAGCAAAATAGTCAAAAGCTGGCGACAGCAGCATTCCAAGCAGACACACCTTGGTGGTCTTCACCCATAGTCTGGGCAGTTGGCGGTGCAACTATCACCATTGGTGGCGGTATTGTTGTTGCTGGCGTGTTATCTTTATTCTCCTCAAAGCAAAATTCTACTCGCACCGTCCAAGTAATTCACCCCTACCACGGCCCTACACAGCCTTTAGTTCCTGTGCGGCGTGCAGAATTTCTACCCCCCAGTGGTGTAGATGCTAGACGCATTGAAACTCATGAATATGACGAAATGAGGTAAGGAAAAGGGTAAAAGGTAAAAGGTAAAAGGTAAAAGATATTTCTTTTTACTTTTACTTTTTGACATATTTAAGCCCCTCTCCGTGTCGGAGCGAAAAGTCTGAGCGGAGGTTTCCTCCGCTCAGAACTTTTCAAGAGAGAGGGGTTTGGGGAGAGGTCATAGAACTCGCGTTAACTTACTAAAATTTAGAACCTTAAGTCCCAGTCACAACACTTAATTCCGTTAGCGTAGCGGGACGTTAGTCCATTGCGAATTGCGTTAGCGGAAGCGGGGCGTTTAGCCCATTGCGAACTGCGAATTGGTTCAATATCCATTCTGCGGTAATCTTTCGGGACTGATAATATCTGAATCTTCTGAATCTGTCGATTGTTCACTCTCGGAGGTTTCTGGCTGGGAGTGATTTTTGTTGTCTTGATTCTTAGTGTGGGAAGTAACTTGTTTCTCCAGGTTTTCGGCGGCTTGTTTAAATACTGGTTCTAATTTATCTCGCCAGTATTTAATGTTGGGTAATTTTTCAGGGTGCTTTTGGTAGTCTAAAACCTTATCCCACTGACCATCATCTAAAGCTTGATTGATATCTTTAAAGAGTGCGTCCGCTTTTTCCCAATCTTGTTGCCATTGTTGAATCATGGCGGTTGTTTCTTTAATGCCAGCAGAGGCACTATCAGGAACGGATCTCAAGGTAGCGATCGCACCTAGTAAATCACCTGAATCATACTTTTGTCTAGCTTTGGCGATAATTTTGGCAGGATCTTCTTGAGATTTGGCAGGGGTGGGAGTGGTGGAAATTATTGGTTCGAGTGATGGGGATGGGGTAATTATCTCTGGAGATTTGGCCTTGGGTTGAGGTACTGGTTTGCTAGCAATAAATTGATTATCAGTGAATGTCTGAATGGCAACACCTTTATTACGCAAACAAGCAGTCCATTCCTGTTTATTGATAATCACATCTGAGTGCGCCCAAGCCAAACGTCGGGAATTAAATTTAATTTCCACCCAACCCCGCTTAGTGCGTCTACCAGTCACCTCAAATTTGCTATTTTCGCCAATTGTTTGTAAGACATTATCCGAATTAATCGAACTCGGTTCAGAACGGATATTAGAATTACCCGCCACCACCGCTAAACATTTATTGGCAGTTGTCGCATCATTCCCTAAGAAATTAGAGGCAAAGTTTTTCACATTGGGATAGACATTAGCCACCACAGCCGCCGCACCACCAGCTAAAAACAAGCCAATTAATAATGGCCAAGGGTCAGATTTGGGAGACTTTGGGGGAGATGGTTGAGGTTTAATTGGGTTAGCTGGCGCAACCGCTACAGTTTTTTGTCGAGTTATCTGAGATGGTAGTGTAGTAGGTTGGTAGTGAGAACTATTAATAGATTTTTCCGCCTTAGCTGACACAGCCACAGGCAAAGGGTTAGCAGCATCTTTACAAGCTTGCAAGGCTTCTGTAGCGGTTTGGTAACGGTCTTTGAAGTGATAACGCACCATCTTAGTTAACACTTCGGCCAGACGAGAGTTGACTTTGACTAAATGCTGCCAGATAATTTCCCCTGTGTTGGGGTCTTCTTGTAACTCGGCGGCTGCTAGTCCTGTTAAAGCTTGAATGGCGATAATACCGAGAGAATAAATATCACTATTCGGTCGGGGTTTACCTTGTCCCTGTTCTGTGGGCATATAACCAGGAGTACCAATAGCGACTGTCGCAGTCGGTTGTCCCCCAACTGTCACCATTGATGTGCGTAATTGCTTAACTGCACCAAAGTCTACTAAAACTAACTTATGATCTGAGGTACGACGAATAATATTATCTGGTTTAATATCGCGGTGAATCACCCCTTGCTGGTGAACAAACTCCAGAATACTCAAAGCATCCTGCAAAAATTGCATCGCCTGGCTTTCACTCCAACGCTTACCAGGGATGAGTTCTTCTGTAATGGTATGACCTTCAATATATTCTTGGACTAAATAGAATTCTTGATTTTCATCAAAATAAGCCAATAACCGAGGAATTTGGTCATGATGACCCAGCCTTTCCAATGTTTCTGCTTCACTGTTAAACAGACGCTTGGCTGTTTCAAAAATTTTCGGGTCAGAACTAGTGGGTTTGAGGTGCTTCACAACGCAGATGGGATTTCCAGGCCTGCGGGTATCTTGGGCTATGTAGGTTTGACCAAAGCCTCCCACAGCTAAGACGCGAACGACTTGGTAACGATGGTCTAGTAGCTTGCCTATCATAAAATCCCTCCCCACAGTTATCACCTAGATTTTCCCGATGGTAATTAATATCTCCAAATTTTTGGTAGTGAAATCCGCTATCTTGATAAAAGATTTGAACTCCATACGCAATTCTTTTAATAAATACAGACTGTAAATTTTCCTTTTAGTGCCGTCGTTAATTACCAATGCCACCTAGAATAACAGACCAAAATACATGGCAGCAGGCCGAACTGCTGATGCAGCCTGCTTTTATTCGCGTAATTGATAATCTTCGCAAGCAGTTAGAAGAATCTGCTTGGAAGGGAACTTACCAAGATGTACTGATTTGGCCGGCTAACACCACTGATGAGATTAAAGCCTTGGTGACACAGTTATTGCAAGAGATGGAAGATGCAACTTTAGAACAGGCAGAAGCCATCAGAGAAAGACTTGCAAGATTGCCAATGCCCCATCCAGGATATCACTTATGTTTGCAACGTCAAGACCAAAATGTCAGTATTGATTTGTGGGAATTATGCTATCAAGTATGTTTTATAAATTACCGTCCAGAAAGCGAAAATGTTGGTATTGATACTAGTTTAATTGATGAATTTGGGGAAGTAGATTGGCAACATTTAGAAAATAAAACTAAGAATTTAGTTGAACAAGTATTTGCTAATTTACCCGAATAATTAAGTGCTAATTATCTGTAAATGTCCTCAGAATATGATTCTGGGGCTATATCAATAAACTCTGTTTTGGTAAAGAATGAAGTAGGCGATCGCTATTTCTAAAATACATTTGAGTTTCCATGTCCAGAAAAACTATAGAATAGTCTTCTTCACCATTTGTAACGCTTCTTCATAGCAAGGCTCACAGTCTTCACGATAACATTCATAATGTGCCTCAAAATCTTCTTCTCCCGTAAAACAATGATAATTCATACCCACTACCCAACAGGGGCGAATCTCTAAAGCTTTGGCGAGAAGTTCATGGCGTGTCATGGAATCATACTTCTCTACAGGTTCACCAAGAATTGTTTTTACTTGGGCGATCGCATATTCTTTACCAAAGGCACTGCATAGTTTTTCCGCAGAGTGTGTGGCAGTTTTATCAGTTAATGATACCTTGATTTTACTGTGCAAATAGTTATCAGTTATATACTCATCTAACAGATAGCCATTTTGAGAAAGATGATACCAAAATGTAATGCCATCAATAATATATATAGCCAAAATAGAACAGTTAAATTTTCTAGACAGATGAGAGCATAAACAAGCCATAATAGCTTGCTGGGGAGATAAATATCTTTTGTATAAGGATGAGAAATTATATTCTTGTTGGATATATTTCGGTAATTTATTGGGATAACCGATTGAGGCTAAATCATATAAAACAGTGTACTCATTGACTGTAGGGGAAACATAAGCATCAAATTTTATATTAGATAGGTAATTAACTAATTCATTTTGGGAAACTCCCTGTAGCGTGATGTTGGCATAACGTATTCCCATAGTTGGTTTACAGTCAAAGTCTTAACCATTCTAGCCCTAAGCCATTGAAGCCGTTAACCAGGATTTGCTAAAATCACCAATGCGAAAACATTGAAACAGGGCAACTCTTGACTACCATGCCAACATCTGCACTTGACGGTAAAGACGCAGCCGCTATCCAAGCCGCAACCGCAGGGGTTGCTGTATGCGATCGCTCTTCTTGGGGACTCATCCGTGTTTCTGATGATGACCGTCTCAGATTTTTACACAATCAAAGTACGAACGATTTCCAAAGTCTCAAGCCAGGACAAGGCTGTGATACTGTGATGGTAACATCCACAGCCCGCACGATAGATTTAGTCAGTGCTTATGTGTTGGATGATGCAGTGTTGCTTTTAGTATCGCCTAACCGTCGTGAATTCTTAATGCAATGGTTAGATCGTTATATCTTCTTTGCAGATAAGGTGCAGTTAGCAGATGTGACGGAAGAAACTGCAACTTTTAGTCTCATTGGTGCAGGAAGCGATGCGGTAGTTGAAAAACTTGGTGCTGGGGCAATTATCGGTCAACCCTACGGCAATCATATAACAGTGGATGATAGTATCATCGTTGCAGTTGGTAGCGGTTTAGCGTCCCCTGGTTACACAGTAATCTTGCCTGTGTCTATCAAAGAGCAAGTATGGCAGCAAATTTTAGACTTAGGGGCGGTAGAATTAAGCGATCGCGGTTGGGAACATTTACGCATCATCCAAGGTAGACCAGCCCCAGACACAGAACTCACAGATGATTTTAATCCTTTAGAAGTCGGTCTATGGCAGACCATTTCCTTTAATAAAGGTTGCTACATCGGACAAGAAACCATTGCCCGGTTAAATACATATAAAGGTGTCAAACAATATCTCTGGGGAATTAAACTGAATAGTCCCGTCGCAGTAGGTGAAACTATTACCATTGGCGACGAGAAAATCGGTAAAATCACCAGTTATACCGAAACACCTGACGGTTATTTCGGACTAGGTTACGTGAAAAGCAAAGCCGGTGGTGTAGGGTTAAAAGTACAAGTAGGCAACACCGGAGGCGAAATCGTCGCCATCCCCTTTGTGTCTCACGAATATCCATAAGCGGTAACAGGGGAGGCAGAGGGAGACAAGGTAGACAAGGTAGAAAAAATAATGCCCAATGCCCCATTCCCCATGCCCAATCCCCAGTCCCCAATCCCCAGTCCCCAGTCCCCCATGACATCTATTCAAACTTTACCGAAAGAAGTCGTACATCTAATTACCGCAGGTGAGGTAATTGATTCTTTTGCATCTGTGGTGCGGGAATTGGTGGAAAATGCCTTAGATGCGGGTGCAACCAGAATTGTGATTGCGCTTTGGCCGCAACAGTGGCGTATCCGTGTCACAGATAATGGTTGCGGGATGGATTTAGATGATTTGCAACAAGCGGCGACATCCCACAGCACCAGTAAAATCTACTCCAGTGACGACTTGTGGAAAATTAACAGTCTGGGATTTCGGGGGGAAGCATTACACAGTTTAACGACATTGGCAGATTTGGAGATTTTTAGCCGTTCTAGTAATGGGAACGTGGGATGGCGAGTGGTTTATGGGGAAGGGGGGAAAGCAATTCAAGTTGAAGCAACAGCGATCGCTCCTGGTACAGTAGTCACAGTCTCGAATTTATTTGCTAATTGTGTGGCGCGTCGTCATGGCTTACCCTCCACCACACAGCAAATGAAAGCTGTACAAGCCACAATTTACAACATCGCCCTTTGCCATCCCCAAGTTACTTGGCAAGTTTGGCAAGATGACCGCCAATGGTTTACCATCTCCCCAGCCGCTACCGTCGGACAACTCATACCGCAACTGTTACCCCAAGTCCGACAAGGCGACTTACAAGAATTAACACTAGAAATCCCCAGCCCAGAACAGTCAACAGTCAACAGTCAACAGTCAACAGTTACCCTAGTAGTAGGCTTACCCGATAGATGTCACCGTCATCGTCCCGACTGGGTGAGAGTGGCGATGAATGGACGGATGGTGAAATCACCGGAATTAGAACAGGCAATTCTAGGAGCATTTCATCGTACATTACCACGCGATCGCTATCCGATTTGTTTTCTCCATTTGGTGATTTCTCCAGATCAAATCAACTGGAATCGTAACCCCGCCAAAACAGAAATTTACCTCAATGAGTTGACCTATTGGCAAGAACAAATCACCCAAGCCATTAACCAAGCACTGCGTCTAAGTTCCGCCAACATCAAAGAATCAGTCCACACCACCAGAGTCAGCCAACTCATTAAAGCCGCAGAAGAAAAAGGTAATTACAATCTTAATCCCAGTCCCCAGCACCCAGTCCCCAGTCCCCATTTCCTCAAAGCGATCGCTCAAGTCAGCAATACCTACATCGTGGCTGAACATCCTGGCGGAATGTGGTTAGTAGAACAACACATAGCCCACGAGCGAGTATTGTACGAACAATTGTGTGATAGTTGGCAACTAACTCCAGTAGAAACACCAATCATTCTTTATCAATTATCACCCGCCCAAGTCAGTCAACTACAACGTATCGGTTTCGATATCGAACCCTTTGGCGAACAACTTTGGGCAGTACGTAACCTTCCTGCTATGTTACAAAATCGTGAAGATTGTGCTGACGCAATTCTAGAACTCAGTTGGGGCGGCGATTTACAAACAGCCCAAGTCGCTGTCGCCTGTCGTAGTGCTATCCGCAACGGTACACCAATGAGTTTACCAGAAATGCAGCAGTTACTGAACAATTGGCAACGCACCCGTAACCCCCGCACCTGCCCTCACGGTCGCCCAATTTACTTATCATTAGATGAATCAGCCCTATCCCGATTTTTCCGCCGTCACTGGGTAATTGGCAAGAGTCACGGTATTTAACAACTCCCAAAAAAAGCATCGCTTGGAGTGCAGGCGTGCAGAGGGCAGGGGGCAGGGGTGCAGGGGAAGCAGGGGGAGAAAACTAATGACTAATGACTAATGACTAATGACTAATGACCAGTTCGGTAAACCTCATCTCTGAAATTGTATTTAGTCATGACCATCACTCATCTATCATGAGGAAAAACCACTTTTATTGTTGAGTACGGTAAACGATAAAACACAAGCTAGAAAGTATCCTTTAAAATTAAAACAGAAAAGATATATGAGGAGTCATTAGAATGCAAGTAACATACGATTCTGATAAACGTAAATTACTATCGTCTCTATGTCATGGGTCAATTTTTTTTAGTACCATACTATTTTCCATCGGTGTGCCTTTTGTAATTAACTTAATTTCCGATGACCCAGTAGTGAAAAGTAATGCTAAAGAATCAATGAATTTTCACTTAAATGTGTGGTTTTGGGCAACAGTTATAGGTGTACCTTTAGGATTGCTATCTTGGCTTACCTTTGGTATAGGTGGAATTATATTTTTCCCCGTGGTAGCTTTCGGTTTTGCTCTCCATTGGGGATTGACTATTTGGGCTTTATTTCACTGTTTAACTCAGCCTGATGAACCTTTCCGTTATCCGTTCATTTTTCGGGTATTTTAATTAGGTTGATTCATCCTCAAAGTATGTACTTGCGCCTATCAAAGAGAAATATTGTCTCTCAAAATAGCATCATACTAGACTAGTTTTCCGCAATTTCTGACATTGTTTTTATATAAGCATCGTAGGCACTTTGTCCAAAACACACAAAAAACACCTTTTCCAACTCCCTATGATGCTTGAAAAATTCTTGCACAGTCAAAATTGCAATTCTACAAGCACGTTCTACAGGAAATCTATACACACCCGTACTAATAGCTGGAAAAGCGATAGTTTTAATTTGATACTGTGCTGCCAAAGCTAAACTATTGTCATAACATTTTGCTAGTAATTCATCTTCTCCTTGATTACCACCTTGCCAAATAGGGCCAACGGTATGAATAACCCATTTAGCAGGAAGATTATAACCTTGAGTAATTTTTGCCTCCCCGGTTTTACAGCCTCCTAGCTGTCTGCATTCTGCTAACAGTTCTTTTCCCGCCGCACGGTGAATTGCTCCATCTACCCCACCGCCACCTAATAAAGAACTATTCGCAGCATTCACAATTGCGTCTACTAGTAACTTAGTAATATCACCTTGAATAATTTCCATTTTCTGCATAATATTTAAATTTCTATATAATAATTCAATACGGTTCAGTTAAGGTGGTGAGAGTTAATTTCTCAATTTTTGCTCTGCCTATTAGACAATGAGCAAGATTTGGGGGATTCTCCCCCAAGCCCCCGATTGGGGGACGGTTGCGTCCCCCAAACCCCCTCCAAAATCATTTTTTCGTTTTTTGTTGAGTGAACATTTGGTGGCTTGGTTGAAATTTATTTTTCTTATCTGAACCGTATTGATTTTTAGCTAGGTCTTCATGAGCAAGTGTCTCCTGTATCTCCTGCACTCCGCATTCTTTGTTCACAACAGCAATAATATATAGGAATCCGCTTTGATTCCTGAAATTATTTGCGTAGGGAGGGAACAGGGAATAGGAAAGAAGGAATCAAAGTGTGCTGAGTTCTTTTCAAAAATCAAATAGGAATCCTATAGGAATTAGATTTGATCACTGAACATAGTTGTGTATGCAGGAAACTGTAATAATTTCTGTGCGAAATTATGTAGGAATTTAGCATTGCTAAACCCCTACATTACAAGGTTGATTCCCTAGTAGATGAATCACAAATAGAGTTAATATTCTAGAAAGCAGCAATAGAAACTTTGCAAGCATGGCTGCTGCTTTTGTCCATCTATGTATGATTGGCTGTTTGTTTTGCAGTAGCAAGGATAACTGGTCTTGTTTCTTTAACGTATCATACAGCTTTGCAGCAGATATCAATCAAGCGATCGCACTTTACGCAACAGTTCAACTGGCATTTTGTGCTTCTTCAGTCGCTAAAGAGCGAATTAGCTCCCGAACTACGTCTGTAGCTGGTCTTCCAGTCTTGGAACAGTATGTCTCTAACTTTTCTACCTCACCTGATGTCAGGTTGATTGTCAGTCGTTTCACAGCCCATTTCTTATTCATAATTGAACAACCTATGTTTGATCTACTCCTCTACTATCAATCATCTAAACTGTTATCACCACGATAAATATAACGAGATTAATATCAATTTGCTGTAAAGAAAAAATGATAAATTTCAAAAATTCATATTTGGAAAAATCGGTACTTAAACTGCATACCAAATTATCGAGAAAGTTACTGAAATATGAAGCATTGCAGTTAGAGTTGATGATTATACCCAAAATTTACCAAAACCTCTATCACCACTTTTTGATACAGTAATTCTTTGTCGAACACTGGCATTCTTATGTTCCAGATATCGCTCCCCCAAGCACTATCCCCAGACTTACCTCTGACTGCGCTGGCACCCATGCAAGATGTGACTAACCTTTGGTTTATGAAGGTAATTGCTCACTACGGCAGTCCTGACTACTTTTTCACCGAATATTTTCGTGTAAATGAAACTTCAAGGCTCAATCCCAGCATTTTGGCATCTGTCACCGAAAATGATACAGGTCGCCCTGTTTTTGCTCAAATGATTGGGGAGAGCATTCCCAACTTAGTCAGAACTGCCAAGGAACTATGTAGTTACAATGTGGCTGGAGTTGACTTGAATATGGGTTGTCCAGCACCCAGAGTCTACCGCAAACAAGTCGGGGGTGGATTGTTGCTCTCTCCTGATAAAGTAGATCGAATTTTGGGAGAACTGCGACAGGTTGTCAATGATCGGCCTTTAACAGTCAAGATGCGCTTAGGCTTTGAAAATACTGATACCTTTTACACCATCCTCAATCTGATCAATCGTCATAGCATTGATTTGTTAAGTTTGCATGGTCGCACAGTTGCAGATAGGTATCATGGATCAGTGAAATATAATTTGATTGCCGAAGCTGTCAACTGTGTGAATTGTCCTGTGTTGGCTAACGGCAATATTGACTCAGCCGCCACTGCTTTATCAGTGTTGGCGCAAACAGGTGCGGCTGGGGTAATGGTGGGACGCTGGGCAATCGGCAATCCTTGGATTTTTCATCAAATTCGTCAAGCTTTGCGTGGTGAAATGATCAAACCTGTTCCCTTAATAGAGGTGCGCGACTACATTGAGCGTTTATGGCAAACCCCCGCCGCCCCCAATATCCCCGAACGAGCGCGCGTAGGCTACCTCAAAATGTTTCTTAACTATATTGCCCTGAGTGTGGATGCTGAAGGTCATTTCCTGCGACTGATGCGACAAGCCGCCTCTGAAGTAGAACTGTTTCAAGTTTGCGATCGCTTTTTGCTTACCGATTTGACGAAAACTCTAGCCTTAGCACCCTACAGTGGTACATGACGATTGTTTTACCTAATCCAAAGTCCAAAATTGCTCGACGGCGAACCAGACTATAGTTGTTTTGTACTAGTTACACGTAGTAGCGATCGCGTTACGATATTGTCACAGTCACTTTTTAATTTGAGAAGTCCTATTCTAGAAATTTCCGGCTAAAATAGTATATCTGTTCTACTAAAATTCTCAACCCTACACACCTAAAATCCATATACTGATAGAGGCACGAATGGCTATTAATACCGATACTTCCGGCAAGCAAAAAGCACTCAATATGGTACTCAACCAAATTGAGCGCAGCTTCGGTAAAGGAGCAATTATGCGCCTGGGTGATGCTACTCGCATGCGGGTAGAAACAATCTCCACTGGGGCATTGACTTTGGATTTGGCTTTGGGTGGAGGTTTACCCAAGGGACGGGTGATTGAGATTTATGGGCCGGAAAGTTCCGGTAAGACGACTGTAGCACTGCACGCGATCGCAGAAGTACAAAGAGAAGGTGGTATTGCTGCTTTTGTAGACGCTGAACACGCCCTTGATCCTACCTACGCGGCGGCTTTAGGTGTAGATATTGACAATCTGTTGGTTTCCCAACCGGACACCGGTGAAGCAGCGTTGGAAATCGTTGATCAATTAGTACGTTCCGCCGCCGTTGACATCGTAGTTATCGACTCAGTGGCAGCTTTAGTTCCCCGTGCGGAAATTGAAGGGGATATGGGAGATGCTCACGTTGGTTTGCAAGCCAGGTTAATGAGCCAAGCTCTACGTAAAATTACTGGTAACATTGGTAAATCAGGCTGCACAGTTATATTTATTAACCAGCTACGCCAAAAAATTGGTGTCACCTACGGTAGTCCTGAAACCACCACCGGTGGTAACGCCTTAAAATTCTACGCTTCAGTTCGTCTAGATATTCGTCGTATTCAAACCTTGAAAAAAGGTTCAGACGAATTTGGCAACCGTGTAAAAGTGAAAGTTGCTAAAAATAAAGTGGCTCCACCTTTTAGAGTGGCAGAATTTGACATTATTTTTGGTAAGGGCGTTTCTACTATCGGTTGTTTAGTAGATTTAGCTGAAGAAACAGGGATTTTGGTTCGTAAAGGAGCTTGGTATAGTTACAACGGTGATAACATCTCTCAAGGACGAGATAATGCTATTAAATATCTAGAAGAAAAGCCAGATTTTACAGAACAAATTAAGAAACTGGTGCGAGAAAAGCTAGATAAGGGTGCTGTTGTATCTGCTAATTCAGTAGCTAAAGTCAATGAAGAAGATGAAGACGAAGATGTTGATTTAGAAGAAGAGTAAAACTGGCGTTGATGGTGCATAAACAAATTTATCCCATCACCAGTATGAATCTAAAATCACATCTGTAAATTACAAAAGATTACTCCTGTTGAGAGTAATCTTTTTAGTTTTAAGCAGAAATTATCGATAATCAGTCCTTGTGGATTGCTGGAAGAACCTGTCTAAAATGTCAGATTTTTGTTGTTCTTGTAAACCATCTCGCCCATATTCTAATCTACCCCAAGCACATTCTAAAGAAATTTGTATAGTCTCGTCAGGGTTGACGGGATCATCTGTTTGTTGAGCAACACTGTGACTATCCAATTCTGGCTGTTGAATATCTGCTGTTGAGGGAATGAGTTGGGTTACTAAATCGGCTGGTAATGCTGGTAAAACACGGTGTTGGTGATTGAGGAAAAAATCAAAAGTTAAACTTCCTAACCGAATGCGATCGCCATCTTGGAGTTTGGTGGGTTGATAAATAGATTCTCCATTCACAAAAGAACCGTTGGTACTGTGGAAATCAACTAGATAAAAACCTTGATATTCAATATACTGAATCGCAGCATGACAACGGGATAAATGTCGATTATCCGCGCATATACCATTACTGCGATCGCGTCCTATTGTCCAAATATGTTGCATCTGTTCCAGGGTTTGTGTCTGATTGTCACACAAGTTAGTTATCAAATAAACTGATGAATCTTCTACAACGCCTTGGACATAACGCAAATTTTCACCTTTCAAGGATGGCTGATAGAGATTTTCTAGTTGGAGAATTCTATCTAAAATATCGCCATGTCTTTCATATAAAGCCAGAAATACATGATATAAACTTAAGCGTCTTTCTAGCTCATAATTTGGGAAATTTCTATTCATAACTAATGGAATTAACAAAGTATTTTAAATTCGACAAAATGTTTAAACTTAAGAAAAGTTAATGCTATTTTCAATTGTAGCAAATTCTCATAAGCAGCAATTCTGCAAACTGCTCTTTTTTCGGATTTCTATACTCAAATAACACCAATATCAAGGGTTTCCCCAAAAAAATTATTCCCTTGAGTCATGCACTTTTATTGAATTTTAAAAAAAACTCATATTTTTTGCAGAAATACAGCAACTTTAGAAAATTTTTCGCTTATGCTCTTTTTAAACAAATTATTTGAGAAATATCGTCAAACGAGAATTACACAATTTCCAGTTGCTGATTCTGCGTTAGATATCGAGGAAGTTATAATAAACCTCTTTTACCGTTGGGTCGTATCGTCATCCAATTGGTTTTAGCTAATGCTAATTGTTCATCGGAAATTTTCGCTCCCGTGAGGTTAGCACCACATAAGTTAGCACCCCGCAAATTTGCGTTACTAAGATAAGCATTAGTCAAATCTGCACCCCGTAGGTCTGCCCCTTCTAAATCAGCATGATTGAAGTAAGCTTTAGTGAGATTAGCATCCTTTAAGTTAGCACGCGTTAAACTTGCTCTACCAAAATCACTATTTTGGAGATTAGCCCCTTGAAGATTAGTATTTTGTAGTTGACATGAGTGGAAATTGGTAGATGATAAATCCGCACCTTGAAGATTAAGTAAATTGAGATTGTGTAAAGCAAAATCTCGTCTTCCCTTCACATAGGCGGTGAGTAAACTTTGGGTATCTAGTCTGCGCCCCACCTTCGACTTTAAGTTATGAGAACCATTCCCATTACTGTTAGCTGTCGTTGATGGTTTAGCACCGGAAACTCCTTGTCGCGTCCCTCCAGCATCTAACCGAGTACCATCACCGAGTTTAGCTCGTCGAGCGCGAATTGCTGCTGCTACTTGTGCTACTCCCAAACCCGTAGCCGCAGCCGAAGGGTTACTGCAAAGAACAGCAGAATCATCTGGTCGGTTGTATGTTCCTTCTTTATGATTAGAATCTGATTTAACTAACAATCCACCAGCTAAACTTTCTAAATATGGTTCTATTTCTAAGGCTTTGAGGACTTCTTTAGCTGAGTGGTAGCGACTACGAACTGAGACTTCTAGCATTTTTCGGAGGACATGAATCATGTGGTCACTAATTTGTACTAAGTGTTCCCACATGACCTCCCCTGTACTGGCATTATATTCCATGTCTTTGGGCGTTTTACCTGTCAATAAATAAACACAGGTGACTCCCAAGGCGTAAATATCACTAGCATAAACAGGACGCATTGCCATTTGCTCTGGAGGTGCAAAACCAGGAGTACCAATAGCATAGGCGGTTAAAGCTGTATGTCCTGATTGATTAGTTGTGGCTTGGGTAACTTGGTTTTTGACTGCGCCAAAGTCAATCAGCACCATTCTGGAATCTTGAGAACGGCGAATTAAGTTAGCTGGTTTAATGTCACGGTGAATAACTTTTTGATCATGAATATATTGCAGTAAAGGCAAAATTTCACTGAGAAATTGCTTAACACCAGCTTCGCTAAAAGTCCCGTTGAGTTTGACTTCTTGCTGGAGTGTAGAACCGCTAATATATTCCTGAACTAAGTAAAAATGTTCTTGCGCTTCAAAATAGTCAAGTAATCGGGGTATTTGGGGATGATTCCCGATTGTACCCAGGGTTTTGGCTTCTCGCTCGAATAGTTCCCGCGCCATTTGTAACACCTGTGGAGATGTTCCAGAAGGGCGTAGCTGCTTGATGACACAGCTAGGCGCGCCTGGTAAAATTTCGTCGCGGGCTAAAAAGGTTGCGCCAAAGCCACCCTGACCCAATGGCTTCAAAACTAGATAGCGATCGCGCAACTGTAATGGTGAGCCACAAGCTTCACATCTTCGGCTATGTGCTACATTCTCTGGGTTAGGACAGGTCGGATTTATGCAATAGCTCATGCACTGTGAACTCGCTGCACGAATAGTAACGGTGAGAGTAAGACTCTTCTTCAATTATTGAGATCCAAAATCAACTCCTGCTAGGTCAGTTTTGCGGTAAATCCCTTGAAGAGTTGCTAAAGTTGGATCTGATTTACGTAAAGCAATTATGATGTCAAACAACTTATTATACCTATGCTAGCAAACAGTGTCGAGTCTTGCTGCTGTAATAATGTCAGCGATTGCTATTTAATTTTTTATACGTAAGTAAATTGTAAAAATGATAGTTTTAATTACTAAAAATTGGTAATACGCAGTATTTTCACTAGATTAGTATTCTGGACTACCCTAACTTTTGTGAACTGGTTGATTCATTCCAGAAACACAATTACTGAGACGAAATCTACATTAAAATTTCGTAGAAATAGATGAATATATGTTCAGGTGTTATATTGTATTGACGGTAATATTGGCAGCAAAAATTATGACTACCGTCAACTAGATGAAATGTGCTTGTCCGTTGAGGTGTTGATAGTGCTGAGTGATGAGTAACAAGTGCTGAGTTCAAGAATTAACTCAGCACAGGCTAAACGCCGCACTACCGTTAACAGCACTCACAACTCAGCACGGGCTAAACGCCCCGCTTCCGCTAACAGCACTCACAACTCAGCACTCACAACTCACCACTTACAGACTAGATAAGACCTCACGAGCGATCGCGATCGTCTGGTCAATATCAGCTTCAGTGTGAGCTAAAGAAGTAAAGCCAGCCTCAAATTGAGAAGGTGCTAAATAAACACCGCGTTCTAACATACCGCGATGGAAACGTCCGAATTTAGCTGTATCCGACTTTTTGGCATCTTCATAGTTATGCACAGGGCCAGAGGTGAAAAATAAGCCGAACATCGCGCTAATAGAACCACCACAAGCTGCATGACCAGTTTCTTTAGCTGCTTGTAATAAACCATCAGCAAGCCTTTTGGTAATGCGCTCTAAATACTCGTAATTACCAGGCTTTTGCAATAATTCCAAAGTTTTAATCCCCGCCGTCATAGCCAGAGGATTACCGGAAAGAGTTCCAGCCTGATACACAGGGCCAGCCGGAGCAATCATAGACATGATATCGCGGCGACCACCATAAGCACCCACTGGCAAGCCACCACCGATAACTTTACCCATAGTGGTTAAATCTGGTGTGATGCCAAATTTCTCTTGTGCGCCACCATAAGCAATGCGGAAACCTGTCATGACTTCATCAAACACCAGCAATGCGCCATGCTCATGAGTCAGTTCCCGTAGACCTTCTAAAAAGCCAGCATCGGGGGTGATAAACCCGGCATTACCCACAACAGGTTCAAGAATTACACCCGCAATCTGATCACGGTTCTCTTCAAATAAAGCTTTGACAGCTTCTAAGTCATTGTAGGGTGCTGTTAGGGTGCTGCTGGTTGCTGACTTAGGCACACCAGGGGAATCAGGTAAGCCAAGGGTGGCGACACCTGAGCCTGCTTTGACTAAGAACATATCAGCGTGGCCGTGGTAGCAGCCTTCAAACTTGATGATTTTCTCCCGGTTAGTGAAGGCACGCATCAGCCTTAGCACGGCCATACAAGCTTCTGTCCCGGAGTTGACAAATCGTACCATTTCAATGCTAGGAACGGCAGCAATTACCATTTCAGCCAGGACATTTTCTAGCACCGAAGGCGCACCAAAGCTAGTACCTTTTTCCAAGGCTTCATGGAGTGCGCTAATTACTTCTGGATGAGCGTGACCGCAAATAGCTGGCCCCCAAGTGCCTACATAGTCGATGTATTGGTTGCCATCTACATCCCAAATATATGCACCCTTGACCCGATCAAAAACTATAGGTTGTCCCCCTACAGATTTAAAAGCACGGACTGGTGAGCTAACACCGCCTGGCATGAGATGTTGGGCAGCAGCAAAAATTTCTTGTGATTTAGTGGTTTTAATTGTTGTATTTACCAAGGTTCTCTCCTAACAGTGGGCATTCAAAAAAAGCTCTATCTTAGGATAGGGTTAAATTTCGCCTAGAACTTATATCGTATAAAATTAACAGAACCAAAAAAATAACGATATGTTATACAAGTCCAACCTAGACTTGCCTTTAGAAATCCGTACTGAGTTATCAGAGGCATACCAAGACCTGTATCGCGCCGCTTTTAACTCAGCTTTGCATTGGTATGGTGAAGATACTAAGGCTCACCATGTGGCGTTGAGTGCTGTCAGAATCCAATCAGCAATGGAAAGGAATGTAGTTTTACAAAGATGATTCATAGAGGGTGTGGAAAAATCATGCCAGTTGCACTATTGATAATGGTATCGTGAAACCAGACATGATTAGTTTTACTAGAATAAATTAGCTGGTATGTTTTCCCCCGATTCCCCATCGCTACATAATGCCATTCCCGTTGAAAAAATTCGCTACGATGAACGTGGTTTAGTGCCAGCAATTGTCCAAGACTATTTGGATGGTACTGTACTAATGATGGCTTGGATGAATCAGGAATCTTTACAAAAGACTTTAGACACAAAAGAAACGTGGTTTTGGAGCCGTTCCCGCCAAGAATTGTGGCACAAAGGCGGGACTTCAGGGCATACCCAAAAGGTAAAAAGTATTCGATATGATTGCGATAGTGATGCTTTACTAGTTGGTGTAGAGCAAATAGGAGATATTGCCTGTCATACAGGTGAACGTAGTTGTTTTCATCAAATCGAAGGACAAATAATTGCACCACCTGGGGATACTTTATCTCAGGTGTTTCAAGTAATATGCGATCGCCGCGATCATCCCAATGAAAGCTCCTACACTTGTAAGTTATTAGCTGGTGGCGATAACAAGATTTTAAAGAAAATCGGTGAAGAATCAGCCGAAGTAGTAATGGCATTCAAAGATGATGAACACGATGCGATCGCCGGTGAAGTTGCAGACTTGCTTTACCACACACTAGTTGCCTTAGCGCATCATCAAGTAGATTTAAAAGCAGTTTATCGTAAGCTACAAGAACGGCGACGGTAGAGAGTGGTGAGTGCTGAGTGGTGAGTAGTGAGTGCTGAGTGCTGAGTGGTGAGTAGTGAGTGCTGAGTGCTGAGTGGTGAGTAGTAAGTGGGAAGTGTAACACTTATTAGTTATCGGTTTTCTTCCCTTGCTCCCATTCCCAATGCCCCATGACTATTGACTAATGACTAATGACTATTGACTATTGACTAAAACCCAATTTAAATACTGCAAAATGGTGATGGCGATCGCTACACTCAAAACAAAGCCCAACCAAAAATGATGCGTAATTAGGGGTGATTGATCTAAAGCCCACCCTCCCAAGGGTGAGCCGATAAATCCACCTAAAGCCCAGCACAGGGAATTAATAGAAAAGTATATTCCTCGGTGGGATTCGGGGGCTAAATCGGTGACGAGAGAGGCGGCTGATGGATTGTATGCTACAGATGCCATCGCTAATACGGTTAATGCCAATGTCGCCCAAATTAATTGATAGGATGAGAAGTTACCTGTCACCCAAATTAGACTAAAACCAATAGCCCACAAAATAGCCGAAACGGTGAGTGCGTTTGAGTGCGAATACCGTTTTAAAAGGTTGGTCAGAGGTAGTTGACAGATAATTACTAAGACCAAGTGCCAAGAAAATAATCTGCTAATTGTAGATTCGCTAAACCTTTGGGCTGTCTCGCCTACAGAAATGAAGTTTTTTAAATACAGGGGAAGAATTGTGTGGATTTGAGAAATATATATGGTGAACAGGATATTGGCTGCAATGTAAATCAAGAAACGGCGATCGCTTAGAGCCGATATCCAGGCTGTAAAGTTGTGCGTTTGTTGCGTCGGCTGTACTGCGAGTTGATCGGGCTTTTTCATCGCCACGTAAATTACCCCAAAGAACACGACAAACGAGAAAGCATCAACAACGAACAACCAACGATAACTTGTGATGACTGTCACTAATACCCCCGCCGATACTAGTCCAATTGCTAACCCTAAATGATCTGCTAACCGAGTCAGGGCAAAAGCTTCACGGCGATTATCTATGTCACTACTATCTGCCACAACTGCCTCTGTGGCTGGCCAGTACAAGCCTATACCCAAACCATAAACTAAATTACCGATGACCAGAGTTGCAAAATTGTTGGTTGTTGCTAACACTAATGACCCAACAGCAGAAATTGCTGTTGCTAGCAATAAGGTACGGCGGCGACCCCATCTGGGTGAGTCTGTTAAAGCACCCCCCAGAATCCTACCGAAAAACCCAGAAAATGAGCTACTAGCCAAGCCAAAACCGACAGTAGTAGTAGATAACCCTATTTGGTTGACAAAAAAGATGGGGGCGTAAATCAGGGTAAACCCTGTACCTAATTCTGAGAGGAATCTGGCGATCGCTAAAACCCTCACTTGAGGATGTATCGAGGGTAACAAACCAGATAACTGGGATAGGGAAGCAATTTTCATGGGTAACAATGTCATTAAAAGATCACGTTTTTGTAATTCTTATCATTGGCTGATATTTTCCTCACTCATTCCACAGAGTTTCCACAGGAGTTTTCCCAGTTTTCCACAGATGTTCTACGAGGAGATCAGCACTTGCAGGCTTGCTGGGGATTTTTGATCTAGAGTCTAGTTCAGTGCCAAGGACTGAGTTCTTATTAAGTAATGTAACAAAAATTAGCTTGAAACATTGATGATTGCGTTCGCATTTATTTTTAGTGCGATTGTTTTTAACATTTCGCAGCATTGACAAACCCACCCCCTCTTGTCGCACAATGATGCGGCCGGGTTTTATAGTTTGTGCAACCGTTGACATCAAAACTTACCTTAGAGGTCAGTGTAGATGTTGCCTAAAACTGCCTCACTCCAAGCAATAGTTCGTTTAAGCTGAACTCCCACAAGGAAAATACCATGAACGCAACAGTTAGTATTTTTACCGAAATCCCCGAAACTCTTCATGAATCGCTGAAAACTTATTTAGAGACTCACCCCGATTGGGATCAAAATCGGGTGTTAACAGCAGCCCTATCATTGTTTTTACTGCAAAATGGCGACAGCGATCGCCGTGCTGCCCGCGTTTATTTAGAAACTTTGTTTCACAATTGCTAATTTGCAATGATGTGGTGTATGTATTGGCTTTGATGTACCAGACGCTGTGCTGGTACTGGCCAGCATAAATTCTTTCCTGCGTCTGAAAAAATCAGAGAAAATTAAAAATAAATTAACAATATTTTGGCATAAATTGTTGAGCGATCGCCAAAATTGTGAGATTAACAGCAAATTTTTTCCTACAAATTTGGGCATGGTATACCATGCCCACTGCTAATAAATAAATTGTGAGTATTAAAAAGCTATCAAGGATTCGTTTCTAACTGGGAATGAGTTGGACATTCAAATTTATAACCCACCCCACGCACAGTCTGAATCAATGCTGGTTGACTAGCATCGACTTCAATCTTTTTGCGAATTTGACCTATATGTACATCTACAACTCGCTGATCACCAACATATTCATAATCCCAGACTTCTTGGATCAACTCCGCACGTCGCCAGACTCGACCAGGATGGCTCGCTAAAAAATGTAACAAATCAAATTCTAAAGCCGTTAACGGAACAGGCTGACTATTCAGTGTCACTTCTCGCCGCACGGGATCAATCATCAACTTCTCAAATTGCAAGCGTTTTTGTTCGGCGTTAGTCACCACTCTCTGTCGTCTTAAAATCGCTGCAACTCTGACTTCCAGTTCTCCCAAGCCAAATGGCTTTGTGAGATAGTCATCAGCACCTTTAGCAAAGCCACGAATCTTGTCAGCCTCATCTGCACGGCTAGTCAGCATGAGAACAAAAACGCCATTACGACTTTGCATCTCTTGACAGAGGTTGAAGCCTATTACATCTGGCAAATTAACGTCAAGAATGACCAAATCCGGGTTAAATTGCTCAAACAAGGACAAGGCAGTCTTACCGTCCTCAGCCGCTTCTACCTGATAGCTTTGTTTCAATAAAAAGCGTTGGATTAAATTCCGAACCGCCGGGTCGTCATCAACTACAAGAATCTTGGCAGGAGCCATGACCATCTCTTTACACAAAAATAAATTTCTTCAAGATTAACAGCAGTATTGCGTAAAACGCAGTTCCCACCTATGAATTATTTAAGGAACTACAGGCATCAGAAATATATTTCCTGATTATCTCAAGGATAGTGAAGTCAAAACGCTGGACAAACACACTAAGAGAATTTAGATAACTATTATTACAGTTTAATTGCAATACCGTCATAAGAAACTTAATGTGTCTAACTACCCAATGCTAGTCCGTGAGCCACCCAATAATTTATTTTTCCAGGAGACTTCCGTATAATAGTTGGATGGGGATGGAAAGATTTTCCATTTTAAATCTTTACGTGGATTGATACCACTACTTAAGATGAAAGCTAAATCATTAGGATATCCTCATATTATGGTAAATCACCAAGTCTGAAGCACAAACAGAAAAATAGTGTGACAGATACTCCCGGTTCAAATTCTAGGTTAGAGCTAGAATTGGTCAACGACATGGGGGTATACACGGAGTTATAACAATATGTTAAAGTTGCAGTAGTTGAAATTCCTGGGTCAACTTGGCTAACGCGTGCTACTATCCTGGTAGAGCATAAAATTCGGTCGATAGGTTTGTCTTCGATCAAATTAAAATCTACAATTGTTATTCTCTAACAAAAAATTGCCACTGATAAAGGCTGAAGTATAAACTCCCATGCGCGATCAAAATCCCTACGAAAAACTTGGGGTATCAGAAGATGCTAGCTTTGACGAAATTCAGGACGCTCGCAATCGCCTGATGGAGCAATGTAGTGGCGATGCTAAAAGCGTAGAAACCGTTGAAGCTGCTTACGATGCGATTTTAATGGATCGCTTACGGATGCGCCAGGAAGGAAAAATCAAAGTGCCAGAACGTATCCGCTTTCCAGAATTAAGGATACAATCACCACCTAAAGAAAGTTCAACTTCTCGTGAGCAATCACCTGCATGGCTGCAAAATTTCCTGGATCAGCCCACAATGACAGATATACTTTTACCCGGAGCTTGGTACGTGGGTTTAAGTACAATCAGCATTTTTACAGGCGATCAGCTGTTGCAGTTAGTCTTAGTGGTTGGCATAGGAGTAAGTGTTTTCTTCCTCAATCGTAAAGAAGGTAGATTTGGCAGATCAGTTTTACTCACTCTTGTAGGACTGATTGTGGGCTTAATTACTGGAGGGCTAATTGCTGCCTGGCTCTTGTCACAAGTACCATTGATGATAAGCGGTAATCAGTTTTCCACTGTGCTGACTTTCGTACTTTTGTGGTTAATTAGCAGTTTTCTCCGCTAAAGCTCTAACAAGCTAACTAGTTAAAACCCTTTTTGAACAGAATGATCCATTACCTACTTCTTAGGTTAACCATCAAATTAAGATACTCAAATCTGAGACTGGGAATTTTGATAAGTACGACTTTGAAACCTAAGACACAGGTAATAGGATCGTCTCAAAAAGGATGATCTCAAGAATTGGTTTAAAAGAACAATAAATCACTGGATATATCGAAGCGGCAAATAGCTGTAGTATTGACTCTCTGAATTTTAGATTTTAAATTTTGGATTTTGGATTGACGCTACGTTGGCGTAGTCTCTCGCAGACAAGACAGTCAAGTCAGTCTAAAATCCAAAATTGTTTGACCATACCCAAATTCTGTTTCACTTCACTTCAGGATTTGTGATTAAACCAGCAAGCTATAAACCTTTGTTGACCTATTCTCAATCGCTGGCTGAATATCTGGGCAATACTTAATCAAACAACCGTAGTAGTCCGCCACACAAATTATGACGGTGCTTAGTTTCCCCGATGAAAGCAAATGGCATGGATTTAAGGAAATCAAATTCTATACAGCTTGATAAAAAAATGGTATGAGCATCATCCCATAAATTTCTGACTCAGATATGATGTGTCCTGTGAAGTAGTAGAAATATTCATTAATTTAAGTTTATAGAGCCTGACTAACTTAACTTTATGTTAATTATTCTATACGAATCACAAAAATTCCTGACCAATACTATTTTTAGTGTAATTAAAAATCAGAATTTCCACGGATATAAATCAATTTGACAATCTCTAAAATAGTTACATCAAAAAAAAGCCTGTGAATATGGGAGTGTACATTGATTTGTAGTTATCTAATTTGAGCATCCAGAAGTAACGGTATTTCTACTCATAAATTGAGAATCAAAATTAAGATTTGACATAAAAACCTCTCAATTAAAATTGTCTTAATTATATCTGCCGATTACCATATTTTTGCGGATTTCCCAATTCAGAAGACTACATTCCAAAATATAAACCATAAAAACGCTATTACTAACATAATAAACGAAATAACTATTTACAAAATCAAGAATGCTCAGTAAGTATTCAGATTTTGTGATGAAGAAACTGGCTTGAGGGGATAAAACAAGTAGAAATAGCTTGAAAAAGATGGAATCCAATAACATTCTTGATGAATTTAGGACTTGTACGCAGCTGCAATACAATGGGCAGTTAATTTTGAGCAGCCAAAAAGGACATCAGTGGACTTTCTACTATCG
Organism: Aliinostoc sp. HNIBRCY26; assembly: GCF_050235535.1. GTDB lineage: Bacteria > Cyanobacteriota > Cyanobacteriia > Cyanobacteriales > Nostocaceae > Trichormus. The sequence goes on from NZ_CP189852.1 coordinate 6,007,151, forward strand.
TTTAGGAAGAATAGTCTGGGCATCTGGAGGAACACATCCTTTTAGGAGATGGCGGCGATTAATGGCTCAGTATTGCCCACAAATTAATGTGGACAAAATACAGTTGCGCCAACAAGATGTAGAAATGAGTTACTGGGATTACCGACTTTTAGAAATTCTGTATAAAAAACAAAGAATTCAAAGAGAGCAAATTAATGCAATGGTCGAGAACACCTTGGCAGAACTTTTATTTGATTTAGCCCAGCAGACGAACTTTATAGCTGTTAAGTGTGAACGCAATCAAGAAGTTATTCTAGAAGCACCCATGAGTTTCACGAGCGCAGATATTTCTATGAAACAAATGCAAGACTCATGGAATCTCTGGACACAAGCTGGTTTAGCAAATGTTTTTCCTGACTTAGCACCGATAATTAGAAGACCAGAACAGTTACAGGAACTAGTTAGTCCACCAGTATATAAAAATTTTGTCACGCTATTTAATGGCAAACTAACTCTGCGAGAGTTAGCCACCAAAATGAAGCAGAATGTTTTACCTGTATCTCGTTCTCTACTTCCTTATGTCCTCAAAGGCATTATTGAATTAGTAAAAGTACCAGATTTACCTTTAGTTGTCACACAGCTACCAAATAACTCTATTTCTGCACAACCGAAAAAAGTTTACACACCCTTAATTGCTTGTGTAGATGATAGTCCCCAGGTTTGTAAGATGCTGGAAGAGATTATTACTGCTCATGGATTGAGATTTGTCCAGATTCAAGATGCAGTACAAGCATTACCGATTCTCATTCAAGAGAAACCAGATTTAATCTTTTTAGATTTGATTATGCCTGTTGCCAGTGGTTATGAAATTTGTACTCAGTTGCGGCGTATTTCAGCTTTTAACAATACTCCAGTAATTATTTTAACAGGTAATGACGGGTTATTAGATAGAGTGCGTGCTAAAGTTGTTGGCTCGACAGATTTCCTGACTAAGCCAGTGAATACAGATAAAGTAATGAGTATTTTACGTAAGTATTTACCCATTAAAATAGCTTCCCCAATTCACAGTGAATCACGCCTAGAGGCTGTCCCTAAAGATATAGCTTAACAAGAAAGTCTGATTTGAATTACTGCTAAATATAGCATCAGGCATACAATATTTTTTTATAAACCTAAGTAAACATAGGTATTTATTCTGAGCCATATTTAGCATTAACCAACCAAAATAATAACAAAATGGAAAAGCTCTTTTTAAATGCCTTCAATGGCAGAAATCTACAAATTACTAGGTGAAAGTTTAACATAAGGAATTACTATGACTACTGTTTTAGTGATTGAAGACGGCTTAACTGATATGGAAGTTCTGAGTCGTTATTTACAACAAGCAGGTTGTTCTGTAATTAGTGCTACGAGTAGTGAAGAAGCTCAAAGCAAAATAGACAGTAATAAGCCAGATTTAATTTTTCTCGATGTGATTTTACCTGGTAAAAGTGGATTTGAAATTTGCCGAGAATTAAAAAATAATCCAGATACTAGTAAGATACCAGTAGTTTTCTGCTCTACTAAAAATAGTGATGTAGATAAGATTTGGGGAAATATGCTAGGTGCAGAAGCTTATCTTTCTAAACCAATTAACCAAGAAGAGTTGGTATCAACATTGAAGAAACTCGTTAAATAGTATTGTTGGCATTAAAAGGATGATGAATTTGGAAAATCAGGGTAAGTTTTTAAGCTTTCATTTAGGAATTCGAGATACAGCAGTCATTTCTTTAGATCATATTACAGAGGTTTTGCAAGTATCTTTAAGTGAGATATGTGCTGTGCCGCAAATGCCTAGTTATATTTTGGGTGTTTATAACTGGCGTGATGAAATGCTGTGGTTAGTAGATTTAGATGAGATGCTTGGTTATCCGCCATTGTTACAGACAGCAAATGTGCTGATTAAAATGATGGTAATTGTTTTGGAAGAGAATGGTAAATATTTAGGTTTATTAGTTAGACAACTGATGGATATTGAGTCTTTAAATATTCATCAGATGAAGGAATCATCGGCAGAATTATTTTCTCCATCAATAGTCCCTTTTTTGCAGGGATATTTTATTAATGATGAGGAAAAGATGATTTTTAATTTAGATGCTGAGGCTATTATTCATTCTCCAGTATATGCTCATCATAACTAATGTAAATCTTGGTGAATACTGTCAGCAAAACTAACTCATTTCTTTAGGTCATAATTCAATCAAGGGTGATCCAATGGCAATTACATATCAAAAAAATCACGATCATGGGAATTCAATTTCTAAAGTAGAAGCAGTAGAAAAAGTTAAAGAAGTTGATTTAATTGGTGATTATAATCAAGAAACATCAGAAGCGATCGCACAAGCTTTTAGAGATTGGCGACAACAGTTACAGGACATCATCGTCAATATGCGTCAGGCGAATGACTTAGATGCAGTCTTAAAGGCAACGGTGGAGAAAGTTCGGGAGAAGCTAAGATGCGATCGCGTCTTTATTTATCAATTCAATTCTGTGGATGCTGGTACAGTCTTAGCAGAATCTAGGGCTTTGGGCTGGACACCTACTTTGGGTGAAGTTCTTCCAGGAATTATGTTTGGTTTACATAGTAATCACGAATATGTAGAACCAGTAGCCATTGACGAGAGCAATCAAATACAACTCACTCACTATCAAAAGCAACTGCTAGATAAATTTCAGATTCAGACTAGCTTAAGTGTACCCATAATTGTTGAAGGTAAAGTCTGGGGCATACTAGCTGTTAATAGTTGTACTGATGCTAGACAGTGGCAGGAAGTAGAAGCGACGCTATTATTTCAAGTCACCACGGAATTAACCTATCGAGTACAGGTATTTGAAGTTCATAAAGAATCCCAACTCCAGGAACATTCTAAAAGATCATTAAGCAAAGTCATCGATAAAATTCTGCGGTTGTCAAACATTGACAAAATTTCTCAAGTTGCTACTCAAGAAGTCCGACAATTATTGAAATGCGATCGCGTCAGTCTCTATAAATTTCATCCAGACTGGAGTGGGGAATATATAGCTGAGTCGGTAGGTAATGGTTGGGTAAAACTAGTAGGCCCAGGAATTAAAACCATTTGGGAAGATACTTATCTCCAAGAAACCCAAGGTGGACGTTATCGCCATAATGAACCTTCTATAATTCATGATGTTTACAAATCAACTCATTCGCCTTGCCATTTAGATGTTTTAGAACAATTTGAAGTCAAAGCCTATGTAATTATTCCTGTGTTTACAGGGGAAAAATTATGGGGTTTATTGGCAGTTTATCAAAATACTGGCCCCCGTAATTGGCAAGATTGGGAAGTCAGATTTTTGAGTCAGATTGGTTTGCAACTAGGCGTTTCTATTGCTTATGCAGAATCTCTAGAACAAATGCAGATGCAATCTGAGCAACTAGTGCAAATTGCGGAAAAAGAAAAAGCTTTTACCAAGATAGTGAATCGCATTCGCCAAGCTCAAGATGTAGAAAGTATTTTTAGAACTACTACCCAAGAAGTACGGCAATTTCTCAAATGCGATCGCATGGGTGTTTATAAGTTTCTTCCCGAAATTGGCGGGAAATTTGTCGCTGAGTCAGTTGGTCACGGTTGGACACCATTCATTGGTACTGAAATTAGCGATACTTTTCTCACAGATACCAATGCCTGCGATTATTTTACTGGTAGAAACTGCATCGTTAATGATATTTACACCGCAGGGTTTAATCCTTGTCATCTAGAACTTTTGGGTTCATTAGAAGCTAGAGCTTATGTCATAGTTCCAATTATGTTACAAGAGGAATTATGGGGTTTACTGGCAATTTATCAAAACTCTGGCCCCCGTGAATGGCAAGAGTGGGAAATCGCATTTCTCAATCAGATTTCTTCACAATTTAGTATTGCAAAATCACAATTAGAGTATTTACAACAGTTACAGTTCAAATCTGAGCAGCTGGCTCAAGTTGCAGAAAAAGAAAAAGCCTTCACCAAAATCGTTAACCGCATCCGTCAAGCCAAAGATGTAGAAAGTATTTTCAGAACTACGACTCAAGAAATTCGCCAATTTCTCAAGTGCGATCGCGCGGCGGTTTATCATTTTGATACTGATTGTTGGGGTGGCAAATTTATCGCTGAATCAGTGAGCCAGGGTTGGACAAAGTTAGTTACCTCAGAGGTGAAAACTGTTCTTAACGATACATTTCTCCAAGAGCAGCAAGGCGGTAAGTTTATCCGGGGTGAATATTCTGTTGTCAATGATATCTATCATGCAGGTTTTCAACCTTGCCATATAGAAATCTTAGAAACATTTGATGCGAAAGCTTACATTATAGTCCCGATTTTCTTTAGTGACCGACTGTGGGGTTTATTGGCGGTTTACCAAAATTCTGGGCCTCGCGAATGGCAAGATTGGGAAGCCGGTTTCTTAAATCAAATTGCCTCACAATTTAGTCTAGCGAAATCACAGTTAGATTATCTAGAAGAAGTGAGACTGAAAACTGAAAAATTAACTCAGATTACAGAACAGGAAAAAGCCTTTACTAAGATAGTCAACCGTATCCGACAAGCTTTAGAGTTAGAAGAAATTTTCAAAATTAGTACCCAAGATGTCAGGCAATTATTGAAATGCGATCGCGTAGTTGTTTTTCGCTTTAATCCTGACTGGAGTGGGTTATTTGTGGCTGAGTCTGTTGGTCATAATTGGGTGAAATTAGTCGGACCTGATATCAAAACCGTTTGGGAAGATACCTTCCTTCAAGAAACGCAAGGGGGTCGCTATGTCAAGGGTGAAAGCTTCGTGGTGAATGATATTTATCAAACAGGCCATGCTACCTGCCATCTAGAGATTTTAGAGCAGTTTGAAGCTAGAGCCTATGTGATAGTACCGATTTTCTTTGGGGACAAATTGTGGGGATTATTTGCCGCCTATCAGAATTCCGGTACACGCGAGTGGGAAGAATCGGAAGTGGGTTTATTAGCGAGAATTGGCGACCAATTAGGATTAGCTTTACAACAAACCGAATATTTGCAAAAACTCCAGACTCAATCAGCGCAACTAGCAGAAGCAGCAGCACGAGATAAAGCGGCTAAAGAATTACTGCAACAACGTTCCATTCAACTACTAACGGCCGTCAGACCAGCTCTCAACGGTGATTTAACAGTACGCGCGCCGATTACGGAAGATGAACTGGGGACAATTGCCGATGCTTATAACAATACTCTGCAAGCACTACGGCAAATCGTATTGCAAGTACAAACATCTGCTCAAAAAGTTGCCCAAACTTCCAGTACCAGTAATGCTTCCCTTGCAGGACTGAATAATTTAGCTCAACAACAATCTGACGAAATCAATCTGGCGTTGAGTGAAATTCAACAGATGCTGAATGCTACCCAAGCTGTGGTAGGTAGTGCAGAATTGGTGCAAGTAGCAGTCACACAAGCCAACCAAACTGTTGAGGCTGGCGATGCGGCGATGAATCAAACTGTACAAGCAATTCAAGCGATTCGCGAAACCGTAGCTAAAACTAGCAAGAAGATTAAACGTCTGGGTGAGTCTTCACAGAAAATTTCCAAGGTAGTGAATTTGATTAGTAACTTTGCTACTCAAACCAACGTACTAGCTTTGAACGCCGCCATTGAAGCTACACGCGCTGGAGAGTATGGTAAAGGCTTTGCGGTGGTGGCGGATGAAGTTCGTTCTTTATCTCGCCAATCTGCCGCCGCCACTATTGAAATTGAAAAGTTAGTCCAAGAGATTCAAGAGGAAACGGGGGAAGTTGCAGTAGCAATGGAAACTGGAATCCAGCAGGTGGTAGAAGGTACAAATTTCGTCAATGAAACTCGGCAAAACTTAAATGCGATCGTGGCAGCGACTGCGGAAATTAGTCAACTCATTAACCAAATTACTGATGCGACTCAAAAGCAAATGGGGCAGTCAGTATCTGTAACTAACTCCATGAAAGATGTTGCAGAAATTGCTAACCAAACCTTTGGTGAATCCCAAGAAATAGCAGCTGTTTTCCAAGATTTATCTAACATGGCACAAGATTTATTAACAACTGCTAGTAAGTTCAAAGTTAGTTAAATGTAGCAGGAGGCTAAATAATTTTAGATTTGAGATGGGGAAATAGAAATATAACTTTAAAATCACGAATCTAAAATTACAAGGTCAAGAGGCAAGAAGGATAGACCATTAAGAGGAGATTGATCACTCCTCTTAATGCTTGACTTCAAATCTTCCACCCCTTACACCCTAAACTATTACACCCTTAAAGTTATGATTACAGATGCCGAAATTCGTGAACAGGGGTATATTTATTTTCTTGCAGAAGCCCCTGAGTTATTACAAACCATTGAACAAGAACTGTTAAATTTATCAGAAAGTCACAGTACCACTAAAGTGCATAGCTTAATGCGAGCTACTCACACAATTAAAGGAGGAGCAGCTACTGTTGGCTTAGGATTAATTAATAAAATTGCCCATTATCTAGAAGATGTATTTAAATCTTTATATAATCCAGATATTATCATAGATTTTGATTTAAATACCCTTTTGTATCAAGCTTATGAATGTTTAAATTTAGCCTTAAGCTCAGAAATTAACGGTCATGTAATTAATGAACAAGACATTTTACAAAGAGCCACTGATATATTTGCCCAAATTCAGAGCAAACTAGGAGATAAATTTGGCGAGAATACTCATATTCCCACCTCTCAAGAATTAGGATTTGATATTGTTAAATCTATATTTGAAAGCGGAGTCAAACAGCGTTTAGAAAAAATTAGTAATGCCATTAGCAATATTGCAGATAGTCTAGAATTAAGAGACTTTTTAAATGGTGAAGCTGAAGTTTTTCTGGGATTAGGGGAATCTTTAAACTTACCAGGGTTTGGAGAAATTGCTCAAGCGATTTTGCAAGCATTACAAGCTAATCCTCAACAAGCCAATCAAATTGCCAAGATTGCTTTAGCTGATTTACAGCAAGCACAAAAAGATGTTTTAGCAGGCGATCGCTCTCGCGGTGGTAATCCTTCTTATGATTTAATTAAGCTGACATCCCCAGCGACAGAAACTCTCAACCTCCAATTTTTGAGTTTAGATCAGGAATTTTATCAATTTCTAGTTACAGGCAATAATCAACCAAATAATTGTGTTCAACCTGCAACTGCTAAATTTTATTTAAAGGTTTTACATTATATATTTGGTTGGTTCAATCATGAAAGGGACATACCAGTTTCAGAAATGTATCTGGATATGTTAATTTCCAATCAAGAAGATGAAACCTATCTCAATTATGTGGAAAGCTGGTTAAATAAATTCTTAGATTTTATTCGTGAAGATCATGATAGTAATAGCCTTTGTCTATATCGTCAAGGCATCATTTTAATTATTATTATGGCTGTAGCTAAATTTCAATATTTTCAACAAAAATCTGAGAATCGGTTGGCATTTATTAAAGCTCTCCAAAATAAAATTAGTATATTAGCCGCAGAATATAAAAAACATTCCCCTGTCAATTCCCAAGCAAAAAACTGGTCTGATAGTTCCAAGCTACAGGAATTACTAATTGTTAAAGAAATATCAAAAATAACTACTAATGTAGACTCTAATCTATTAGAGTCAATCTGGGGAGGGGAAAGCAAACTAGAACCGGCAGATGAACAAGAAGAAGCACCATCAGCAACACAAAATATTAATCAAGCCTTAGCTAATATTCAAGAAGTCAATACAGAGATTACAGAACGAGTAATTGATGCTGTCAATGAATCACCATCAGAAAAATCTCAGATTACTCATAATAAAAAGAACCAATCTAATTCTTTTGTGCGCGTGGGAGTCGAAGGATTACAACGCATTAACTATTTGGCTGGAGAAATATTAGTTTATCAAAAACGGCGCACCTTAAGTGATGACCAACTGCAAGACATTCTAGATAGATTATCTCAACAATTAAGTAGACACCAAGAAACACTAAACCAGTTACGTGATTTACCTTTACAGATGCAGAGTTTTTTATCCCATAACACACAAAACTTTGCATCTGTGAAGTTTGATTCCTTAGAAATGGATGTTTATACGGAATTTCATCTAAATTTGCATGAGGCGTTAGAAGAAACACTGCAATTGCAAGAAACGACAGAATCAATAGACTTACTATTAAAACAAGCCAGCCAAATTAGTGATAAAAAACACAGTTTAGCTTTAAATTTGCTAGATAATTTAGTTACCGCCAGAATGTTACCTTTTGGTAATATCTTGAATCGCTTTCCTCAGATGGTGAAGCAACTGGGTAATGTCTATCAAAAACAGGTGGAATTGCGATTAACTGGTACAGGATTACTCATAGATAAGGCGATCGCAGAAAAAATCTATGACCCCATACTACAATTAGTGCGTAATGCTTTTGATCACGGTATCGAGTCGCCACAGGTTCGTCAAGCCAAAGGGAAACCAGAACTAGGTATCATTGAAATTCGCGCCTACCATCAAGGTAGTCAAACAGTGATTGAAGTCCGCGATGATGGACAGGGATTAAATTTAGAGAAAATTCGGAAAAAAGCTGACGCACTTAATCTGCGTCCACAAAATGCTCAATGGGATGAGTCTGATTTGTTAGATGTCATGTTTACACCTGGATTTTCCACTGCTGATCAGGTAAGTGAAATTTCTGGACGAGGAATGGGATTAGATATTGTGCGTTCTCAACTACAAAACTTGAACGCATCTATTGCAGTACAATCTCAACCAAATCAGGGGACAACGTTCATTTTAAAAATTCCTTTTTCTATGACTACTGACCAATTAATGTTAGTGCAGTCTGGTGGTATTGTTTACGCCTTACTATTAGACAGTATCGAGAAAATTGTGATTCCTTCACAACAACAAATTCAAGAGTTTGAAGATAAAAGAGTATTACATTGGCATTCCGAGGATGATGAAACTCTTCTGAGTCTTTATCAATTATCAGATTTAATGTCCTACAATAGTTCCTTAAATCAGAATGTTAGTATTCAGCATTTATTAGCTGAAGATAACACAGAAGTTATGAATAATCCTGTGTTATTACTTAAACATCATCATGGAATGTTTGCCTTAGAAGTTGACCAAATTATCGGTGAACAAGAACTGGTAATTAGACCTTTAGGAAATGCGATCGCACCACCAAAATATATTTATGGTTGCACTAGTTTGGCTAATGGAAATCTCATCTTAGTGATTGATGGTGCTTTATTATTACAGTCTGTTGAGATGCAGGCTACATTGGACGTAGGGACATTACCAGCAAGTAATACTCCTAATCATATATCTTTGCCATCATCAGACTCTAGCCTGAAATCAACGCCATTATTAACTGCTTCTCAACCTAAAAATAATCAAGAAGAGCCACCTAGTCAATATGTGGAAGCACAGAAAAAATCACAAGGACTAATTCTAGTAGTCGATGATGCTATTAGTCTACGGCAAACTGTTTCCTTAACACTGCAAAAATCTGGTTATCAAGTCATACAAGCTCAACATGGTATAGAAGCTTTAGATCAATTACAAAAATATCCCCAAATCCAAGTTGTAATTTCAGACTTAGAAATGCCGCGAATGAATGGCTTTGAGTTGCTAACCCATATCCGTAATCAGCCAAAATTTGCCAAGCTACCAGTAGCTATTCTGACCTCTCGTAGTGCAGAGAAACATCGACAACTAGCTCAAGAATTAGGCGCGCAAGGTTACTTAACTAAACCATATTTAGAACATGAATTGCTAGCGACTGTTGAGCGACTCATAAATGCAGAAATAACCAATGTCAATCACTTGACTACTGTTTAATTGATCAATCTCAGAAATCACCCATCTTGTAATTGTAGAAAATTTGTGATTTCTGCGATCGGCACAGGATGGGAGAATAAGTAACCCTGGCCAAATTCACAACCAAATTTCTGTAAATCTTCTAATTGGATTTGAGTTTCAATTCCTTCAGCTACTACGGTAATCCCTAAAGAATTAGCAAAATTAATTAGAGTCTGGACGAGTGCCGCAGACTCTACACTAACATTGACATTTTTGGTAAATGAACGATCTATTTTGAGAGTATCAACAGGAAATGTATACAATTGGCTAAAACAAGAATATCCAGTGCCAAAGTCATCTATGCAGAGTTTGACCCCTAGATTATGAATTTTGTCCATAACTTGAGTAACAGTGTGGGAACCTTTGATCAGAGCATTTTCTGTTACTTCCAATCTAATGGCCGAAGGAGATATATGATATTCTCCTAGAATTTGTTGAATTTTTTCTACTAAATCTAAGTGCTGTAATTGTGCGGCAGCTATATTAATATGAATTACTAAGGATTCAGCACATTTAAATTTTTTTTGCCACTGGTGTAGTTGTTGACAAGCTAACTTCAATGCTAGTAAATCTAGAGAAGGGACTATCCCACTTTCTTCGGCAATTGTAATAAATTTATCTGGTGAAATTAGTCCTCTTTGTGGGTGTTGCCATTGAATTAATGCTTCTAAACCAACTATTTTTTGAGAAGATAAACACAATATAGGTTGATAGTAAAGGCAAAACTCGCTTTTTTCTATACTTTGACGGAGTTCACTTTCTAGTTGAATCCGCTTTAAGGTTTGTAACTGCATTTCATTGGTAAAGACTATGTAGCAACCTTTACCAGCACGTTTAGCTTGATACATTGCAGCATCAGCATCTCTGAGGATATCTGTTGGCTGCTGATAATTTAGTGTAGAAGGTAAAATACCAATACTTGCACCGATAGAAATTTGATACTTGTCAATCTCAAAAGGTGTGTGTAATTCTTGGAGGATCGCACTAGCAATTGTTTCTACAGAGTGAATTCCATCTTGGTTGTTCAGGAAAATTAAAAACTCATCACCACTCAATCGCACAATTTTATGTGAGACTGCAATACAGTTCTTCAATCTTTTAGCAACTTGTTGCAGTAATTTATCACCTACTATATGTCCTAGATGGTCATTGACACTCTTGAAATGGTCTAGGTCTAAGAATAAAATTGCTTGTCCTATTTGTGGCTGCTGTTTTGCAAATATTTCTGATAAATACTGCATTAACCAAGCACGATTAAATAAGCCTGTTAATGAATCATGAAAAGCTTCATAGGTAAGTTTTTCTTCTCTTAGTTGTATTTCATTGAGTACCAATGTCAGTCCTTGAGTCCTCTCAATTACCTTCTGCTCTAAATCTTGATTAAGTTGATATAACTTGGCTTCTACCATTTGACGAGCAATAATTTCTTGTTGTAGTTGGGTATTACTTTCATGGAGAGAACGAGTTAAATTTAGCAGTCGCAGGTTCAAGCGGATACGAATTAAAACTTCTATTGGTAAAAATGGTTTGGTAATATAGTCAACTGATTCTAAATTTACTTGTGCTAGTCTATTTTGATTTTCGTTTCTAGCAATCATTAATATAACTGGAATTTTATCCAATACTGGCTGAGTTTTAATGCGACGACAAAGTTCAAAGCCATCCATTCCAGACATCATCCCTGCTGTCAAAATTAAGTCAGGCGTAATTTGACCTAGTTTTTGCCAAGCATCTTGTCCACTATTAGCTGTTGCAACTCGAAATCCTGAGTCTGTTAATAAAGTGGACAGAACTCCTAAATTTTCTAGATCATCATCCACAATTAAAATCAGTGCTACTGGCTCTGTTTGCATATATTTATGTATAAAACTCTTAACTTTTGTGCAACGCTTCTAGGACTTGCGTATTAACAGAGTGATAAATAATGGCTTCACTATTATTTTGCACTGATCAGGACAAACTTAAAACAAGAGGACAATAATGAGCAAGATTGAGATATTCATTGCTTTTCCTAAAAGTATGATTATTTGATTGATCCAGTTACTTACAATACATCTATATAAATACTACAAGAAGAGAATTATCATTTCCAGATGTAGCGAAGGAATTATTGTAAAATTTATATTTCTAAAATTTAAAGATTTGCCGCATTTAAAAGTTAAGCGGTACTAAGATAATCATCCGATATGATTACTAAAATTACGCACCTAAACAGGGAACTAAAAACTGGAAATAACGTTGTGCAAATATCAAATATCAGACCGATACAATCATAGGTCTTGAATTTATTTCTACCAAAAATTACTATTGGTAGATTTCTCTATTAATCTTCATAACTTATCACTGATCATTTGCGTCAAGCTGAATCTTCATTAAGGCTTTAAAACTTTGGGTAAGAAACAGAAAAAATATTCTACTAAAGAGGAAATACACAAGTTTAATGTATGGTTTTTAACAAGCCATCATTTCCTAACCTTGAATTTACTGGAAAATACTGGGTTGTCAGTAATTTTTTGAGCTAGTTGTTTTGTAAAACTCAATGCCTAATTTTCTGGGAGACATCAGAAACATCAAGTTTTATCAGTCTCTTCCGCTAATTAGGATGCACTAATTTCTCCAAATAAAGAAATTAAAAGTATGTATTTACTTAATTTACTGACAAAGTTTTATTTGTATAAGAGATTTTGCGATGACTCTGATTTAAAATTTTACCGATAGCCGTAAATTTATTACTTAACAACGACTTGAACAAAGTATAAATAGTAGCTAAAACGGCTATTAAGCTAGGGAAATATGTATTTACTAAAACAGCTAGAAAATCAACCTAAATTTACCTCGATTCTCATCAGTATGTTGATGCTGGTAGTTATAAGTGTAATTGACTACTTGGTATCTACAGAAATTTCTGTGTCGTTTTTATATTTAATACCTGTTGGGATTTCTACATGGTGTACTGATAAATACATAAGCTTGTTCATGATATTGGCTAGTGACCTAATTAATCTCATCCTCAGCCAAATGAAGAATAAATACCATTTAAATCCTGATAACTATTATTGGAATGCTCTGACAATGCTGGTGTTTTTCTTATTTACTAATTTTCTATTATTGGAGTTTAAAAATAATTTGAAATCTTTGGAAGAATTAGCACAAAAAGACAATTTGACTGGATTGAATAACCGCAGATTTTTTATGGAAATAGTTAATAATGAGATTGTGAAATCTGTGCGATATCAAGAACCTCTAACGTTGGCTTATTTTGATATAGATGACTTTAAAAAAATCAATGATCAGTATGGACATACGGCTGGCGATCGCTTATTACAATTAGTAGCCAATCAAGCTACAGTGACTTTGCGTAAAAGTGATGTGATTGCGAGAATTGGCGGCGATGAATTTGCGATTTTATTACCACGCACTGGTTATGAAGCATCAGAAGTAGTGTTGCATAGGTTAAAAACAATGCTTGTCATGTCTATGCAGCAGGAAGGACTATCAGTCACTGTCAGCATCGGTGCGATTACTTTTTATCATCCGCCGCAATCGGTGAACGAGATTCTAGAGCAAGCTGATACTTTAATGTACGTGGCGAAAAAGAAAGGTAAAAACCTATTGCAACATGAGTTATCAAAACATCCTGCTATATGAAATTAATAAAAAACCCCGGTAATTTTACCGAGGTGATTAGGAGAAGTCCAAATGTCAATGGAAGATACCGATACCGAATTCAGCTTTTATGAGCTAACTAAACAAAAAACGTTACTAGTAGTGATGAAGACTGAGTTGATAACCCTTTCTACTCAGGCTTTTGTCTCTCACTGTTTAACCATGATGAGCGATTCAGTGAGGCTTAGTGTTTGGTTGGTTAGATCAGCTTATTGCCTTATATAAATAAATGTAACAAATTTGTAACGATTTGGTCAACTATTGTTGACACAAAAAAGTAAATGTTTAATATAATTTTTTATTATATGTATTATTTTTACTATATCTTTCTACGAAAGTTTGGTGTTATGGGTGGTGCTTGTATAGGTCTAAGTCTTATAAATTAGTCTCTTTGGGATTATATTTTCACCTTTAAGGAAAGTATATATAAGTATAAAAATTAGCTGTTATTTAAGTAGGGGAAAACGCCATCAGATTTTCCCCCATCTATGAACCAATACGGTTCAGATAAGAAAAATAAATTTCAACAAAACCAGCAAATGATCACTTAACAAAAAACGAAAAAATGATTTTGGAGGGGGTTTGGGGGACGCAACCGTCCCCCAATCGGGGGCTTGGGGGAGAATCCCCCAAATCTTGCTCATTGTCTAATAGGCAGAGCAAAAATTGAGAAATCAACTCTCACCACCTTAACTGAACCGTATTGATCTATGAACTTTCATTTCTCCATTGAAATTAATCCTGGAGGAATATCTCGGACTATGCGAAAAGGAAAGACTGGGGTAGAAGCAGCTTGAGCATAATCTGGAGTCAGGAAAACCTGATAAGTATCAGCTTCTGGGGTGAGTTGTGCTGCCATTGCTAGCGCGATCGCTTTGACAAATTTTCGCACATCAGCAGCTTGTTCACCGACAATTTCGCCACCGCTTAAAGCCGTATTGGGTTGATCTGCTTGGTCTAAAGTGGTGCTGGGGTCTTTGACACTTAAATGAGTTCCACCAATCACACCTGCTAACCATTTAGGAGCAGAAATCTTACTAAATCCTATAACTTGTTCTGTTAAAGCTGGTGTGCTTTTATCTGCGGAACTCGCCAAAATTAATGTCGGGACTTGGACTTTAGTTAAACCCGTTTCACCGAAAATTCGTGAAGTTGTGGGACTCAACGCCATAACTTGTTTAACTCGATTATCCCGCAGTTGATAGCTGTTTTCTGGTAGTTCTTGGGCAATACATTGGATAGTTGTCCCAACACTCAAACTTGCTAATTGATTCCGACAAGTTTGTTTGAGTCCGGCTATTTGAAATTCACCACCCGCTAGTGCTAAAGCTGTCGCGCCACCAAAAGAATAACCTACAACCATGACATTATCGGTGGCTATTCTGCCAGCTAGAGGAGTTTTTGCGGTTTGATTGTACTTGGTGAACTCATCTAAAACAAAACTAATATCTTGGGGACGATCTAAAAATTCTTGGGGTTCAACAATTCTGGTTTTACCTTTAAAAGCTAAATCAACATGATTCTGATTACTACCAGGATGTTCTATAGCTGCAACTATATAACCGTGAGAGGCAAGATGTTCTGCTAAGTAACGTAACTCTGTGCGAACTGACCCCAAACCATGAGTAAATACAATTAGTGGTTTATTGGACTCCGCAGCAGTTGACCAGTAAATATCGACAGGGATTTTGCGATCGCGTTTTTGATCATTTAAATTCCAGTTCTCAACCTGTACATTCGCCTTACCTGGGAGGCTGGGATCAAAGGGTAAATTAATCTGGGAAGCTTGAGGCGCAAGTTGGGGAGACAGGGAAAGCATTAATTGTTGAGTACGCCAAAAATCATTATTCAAACTGCCCATGACAGTCACAGCTTGGGGTAAATTAATTTCCAAACGTTGACTTGGATAAGCAGCAATAAAACTCAATACAGATAGACCTTGGGGAGAATTTGCACCGAGAACTAAAGCTGCTCTCAAAGCATTTGCACCTGCTTTATCTTTGCGCGCTAAGGCTGTAGAGATGTCATTGAGAATAGTTGTACCAATTTGGGTATTCAGTAATCTACTGAGAGTCACCACATTCAGAGGTACTCTCATTTTCAGCGTCCCCAACAGAGAACGACGTTGCTCTTGTGATAATCGTTTGGTTAACCAGTCTAGACTGCGAGGAAATTCCCCAGTTGTAGCGGCTGTTTGCAAATCCGCTAGGGAAACAGATTCTGCAAATAAACCATAACGCACCACCACTGTATCAGCTGCCTGTGCAGAGGTGTTTAACCCAAAAAATTGGCTCAGAGTCAGCGCACTCAAGCAACCAGCAATCAGGCTGAGATTTTTTCCCCTTCTTCCCATAAACATCCTCACCAATAGCTACCAAGGGGAATATAGCGGATATTGGTGTATTTAGCTACTGTAGACTAGGAAAATGCCAAAAACGATACTTTACCTCAAACTACTGGATTTTAGGAGCATTGAGGTAGGCTTGGGGATTTTGAGGATCAAATTCTAAGCCGTTAAAGAATTTTTCCACACCCCGTGAGGTACTGGGGGGGATAGCTTTTGCTTGTCCGATGAGTGTAGCAGCTTCTCGCCATAAATCTTCCCGATTGACTGCATTGATCACGGGTTGGGGGTCAAAATCCTGGGGACGATTACCCCAGCGCATATCTTCGATAAAGAACCACAAATCATGACTTTTATAGGGATAGGAGGCATTTTCTCGCCAGAATTTAATCATATGGGGGCTATTTTCGACTATACGGCCTGTGCCGTAGTCGAACTTACCCATGAGGCGATCGCGTAAAAATTCGCTGCGGATACCTATCCATTGGCGTTGTGATAAAATCTCAAATAGTTCTGGCTTATTTTCGGGGCGATCGCACCACATCTGCGCCTCTAAAACCGCCGCTAATAAAGCTTTTGCAGCTTTAGGATATTTATCTACAAATTCTGCGCGCACACCAAAAGCTTTTTCTGGATGATTATTCCATAACTCGCCACTAGTAACGGTAGAATAACCAATGCCTTGTTTAATTAAACGATGATGCCAAGGATCTACCACACAAAAAGCTTCCATTGAACCACCCCGCATATTAGCTACCATCTGCGGCGGTGGAACTACAATCAACGATACATCTCTATCGGGATCAATTCCCCCATGTGCTAACCACCAGCGCATAAAAAAGTCACCAGTTACCCGGCGGTAAGGTACTGCACAACGCACATTTTCCCCACTCAAACTTTTTTTAGCAAATATCGATTTGAGGGGAGAACTATCTAGCCCAAGTTTTAAATCTTTATAAGCATTAGTAACAGAAATACCCTGCCCGTTAACATTCATCCGCGCCAAAATGTACATTGGAATTTTGCGTCCATAGCTAATTTCTCCAGTAGCCATTAAATGCACCATTGGAAACAGCAAATGCGCCCCATCTAATCCTTCATTACCTGAACCTAACATTAGTTTGTCGCGGATAATTGCCCAAGATGGTTGTCTTAAAACCTCTACATTAGGCATTCCATGTTTAGCAAAAAAGCCCTTCGCTTTAGCCACAATCAATGGACAACAACTAGTTACAGGGACGAAGCCCAGTTTCGCGCCTTTGACTTCTGGTGTATCACCATTAGCAGCATATAAACTTGTAGGAGATGGAACAGCAGTAGAGCGATGCGTCAAAGTTGTAGATAAAAACGCTGCACTACTGGCTGCTATAAAATTCCTTCTAGTAAATTTCGTCATACATCAACAATTAATTAAAATATAGTTACTAGAAAATAAAGGTAAAGAATTTATTGTTACTTTTTACCTTTTGCCTTTTGCCTTTTACCTTTTGCCTTTTGCCTTTTTTAGTCTGCTTCAAGCCACAGATTTCAAACTGGGTATTTTTTCAACTTCTTGATATTGAACTTGCTGCTGATGATGTAAGAAATTCAGCAATTCGTGGCGCAGTTCATGATACAGGGGATGATCGATAATCTCCGAAGGAACGCGAGAACGACCAAAGGGGATATCGACAATTTGACCAATATGAGCAGCAGGGCCATTAGTTAACATCACCACACGATCAGAAAGCAACAGTGCTTCATCCACATCATGAGTCACCATAATGGTTGTGATATGAGCCTGATTGCAAATCTGCATCAATTCTGCTTGTAAAGATTTGCGGGTGAGTGCATCTAAAGCCCCAAAAGGTTCATCTAACAGCAATAGTTTAGGTTTAATAGCTAAAGCACGGGCGAGGGCGACTCTTTGCTTCATTCCCCCAGAAAGTTGTCCTGGTTTTTTCCGCGCTGCATCTTTCAAACCTACCATTTCTAAGTGAGTAGAAACAATGCGATCGCGTTCCACTTTTGGCTTATGAGATAACACTTTATCCACCGCTAAAGCCACATTATCCCAAGCACTTAACCAAGGTAACAGCGAATAGTTTTGAAACACCATCATACGTTCCGCACCTGGTTTTTTTACCCGTGTACCATCTACTTCCACATAACCACTAGAAGCCTTTTCCATCCCTGCAATGATATTTAGTAAAGTAGACTTACCACAACCAGAATGACCAATCAGAGAAATAAAATCTCCTTGCTGAATCTCTAAATAAATATCTTTGAGAATAATATGTTTTTCACCATTGCTTGCAGGATATTCTTTATTGACACCGTGAATAGCAACAAAATTCTGCATGGATATTCTCCTAGTATTGGGGACTGGGGATTGGGGACTGGGGATTGGGGACTGGGGATTGGGGACTGGGGATTGGGGACTGGGGATTGGGGAGATAAGGTAACAGGGGAGAAGAAACTAATGACTGATGACTAATGACTAATGACTAATGACTATTGACTATTGACTATTGACTATTGACTATTCCTGTGGCGTAACCTTGAAAGCAATGTAAGACATAATTTTGTCTAAAATTAAACCTACAAAACCTAAATATATAATTGCTAATATAATTTCACTGATATTTGAATTGTTGTAAGCATTCACAATGAAAAATCCTAGTCCATCATCAGAAAGGAGCATTTCGGCTGCAACTACAGCTAACCACGAAAGACCAATCGCTATTCTCAACCCTGTAAAAATATATGGTAGTGTTGCTGGAATTAAAACTTTGTAAAAATTCTCAAAGAATGAGAGTTCTAAGATTTTGGAAACGTTAGTATAATCTTTAGGAACCATCTTGACTCCCAAGGCGGTATTAATAATAATGGGCCAGATGGCAGTAATAGTAATTACGAAAATCGCTGATGGATTAGGTTTGAGGAATATTGCCTGCGCTAGTGGTAGCCACGCCAAGGGTGCAACAGGACGCAAAATTTGAATTATGGGGTCTATCGCATCTCTTAAAAATTTATTGAGGCTAATCAAAAAGCCAATGGGAATCCCAATTAATACAGCTATCAAATAGCCAAAAATCACACGTTTAAGACTAGCTAAAATCAACCAAAATAAACCTTTGTTTAAGCCTCCTTTATTAAAAAAAGGATTAATAATTAACTCCCATGTATTGCTAACAACTTCAAAAGGAGAAGGTAAAGACGTATCAGGAGTAAGGCTCATTAAGTGCCACAATATTAAAATAATGGTAATACCACATATCGGGGCAAAGATTCGCTGGGAGATTCTCAACAATAATTGTTTGATTTTTTGATTTTGAGCTAGTGGTCTTGGGGAGGATGTTACCATATGGTTAAATTCCCTGAATTTACTGGCTATGAAAATTAACAACAATCTTGGCATTTTTAACTACAAACGGCAATGCTAACTTGATATTATTGCCAGTGTGCATATTTTCTAAGTATCAGATACACGAATACTATCGATGATGATATAAGAATCCAATTTGAAAATTGCAATGATTTTACTTAGGTAGGTAAAACTGAACAGATAACAGGGAAGGACAAAGAGGAAAATACGAGTTTTAGTAAGTGTTTTCATCCATCAAATTATAGTCTCTGTATGTAGTTATCTTGCAGACAAATTCATTCCTTTTATTTATCAGAGATTACTAGGTAATATATGCAGGTGATTGACAGATACTTGTGGATCACGGAATTTACATCAGTTAGTCTGTTAGGGATTTCTACAATAGCGTGGGTTATTTTTCCTAACAACAACCCAAAAGTTATCTCGGCATTTACCGAAATATCTGACACATCAGAATATAAAGCCGAAACCTATGATGGTGATACTGTAGGATTAGCGTAAGAGTTTATACTTAAATATTACGTCTTATATAAGGTGGAGTAGCAAACAAGAAGTATTTACGTTATTTTTACGCAAATCCTGTTATCGATAAATTGCCCTATTTACTGCCTAAAGGATATCTGTATATTTTTGATATTAATTTTTCATGTATCTTATTTCAGTATCATCAGTACATATATTGCGTATTTCCACCCGGAAAACCTACGGAACAATAGTCTTGATAAATCTATTTTTCAGAGAAAAAAGATAAAAATATACCAAAAAATACTCTGTTAGCTTAAATATTATTTTTCTTAAGATTTGTATAATATTTACAGTTTTGCATATGTGGGTAATCACCAGACATATAGTAATTATGTATGAGACAAGAGTGAAGGCATAAGCGATCGCAGAATGGTTTACTTGTAGATTTGGAAATTACTCAATATCGACTGTTTACTTAATTGTAGCTAAATTACCCCTCCTATCCTCTAGGGGTGACTGATGATGCACCCCCTCAAGAAAATCAAACTACAGGACAATCATGTTTATTCAAACACTGATCACAGACCCAGTTCTTTTTTTCCGCATAGTTGTCATTGTCATATTCTCTATTACCCTACATGAATTAGCCCACGGCTGGGCTGCCATCAGTCAGGGAGATAATACACCACAGCAAAAAGGACACCTCACGCTTAACCCTGTAGTTCATATGGGAGTAGAATCCCTGATCTTTCTTTGTTTTACAGGGATAGCTTGGGGACAAATGCCGGTTAATCCCGCTAAATTCCGCTTTCCTAAACTGAGCAATATTATCGTATCTGCGGCTGGCCCTTTGTCTAATTTAGCTTTAGGTATTTTCTTTATCATTTTAATCAAACTGTTTGCTAACCCTGATAGTCCAGGAATTTTCAGTTTTGAGTTTCTTTACTTAGCGTGTCGGATTAATTTGACATTATTTCTATTTAATCTGTTACCCGTTCCACCGCTTGATGGTTTTCATGTTTTCAGTGAAATTTTTCCCCAATTAAAACCATTACAAAATACAAATTTTGGCATCTTTGCTATGATGCTTTTATTTACAGTTCCTGGTGTCGGCAGGGGATTAAGTATGATTGCCGATTTAATGATTTCTGCAACAATTGGAGTTTAATTATTTATATTCCTATAATCAAGGGTGCGTTAGCAAATATGTAACGCACCCTATTTTTTTATCTATTGAACAGCATTGACATAAATTTACTTAAAGATTTATCTCTCAACCACAACTTCTTCGGTGACATTCGTTTGTCTAGAATAATAGGCGGGTTGAGCATAGATGCTAATCACACTATCACCCACTACAAAAAATTGACCAGTCTTTTCATATTTAGAAAACTGTAAATGGGGATATTTTCTAGCCAATTCCGTAGCTGTCATCGCAGGAGCAGACATTTCTTCAGGGAGTATACCAGTAACACCAATATAAAATACTAGTGGGGAAATTTTTTCTTGATAAATCTTCTCTGCATATTGTTCTAGTTTGGTTTTGGCTTCCGTTAGTGCTGTCACCATTACTTCTTTACTTACAATCTGACCAGAATATTTATCTTGTAATAACTCTCCTAAACTGTTAGCATCTACTTTTGCTAGCATCGCCGCAACTATGCCATAATTTTCAATTCCCAAAAAATCATCAAAAATTACTTTCATGAACTCATCCACTTTAGTAATTTTGACACGCGATGACAAGAATTTATATCTCACAGCAATGTTGTCTTGCTGAGTCATTGACCAGTTGGGTTTAGGGAAAATTTCACCGGTATCTTTGTCATAAAGCCGATACATTTTATCGAGGAATTTGTTGGCAGAATAAAATTTGCTGAGATTTAAAATGTCTTGACTACCGATGTCAATGTGATAGACATCCTGTATATCAATACAGCCATCAGATAACCCTTGTTGATGATTTTGGTATTCGTTAGTTTTGGGGAAATTGAGGTAGACATTATTAGAGATATAGTGATTTTTTAACTCATCGATTTGTGAATCTAAAAATATATCAGATTCACCTTTAAGATGAGCATTAATAATGCTAGTAATCACCTTGATTTTTGCTAGCTCATCAAATAAGCCATCAATGCTGGGATATTTAACATCGTTGGAGACTAAAGGTAATGCCTCAAGTTGTAAAGTATATTCTCGCTGGTAATCAAATTCCTGTGAATCTAATACTTCTTTGATTAAATCAAAAGCCTTTTTGCTACTGATTTTGATTTTTAAGCATGGCACATGAATCTTGCCATTGCTAACAATTGTGTAATTGTTGAATGTATGCAAATCATTAACTAACAATCCTGCTACTTCTAAAATCGGGGTTTGATCATCAGACTTTACCAGCTTAACTTGACGTTTTACTAGCAGATTAATTGTGGCAGTATTGCGATTAAATACAAACTTACCCATGTGAACATATTCAGAATTATCGATATATTCTGTTCGCAACCAAGGTTGAATCAGATTTCCGTTGATATCTCGGACACCATAAATTTTTTTAACCCCTGTTCTTTGATAGTTTGCTTGCAAATGTTTGATATTGATAATGATATGTTGGCTGTTAGCTGTGAGAATTTCAATAATTTTGAACAGAGAAATCTGAACATTATTGGTCATACTGCTTCCTCGTGGATAAAAGACAATCAACTTTTAGTTGGTCGTTACAGTAGAGAACAGGGTTGTCAGTCTGTTGATAGTGAACAGATTTAAAAATCAACCACGATTTCTATATATTGCTTTTTTGTGAAAATCTGTGCCTCATGTACTTGCAATCTGCTGTTATTTCCCGAAACTTTGACTATCAGCACTAACGGGAGATTTATTTTCGTACAAGCTCACCCGCTTATAGTACAATTGTATCATAAATATGTCAACTTACACACTGGCAACAATACTTTTTTGTGTAAGTTTTGGAAATGTTAATACAGAGTAACGCAGCGAAAAGTCATTTGCATCTAGTCTTTCTATCATCTGTCAACAGATGAAAGGCTATTATCTGGTTGCCATTCTGATTTAGCGAGGCTGTAATATACAACATCGACACCGTAGTGATGAGTGTGTTTTTGATACCTCATCCCCAATTTTTCAATTACCCGCCTGGAGGCTATGTTTTCGGGACGGGCGATCGCTACTATTTGATCTAGCTGGACTGTCAAAAAACCGTACTTTAATGTTGCCTGAGATGCTTCTGTACCCAAGCCCATGTTCCAATAGGATTTATCCAATACATAGCCTAGCTCAACCTCTGGGGTGTCCTCTAAAAAACCGAGTCCACAACGACCAATCATCTTACAGCTATCCTTATGAACTACTGCCCACATCCCAAAATTGTGTTTTTCCCAATGTTGGATATGCTTAATGAGACTCTCTTGAGTTTGTTCTTGGGTTCTTAGGGATAGATACCTCATAACTTCAGTATCAGAGTAAAGACGAAATAAGGTACCAAAGTCATCCAGCGTAAAATGCCTCAATTTTAATCTTGCAGTTTCTATCTCAGGCATAGTCACAAAACCTCATAATGTTGTCCCTAAACAAGTGTTTGCAGAATTCTAAAAATTAATATAATGCTCATCTATGAGCATCTACCAATCATCCCCCAAACCATACAGACAAAATCGTTGGCGTAACAATGACTGGCGATTATTTCTCCGTCTAGTACCTTACGCGCGCCGTACCAGTAAATTGCTGTCCGTAGCAATTTTGCTACTATTGCCTATTGCTTTAGCTAATGCAGTACAGCCTTTATTAATTGGACAGGCTGTGTCTCTGATTCGCAATGAACCCAGCACCTACGAGTTTTTGAGGAATCGTCCCTTACTTCAAGGATTACAAATTCTGGAAGGCCTATTATTGGCGATGATTGTGCTGCGGTTAATCCTCACTGGTGTTCAGGGCTACATACTTCAGAAGATTGGACAAAATATCACCGCAGGTATTCGTCAAGATTTATTCCATCACGTTACATCCTTAGCAGTGCGGTTTTTTGACCGTACACCCGTAGGTAAGTTAGTCACTCGACTCACTAGTGATGTAGAAGTCTTAGGTGATGTATTTTCTACGGGGGCAATAGGTATTGTTTCTGATATCTTCTCAATGCTGGTAATTGTGGGTTTAATGTTTTCTATCCAGTGGCAATTGGCTTGTTTGTTACTGGTGATATTAATACCCATTACTTGGTTAACGATTTCCTTCCAACGAAGATATCGCAAAGCCAATTACAAAGCTAGGGAAGAAGTGTCAATGTTGAATTCCCAGTTACAGGAAAACGTACTGGGGATTAATGTGGTGCAGTTGTTTCGGCGAGAGAAATACAATGCGGATTTATTTCGCACCACTAACCAACGGTATAACAAACTAGTAGATGAGACTATTTTTTACGATTCCGCCGTTTCTGCAACTTTAGAATGGATTGGGTTAATTGCGATCGCTGGAGTTCTGGGGTTGGGTGGTTGGTTACTGCTAGGAAATAACTTGACTTTTGGTACATTATCTGCATTTGTCTTATATGCCCAGCGATTATTTGATCCTTTGCGGGATTTTGCCGAGAAATTCACCGTGATTCAGTCTGGATTTACGGCGATGGAGCGTGTGAGTGATATTTTAGATGAACCGATAGAAATTAGCGATCGCATTAATCCTCGTATATCTGTTTTAGATGCTCAATTTGGTTACATCGATGAAATCATCGCTAATTTAGAATCTCAAGACAGTGACACTCAACCCAGTTTGGGAGAAATTCGGTTTGAACACGTTTGGTTCGCCTACAAAGATGATGATTATGTCATTAGAGACTTAAACTTTGTCATTCGTCCTGGTGAAAAAATCGCCTTAGTCGGGCCGACAGGTGCAGGTAAAAGTTCAATCATTCGGCTGTTGTGTCGCCTCTATGAACCCACTCAAGGACGCATTCTGGTAGATGGTGTAGATATTCGAGAGTTACCCCAAGCCGAACTGCGGCGTTATATGGCGGTAATTTTACAAGAGGGTTTTCTGTTTGCGGGTGATGTCAAAAGTAATATTACTTTGGGCGATTACTACACCTTTGAAGAAATTCAAACGGCGGCTGAAAAAACCAATATTGCCGAATTTATTGAACAATTACCAGCCAGTTACAACACCCAATTACGAGAACGAGGGACAAATCTTTCTAGCGGACAAAAGCAACTTTTAGCCTTTGCCCGTGCTGCCATTCGTAACCCCCAAATCTTAGTTTTAGATGAAGCGACAGCTAGTTTAGATGTTGGAACAGAGGCATTAGTACAACAAGCATTAAATGAGTTGTTAAAAAGACGCACAGCAATTATTATTGCTCACCGTTTATCGACAATTCGCAATGTAGACAGAATTTTTGTGTTGAAGCGAGGCGAATTAATTGAAGAAGGTAGCCATGAGGAACTATTAAAAACAGGGGGACTATATTCTACCTTGCATAACTTGCAAATGTTGGGAACCTAAGAGATTTGCATAAAAAAATAGAGACGCTGCATTGCAACGTCTCTAAAAACCTGGAAATCTAGACTTTTAAACCAGAGATAGAGAGTAAACCTGACCATCAATTAATAGTCTGGTAATGCCTTTGGCTTGCAAATGAGTGCGAGCCTTATGCAGCATTTTACTATCAGGAACTTTAATCACGCGATCGCGCTTGGTAGAAAACCGCTTGGCGACACGGTGATTATCAAACACAGGTAAAGTTCTTTGCTGGGTTTCCAGGCTGGGAATTTGTCCTAAATCACCAAAATCCTTGAGGGGTTTAGTAATTAACTCCGAGGAACGATCAATGACTAAATAGCAAGTCTTGGGTAACGCTGCTACCGATAGAGGTAAAACTTGAACTGGTGCTTCCCCTGGTCTCCGTCTAGTAACAAGAGGTCTGGGGTGTTCAAAATACTCTTCCTCTTCGTCTTCTTCGTAGTCTTCATCATCCTCTAAATCATCGTCTAAATCTTCCTCATCTTCTAAATCTTCCGATTCGTCTAGCAAATCTTCCCCTAGCATTTGGGCAATAGCTGTGACATCAGACTTGTCATCCTCCAGTAAAGAACTAGAGATACCAACTACTTCCTGTGGCTGTACCACAGGAATTTCCAATTGCTTGGCAACAGTGAGCTTGGGTTTGGGTTTTTCCTCCTCCCCTGACACAGCACGCTTGCGTACTCGTCTCACAGGCTGAGTTGGCTGTTCTTCCTCATCTGTTTCTGGTACTACTGGCTGTTCTTCCTGCTGGGGTGGCTCAACTTCCACAGCTTTTAAACGTGGTTTCTCCCGACTTTTCGCTGGTGCTGGTGTCGGTGCTGGTGCTTCTGACTCTGGTAGCACAAATGCAGGTACATTTTCATAACTGACTTGCGCTCTTCCTTCAGGTGTCCTAGCTGCACGTTTTAAAGAAACGAGGTATTCATACTCGTCTTCTGCTAAGGTACTTTTGAGCAAGCGGCTAATGGTGGAGTTACTCACGTCATAGCGTTCTGCTAGAGTTGAGGTTGTTTCAGCAGTTTCTCGATATAGCTTGAGAATTTCTTGTTTGTCAGAATTTGTTAGTTTTCTCACGGTAGACACCAATTTTCTATGCTCGTTTTCTTGTGCGCTCCCGCCGAGTCCGGCTTAATGATGCGTCATATTCTAGGGCTGCGCCCATACCAAATAACACTCCACTAAACACCCAAAACACTTCTAAAAGTTCTCCACTTTGATAATTTGGACCCTGAGCGTATTTAAACCACATATCTGCAATGTAAAGCGAAAAGGCCGCCGCCGCAATCATTCTCCAGGATTGGGCTACTCGTCCCCCCCAAAAAGCTAAAAGTAGGGTGGTGGCGATAATTAACAACAGCACATCGCTAACTATGTAAAACAAGTTCAAAATTGTGGCTAAAAAGTCTTCTGAGGCTTTAGCTTGCTGGGCAGAAATCCACCACGCCAACAAACTGCCAAATACTCCAATTGCTGACACAATCAGCCATTGCCATTTTTCTAGATTAATTCGCCTAGCAGCTACCGCTAAAATCATGCCTACGCCCAGGGATATATAACTTAATACAAAAAACACGTCGCCAATAGACACATCCGGTTCTTCTCGTAAAACAATTTCTGTATAACCAAAAAATATCCCTCCCAGGAAATAAGAAATCATACCTATGGCAATGGCTAGCCAAACATTGCGGCTACTGACAATCTGTGGACTGCGCCAATTCCTTAAGCATAAAATTCCTGCACCCAGATAAGCTAACGCTTCAAAAATATTTGTACCAATCACGTACCATTCAGCACGGGTTTCTTGACCATTAGCTCCAGGGACTTTGGCACTAAACAATAAAAAGTATAGCAGTGCTAGTACACCCCAGCCAATGCTAGCTAAAACTATGTTCTGGGTGGTAAATAGAGATTTTGCCAATGAAGATGGATTTTTGTAAGAACTACTCATAAGATTTGATTAAATGCACTCTGGGGATGAACCAATTCAAAATTCAAAATGAAAGAAGTTGTGGGATTGGGTAAACAGGGAAAAAAAGTAAAAATTGAGAACATGGCTTTTTTGCATTTTGCCTTTTGCCTTTTGCCTTTTGACTTTTCCCTCTACTGCCATAACTTATTCAGGGACGACTGACTCAGCCACGAGATAAAGAGCGATCGCTCTCCTTCTGGCATATCCTGTAGGTGATTAGCTACTTGATGGGCAAAGTTGGCGTTACCAAAATAAGTTTTCCCTAATTTATGTAGTTCTTGTAAAAAGCTGACTACATGATTTTCTTTCCAGGGGGGTAGCTTGTCTGATTCCAACGGATCAATTGAGACTAACTGTTTCACCGCTTCAATCGAAGCAGTCTCAGGAAACTGCTGCTGCTTCTGAAATTCAGCTACGTCTTTTTCAAATAATGAAACTTGCTTCGTACCCAAAAATTCTTCTATATCCATGTGAACAGCTTGTAGTAGCAAAATGCTAGCCTGAATTAATGTGCTGTTTTTGCTGTGTCCACCAGTATCATTACCAATTTGGTCTAGGCGTACTTTACCCCAAACGCTAAAGCGTTCTGGTTCCTCCAGTAAGACGCAAGCTTTACCACGATGATCAGTTAATTCTCGCCACAAAGTTCTAGCTTCTTCTTCTTGGCCAGCTTTGAATACACTAATCAAGCGAAAAGTCTGCCCCTGATAATGGAGAATCGGCACCTGCTGATCCTTTTTCGGGTGCTGAATGCTTGATATTTCAACATCCTGCCGTTTCAAAATAAACATGGCACTAGCAAATAACTCCCCGCAGGGGCTTTATAGATAAGCGATTTATAATCTGATTTAGCAACATCGCCAAGAGTGCGATTACTTACGTGGTATAGATTTAGTGAGCGACTATCTGAAAATAGTCTATGTTCAGGCGATCAGCTACACCGGGCGTTTAGTTCATCGCCATCAACCCGCAAATCAGCATCCATCGACCACATAATAAGCTAGTTAATCAACTTGCGACTAGCATCTTAGCCTTAGCAACAGTCAACCTGCAATTTTTTTTGATTGCTTATTAGGCATAAAGACGATATAATTTTTAAGGTGACTCATCGTTGAGCCACAGTTTTGATTTGGGCGCGTAACTCAGGTGGATAGAGTAACTGCCTTCTAAGCAGTCTGTCGCAGGTTCGAGTCCTGCCGCGCTCGTTATAAATTCATAGGCAAATAGGGAACAGTGCCAGCGTTGGAAGACAAATTTTAGACCATTTGGAAGGCGATCGCCTTCCAAAGCCGAACTAATCACCCAGTTGTAGAGAAGGAAGTGAACAACCTCCGTCTGTTCCCCATTCCATGTCAAACTAAACTGCTATAGTTTGGTTTGGTTGTGCTAACTCAATTAAGTGATTTTTTGGAATTTTAATTAACAAAAATCACAATTATTAATTCAAGTAGAATAACTTAGAAAATTTGAACAATGTTAATCAATGTAAACATATTAGCATTCAGTTCGTAGTAAGGACTTTAGTCCTTTTTTAAGAACTAAATTTCCCACTATAAATCTTGAACTATTTACCCTATTCTATTTACAAAACAGTTAGTAATTTCCAATAGACCCATGACTAATGAAAATCAGCTTCCCTCTTTAACATCATTGCCATATATTTCTTACATTGATGATCACGGTAATTTACCGGATAGTTTACAGGGGAAAATAGGAGTTTACGCCATTTTTAATCAAGAAAAAATATTGCAATTCATTGGTTACTCCCGCGATATCTATTTAAGCTTGAGACAGCATTTAGTCCGTCAACCCCAAAGATGTTATTGGGTGAAAATACATACGATTGAGCGTCCTAATCGCACTATCTTAGAAAACATTGAGCAAGCATGGATAGCTGAAAATGGTAGTCTTCCGGTGGGTAATGGAGAACAAAAAGTAACATGGACACAACCTATTGATGTTAAAACAGTAATGACTCCAGAAGAGCAGGAAAATTATCAAAATCCTGTACATGATGAAGTCAAGCAAATAAATATTCTGAAAAACATCGCCAGAAGAGTAGAAGCTGAAATTCTAGCCGCTTTAGAATTGCGTGGATTAAAGACACAAATTCGATTCAATCCTAAGTTAAAGGAAACTGGATTATTAGATGTGAAGTGAGGTATTGGGTATGGGGCATGGGGCATTGGGCATGGGAGAAGTAATGAGTAATGAGTAATGAGTAATGAGTGCTGTTAGCGGTAGGGCGGCGTTTAGCCGGTGCTAAGTAATGACTAATGACTAATGACTAATGACTAATGACTATTGACTAATGACTAATGACTATTGACTAATGACTATTGACTAATGACTAATGACTAATGACTATTGACTATTGACTATTGACTATTGACTATTGACTATTGACTATTGACTATTGACCAATTATGACAACACAAATGTTGAACGATCGCTATCAAGTGATACAAACATTGGGGGCTGGTGGGTTTGGTGAAACCTATCTTGCAGAAGATACTTATATGCCTTCTAAACGTAGGTGTGTGGTTAAACAACTCAGGCCAATTCAAAATAATCCCCAAATTTATCAGTTAGTTCAAGAAAGATTCCAACGTGAAGCGGCAATTCTGGAAGAATTAGGCGGAAAAACTGGACAAATTCCGGCTTTATATGCTTATTTTTCAGCAGATGGGCAATTTTATCTAGTACAGGAGTGGATTGAAGGGGATACACTCACCGCTAAGGTTAGACAACAAGGCTTATTAAGTGAGAATACAGTCCGGGAAATATTGCTGAATGTGTTACCTGTTCTGGATTACGTCCACTCTCAGCAAATTGTCCATCGTGATATTAAGCCCGATAATATTATGGTGCGTCATGGGGATGGTAAGCCTGTATTGATTGATTTTGGTGCAGTACGGGAATCAATGGGGACAGTGATCAATTCCCAAGGTCATGCTACTAGTTCGATTGTGATTGGTACGCCTGGATATATGCCCAGCGAACAAGCCGCAGGTAGACCTGTTTATTCTAGTGATTTGTATAGTTTGGGGTTGACTGCGGTCTATTTGTTAACGGGTATGCAACCACAAAACTTAGAGACTGACTCACAAACAGGTGAAATTATCTGGCGTAACTATGCCCAGAATATTAGTCCGATTTTGGCTAGTGTAATTGATCGGGCGATCGCTTACCATCCCCGCGATCGCTTCCCCTCAGCAAAAGCTATGCTGGAGGCTTTGCAAAGGGATGCTAACTCCATACCACCCACACAGCCGTACTCTGTCCCGCCTGTCATCTCTCACACAGCACAACCAACTACTCCCGTACTTCCCCAAGCTAGTGTTACAGATAATCAGCAAAAAAATATATTAATTGGGAGTTTAGTAGCTGGTGGTTTGATTGGTGGTTCGGTGATTCTTGGGTTCATATTGACAAAACCGCCGCAACCTTCCTCAGAACAGCCAGTAGTCAAAGAAACTACTTCCCCTGTTTCCCAATCTTTGCAAACCAAAGTATCCAAGAACGTAGTTCCCCAAACTCAGTCTCCATCAAATACAGATACTTCTCAGATTGTCAATTCTTTTACACCACCACCAGAAACTAATCAGAGTAATTATCTCTGGCTTTCTGAACGACTTGTCACCGATGCGGATTTAAATGGTAAAGACGGTTACACACTAGATATTATGCGGAATACAATTTTCGCTCGTCATGGACGCAGATTTGATACTCCTGAATTACAAGCATATTTTAATACTCAAACTTGGTATCAACCCATATATTCACCGAGAGAATTTCCCTTAAAATTACTCAGCAGATTAGAGCAGCAGAATGTAGATTACATTAAACAATATCAAGACCTTTATAATTTGAGACATTTTAAGTAATTAGGCTGGTCTTATTTGTAGTTAATTGCGAATAAAATCCATACTGTTGTTCAGTGAACTACTCAAATAATTGTTGAGTGACAATTTTTGGGTAACTACTGGATAATGGGTAAAATGTATACAATATCACAACTAATTTTACACTGTTCTGCACTAACTTATGGAAACGCTATTAGAGAATCGCTATCGAGTAGTTCAAACTTTGGGTAGTGGTGGATTTGGGGAAACATTTTTAGCTGAAGATACCCAAATGCCATCTAACCGTCGTTGTGTGGTGAAACTGTTGAAACCAATACACAACAATCCTCAAATTTACCAACTCGTCCAAGAGCGATTTCAACGTGAGGCGGCTATTTTAGAAGAGTTAGGCAGCTATACAGACCAAATTCCTACTTTATATGCTTATTTTCAATCAAATGAGCAATTTTATTTGATTCAAGAGTGGATAGAAGGTAGCACATTAACTAATAAATTTTATCAACAAGGTGTATTTAGTGAAGAGTCGGTTCAAGAAATTCTCGTAAATTTACTACCTGTTTTAGAGTACGTCCACTCAAAACACATAATTCACCGCGATATTAAACCAGACAATATTATTTTGCGTCATCGAGATGGCAAACCTGTACTGATTGATTTTGGTGCAGTGCGGGAATCTATGGGTACAGTCGTTAATTCCCAAGGTAATCCTACCAGTTCCATTGTGATTGGTACACCAGGGTATATGCCGAGTGAGCAGGCGGCTGGTAGACCCATGTATTCTAGTGATATTTATAGTTTGGGGATGACAGCAATTTATTTATTGACTGGGAAACAACCCCATGAATTAGAAACAGACTCCAGAACAGGGGAAATTATCTGGCGTACATACGCTTTAAATGTCAATCCGACATTTGCAGATGCTCTTGATCGTGCGATCGCCTATCATCCCAGAGAACGGTTCGCCACCGCCAGGGAAATGTTAGAAGCCTTGCAATTAGGCGCAGTCAGCTTACCCGCAACTGTCTATCAACAACCCCAACCTCCCACAACTCCCTATCAACAACCCCAACCTGCTACAACTCCCTATCAACAATCACAACCTCCCACAAATCCTTATCAACAACCGCAAGTAGTCACAGTTCCACCATCTGTTACAGCCTCTAACACCGTCGCCGTTAGTCCCGCATCTTCCTCCTCTCCCGAACCTGTCAGCAAAAAAAATAGCAGTCGGGGGATATTACTTGGTAGCTTAATTGCTGGTGGTTTAGTGAGTGTATCTGTATTAATTGGTTTTGCCTTAACTAGACCCAATCAATCAGTCACCCCTTCAACAATATCTTCTAGTGAATCTACTACTACTAACAACAGCACTCCCAGCGTAGAACCAACAAATACACCTGCAACTTCCAATACCACTACAACACAAGAAACTACTGAAACTGCAACCACACCAGACGCAAATTCTTCAGCCGTCACAAATTCACCTGTAACTGCATCCACTCCTGAAACCGCAGAACCCGTTGGTTCACAACCCACCAATGCAGAATTGCAAGCAGGTAATTCTCAAACGTCACAAGTTGAAACACAGTCGCCAGAACAAGCAGTAGAGAACTATTATGCCCATATCAACCAGGCTCAATATGAGACAGCCTGGAATTTGTTAACTCCCAGTCTTCAAAATAGCAACCTGCACCCCAATGGCTATCGTTCTTATTTGGACTGGTGGCAAGGACAAGTAGAAAGTGTATCTGTTGATAACGTCAGTTTAATACAGTCTGATACATCAACAGCAACAGTTGACGCTCGTTTAACATTTTTCATGAAATCGGGACAACAAACACCTGCTACTATTAGATTCTCTCTGTTAAGAGATGCAGCAACTAACGAATGGCTGATCAATACTGCTAAGTAATAACTGACCACTGTAGAAGAAAGTCAAGCACCAGAAGAAGCCCGATACTTATTAAGCAAAACGCGTCAAGAAGTAACTGAGCCAGCAAGTCGCGCCATAATAGAGATGATTATGACAATTATGGTGTACAAGTTTGAACAATTGAGCAGAATAGAGGTTGAATCGATGCTGGGAATTACACTTAAGGAAACAAGAGTTTATCGAGAAATCAAGGAGGAAGGAAGAGAGGAAGCAACAATCAATCTAATTATCCGACTGCTAACTAAGCGTTTTGGCGCACTGTCTGAAGAAATACGCGCCTCAATTGCTGATTTACCTTTGCCTGTTCTGGAAGATTTGAGTGAAGCACTGCTAGATTTCAGCAGTTTAGCTGATTTACAGACTTGGTTAGATAGGAAATAAACCCGCTTAAAAAATAGAGTTTGAAACAATAGAGAAAGCACAATTATTCCTCATGGTATTGAAGTGAAGCCAGGGTTATGTAAAAATTGTGGTCTTTGGCATCACCCGCTAAATTTGAGGAATTGAGACATGGCGCGTCTAGCACTGCTGAGTGTATCTAATAAAACTGGTTTAATTGACTTAGCCCGTAGCTTGGTAGAAGAATTTGAATTTGATTTAATCAGCAGTGGGGGAACAGCCCAAGCCCTCAAAGATGCGGGAATACCTGTAACGAAGGTTTCGGAATACACTGGTTCACCGGAAATTTTAGGTGGACGTGTAAAAACTCTCCATCCTCGGATTCATGGCGGTATTTTAGCCCGGCGGGATGTACCTCAAGATGTGACAGATTTGGAAAATAACCAAATTCGCCCGATTGATTTGGTAGTCGTGAATCTTTATCCCTTTGAGGCGACTATTGCTAAACCAGGGGTAACATTAGCTGAAGCTGTGGAACAAATTGATATTGGTGGCCCGGCGATGTTGAGGGCTTCATCAAAAAATTTCGCTCATCTGACGGTATTATGTGACCCAGCACAGTATGATGAGTATTTGCAGGAATTACGACAAAATAACGGGGAAGCTTCCCTAGAATTCCGTCAAAAGGCGGCTTTAAAGGGTTTTCAGCATACCGCTAGTTATGATCAAGCGATCGCTTCTTACCTGTCTCAACAATCCCAAACTTCCCTTCCCCAACAATACACCCTCAACGGTACAGAATTACAATCTCTGCGTTACGGCGAAAACCCCCACCAACCTGCTACTTGGTATCAAACTGGTACAACTGCAAGTGGTTGGGCTGCGGCGACAAAATTGCAAGGAAAAGAACTCAGTTACAATAATTTAGTAGATTTAGAAGCCGCACGCCGCATTATTGCTGAATTCCCTGACACACCAGCCGCTACCATCATCAAACATACCAATCCCTGCGGTACGGCGTTAGGTAATACTTTGGTGGAAGCTTATCAAAAGGCTTTTAATGCTGATTCTATCTCTGCTTTTGGTGGGATTGTCGCCCTCAACCGTTCTATTGATGCAGCTACCGCCACTGAATTAACTAAGACATTTTTAGAATGCGTAGTTGCACCTGATTGTGATGCAGAAGCCCAAAAAATTCTGGCTAAAAAATCTAATGTGCGGGTTTTGACTTTAGCAGATTTGAGTAGTGGCCCCAAAACTCTGGTAAAACAAATTGCTGGCGGTTTCTTGGTGCAGACTGCGGATGATGTGATCGCTGACACTAGTAAATGGCAAGTCGTCACCGACCGTCAACCCACGGCTGATGAATTAGCAGAATTGTTATTTGCGTGGAAAGTTTGCAAACACGTTAAATCTAATGCCATTGTCCTCACAAGCGATCGCACTACTCTTGGTGTCGGTGCTGGACAAATGAACCGCGTTGGTTCAACCAAAATCGCCCTCGAACAAGCCGGAGATCAAGCTAAAGGCGCGATTCTCGCCAGTGACGGATTTTTCCCCTTTGATGACTCTGTCAGAACAGCCGCCGCCGCAGGTATTACTGCGATCGTCCAACCGGGCGGAAGCTTGCGTGATCAAGATTCCATCAAAGCTGCTAATGAACTAGGTTTGGTAATGGTATTGACTGGTATCCGTCACTTTCTGCACTAATCCGAATTGGGTATGGGGCTAATCAATTCAAAATTCAAAATTCAAAATTCAAAATTCAACAATTTTGGGTATTGGGCATTGAAGTAAATTCTACCTTCCTTGTCTCCCCAATCCCCAATCCCCAATCCCCAATCCCCAGTCCCCATCTCATGGTGCAGTTTGCAAAGTGTCACTTATATTACTAGTCGGTCTTGTGTGACAGTGTTATTCTCTAGTTGTGTGTGAGGAGCAAGTTGAAAATAAAGAGCGTTTGGAGTGGAAACACGGCAACACGTCCAAACGCTTTTTAATTGGTAGTGGTTTTGACATCTGCCAGTTTTGTGAGGGGAAAAGATACATACCCGTCAAACCTACCTAGTAGTATGAAGCTTTCTTAATTGTGAATTTTGTATCCCGTATTTCCACAGATTATCTTGACTAATATGAAGTTTTTGTAAAGAGTTAAATATAATACTTGCCATTTTCTCAGACATAATGGTAACTTCTATTTGTGTGTGAGGAGTAAGTTGAAATTAAAAAACGCTTGGGGTGGAAACACGGTCACACTCCCAGGCGTTTTTTAATTAGGTGGTAAAACCAGCGATATTTGTACACTTAAGAAAGTGTCACACGCCAAATTTACTGGATAAAAAATAAGTGATATTCTCTAGTTGTGTGTGAGGAGCAAGTTGAAATTGAAAAGCGTCTGGGGTGGAAACACGGCAACACTCCCGGACGTTTTTTAATTGTGTGGGGTGACTGGAAATAATGAGGATTTTTAAGTTTTCACGAAAGTCCACTCTAAAACTTTAATTGGGGCTGTTTGCAGGGCGTGAGTGAGTTCTGCATTACTGGCAAACTTGACCTGATGTAAATCGCAGGCTTCGACATTAACTGTAAACTTATCGTCCTCAAAAGGCCAGGGTTGAACGGTCAGCAAATGATCACTACGCTGCATAATGTCATAACGTTGACCATCAGACCCCAAACTAATTTCTAAAAATCTTTCGTCGGCTGGTAATTCTTGCTGACATAAGATTAATGATAGGCGATCGCACCACTGCATAAACGCATAAGCCGCATCTACGTCTTCTTTTTTGATGCCCAACTCCTCACGCCAACGCTGTTGATTTTGCAGTTGCTCATCTAGAAATTGATCTAGTTCAGGACATTGTCCCCGTTTTGGCTCATTTAAACGACTGATATGTTTGGAAATTAATAAAGTCACCCAGCGTCCTCGATAACGAGCATTATTCACCAAATCAACCAGTTTTTCCAAGGAGGTTTTTTGGTGCATGGTAAAGTCCATTGGCGCACCTCCGGGAGTTAGGTTATCTTCTTGCCATTCTTTTTCTAAGTCATCATGATGAGAAATGGCTGCTAGGGTTTCATATATCCGTGCTGGAGAATTTTTGCGTCGCCATTGTCCTGCTAGTTGCGCTGCTAACAACGCATGGGCGCGGTGATAAATAATTTCCCATCCATTTGGTGTTGGATTTACAATCACAGATTACTCTCCAATTTAGGAACACAGGGAATAAATAAAATAGGGAAGGGCGCAGGGTGCAGGCGGAGGGAGTTTTAGCCTGGATTATTTTCTTTACTACTGACTTATCTAAAAAAGAAAAAGTAAAAAGTAAAGAATAGCTTTTTGCCCTTTACCTTTTACCTTTTACCTTTCACCTTTTACCTTTTTTCTAATGGGTTGGCAACGTATTTAAATGTTGGCTCAGAATTCCAAGGGCCGCGTTCATCTTGTCCATGACCGTTAGTCGATAGATTGTAGTAAATATCTACAGTCTCATCAGGTTGAATATTGCCAAAGAATGGATCTGTTAATTTACCCAGTGAATCTAATGCTTTCATAAACATCTGGGTGTGAGAAACTTCTCTAGTCAAAAGATGTACTAAAGTTTGTTTTGTACCTTGGTCTGGACACAGCTTAATTAACTCTTCATAGGTTTGACGCGCGCCAGCCTCAGCCGCAACATTCGCACGCAAATCTCTAACTACATCTCCGCCTTCATTGAGATAGTTTGCAGTCCAAGCATTACCTTGACTATCTAGAAAGTGAGGCCCTATTCCTCTGACTGCAAAAAGAGTGCTTTTATAAACATCTGTTTGATCCACATTTTTGGTATGAGCCTCAATGAGTTTACCCACCATTTCCAAATGCCCAAATTCCTCAATGGCAATGTCTTGCAGCATATCGCGAATTCCAGCATTCTCAACATGGAATGATTGCACCCAGTATTGTAAAGCTGCTGATAATTCTCCTGTTGCTCCACCAAACTGCTCTAGAAGTAATTGAGCAAAGCGAGGATTAGCTTCCTCGACTTTTACAGCATGAATAGGCTCTTTTTTATGAAAAAACATGAACCGCCTCTACAAATATTTTCAACTGAGTAAGAAATGATCAAGCATCACAACATAGAATACTTGATAACAAAATGAGGAGTTGCTTATTTTGAATTTTTTACACACTGCGGCTTCTGCTAATTAGTCCCCACAGATAGATAGCAACCATTGCACCAATGACAGCAATTAAAAGACCGGGTAGACTTAAACTTGTCGCAGTTAACTGTAAAGTTCCCGTGGCGAATAAACTATATAAACTACCACCAATGAAAGCACCGATGATACCTAAAATCATTGTGGAAAGAATACCGCCACCTTGACTTCCAGGATAAATTGCTTTAGCGATCGCACCAGCTAATAGTCCTAATATTACCCAAGCAATAATATTCATATAATGTCCTCAAAAATCTCATCTGTAATCAGATTAGCAATCTTGATTTGCTAGCGTTTCCACCAGATGAAGTAAGTTTTTGAAGCCAAAAGATAGATATATCAGAATTAATAAGTTCAGAATATCCTCCGCATAGGAAGTTACTGAATTATTCCAGGATAACGAATTATTTTAATGAGTATTATGAGATGACAGTCGGTAATTGGTCAGAGGTAATTAAGTGAAGGGAATTACCAGCTACCAATTACCAAAATGTTCCATGAACACAAGCTGACAGGATCAGATTAGATATTATATGGCACGGGAGAAATGTTTTTCTGGTGTTTGATTATGAGTATCAAAAACTACAGCAACATTTCGTACCAGTAATCTACCAATATCCGTAATTTGGATATGGTTAGTCGATAAATTCACTAAACCATCAGCTGCTAATGGCTCTAATAACTCTAGTTCTAGGGCAAAATACTCATCAAAGTTGATACCGTATTTTTCGGCGATTTCTGACTTATTTAGCTGAAAGTTGGACATAATGCACATAATCACATCGCGTCTCAAGATATCATCATCGGTGAGTTTTACACCTTTACTAATTGGTAAAGTATCACTACCAACTGCTTGATAATATTCTTTTAACTGCTTATGATTTTGTACGTAAGCATCATGTAACATACTAATGGAAGTAGCACCAAAGCCAAATAAATCCGTACCAGCGTGGGTGGTATAGCCTTGAAAGTTACGTTGCAGAGTGCGGTTACGTTGGGCGATCGCTAATTCATCGTTAGGTTTGGCAAAATGATCCATCCCAATAAATAAATATTGGCTTTTTGTCAATTCCTCAATGGTCATTTGCAAAATTTCTAGCTTTTCCTGGGGTTCGGGTAATGCTTCTACAGGAATATGCTTTTGTGCTGGTTTCAACCAAGGTACATAAGCGAAGTTAAATACCACAATCCGATCCGGATCTAATGCAACTGTCTTCTGTACTGTCTCTCGAAATGTTTGTAAAGTTTGATAAGGTAAACCATAAATTAAGTCTACATTTACACTTTCAAACTGAGCCGCTTTAATCCAACTCATGACGTTATATAACATCTCTTCTGGTTGGACACGGTTGACGGCTACTTGTACTTTACTATTAAAATCTTGGATACCAAAGCTGACGCGATTAAACCCAATTTCTCTGAGAAAGAAAATGTAATCTTCGTCAACGTAGCGGGGGTTAATCTCAATAGAAACTTCAGCTTGTGGATCAAGGTTAAAGTTACGGGTAATTTGTTTCCACAAAAATTCTACTTGCTCACAGTCTAAATAATTAGGTGTACCACCACCCCAATGAATTTGCAGTACCTTTCTATCTTGGTCAATCAAAGAAGCAGTATGCTTGATTTCTTGTGCTAAATTCTCTAGATAAGGTTTAGCAATATTCCTGTTATTAGAAATAACAGTATTACAACCACAAAAGTAACAAGCACTTTGACAAAAAGGAATATGGAAGTATAAAGAAAGAGGTGATTTTCTCTGATTGGATCTGGCGATCGCCTCCCGAAAATCACTCTCTGTAAATCCTTCAGCTAACTGTGTCGCAGTTGGGTAACTGGTATACCTTGGTGCAGGTGTATCATACTTTTGAATCAATTCCAGGTCAAATTTGACTCCAGATGACAGAAAAACCATCAAATCCTCCAAGTTAATGTGACCATTCAAAAAGGTAAAAGTCAAAAGGCAAAAGATAGCTTTGATGATTTTTATCAATTCAAATGTATTTTTTACTACTTTTTATCAGACACTTGAAGTGCAGTAGCAATTTTCATAACATCTGAAATGACACAATATACTTTGAATTTTGACTTGTTACTTTTGCCTTGCTGTACGGTCGTGTCTATGGGTATGTAGGGTCTACAATTTGTTGTTTGATTGGTCACAAATTGCCAATAAAATGCCTCTGCTCTAGCTATTTTCTAGTTTAAAGATTCACTGCTAGAGTCTGATGTGTTCATTTAAACCAAATTAGGGAATAGGGCATAAGAAAGGTAAAAGTAAAAAGATAAAAGATTCTTTTTTTGCCTTTTGCATTTTTCCTTTTGCCTTCCTGATTTCAGGTTGCTGGTGCTTCGGTACTACCAGGGTTAGTGTTGTGAGTCAAGCTATTGAAGACGACTTGACCAATGGCTTTGATTAAATTGCCCTCTAAATCTCTAGCCATTTGCATATTGTATTGGAAAGCAATATTGGCTTCAGCAACAATGCGATCGCCTGTGGCATCATCAATAGATAATGAATCCATCGCCTGACGATACTTGTTTTTAAATGCTGCTTTGTCGGGAATCTGGTCAAAATTATAGAAAGATGTACCTTCGTAGCCAGATAGTTTCAGGGTTGATTGAGCAATTTTTTGCAACATCTGACCCCCAGAAAGGTCGCCCATGTAGCGTGTATAGGTGTGACCAATTAACAACACAGGTTCATGGGCAGAAAGTTGGCGAAGGCGATTAATATACGCCTGTGCGCTACTAGAAGGTGTAATCAAATTGCGCCACTCACTGCCATAATAAAATACCATGTCTTTTTCTAAGGCGGCTTGGCGATTCAATTCTGGAAAGTAAACCGCAGCAATTATAGGGTTATTGACATGACTTTTCACTGCGGTTTCTAGTTCACTGTAGACAAAATACAGATTGCTTAAAAATTTAGCAAAACATTCTCTATCTACAACCCCCTTCAAAAAGCATTTCATGAATCCCACATTTTCTGCTGCTGTGTGAGCTTTTTGAGTACCAGAACGTAATTTAATTGCTAAATTGCTACTCATTTTTACTTCCTTCATGCTTGATTTAGTTATGAGTGCTGAGTGCTGAGTGCTGAGTGATGAGTTATGTTACCGGTAGCGTGGCGTTTACCTGATGCTCAGTTATTGAGATGATCATTTTTTAACTCAGTAACTAGCACTTTTAACTCAGCACCCTTCATAGACTCAAAATAGTTGCCAGTTCACAATCAATACTGGAGAGGATTGCTATTCTGGGTTTAGAGAGGATTGGCATCGCTCTATCTAGCAACTATCACTGCTGATGCAAATCCAGACTATTTTTATATCTCCCAAACTCATTTAACTATTAATAGCTTTATAACTATACGGAGATTAATATTTTTTTATATTTCGCTTAATTTCACTACATATATTGGGAGCAGGGGAGCAGGGAGCAGGGAGCAAGGGAGTAGGGGGAGTAAAACTCTTCAATTTTGAATTTTGAATTTTGAATTTTGAATTGATATGCCCCAGTACCCAGTCCCTAATCACTAATCCCCAATACCTAATCAGTTCAATAATTTAACTGATGTATACAAATATCATTTTATGTTTATATAACTATAAAACCATTTATAGTAAGGAGTCTCATGGTTAATAGCCTTGCAACCCCAGAGCCACAAACTCTCAAGCCAGGAATCAAAGCACCTGTTCAAGAAACTTTATTAACACCCCGCTTTTATACTACCGACTTTGACGCAGTGGCAAAGATGGATATTTCAGCCAATGAGGCGGAGATTCGAGCCATTGTAGAAGAACTGCGGGAGGACTACAACCGCCATCACTTCGTTCGAGATGCAGAGTTTAAGCAAAATTGGGATCATATTACAGGGGAAAAACGCCGCGCCTTTATTGACTTTTTGGAACGTTCTTGCACTTCAGAGTTTTCTGGATTTCTCCTGTTTAAAGAGCTATCACGCCGCATTAAAGACCGCAACCCCTTATTGGCTGAGGCCTTTAATTATATGGCACGGGATGAGGCACGCCATGCGGGATTTTTAAATAAATCGATGGCAGATTTAAACCTTTCCTTAGACCTAAATTATTTAACTAAGAAGCGCACATATACCTTTTTCCCGCCAGAGTGGGTGATTTACACCGTCTACCTATCGGAGAAAATTGGTTACTGGCGTTATATTTTGGTGCATAAGCATATGCAAGAGCATCCAGAATATCAGTTTTATCCTCTGTTCCGTAAATTTGAGAGTTGGTGTCAAGACGAAAATCGCCACGGAGATTTCTTTAAAGCTGTATTGCGATCGCAGCCCCAATTATGGAAAAGTTGGAAAGCGAAGTTATGGATACGCTTTTTCTTATTAACTGTATTTGCTACCCACACAATGACAGTATTTGAGAGAGCCAGCTTTTACGAAGTCATTGGTATCCATCCCCGCAAATACAATAAAAGAGTCATTCAAGAGACAAATAATACCTCTGCTAGAGCATTTCCCGTAATTTTAAATACTAATCACCCGGAATTTTTCTGGCGATTAGAACAGTGTTCCGAAAATAATCTGAAGCTAGCAGCAATTAACAATAGTAATTTGCCGAATTTCGTCAAATTCTGCCAAAGAATCCCGCCTGCTTTTGCTATCTTTTGGAATATGTTGCGATTGTACTTAATTAAGCCAATTGATACTGAATCTACACGCAACACGGTTATGTAATTTAGGTCTCACAAAAAATTGGGCAAATCTCTGCGTAAATTGCCAGTTTTTACCAATTACGTTAGCGTAGCAAGGCGGGAGCATCGTTGCGAATTGCGAATTGCGAATTGCGAATTGCGAATTGTTATTACACCCCCGTATTTCTTGATTTAAATAAGCGCATTCCATTTGCAGTCACTAATAAAGAAGTCCCTGTGTCTGCTAAAACGGCTACCGCTAACCCAACAAAACCCAACGTTCCCAATAGTAGAAATAAAGCCTTGGTGACTAAAGAAAAAACCACATTCTGTTGAATCACAGATACAGTCCGACGACTTAAATTCACTGCATAAGCTAATCGTCTCAAGTCACCACCAACCAGCACTACATCTGCTGTTTCTAAGGCAATATCAATTCCACCCACAGCAAAACTGATATCTGCCGCAGCTAGAGCTGGTGCATCATTAATCCCATCCCCAATCATACCTACCACCCCAGAACGTCGTAGCTGTTGAATTTCTTGGAGTTTATCTTCTGGTAAGAGTTCGGCTCTATATTCTGTGATCTCAACTTGTTGGGCAATTTGCCTAGCCACCCGATCGCGATCGCCTGTTAGCATGACTAATTGCTTTAACCCCAGTCGCTTGAGTTGTCGGATGGCTTCTGTTGCTTCTAAACGGATACCATCAGACAGCGCGATCGCTCCCAATATTTCTTGTTTTGTCCCTACGAGTACCGGAATTTGACCAAGTTGTTCAATTTCTGCCAACAGAGTTTCCGTTTCTCCAGATAAAGAAATACCTTGCTCGGAAAATAACCGTCGATTACCGACTAAATAAACTATTTCACTCCAGATTGCCTGAATGCCTTTCCCTGGTAGTGCGGTGAAGTTCATCGGTGTTTCTAAATCTATGCTCAATTCATCAGCTTTAGCCACGATAGCCTTTGCTAGTGGATGTTCTGAGTGTTGCTCTAAGATGGCGGCAATTTGTAACACCTGATGGGTACTGTGATTTCCCAGGCTATAAATCTTTTGTACAATCGGTAGCCCTTGGGTAATTGTACCTGTCTTATCAAAAGCCAGAGTAGTCAGATGTCCGGCGGTTTCTAGTGCGTTACCTCCTTTAAATAACACTCCTTGACGAGTTGCCGCACCAATCGCACTCACAATGGAAACTGGGGTAGAAATGACTAAAGCACAGGGACAAGCAATGACTAGCATGACTAAGGCTCGATAAAACCAGACATTCCCAGGTTGAGCAAATACCAAAGGAGGAATAAGCGCGATGGCGATCGCAATCACAATGACAATCGGGGTGTATACTCCGGCAAACTTATCCACCCACTGTTGAGAAGGTGCGCGACTACCTTGGGCTGTTTCTACTAAATGGATAATTTTAGCAACAGTCGTGTCTTTTGCTGTATGTGTAACCTTGACTTCCAAAAAGCCTGACTGATTTAACGTCCCAGCAAAAACAGTATCGCCTGCTTCTTTATCTTCTGGGATTGATTCTCCCGTAATTGGAGACTGGTCAATAGCACTACTACCAGAAACAACTATGCCGTCTAACGCTACGCGTCCACCTGGTCTAACTGTCAAAATTTCACCAACTTGAACATTTTCCACGGGAACAGTCACTTCTTGATTCCCTCGTTTGACGGTAGCTGTGGCTGGAGTTAAATTCATGAGGGCGCGAATTGCATTGCGTGTGCGATCAAAAGTCAAAACTTGCAATGTTGTACCCAACGAGAACAAAAAGACAACCAACGCTCCTTCAAACCAGTCACCTAAAATCAATGCACCGATGACTGAAATAGTCATCAGCAGATTCATATCAGCCCGGCGCAAGCGCAATTCCAATAAACCAATCCGTGCGATGGGATAGCCTGCAATCACTATACCAACGCCATAAAAAGCTCGTGCTATCCAAATAGGTAAGGCTAAATATTGCGCCAGTAAACCCAACGCTAACCCCACACCTGTAAGAATGACACCTTGTCCCCGACGGTTAGTAATCCAAAATTTCCAGTTTGTGGGATCAGATTGCTGTGCAATCTTAGAAACTGCCTTGTCCTGTTCATGTTGATGGTGGTCATGATCACAGTGATGAGAATGTGACTCAGACCCCACCTCAACTGTATAACCCAAAGCTTTCACTTGGTCATAAATAGTTTTTTCGTTCACCTGCTGCGGGTTGTAGGATACCTGCATTCGTTGCGTTGCAAAATTCACCGATGCTTC
The DNA here is from genome assembly GCF_050235535.1 of Aliinostoc sp. HNIBRCY26. Taxonomy (GTDB): domain Bacteria; phylum Cyanobacteriota; class Cyanobacteriia; order Cyanobacteriales; family Nostocaceae; genus Trichormus. Next base: position 6,051,598 of record NZ_CP189852.1, read on the forward strand.
CCAGACACCTGGGATTTGGCGCAAGCCAACTTCAACCGTTTTGGCACAACTGCCGCAGTCCATACCACCAATTTGTGCTTGTAGCGATTTAGTATCAGCTATTTCCACCAGTGAATGACTATCACTGTGATGAGCATGATCGTGACTACAACCGCAAGAATGAGTTTTCTGCTCTGACTCTACCTCAGCACTTTGTTCTACTGTGTAACCTAAAGCCTGAATGCGATCGTAGATAGTTTTTAGACTCAAATCCTCTGGATTGTAGGATATCCTGACTTTTCCTGTAGCAAAGCTAACTGATGCTTCCGTAACGCCGCGTAATTGTTGCAAACCAACTTCTATCGTCTTGGCACAACTACCACAATCCATACCGTTCACTTGGAGAATCTGGGTTTTCAGGGAAGGAGTTTGAGTCATAGCAATTTGCAGGTAACAAAGTTAATTACCAGCCTTTTACAAGTATTTTAATACGATATATGAACATTTATTCAAATGTACAATATTTTAATTTTAGTTAAGATTGAAAGTAATAACCATTATTGAAAAGCACCCTGATGAATAAGCAACAGAGTAAAAAAGAGTTGGAATTGCTGCAAAATGCCGACTTACCAAAATGTGACACCCATTTGGTGCATCTGGATAATGTGCGGTCAATCCAAACACAAATCTTGTCTCCAGAACAAGCACAACAGATGGCAGAAATCTTTGGCATCCTTGCAGATCCCAATCGTCTGCGGTTGATATCAGCTTTGGCTTCTCAAGAGTTGTGTGTTTGTGATTTAGCTGCATTAACAAAAATGACCGAATCGGCCGTTTCTCATCAATTGCGATTATTAAAAGTGATGCGGTTAGTGAATTATCGTCGAGAAGGTAAAAATGTTTATTACAGCTTGATTGATCATCACATTATTAATTTGTATTCATCTTTAAAAGAACATTTAAATGAGTAGAATAATTGATTCTTTTTAAATTAGTAACCTGATTTTATAATAAAATAAGAAATAGATGTCGGTGTTGGGTTTCCTTACGTCAACCCAACCTACTGGCGTTTCAAGCCTTAAATGTTGCATTAAAAAATCGATTTTATCTGCGTTTATCTGCGTTTATCTGCGTTTGGTTGCATATCTTGGGTAATATCGTATGTATCTTTAGTATTAGATAAATTCAGATAATTTATTCATCATTCTCTACAGTAAATTGCTTTTCCATTTGTAGAAATTGGGGAACACCGACGAGTGCTTGAAAATCTTGAAAACTCACTAAATCATGAAAATTAGCTGTAGTTCCCTGTTGTTTCAAATGAGTTAAACAATTAGTCAGAGTTTGGGTAACTGCTAATAAGCCAGTTAAGGGGAAGAAGACTATTTTAAACCCTAAATTTTGTAATTCAGCCGCCGACAGAGAAGGAGTTTTACCACCTTCAACGATATTAGCTACTAAGGGAATGTCAGGAAAAGCAGCTCTAATCGCTTTTAATTCTTCTACAGATTGGGGTGCTTCTACAAAGAGTATATCTGCTCCGGCGGCAATATAAGCACGACCACGGGCGATCGCAGCCTCTAAACCCAAAGGCGCACGGGCATCAGTCCGGGCGATAATTACTAAACCACTATCTCCCCGCGCCTCAACTGCGGCTCTAATTTTCCCGGCGTGTTCTTCTGTGGGGATGACTCGTTTCCCTTCAAAGTGTCCGCACTTTTTCGGCCATTCCTGGTCTTCTAGCAAAACGCCTGCTACTCCCAACTGTACAGCATCCTTGATAGTCCGCATCACATTCAGAGCATTGCCATAACCAGTATCTAAATCTGCAATCAGAGGTACATTCACCCCTTGAGCAATGCGTCCAATACTATATAGTGTTTCTGTAACGGAGAGAAAACCATAGTCTGGCAAACCCAAGGTAGAAGCTGCAATACCAAAACCACTGGTAGCAATAACATCAAAACCTATATTTTCTGCTAACTTTGCACTTAAGCAATCATAAACACCAGGAATCACAATAATTTCAGGTTTTGCAAGTAGCTGCCGTAGTTTTTGGCTAGAAGACACCATAAATAAGTAGAATAATGTTAAGTATTTTTAGGTAGGTACACTAAATTATAGTATTAATTATTACTATACAAGAATCGAACAATTTCATTTCCGAAATTATTTTTGTATCCTAGATTGACGGTAAGAAAATTGTAAAAACGCTCCCTTGGGGATAATTATCTTCAACCATAATCATACCGTGATGCGCCTCAATGGCCATTTTGCAAAAAGCTAATCCTAAGCCAATTTGTGAAACCTCGCTCATTCTTGTGCCAATCTCATACTTTTCAAAAATGCTTTGGCGTAAGTTTTGCGGTACTCCTGAACCGGAATCGATCACTTGCAATTTAGTATCTGTAGTAGAACATTCTGCTTTGAGGATAACTTGAGAGTGAGGAGGGGAAAATTTAATGGCATTAGAGAGTAAATTATCCAAAATGCGGCGAAAAATCGGTACATCGACGTTTACCATACTTCCTGGATTGGGTAATTCGCTGACAAGATGAAGATTTTTGTGGTGAGCGATTTCTTCCACATCTGCCAACGCCGACAGACAAAGTGTACCTAGTTCTACATCATTGCGCTGAAGAACCATTTTGCCAGATTCCAACTTAGCCATAATCAGCAAGCTATCAATCATAGATTGCATTTGTTGGGCTGCGAGAATAATTTTATGTGTCTTTTGTTCATGCTTTTCGGGTGATAATCCAGGAATTTGCAGCACTTCATTGGAGATAATAATGCTGGTGAGGGGGTTACGTAAGTCATGTACAATCATATTGACCATATCTTCACGCAGATTCAGCAGACTCTGCAATTGATCGTACTGGCCTTTAATTCGCAGCATCGAATTCACTCTGGCTCTTAGTTCCACACCATTGACTGGCTTACTAATAAAATCATCTGCTCCAGCCGCCATACATTTAGCTAAATCTTCTTTAGCAGTTAATGCCGTTACCATAATGATCGGAATTGTCTGCCATTGCCGTTCAGATTTAATTTTCCGGCATACTTCCATACCATCTAAATCAGGCATCATTACGTCTAACAAAATGACATCAGGCTGAAAACTATCAAGGCAATCAATAGCTTGTTGACCACTGGGAGCATAATGTAATTCGTAGTTTTCACTATCAAGTAGAATTTCAATTACATCAAAGTTATCTGGTTCATCGTCAATTATTAAAATAGAATGTTGATGATTCATAATTAAATCTCTATTTTTTCAGAAGAATAGTTTATAGGGCAGAAGGAAGAAATAGTTTCAGCCTAGTTGGTTTTGATTAACTTTGTGGTTTTTTTCTCACTGACTTAACTGAAAACAATGCCAAAATTAGACATAGGGATAATTAAAAAGATAAAGGGGTTTAACAGTTATTTTTTGCCACTAAATTATTTATCTAGTTAAAAATTTTTGAATTGTCGCTACGAGTTGTTTGAGCTTTACGGGTTTGGTTAAATATTCATTAGCTCCTGCGGCGAGACAGGTTTCGCGATCGCCTGGCATGGCTAGTGCTGTTAATGCAATGATGGGTAAATCCACAAATTGCTCGTCCTCGCGAATGCGGCGGATAGCTGTCAATCCGTCCATCTCTGGCATTTGGATATCCATGACAATGAGGTCAGGACGTTGGGCATAAACTTGTTCAATGGCTTGTTGTCCGTTGTTGGCGATCGCTAATCGATATCCGCGACTTTCCAAATAACCGGACATAGTGTTGATATTGGCTTGATTGTCTTCTACTAGTAAAACTAAAGCAGAGGACAAAGCAGATTTTGCTATAACGTTATTCATCCCAGACTCATCACTAGTAGAACATTTTAATCGCTCCAGGGTGGCTTGAAACTGAGTCCGGGTAATAGGTTTAACTAAATATGCAAATGCTCCCTCAGCTATGCCTTGAGTCCGTTCATCCACAACCGAGACGATCAAAACGGGAATATCCTTGGTTTGTGGGTTGAGCTTGAGTTGCTTGAGGACATCCCACCCTGATACGTTGGGTAGTTGCAGATCCAAAATCACTAGTGCTGGACGAATACGTATGACTTCTTCTAGCGCACCTTCACCCATTGGATAAACTAAACATTTGATGCTCATCTCCAGGAGATAGCGAGTGATTTGGTCAGCCGCCGCCATCGAGTCTTCGATAATTAACACTGGGGTGTTGGGAGACAGGGAGTAATTTCTGGGCAATTGTGCCGTTGCTAACTTTGGCGGCAAAATATCACTGGTGATATAAGGAATCCTCACCGTAAAACAACTGCCTTTCCCCAACTGACTGTCAACACAGACTGTACCGCCATGTAAAGTAGTAATTCTTTGTACCAGTGCTAGACCTAAACCAGTACCGTTATATTGACGATTGAGGCTGCTGTCTAGCTGCATAAAAGGTTGAAATAATTTGCCTATATTTTCAGGAGCAATCCCAATACCAGTATCAGTGACACAAAAATTGATGTGGGGTGTTGCTTGACACTTGACGCTTGATTGAGAAGACAAGCAAGAAATTCCTCCCCCTGCACCCCCGCATTCCTTTTCCCCTGGCTCCTCCAGCCAGACTTTGAGTGTTACCGTACCCCCTTCTGGGGTGAACTTGACAGCATTGCTGAGTAAGTTAATTAGTACCTGGCGTAAACGGCGATCATCCGCTTGGATACTGCCTAGATGATGGGGAATTTCCGTCAGGAGGCGAATACTTTTTTTCAATGCTACCTGTTTAATAAACACTAGACTGGTTTCACACAGGCTTTTAATGGGAATATCACTCAGTTGTAATTCTAACTTACCTGATTCAATTTTGGATAAGTCGAGGATGTCATTGATCAGTTCCAGGAGGTGTCTCCCACTACGTTCAATAGTGGCGATTGCTTTGGCTTGTTGGTCATTGATCGCACCAAACACACCCTCCTCAAACCCCTCCGACATACCCAAAATGGCATTGAGAGGGGTTCGCAATTCATGACTCATATTGGCGAGAAATTCGTCTTTGAGGCGAGTAGCACGGGCTAATTCGGCGTTAGCATTGGCTAATTGTTCATTGGTTTGGCGCAGTTTCTCTTCAGCGTATTTGCGTTCCGTAATATCTTCATAGGAACCGAGAACACCAATCACTTCCCCTGTAGTGTTCGTGAGGGGAATTTTGCTCGTTCTGAGCCAAATGCTGGCACCATCGTGAGTTGCCATCGGTTCTTCATAGCCGAGTTTGGCTTTTCCGGTGGTAATCACTAAGGTATCGTCGGCACGATAGATTGGTGCTTGTTGTTTCCAAGGCAAGTCAAAGTCAGTTTTGCCGATAATGTCGTCAGGCTGAAACAGTTGAGCATCATTAGCAAAGGCTGGATTGCAGCCGATGTAATTTAACTGGCAATCTTTCCAGAAGACACGTTGGGGGATGGTATCTAGGACTAGTTGCAGCATGGTGCGTGATGCTTGCAACTCTTGTTCTGCTTTTTGGCGATCGCGGAGCGCGGCTTGCTGTTCGCGCATATCGAATAAGGTGGCACGGCTGTATAAATAGTTGCCATCTGCATCTTTAACGGCAGCCGCACTGATCATGACTGGTAAAATTGTGCCATCTTTACAGACCATCTCATACTCTAAATCCTTTGACCAACCTCTTTCTTTAAAGCGAGGATAGTTTTCCAGAAAAGCTTGGCGACTAGTTTCCGTAAAAAAGTTAACGAAAGGCTGACCAATCATCTCTTCATGGCTGTAACCTAACCATTGCAATTCTGTTTCATTCACCCGCATGATTCGACCTGCACTATCTAGGGAATGGTAGCCACAGGGTGCTTTGTTATACAAATCTTCAACTTCACGGGCATATTTAGCGAGAGCTTCTTCAGCCTGTTTATGCTCACTAATATCAGTCACGCGCAATAAATTCAGGGTACGGCCAGCAATCACAATAGGTTTAGCGGCAATGTTGCCCCAGAAAACCTTACCTTTACAAGTGACATACTCAATTTCTTGACTCCAAAAACCTTTGGTTTGCATTTGTGTTACAATAGTGGCCATTTCTGCTGAGGAAAATTGACGGTTTTGGAGTTGATGTCCGGCTATTCCTAATAAGTCCGATTTTTTCGCTGCTTCAAATAGTTCGACGGCACGCCGATTACAATCAAGAGTGATTAAAGTCGCTGGATCAACTAAAAACAAAGCATCAGCCGATTCATTAAAAATGATTTCCCGCAAGTCTCTGTTACGGATGAGTTCTTGTTCAGCTTGCTTGTGCGCCGTAATGTCAAAGTTTACCCCAATCATGCGTAAAGGTTGACCTTGGGGGTCACAATTGAGCAGACCATAGGCTTTGATGTAGCGAATTTCTCCGTTCGGTTGAATGATGCTAAACTCAACGTCGTATTCTTGATTGTTTTGCAGAACTTGATCCATAATGGCCACGATGTAATCGCGATCATCTGGATGCAGACAACTTAACCATGTATCCAGAGTAGGGTCGAAATCAGTAGGACTAACTCCGTAGAGCTTGTACATTTGTTCATCCCAAATCTGGCTACCATTAACGCAGTCATATTCCCAGATCCCAAAGCCGCCTGATTTGATCGCCACGGACAATCTTTCTGAGAGATGATGTAGCTGTTCCTCTGCTTGTTTACGCTCTGTAATATCCGTCAGCGTGCCAATGTAACCCATAATTGCACCGTTGGAGTCTGTTTCCGGCAGGATATGGCAATAAAACCAGTTGACGCTACCATCAGGTAGTAGATGTCTGCCTTCATTTTGATAGAGTTCTGGTTGACTAAATCCCTGTTGCAACCATTTTGTGAGTAGGCGATCGCGGTCTTCTGGGTGCAGAGCTTCTAGCCATCCTACCCCCAAAGCAGACTTGATTGGTCTACCTGTCATCCTGCTCCAACGCTCGTTAACATAGACACATTGACCCGTATGATCTAAGCGGAAAATAGCTACAGGAGCAGCTTCAGTCAAGGTGGCATAACGGTGTTCACTTTCACGCAGGGCTGATTCTACTTGCTTGCGCTCTGTAATATCGTAGTTAATGCCTACCATGCGTTGCGCTTTTCCCTGTTGGTTACGTTGTACCAGGGCTGAGGCATGGATATAGCGAATCCTACCATTATTCCGCATTGTGCGAAATTCCACATCAAATTCCCGCTTTCCCTGTAGGGCATCTTGCAGCGCAGTTGCGGTTTTGTCCCGATCCTCTGGATGGATCAGCTTTAACCAGTCTTTGTCTTTGACACAATCGTCAGAATATGGTAGTTCGTACAGAGCATACATCCTCTCATCCCAATAGACATCATGGCTCAGATCCCAGTCCCAAGTGCCAATATCGGCTGATTTGAGTGCTAAAGTTAACCGATCTGAAAGATTACTTAACTGCTGTTCAGTTTGTTTACGGTCAGTAATGTCAAGGATAATGCTGATTAACTGGCTGGGTTGACCATCCGCATTTAGTATTACTTCACCCCGTGATAGTACATAGCGTAGACTCTGGTCTGGCCGATAACAACGATACTCTAGTTCGTAACATTGACCTTGGGCGATCGCTTGTTGTACCACAAAATCTTGATGATGACGGTCATCTGGATGTATCCACTCCAGCATTTCGCCATAGGTAGGCATTCCAGATTCAGGATTGCGGCCAAAAATGCGAAACACCTCTTGTGACCACAGGATTTCCTGGGTGTGTAAATCCATCTCCCAACTCCCCAAATGGGCAATTCTTTGAGCAGCCGCAAGGTTAGCGGCATTTTTGCGGAGTTGGGCATCTATCTGTTTTTGTTGTGTAATATCTTTGGCAATACCGACTCCACCAATTATCTGTCCTTCGGCATTACATAGAGGTTGCACCGAGAGAGAGACGGGAAAGCATGAGCCATCTTTGCGAATAAAAGTCCATTCCTCTTTTTGATGTGCCGATGGGTTTGTAGAGATCAATTTTCGCCCTGGAGCAATTTCTTGTCCTAGTGCTTGTGCATGTTGCCGAATTTCCTCTGGATCGTGGAATATAACAGGCGTTACCTGACCCACAACTTCCTCGGCTGTATAGCCTAACATTTTTTGGGCAGCTGGGTTAAAGATTTGAATGATCCCCTGGGAGTTGGTAGAGGTAATGGCATAGTCGGTAGATGTGAGGATGGCTTGTTGTAAATTGAGCAGCTCAAACAACTGAGCTTCCGCCTGTTTACGTGTGGTAATATCCGTCTCTGAACCACTGATACGGATGACATTACCCGCTTCATCCCACAATGCTTGACCCCGATCTAAGACCCATAAATATGAACCATCTTGGCACTGTACTCGATATTCTGCTTGGAAGAATGGTGTTTTTTGGGCGAAATGGTCATTTAAATCCGCCAGAATGCGATCGCGATCATCGGGATGAATATAGCTTGACCAGGCTGCTAAATCGGGGCTAATTTCATCGTCAGTAAAACCCCGTATTTGTTTCCAGCGCGCCGAAAAAAATAGTTCGTTAGTTTTCAGATTCCAGTCCCAGATGCCATCATTACTGCCACGTAGTGCCAATTGCCAGCGTTCTTCACTTTCTCTTAAGGCTGCTGTGCGGCGTTCGACTCTAGCTTCCAGTTCTTGATTGAGTTGTTTTATTGCCTGTTGTGCCAAGATGCGATCGCTAATATCTTCCACTACACCAATAAAATATTGCGGGTGAGCAAAAGTATCACGGACTAGAGATACTGTCAGTTTCACCCAAATAATCGTATTGTCTTGGCGGATATAGCGTTTTTCCATTGAGTAAGTCGAAATTGCCCCAGCTAGCAGGATTTCTAGTTGCTCTAAATCAGCCGCCAAATCTTCTGGATGGGTGATTTCTTGAAATCTCAAGGTTTTTAGTTCTGATTGGGAGTAGCCAGTAATATCAGCAAACCTTTGGTTAACGCGCAGGAATTTTCCACTTAAGGACACATGACTAATACCGACTGCGGCCTGTTCAAAGGTGCTGCGAAATCGCTCTTCAGAGTCTCGGAGATTTTTTTCGATGCGGTAGCGTTCCCTGAGTTGTTTTTGGGCGATTTCGTAAGCACTAGCTTGTTGAATGGCGATCGCTATTTGCACCGCGAGTTGGTCTAATAGTTCTAGTTCCATTGCTTGCCATTGGCGCGGTGCAGTACATTGATGAGCAATTAATAATCCCCATAACCGATTGAGTACCAAAATCGGTACGACTAGGTTGGCTTTGACTTCATATTGTTCGAGGAGTTGCACATGACAGTCTGTTAAGCCTGCTTGGTAAATGTTATTAATCGCTCTTGTTTTCCCTTGGCGATATTCCATACCAGCCCCTTGTTGAAAGCAGGTATCCTGAATTTGTGCCTCTAAGCTAACTGTCCAACCAGGTAACACCGATTCCGATACGACAGTTCCACTCATATCAGAGTGAAATCGATAGATTAATACCCTATCTGCTTGTAAAAATTGCCGGACTTCTGCAACTGTACTCGCTAAAATGTCTTTAAGCTTGAGTGATTGTCGAATCCTTAAGGCGATCGCACTGATTAGTTGTTTTTGTTCCTGAATCTGTGCTAATTGCTGATATTTGTCTCTTTGGTTGACTGCATCATGAATTGCTGCTTGTAGTCTATTCGGACTGAGTTGCGATTTGACTAGATAATCTTGCGCCCCGTTTTTCATTGCCCAAACGGCAATTGCTGTATCTTCGTGTGCTGTTAAGAGAATGATTGCAGATTCTGTATGGCTGACAATTTTTCGCAATTTCTCTAGGGAATCTAAACAATTGTCTCCAGATGAGGGAGAATTGAGCAAAATTACATCTGATTTTCCCTCCTGACACCATGCTATTGCCTGTGTAGCGGTCTCAAACTCTAAAATGCGATATGTGTACAAATCATCCTGCTGCAAACACTGCCGAAAACTCATCCAATCTTCGGTGTCATGGTCAATTAATAGGATGGTAATACAGGCGCGTTGAATCATCATGGCTCGTCATGTTTCTCCTAACTGGTATCTCTGCTTGCAGAGGTGTTCAGAGAGGTTGATTGCTGCTATTTTTTTACAGGGAACTCTTTACAGGGAATAGACAAGTTGTGAACATTCGCGGTAGCGAGTTACTTTTGGCTGTTTCCTATCCCCTACCTTGGAGGGGGTGGTGAAAAAATGCACTTCTGGGTTTGAGTCTGTAGTCGTGGCACCGTAGACAGAAAAATCTGAGACTAAAAATGTCTTGCCGATACACTCTAATACCAATTTTCCACGAATCCGCCACTCTTTTCCACTGAGCAATACTTGTTCAGTGTCATCTTATGGGGATGCAAGAATTTTGTCACCCGCTTTCCCCAAGAGTATTAGCAATTGGTACTATACCAATTCATTCAAAGTCACCAAATCAATCCCAACCCAGAAACCCTTATCAAATAGGGATTTCTTAATCAATGAAGTTTGTAGGTACAAGCCTTCTGTGTCAGACACTACACTTAGCCATCAGAGTCTTTTGAATTGGTATTACATCCTGTCTCAACTTAGAAGTCGATAAATGTTAATACCATTTTATTTTACTTTACACAAGTTAATATTTCCACATTACTGTACTTATCTAAGATATCCTAGACTGCACTGAGAAGCTAGTAAATAAAGTTACTTTTCCATAAATTAAAGTAACGCTTGATTATGGTTCTAAATTCCAGCCCAAAGCTGTAGCTACTTGTCCAGCTAATTCTAAAGGATTAAAAGGTTTAGCGATCGCAGTGGCCATACCTAATTGGGAGTAACGACGACGATCAGAAGCTTGAATTTTAGCGGTTAATAAAATTACCGGGATTTTTTTGGTGTTGGGGTTGGCTTGCAATTTTTCAAAGGTAGCAATGCCATCCATGTCCGGCATCATCACATCCAAGAGAATAGCATCTGGTTGATGAGTTTCCGCTTGGTGGATTCCCTCTTGGCCGGAACTAGCTGTCACCACCTCCCAGCCTGCTACCGTTTCTAGACAGACTTTGGCGACTTCTTGAATATACTGCTCGTTATCAACCACTAGAATTCGTTTGGTTTTCATGATGGCTGTCCTGTTGATTGTTGGTGAGTAATTCTTTGCAGTAGTTCCATAACTCGTTGTTCAAATTCTTGGGTAGTGACGCGTCCTTTGGTTAAAAATTCTGTATGTCCTAGCTTCAGTCTGTTGCGTTCTGATTCGTCTAAATCCTGGGCAGAATAAACTACTAGAGGAATATTACACAGATGATGGTGTTGCTGTAACCAATCAACAACCGCAAAACCATCTGTTTCTGGCAAAATTAAATCTAAAATTAACAAATCGGGATTGACTTCTTGACTGAGGCGAATTGCTTCTCTACCGCTTTTGGCACAAAAGGTTTCGATACCATGTCTTTCAAATAACGTCACTAGTAGTTCTACTAAATCAGGATCATCTTCCACAACCAGAATTCGGGCTTGTTGGGAAGATTTAGCGATAACTTGTCTTAAGGAGTTTAATAAATAACTTTCTTGGACTGGTTTACGTACCCAATCCACAAAATCACTACTATTTTGGCTATTGCTGCTTTGCTTATAGACACTGCAAATCACAATGGGGATTTCTTTTGTCTCAGGTTGCTCTTTTAAGAGTGCCATTGTTTCCCAACCATTCATCCCTGGCATGAGTAAATCCAGTACAATCACGCTGGGATGCTGGTTAGCCGCGATCGCGATCGCTTCTTCTCCTGTCGCTACAGTAATCACGCGATATCCCCCTCTTTCCAAGAGAGTCTGCATTTCTTGACGAATCACAGCATCATCATCGCAAACTAGGACGAGTGGGGATTGGGGATGGGGGAAGGGAAAATCATCTACTAACTCAGGACTGGGGGGAATGGGCAAAATCGGCAGTGTAAAGTAAAATGTGCTACCTTCTCCCAAGACACTTTCCACCCAAATTCTCCCGCTATGTTGATGGACGATACTTTGACAAATAGCCAAGCCTAAACCTGTACCTTCATGGTTGCGTGAATCTGAGGAATCTACCTGTTGAAAGCGTTCAAAAATACTGTGGATTTTGTCAGCCGGAATTCCCCGACCGGTATCTTTAACTGTCAGTAAGACTTCATCACCGTATTTTTGCGCCGCTAGCCACACATTGGCTTGTGGGGAGGAAAACTTGATGGCATTACTGAGTAAATTAGTTAAAGTTTGCACAATCCGGTCGGGGTCTACCCATAGTTGTAGCGATGGACTTTCTACAGAGAGTGTCACTTGGGCTTTATTAGCTAAGGGCTGCATAATACTAACAGCCGATTCTATTAAGTCGGTAAGAATGCAGGTTTCTCGCTCCATTTTCACCCTACCTGACTCAATTCTTTCGATATCGAGGATGTCATTAATTAAGCGGACTAAGCGTTCGGTGCTGTCGGTAGCAATTTGCAGTAACCGCTTACCTTGTTCTGATGCTGCTGGTAATAACCCACTGGTGAGCATTCCCAAGGAACCATGAATTGAGGTTAAGGGTGTACGTAGTTCATGGCTGACGACGGAAACAAATTCATCTTTCATCCTTTCAATTTGTTTTCTTTCTGTAATATCTCTGAGAATTACAGTATAAATAGTATCGCTTTCTATATGTAGTTTTGAGATGGAAGCCTCAGCCGGAAATTCTGTCCCATCTTTCCGACAACCATATATTTCCCGTCGTTCTCCCATCCGTCGCGCCATGCTGGGAGATTGACTAAAACCGTTGACGTGCTGACGATGGCTTTGAGTAAAACGCTGGGGTAACAAGACATCAAGGCTTTGACCGATAATTTCTTGGGCGCAATAGCCAAAAATCTTTTCTGCCCCTTGGTTAAACAGAGTAATATTTTGGTTGCTATCAATGGAGATAATCGCATCATCGGCAATATCTAAAATGCGTGCCAATCTGATTTGAGAAATCCGCAGTGCTGCTTCGATGCGTTGGCGTTCATCAAGTTCTGATTGTAGCTGACGATTGACATTGACTAACTCGGCTGTGCGTTCTGCCACTCTCAATTCTAATTCGTTGTTGGCAGTTTGCAGGGCAGCTTCGATTTGCTTGCGATTACTGATGTCTCTGACTGTACCCAGCATTCGCACAGCCTGCCCAGATTCATCGTAGTAAAATTTACCTGTGCCTTCCAGCCAGTGAATACTGCCATCTGGCCAAACTACGCGAAATTCATGATTATAATCAGTTTTGTGTTGTTGGGCATCAAGAAGTGCTTGCTCTATGCCTGACAAGTCGGCTGGAAAAACGCAATTTTTCCAGATTTCATCAGAACCATTCAGCGTCATCCCCAATAATTTGGCATGGCCATCAGTCCAAGTTACTTGGTTAGTGATGAGATTCCAATCCCAAATGCCTAAATTAGCGGCTTCCAAGGCGAGGGCAAGACTTTCTTCACTTTCTTTGAGGGCAGCTTCAGCACGTTGGCGATCGCGTTGATTACGTAATGCTAAAATTCCATAGGCTAAATCTGCTGTGAGTTCTTCTAACAGCTGCACTTCATGCACATCAAAAGCATTAGGTTCGGCCGCATAAATATTCAAAGCCCCAAAAGTTTGACCATTAGCAATTAACGGTAAAGCAATAGATGCTGCATAACCCCGACTCGTCGCTTGACAACGCCAAACCTCAAACCGACTGTCCGTCAAAATATTTTGAATAATTGTGGTTTTACCTGTACGAATAGCTGTACCAGTCGGCCCTTGACCACGAACTGTATCCGCCCAAGTCAGATGCAGAGATTGCAGATATCCATCCTCATAGCCTGCTTGGGCGACTGGATAAATATCTTTGTGGGGATTATTGTTGGCGTAAGCCACCCAAGCCAAACGATAACCCCCGATTTGGATTAAAATTTCGCAAACTTGGTGGAGTAAATCTTCTTCATTATCTGCCCGTATTAGAGCCTGATTGCAGTCACTTAAGGTTTTTAATGTGCGATTCACTCGCTGAATTTCTGCTTCTACTTGTTTAATGTTGGTAATATCCCGTGTAATCGCTAAATGTACCCAGCTATCATCTGCGGGATTTCGCAAAGGAACAGCGTGAGTTGTCACCCAACGACGTTCACCTTGACGGTTAATCAGTATGAATTCCAAAGTCCCTTTTTGTCCTTGACAGACACTTGTATGGAATTGCAGAAATGTCTGTTGGTATTCAGGCGCAATCACATCATAGATAGACTTACCCACCACAGTATCAGGGTTATCTGCACCTAAGATAGTCAACCCAGCCTGATTAATTGCCAATAAAGTTCCATCAGCCGCCACAATTTTGACGCACTCTGGTTCAGCGTCGAAGATGGCACGATTATCGGGTAAGAAGGGGGAATTGGGGATTGGGGATTGGGGATTGGGTATTGGGGACTGGGGACTGGGGTTTAATCCCTCCTGCACTCCTGCACCCCTGCACCCCTGCACCACTGCACTCTCCGCACCCCTCGCAGACACTCGCCTGAGTAGTTTGACTCGTTCCAGACGGTTGATAATGCGTGTGACTAGTTCTGGCCCCACGATGGGTTTGCTGACAAAATCGTCAGCACCGACGCTATAAACTTGATTGACAATTTCCGCATCACTATGGACTGTGAGGAAGAGAATTGGTAGTTCACTCCATTGGGCATCATTACGGATGATTTGACATAGTTCAATGCCGTTGTTATGGGGCATTTCTACATCTAAGATTAATAAATCAGGATTTTCGGCTGGTAATATTTCCCAAAAATCACGGGGATCATCTAGTGTGATCACTTTGAGTCCCCAAGGATGGAGGAGGGTTTGTAATAAAGCCAGAATTTGGGGGTCATCGTCTACGGCTAGGACTTTAGCTTCGGTGTGGGATAGTGGTTGTATGGGGGCGATCGCTGCTAAACTTTTGCTGCTAGCTTGGGGTTTTGGTAAATCACCATTAGTATTTGATGTGGTAGTTTCTTCGGTGGGTTGACGTGCGGCTACTTCTTGGCGCAATAACTTCACCCACTTTTGCAATTTCCCAATTTCCGCAGGTGTCCAATTTGGTTCTGATTTCAATAGCTGCTCAATTTTCTTGGCTAACTTTGAACCCTCTGGTATTCCAAATGTCCCCAGAGAACCGGCTAATGTATGCGCTTCTTGTTTGGCTTGTAATTGCAAGTCTGTACTACAAATTCCTTGTTTAACGCCAGTAGATGCTGCTTCTAAAACCTTGACTTGCTCATCTACCCGTCCATAAAATCTTGACCAAATTCCTGCTATTGCCGTTTGTGTGGACTCTAATGGCGAATTACTAGATATAGCTTCTTCTTTTTCCCCTGTATTTTGGTTATCTTCTTCCTGTGGTGTGAGTCGATACCCAATACCATACACTGTTTCTATTAAATCTCCAGGGACTCCCGCATTTCTCAACTTCATCCGTAAGCCTTTAATATGGGTGCGGACGGCTTCTTCACTGGGAGTATCTTCATAAGACCAAAGATGCTCCAAAATCATGCTACAGCTAAACACCCGACGATGATTTCGCAAAAATAATTCTAATAGTGCGTATTCTTTTGGTGTTAGTGATAGTAATTCTTGTCTATAGGTAACTTCACAACTGCTAGGATCAAGTCGTAAATTACCGCACTCTAGTATTGGTTGTGATACTGTTCCCCCCCGTCGTAATAGTGCGCGTATTCTGGCGACTAATTCTTCTTGATCAAATGGTTTGACTACGTAGTCATCCGCACCCGCATCCAAGCCAATAGCTTTTTCATGACCACTATCACAACCAGTCAAGAGCAAAATCGGCATTTGTCTCCCGCTAGCACGAATTTGCCGACAAAGACTGATGCCATCTAGCTTCGGTAATATTACATCCAAAAGAATTAAATCATAATCATAAGTTTCTACTAAATCCCAAGCACTATGACCATCAGTTGCCAATTCCACCACATAATTTTGATTTGCCAATACCACACTCAGCGCGGAGGCATTTAATTCATCATCCTCTACAATTAAAATCTTCATATTTAATAAAATTTTAATAATTAATTAACACAAAATATTTTTATCTGTGAAAAATATAGCTATTAATGTGAGTAATTTAAAAGTATCTTAAATGCTATATCTACCTATTATTAATAACTTTTTACAAATATCAATATTTATCAACCTTTAGTTAGACCTAACGCTCAGTCAAAAATTATGACTTAAGCCAGATGTTAAAAGTGCTGAGTGCTGAGTAATGAGTGCTGTTAGCGGTACGCGATCGCTAATAGTATTGTCAAGACAGCTACTTATGATGACAGAAAGAGGGATTGGGGACTGGGGACTGGGGACTGGGGATTGGGGATTGGGGACAAGGTAGAATTGATTTCCTAACTCAGCACCGGCTAAACGCCGCGCTACCGCTAACAGCACTCATCACTACTTCCTTCTTCACAACTTCCTCAAATTCTTGCCCTATAAACATATAGTGTGAGGGAGGTGAGAACTAAAAGATTCGTCCTGCTTATTTTTCTACAGCTAAACATAAAAACTCAATTTGACAATCCAACACCTTATTATTCAAATTACTTGCAGAGGTCTATATGCTGAAAAATATTTTAGTCGCATTGGATCGCTCAGAAATGGGACAACAGGTTTTTGAGCAAGCATTAGCTTTAGCAACAGCCACACAAGGTAAATTATTGTTAGTACACGTCTTATCTTCAGAAGAAGATGGTAGTCCTCACATTCCGATGGTATCCACTTATGACTACTATCCAGGATTAAGCGGTCAAAGCTTTGAAATCTATCAAAAACAATGGGATCGCTTTAAAAATGAAGGTATGAAGATGCTGCAATCCTTCAGTGCGAAAGCCAACACCGCAGACGTACCTACAGAATTTACCCAAATCATGGGTAGTCCCGGACGCACTATTTGTAAATTAGCGACTACCTGGAATGCTGATTTAATCGTCATGGGACACAGAGGTTTTGCCGGAATCAAAGAATTATTTCTAGGTAGTGTAAGTAACTACGTCCTACACCATGCACCCTGTTCAGTTCACATAGTCCATTGTCCAGCCAAGGAACAACAAACCATAACAGAAGATTCCCATAATAACCAAGTAATAGGGGTTTAAGGGTGTGAGGGTGTAGGGGTATGGGGGTTTTAAGAGTGAATACCCCCAGTCCCCAATCCCCAGTCCCCAATCCCCAGTCCCCAATCCCCAGTCCCCCCAAAATGACAACCACATTACCACCAAATCAGACTCATCCGAGTGGAGATAAACGCTTGAAGATGCTAGACGCAACTATTAAGCGTCACCAATATCAACAAGATGCACTAATTGAAATTCTCCACAAGGCGCAAGAACTCTTTGGCTACCTAGAAAACGATTTATTGCTTTATATCGCCCATAGTCTAAAATTACCGCCAAGTCGAGTCTATGGTGTAGCCACTTTTTATCATCTGTTTTCTTTAGCACCACAAGGCGTTCATAGTTGTGTGGTGTGTACGGGTACAGCTTGTTATGTCAAAGGCGCACCAGCAATTTTGGCCAATCTAGAGCAATTAACTCATATCCATGCTGGAGAAACCACTACTGATGGTCAGTTATCACTAATGACAGCACGCTGTTTGGGTGCTTGTGGAATTGCACCGGCGGTAGTGTTTGATAACAAAGTTTTAGGGAATCAAACCCCTGAATCTGTAACCAAACGCGTACAAGAATGGCTGGGAAGAACATAAAGGCAAAAGGTAAAAGGTAAAAGGTGAAAGGTGAAAGTTATGCTGAGTCTCACTTTCTTAATTTTGAATTTTGAATTTTGAATTTTGAATTGTTATTAGGGTATGTGGCATATACAAATTTGGTATAGAACATGGAACTAAATGAATTATTAGAAATATCTCGACAGGAACGTTCTCAAACTAAACCAATACAAATTCGTTGTTGTACGGCGGCTGGCTGTCTTTCTGCTAACTCACAAGCGGTGAAACAACAACTAGAGGCGGCTGTGAAAGTAGAAGGCTGGGAGCAAGAGGTGCAAGTTTCTGGTGTTGGTTGTATGCGTTTGTGCTGTCAGGGGCCTTTAGTAGAAGTGGAAAGAGTGGGTGTAGAGACTCAAGAAGTTCTCTACGAGAAGGTAACACCTGAAGATGCACCAGCCATTATAGAGACTCTCAAAGGTAAAGAGTCCAACCTATCGGTAGTAAGACTAGACCAACCATTTTTTACATCCCAAATGCCGATAGTCTTAGAAAACAGTGGCAAAGTAGATCCAGAAAGGATTCAATCTTACATTGCCACCGGTGGTTATCAGGCTCTTTATCATGTGCTGCGGGATCTGACATCGGTTGAGGTGGTGGATACTATTAGCCGCAGTGGTTTACGGGGACGTGGTGGTGCTGGTTATCCCACAGGTTTGAAATGGGCGACGGTGGCTAAAGCCAAAGGTGAGCGCAAATTTGTGATCTGTAACGCCGATGAGGGAGATCCTGGTGCGTTTATGGATAGGAGTGTGTTGGAGAGTGATCCCCATCGGGTGTTAGAGGGAATGGCGATCGCAGGCTATGCTGTGGGTGCCAGTCAAGGTTATATTTATGTCCGGGCAGAATATCCCACCGCCATCAAACGCTTACAAACTGCCATTAATCAAGCCCAACGTTTAGGTATTTTAGGGAGTAAAATCTTTGATTCTCCCTTTGATTTTAAAATTGATATCCGCATCGGTGCAGGAGCTTATGTTTGCGGTGAAGAAACGGCTCTGATGGCTTCTATTGAAGGTAAGCGCGGTGTTCCTCACCCCCGTCCACCCTATCCGGCTGAATCTGGTTTATGGGGACATCCGACCTTAATTAATAACGTAGAAACCTTTGCCAATATTGCACCCATTATCCGTAAAGGTGCGGATTGGTTTGCTAGTATCGGTACTGGTAAAAGCAAGGGGACAAAAGTTTTTGCCCTAGCTGGCAAAATCCGCAATACAGGTTTAATCGAAGTGCCAATGGGAACTTCCCTCCGAGAAATAGTAGAAAAAATGGGTGGTGGTGTCCCTGATGGTGGTACAGCGAAAGCAGTACAAACAGGTGGCCCTTCTGGGGGATGTATTCCCGCCTCCGCTTTTGATACACCTGTAGATTATGAATCCTTGGCTAGCTTAGGTTCAATGATGGGTTCTGGCGGGATGATTGTCATGGATCAAACTACCAATATGGTAGATGTCGCCCGCTTCTTCATGGAATTTTGCATGGATGAATCCTGCGGTAAGTGCATTCCTTGCCGAGTTGGGACTGTACAGTTACATGGATTATTAACCAAAATTAGCGAAGGGAAAGCATCACAAGCTGATTTACAACTTTTAGAAGAACTGTGTGACATGGTGAAAAATACCAGTTTATGCGGTTTAGGACAGTCTGCACCCAACCCCGTATTTAGTACCTTGCGGTATTTTCATGATGAGTATTTGGCGTTGATTAGTGATGAGTAGTGAGTGCTGAGTGCTGAGTAATGAGTAATGAGTAATGAGTAATGAGTAATGAGTAATGAGTGCTGAGTGCTAAGAGAGAAATAAATTCTACCTTTTCTACCTTGTCCCAGTTCCCAATCCCCAATCCCCAATCCCCAATCCCCAATCCCCAATCCCCAGTCCCCAGTCCCCAATCCCCAATCCCTAGTCCCCAGTAACTATAAATTCGGAGTAAAGCGACGTGACTGTAAAAACTCTAACAATCGATGGTCAATTAGTCAGTGCGCGTGAGGAGGAAACGGTACTACAAGCGGCGCAAGAAGCTGGTGTTCATATTCCTACATTGTGTCATTTAGAAGGCGTGGAGGATGTGGGGGCTTGTCGGTTGTGTTTGGTAGAAATCGCTGGGATGAATAAGTTACTTCCGGCTTGTGTGACAAAAGTTACTGAAGGTATGGAAGTAGTAACTAATAGCGATCGCCTACAAAATTATCGTCGCACAATTATTGAAATGCTCTTTGCCGAAGGCAATCATGTATGCTCAGTATGTGTAGCTAACGGCAATTGTGAATTACAAGACCTCGCGATTGAAATGGGTATGGATCATGTGCGTTTAGCCTACCATTTCCCCGATCGCAAAGTTGATTTATCTCATGACCGCTACGGTATAGACCATAATCGTTGCGTTCTTTGCACCCGTTGTATCCGTGTATGTGACGAAATAGAAGGCGCGCATACCTGGGATATGGCAGGGAGAGGCACAAAATCCCATGTCATCACTGACTTAAGCCAACCTTGGGGAACATCCCAAACTTGCACCTCTTGCGGTAAATGTGTCAATGCTTGTCCCACAGGCGCACTATTTTATCAAGGTTCTAGCGTCGGCGAAATGAAACGCGATCGCGCCAAGCTCGATTTTCTCGTTACCGCAAGGGAGAAGCAGCAATGGAATTTTTAGGGATTGGGGACTGGGGACTGGGGACTGGGGACTTATCAATTCAAAATTCAAAATACCCTTACGGGAAGCAAGCTACAAAATTCAAAATTGAAGAGTGATTGGGGATTGGGACAAGGTAGACAAGGTAGACAGTATTTCTAATTCCCAATTCCCGATACCCCATGCCCAATGCCCAATTCCCAATTCCCGATGCCCAAAATTAGGAGGTGAATCTGATGGCGAGAGTGAGTCGAAAAATCAATAGGAGGAAACAGGGGCGGAAAAATGTTTCTCCGTTATCGATGTGTTTGTCTGCGACTTCCTTCAAAAGTATTTTTTGGTGGCTGCTATTGTTAGCGATAGTAACAATGATTATGTTTTTTGGTTTAGGAAGTCTATATACCGAAACAGTTATTGCATCTATTGAAAAACGAGAAACAGCATCAGCAGAAACTCTCTATCGCTCACAAACAAGATTAACTGATCAATTAGGAAAGACTTGGCAAGTTGTTCTATTTAAACAAGTTTATCCAGGTCAAGGACAAACTTTAAATTTACGGCTAGTAGGATTTCCTGGTTCCGCCGAACTGATTCATCCCCAACCTTTAAAAATCACCACTGCTACAGGCAAAGTCTTCAAGGCTGCTGATGTTTTCTTAGAAGAAGCACCAGCCCCCACCATTGGTCAATATGACTTTCAAGACATCTTGTCAAAATTACCAACAGAACCCCTAGTTTTGAGCATACCTCAACCTGGCGATCGCTCCATCGACATCAACGTCCCCCACTTTATCGTCCAAGAATGGCAGAGAGTGGTGAGTGATGAGTAATGAGTAATGAGTAATGAGTAGTGAGTAATGAGTAATGAGTAATAAGTAATGAGTAGTGAGTGCTGATCTGAGAAATAAATTCTACCTTGTCTACCTTGTCTACCTTGTCTACCTTGTCCCCAATCCCCAATCCCCAATCCCCCAAAATTATGTCTCGTTTGAAATTAGCAACAGTATGGTTAGGCGGATGTTCTGGTTGTCATATGTCCTTTTTGGATTTAGACGAATGGCTGATTGACTTAGCCGCCCAAGCAGATGTAGTGTTTAGTCCGTTTGCAGATATTAAAAAATATCCAGAGTATGTGGATGTGGTATTAGTCGAAGGTGCGATCGCTAATGAAGAACACTTGGAGACTATCCAAATCGTCAGAGAACGTTCTCAAATCTTAATTTCCTTCGGGGACTGTGCTGTGACCGGTAACGTCACCGCCCTACGCAATCCTTTAGGTAGTGCTGAACCAGTTTTACAGCGTTCTTATATCCAAGCAGTTGATCTAAAACCGCAAATTCCCCACGAACCCGGCATTGTACCCCCATTACTAGATCAAGTGACACCAGTACACACAATAGTACCCGTTGATATATATTTACCTGGTTGTCCACCCTCAGCTACACGCATCCGCGCCGCCCTAGAACCACTATTGCGCGGAGAAAAACCACATCTAGAAGGACGCGACTTGATTAAATTTGGGTAATTGGGCATAGGGCATAGGGCATAGAATTTTCTCCCTTGTCTCCCTTGTCCCAATCCCCAGTCTCCAATCCCCAGTCCCCAGTCCCCAGTCCCCAATCCCCAATCCCCAGTCCCCAGTTCCCAATCCCGCCAACCGAGGTAATTTATGTTAAAAGCAGCAGATGTGATGACAAAAGATGTGGCAACTATCCGCAGTTCTGCTACTGTAGCCGACGCTGTGAAATTAATGCGAGCTAGGGACTGGCGGGCTTTAATTGTAGATCGTCGCCATGAACAAGACGCTTACGGCATCATTAGCGAGAGCGATATTATCTATAAGGTGATTGCTTACGGTAAAGATCCTGGTAAAGTTCGCGTCTACGAAGTCATGACTAAACCTTGTATCGCCATCAATCCAGATTTGGGTTTAGAGTACGTAGCCAGATTATTCGCTGATTATCATCTACATAGAGCGCCCGTGATTCAAGGTGGGTTATTGGGTATCATCTCCCTGACTGACATTTTGGCTCACAGTAACTTTTTGGAACTACCCCGAACAGTAGTTTTAGAACAACAATTACAAGACGAAATCCAAAAAGCCCGCGTCGTTTGTGAACAGAAAGGTGTCCGTTCTGAAGAGTGCGCCGCCGCTTGGGATGTCGTAGAAGAACTGCAATCAGAAATCGCTCACCAAAAAGCCGAAAAGATTCACAAAACAGCTTTTGAAGACTACTGCGACGAATACCCAGAAGCCTTAGAGGCTCGACTTTATGATCTTTAGGAGTAATGAGTAATGAGTAATGAGTAATGAGTGATGAGTAATGAGTAATAAGTGCTGAGTGCTGAGAGAGAAATAAATACTTCCTTGTCTACCTTGTCTACTTTGTCTCCCTTGTCCCAGTCCCCAATCCCCAATCCCCAATCCCCTATCACTTATGTCTAAAAGAATTGTTATCGATCCCGTTACCCGGATTGAAGGTCACGCCAAAATTAGTATTTTCTTAGATGATACAGGACAAGTTAGTGATGCTCGGTTTCATGTGACTGAGTTTCGCGGATTTGAAAAGTTTTGCGAAGGTCGTCCTTTATGGGAAATGCCCGGTATTACGGCGCGTGTGTGTGGTATTTGTCCAGTCAGTCACTTATTGGCTTCAGCTAAAGCAGGCGATCGCATTTTATCTGTTACTATACCTCCCGTCGCCGCTAAACTCCGGCGGCTGATGAATTGGGGGCAAATTATTCAATCCCATGCTTTGAGTTTCTTTCACCTTACCGCCCCAGATTTATTGCTGGGTATGGATAGTGACCCCGCTAAACGCAATGTTTTCGGACTCATCGCCGCCGAACCAGAATTAGCCCGTGGTGGTATTCGCCTGCGTCAATTTGGTCAAGAAATTATTGAATTATTGGGAGGTGCAAAGATCCACCCAGCTTGGGCTGTTCCTGGAGGAGTCAGAGAACCCCTCACACCAGAAGCACGCACCCACATTCAGCAACGCATCCCCGAAGCTAAAGCAACTACTATCAATGCTTTAGATAAATTCAAGAACCTCTTGCAAGACTATCAAAAAGAAGTGCAAACTTTCGGTAATTTCCCTAGTTTATTTATGGGTTTAGTAACTCCTGATGGCTTATGGGAAACCTACGATGGTTATATTCGCTTTGTTGATAGTAATGGTAATATTATTGCTGATAAACTTGACCCCACAAACTATCAAGATTTTATTGGGGAAGTTGTTCAACCAGATTCTTACTTAAAATCACCCTATTATCGCCCCTTGGGATATCCAGAGAATAATGGTCATAGCGGTTTAGATAGCGGAATGTATCGTGTAGGGCCGCTAGCACGTTTAAATATTTGCAGTTCTATTGGGACACCGTTAGCAGATCAAGAATTACAGATATTTCGTCAACTCGCACAAGGTGCAGTCACATCATCATTTTTCTATCACTATGCTCGTTTAATTGAAATTCTTGCTTGTATTGAATATGTCGAAATCTTTTTAGATCATCCAGATATATTATCAAATCGATTACGTGCGGAAGCTGGTGTCAATCAATTAGAAGGTGTTGGCGTAAGTGAAGCACCACGAGGGACATTATTCCATCATTATCAAGTTGATGAAAATGGCCTGATGCAAAAGGTCAATTTAATCATCGCTACCGGTCAAAATAATCTAGCGATGAATCGCACAGTCGCCCAAATTGCCAAACATTTTATTCAAGGTACAGAAATCCCCGAAGGGATGCTTAATCGTGTCGAAGCCGGAATACGTGCTTTTGACCCTTGTTTAAGTTGTTCCACCCACGCCGCCGGACAAATGCCATTGCAAATTCAATTAGTCGCCTCAGATGGTACTCTACTGGATGAAATCTCCCGTAGTTAATTTCACCCGTTTGTAGTAAGGACTTTAGTCCTGATTTATGAGGACTGAAGTCCTCACTACGAACCTTGTCAACAATTAAGAATCCTGGTTTTCAATAAACCAGGATTTTTAAACTGGAATTTTACCGAAATTGTTAGCCTGTAATTAAATGCTTGTTTAATTTTATAGATAAGTTAGCCAAAATTATGCAATATCCACATATCTTTTAGCAAGTATGACAATTTGCCTTATAAACTATCTTTCTAGAAAATTATCAGAGATTTATATTAACAAAAAAGATGTTAAAGTATTGTAAAGCAAGGATTTCGTGTTTTCTTAAAATTCTATTTTTACAAAAATATTTTCAACATTAATTAAGCTAGTAACGTTAAACTTGATTAATTTGTTTTTTATATACTTAGACTGTGTTTATCCGTTATGTTTTTGCAATAGTAATATAGGGAGATGAGTTAACTATTCAGGTTTATTTGTCACTCACATTTGATGAGAAAAAATACATTGCATATGTTGTTTGCTGGCACCATCAATTAGAAAATCAGAAATATTTTTACTGGTGGTAATGTTGTCAACAGAAAACATGAGGCAGTCTGTCAGAGGATTTTGGAATTGTTTCATCTCTGAAAGTAATGATGTTCTTTATCAGAGATTCACTTAATTATTAATTTCATTAACCTAACCATATTCATCATATTTTAGTAGGTTTACTTTATTTAATCTTCAAGAAACTTTTCGTATATATACAGTTCATGTTTATGTTGGTGACAACTTAGATTAGATACAGTTCTACTCACACATTAGAAAGACTAATCATCGAAATGTTAAATAAATTATCTATTGCATTATTAGGTTTGACAGCTGTAGTGATGAGCAGCAATCCCGCTAGTGCTGTAACTCTGAAAGTAAACGCTGGCCCGTTCTCATCTTACTCTGATGTTAAGACTGTCACTTTTGATGATGTTACAGGTAAAGGTACAGCTAAAGACCCCAATGGCTTTGTAACTTACAGCAATATTACTGATAACATTGTTATTGGTAGCAAATCTGGTCAATATGCCTCACCATACGGAGACAATACCAATTATTTAACAATTGCTCCTGTAGGTAGTGGAATTGCAGGTAGCACTGGTTCTGTGACTCTGGATTTTAAAGAAGCAATTGATTACTTCGGTTTCTATGCCGGTTCATTAGATTCTTACAACTTTGTTGACATTTATAGTGGCGGTAAGTTGCTGAAAAGTTTCAGTGGTTCAGATGTCCCAACCGCTATCGCTAACGGAAGTTGGACTAGCAAAGAAGCTAATATGTTTATCAACTTAGTTGGTGAAAACGGGGAAAAATTTGATCGCGTTGTGATGCGTACCAATGGTATTGCGTTTGAAACTGATAACCACTCCTATAGACTAGCTAACCGCAGTGTTCCCGAACCCAATGCGATGTTAGGCTTGTTAGCAATAGGTGCTTTTGGTGCGACTTCCGTTGTCAAAGGTTTAAAAGACAAGACAGTAAAAGACTAGTTGGGTAAATAGATTGGCTGTATTTTAGTTGATGCAGAACCCTGGTTTTATTAAAGAACCAGGGTTTTTGCGCGATCGCAGGGTCAAGTTGTGATTAAAATCAGGTGTTTCAAGTATTTGCACAGATAGATATTGTGCTTTAAAGGGTAAAGGCGGATACTCAAGAATGTATCCCACATTCAGCGCAACACTATGGAACTTGGTATCATCCGCAGCACTCTTTTGAGTGTTGTTTCTGTGACGCTCATTTCAAATAGCGCGATCGCATTTTCCGCCGCTAGTCCCATTGTTCAGTTTCAGCAGATAGCACAATCTCAGATTGACACCGAAGCTATAGAAGCATCAGTATTTCAGCAAGTGAATCAATATCGAGTTTCTCAAAAGCTACCACCCCTAACCCGTAATGCAGCGATAGACAATCAAGCCAGAATCCACAGTCAAAATATGGCTAGTGGAAAAGTTACGTTTGGACATAACGGAGTAGAAGAACGACTCGACGCGATCGCAATTCCCTATAATGGTGCAGCTGAAAATGTTGCTGACATTGACGTGAGAAATTCTGCTACTCTAGCTGTAGAAAAATGGCTCAGTAGTCCCAGACATAAAACCAATATTGAGGGAAATTTCAATCTTTCAGGGGTGGGTGTAGCTAGCAATGGTAGCAAAATTTACGTAACGCAAATCTTTCTGGAATCAGAATAGAAAAGGCAAAAGGCAAAAGGCAAAAGGTAAAAGTAAATATTGCTTTTTTGTACCAAAAAAAGAGTAGCAGAACAGATAACTTTTTACCCAGTCCCCAGTCCCCAGTACCCAGTCCCCAATCCCCAATCCCTACTCCCCTAAATAAATACCTAAACCACGAGCAGTTTTAACTAGAGTATCTTCTGGGTTAACTGCTCTATATTGAGCGATAGCTTCTGCAATGGGTACGGTGATTACTTGGCGATTTTGCCAGGCTACCATGTAATCATACTTACCTTCCTCAATTAGATTAACGGCGGCTACACCAAAAGCAGAGGCGACTAATCTGTCTAGGGGTGAAGCTGTACCACCGCGTTGGATATGTCCTAAAACTGTAACTCGCGTTTCTGCACCGATGCGATCGCTAATTTGATCGGCTAAGTATTCTCCAATACCACCGTATCGGGATTGACCTAAACGATTGGTTAAGGTGCGAATTTCTCCTTCTTGAGTGCGTACTGCTTCCGACACAATAATTAAACAATAGTTTTTGCCTTCTTCTTGACGGTGTTTAATGTGGTAGCAAATGTCATCCATACTGTAGAGAATTTCGGGAATTAAAATCACATCTGCGCCACCCGCAATTCCCGCAGCTAGAGCAATGTGTCCAGCATCACGACCCATGACTTCTAAAATCATGACTCGACTGTGAGAAGCGGCGGTAAAATGTAATCTATCTAGTGCTTCTGTGGCGATATTGACTGCTGTATCAAATCCAATGGCGTGTTCAGTAATGCCGATATCATTATCAATGGTTTTGGGAATACCGACTAAGTTGATTCCGCCTTGTTGTGCTAGGTGACGCAAAATCGCTAAACTACCGTCACCGCCTATACCAATCAATGCATCTAAACCTAGTTGATGATAGCCTGCAATAATTTCCGGTGAGCGATCGCATATACTACCATCAGTCATCGGAAAGGCAAAGGGATCGCCTTTATTGGTAGTGCCTAACATTGTGCCACCAGAAGTCAATAACGGATCAACTTGCTCAGTTTCTAGTTTAGTTACCTGCGGTGGACGCGCCATCAATCCTAAAGTTGCTTGGCGGATTCCTAATACTTCCCAACCTTTACCACTAGCACAGTGAACAACGGCTCTAATTACCGCATTTAAACCAGAACAATCTCCGCCACTGGTCAAAATGCCAATACGCTTACTTTTACCCATGTTTTTAACGTTGCAAACGTGAAATACTTGCACCTACTGCTAAAGTGAGCTGATAATGAGTAAATCTGATTTTCTATGCTGATTTTTGTTGATTAAATCTCTATATTGCTTGATTTCAAACTAAAATCGACACATCAAACTAGTGACAACAAAATTTTGCTGTCATTCATTTCTAAGCTCACTTTTAATTACTTTAAAAGTCTAGGATAATTCTTGTACACCATATTTCTCAGACATATAATTTCATTATTTCAGAATAAATATTTACGGTAATTATTAAGTATTTTGTAATTTGATGTAGCTAAGTTTAACTATTACAAACTGGGTGTGTAAATGCTGATTTTTGGGATGTTGCATTGGGGATGTTGGCAGTTAAAATGAGATTGCCATTACTATCAGATACTAAAGCTTGAGCTTCGATAATAGGCGTTTCCGGTGAACTAGTGATTTTAGTGTAATTAGTGTGATTTTGAGCAGTATTGTTGATATTATCCACATTAATCCAGTTAGCGATCGCTGACTCATTCTGGAGTGTATCGTAGGGATTTGTAGGTATACCACCCTTACCTGTGATTAAAAATTGATTGCTTCGTCTGGCTCTACTTTCGCCAGCGTGACATTTTTGTGCTATTTGATTAGAGACATCAAGCAGATTTGATGGCAATTCAGTTAAACCCCGACTAGGGTCTACTTCTGGAGTATTAATTTCTACCGTACCGCTTAACTCTGGAGTTGCCCCAGTGGCGGTAATATCACTTTCTGGCGTTAAGGAGGTGCGAAATTGTGTACCGATAATACCTTGAGCCGAGACTTTCACACGACCACCCCGAAAATCAGCCGAATTTGCACTGATATCACTATTTTCAAAGGCGGCTAACAACTTGGTGTCAATGTTAATATTACCTCCAATCACATTATTTCCTATGGCGTTGGTGGTGATGGTGCTATTACCACGCAATAATATGAGGTCTGGAGAACTCAGGTTAATATTAGCCTGGAGTTGATGAGGATTATTACTTGCACCGCGAGTATCAGCACTGATGAAAGCTTGATTATTCAACTCTATAGAACGGGTATTGACAAATAAGTTACCAGCACTACCGCTTCCTCGATTCCGTACTGCTATCCCTGCACTATGAAAAACTTCTAATACATCGGTTTTGATGATCAAGTTACCAGCATCACCCTTAGACTCTGGAGTACCGGAAACGAATAAACCGCTAGGAAACGCCCCATTTATTGCTGTCCCGATTAATTGCACTCTATCGGGAACATTGACTGTTAAATTACCACCTTTGCCGTCGCCGCTAGTGCTAGCAGCAATTTGCGCTCCATCGCGCACTAACAACTTAGGAGTGTCTACTATCAGATTACCAGCATTTCCTATGGTATTTGCTTTGCTGTCGGTGCTAGCAGGAATTTCCACTGCATCACTCACAAACAACTTAGGAGTGTCATCTGTCAGATTACTAGTATCATCCGTAACTCTGTAGGTAGTGATAGCAAACAAGCCACTAGGGAATGAATTCTCATTTTTAGAAGAGCCAATTAATTCAATCCATGATGTAGCTTTCACCGTCAAATTACCACCATTACCTAAGCCAAAGGTACTTGCACTGATTTGCGCTCCATCTTGCACCAACAGAGTAGAGGTATTGACAGTAAGTTCTCCCGCATCTGCGGTACTACCAGCATTAGCTTGAGTAAACAAACCACTGGGGACATTGAGACGCGAAACACCGATGAGTTTTATTCCATCAGTGACTTCAACATTTAAAACTCCCCCTTTACCTGTGCCAAAGGTGCTTGCGCTTACCTGCGCCCCATCTTTTACTAATAAATTACCCGTGAAAAGATTCAAATTACCAGCATCAGCCGTGGTTCTGGGATTTGCTCTGGTAAATAAACCGCTAGATATCCCATTAGGGGAAGTCCCCAAAAGTTGCACTTGTTCAGACGCATTGATGGTTAAATCACCACCGCGTCCCCGATTAAAGTTATTAGAGCTGATTTGTCCGCCATCTTGGGTGAATAAAATTCGAGTTTTGATATCAATATCGCCTGCGTCTCCCGTTCCAGGCGCGTTAGTAAATAAACCACTAGGTAGAGTGCTTTTAATTCTCAAGCCTTGAGCAGAAGATAAAGATATTAAAGAAGCATCAGGGGCGGGATCATCTACTAAAATTTCTCCACTGAGGAAATCAGCAGGAATTTTGCCTCTGGGTGAAGTACCAATAATTTCTAGTTTATCTGTAGCATTAATGCTTAATTTACCAGCTTGACCTTCACTAAAATTATTGGTGGCTATCTGTGCGCCATCTGTAAGAGACAAAACTTTGGTGTTAATGGTGATATTTCCACTATCTCCACCTTCAAAAGTTCTAGTAAACAAACCACTGGGATTTAGTTCATTTAATGTACTCCCAGATAAAGTGACGGATTCAGTAGCATTGATAGTTAAATTACTTCTTGCAACTGTGGCGATCGCCTGATCATAACTTAATAAACTAGGAGCCGCACTTCCAGAAGAATTAGTGAGAATTTGCGAACCATTTTCTACTACTAAATGGCGAGTATTTATAGTTAAATTTCCTACTTGTTGGTTAATATCTCCCGAAGCTGTGGCAAAGAGCCGACTAGAACGCTGTACAGTGGTGTCTGGGTTGCTGTTGAGTTGTACTTTCCCTGATGCGTTGATAGTCAAGTTACCTTTATCTATGCCCAGATAAGAGCCATCTTGAATTAACAAATTTTGCGTATTGACGTTGAAATTGCCGCTATTGCTCCCAGAGACTTCTGAGTGAATGGAACTGTCACGAGATAGTTGGATGTTTTCTGTCGCCAGCAAATTTATATCAGTCTGGGCTTTTAATGTGCCGCCATTAATAAAAATATTTCTCCCTACAACTTGCAATGCACCCAAAGAATTTATATTTGTTGCTGAGGATATCTGAATATTACCCAAATCAGGTGCTTGGTCAAAATTAAGAATAGTGCCTAATTTCGTAGATGTTAAGCCGACAAAACCTGCTGATGATAAACTGCCTAATTCTATTCTGCCCCCAAACTTTGAGATACTCAAATCGGCATTTTCTAAAAATATATCGCCACCCACTAAAGCTAATGTTTGATCAAAGGATACTTGCAAGTCAGCTCTATCTAACAGAGGTTCGCCTTGAACAGTGATATTTCCTGGCTTGGCAGTGAATTCTAACCCAATGGGTGTTTCCAGCGTTTCCACTTGAGTCAGAGGCTTTTCTTTATTTATGCCAATTTGTAAGCCGATGGGAGTTTTAACTGTCAGTAAAGGTGAACTTTCTTCGGGTTTGGTACTAAATTTTTCACCATTATTAAAATTAATACTATTAGCGGTACTAGCAAAAAACGACCCGCCGATTTGCAGTCTAGCCTTAGCACCGAAACTGATACCATTAGGATTAATCAAAAATAGATTAGCTCTAGGATTTACCTGAATTAACCCATTGATATACGATGGTTTGTTTCCTGTAACACGACTGAAAATATTTTGAATATCAGTATGATTGTTAAAGTAAGCTATGTAATTTTCTGGTAAAGAAAACTCAGAAAAACTGTGAAATAGATTATTCCCAATCTGAGTGCCACCTTCAATTAAGAAAGTCTCACGAGATAAGGTAACTTGAGAATTATCGGGTAATGTTTTATCTTCAATAATCTCTGCTACAGCAGATTGACTGTGATTTAGTATGACAGATGTCGTCACAGCCAAGATTGTTGTCGCTGTGAGACAATGGGGAGATTTTTGTAATTTTTGTAGCCTGTGGTGAAGCAACACCTAATTAACTCTATTCATTGAATATGTGTAATCTCGTTAGTAATAATTACACATTTTCTCTACCTGAAAGTAACTTTTGTCATTAACTATGAGAAACTTCAGGATTTCTTTAAGAATACCCTATTCTCCCCCCTGCCCCCGTTCGGCTGACGCTCACGGCGGAAGCCTGCCCCCTGCCCTTTGTCCCGAATTTTCCTGTGTTGCTGAAGACTAATCTTTGTGCTGCAAACCGGCGGTTATGGGGTCAAAGTTGGTAGGAAAATGGGTATTGCGATCGCAATCAGCTTTTTCTAGCATTGCTCCTTGCAAGTTGGCGTGACGCAAATCCGCCGACATTAACATTGCTCCTCGTAAGTCTGCATTTTGTAAATTGGCTTGACTCAAATCAGCAAAGCTCAAATCAGTACCCCTCAGATTTGCACCACTGAGATTAGCTGTACTCAAATCAGCGTAACTCAAATCAGAGCCTTTCAAGTTCACGCCTTGCAAATCCGCATCACCTAATTCGGCTCGGCTAAAATCCCTCTCACCCAGATGGTACTTTTCCATCAGAGTGGCTACCGTACTAATTGGCTGTTGGTAATTAACTTCAGACATAAAACAGCCTCACATCAGAATATTGGGTCGGTGTTTGATTGTGTTGCGCTACACAAGTTAATCATAGAATTACCATAGCTGCTAGGTGGTAATTTCAAATAAAAAATTAAAAAATCGAAAAACTCAGGATTTGGGGGTGTAAGGGTATAAGGGTGTAATACCAATTCACAATTCGCAATTCGCAATTCGCAATTAAAAAACTTAGATGCAGCAAAACTTTCAGGGTTTACATCTGTATCAGGTTTTTCGTGAAATGGGATAAGGGTGTAGGGGTGTGGGGGTGTAAGCAATACCGTTCGGTTAAGAAATTTTTAGGTTGAGTCAGGTGGGCTGGAGGAGAGAAGAATTACCGAAAAATAACCCTTTTTCCTCCCCTGCTTCCCCAACTTCCCCTGCCTCCCCTGCTTATTTCCCATCCCTCACAACTTCCTCAAATTGTTCGTTTATTGTTGCAAATTGAACACCTTAATAAAAGAATACTGATAAATTTGCTGACTTTTACTACATCCTGAAATCTGCAATTTTTGATATCTAGAGAGTTAAACAATGAATAAGACTGTGATGGTAATCGGATATGGTAACGAACTGAGAAGCGATGATGGCATAGGACAGCAAATAGCCAATGAAATTGCTAATTGGCATTTACCATCTGTAAAATCCTTGGCAATACAACAACTAACCCCAGATTTAGCAGCGTCCTTAGCAAAAACAGATTTAGCTATATTTGTAGATGCTTGTTTACCTACCAACGACTGGGATGTGCAAATACAACCCCTCTCGCCGGCGGATGATTTAGATAACAGCGTTCATATTTGTGATCCGCGATCGCTGTTAGCTTTAACTCAGGCTTTATACGGTTATTGTCCGACGGCTTGGTTAGTAACGATACCAGGATTTAACTTTGAAATTGGCGATCGCCTCTCCCGAATTGCTGAAATCGGTAAATCACTAGCCTTATTAAAAATCATTCAA
Organism: Aliinostoc sp. HNIBRCY26; assembly: GCF_050235535.1. Classification (GTDB taxonomy): domain Bacteria; phylum Cyanobacteriota; class Cyanobacteriia; order Cyanobacteriales; family Nostocaceae; genus Trichormus. The sequence continues at coordinate 6,084,644 of NZ_CP189852.1, forward strand.
ATTTTGGACAGAATTCACACCTATTGGGTAGAAGTTCAAGAAGTGGTTTAGATGTAGGAATCCGACTTGATTATTGAAATTATTTGCATAGGGAGGGAACAGGGAACGGGGAAGACGAAATAAAAGTGTACCTAGCTTCGCAGAAATTAAATACGATTCCTATAGCTTCATTGATTACCAAACACTCATCACTCAGCACTCAAAACTCAGCACTCAAAACTCATCACTCAGCACTCAAAACTCAGCACTCATCACTCAGCACTCAGCACCCAGCACTCATCACTCAGCACTCAGCACTCAGCACTCATCACTCAGCACTCATCACAATTAATCATCTGGAGGATTGATGCCACAATCTCTTAAGCCTACTACCAACGTTGATCGCGCTTATGATATTTTGCAGGCAGAGAAGGTCAATCCTCTCCATGCCATTTTTGCACCCCAAAGCGTCGCCGTCATTGGTGCGAGTGAAAAAGCCGGTAGCGTTGGACGCACGATTTTATGGAATTTAATTAGCAGTCCCTTTGGCGGTACAGTTTTCCCTGTCAATCCCAAACGCCATAGTGTCCTCGGAATCAAAGCCTATCCCTCAATTGCCGAAATTCCAGAACAAATAGATTTAGCAGTAATTGCTACCCCAGCCCCCACAGTTCCCAGTGTAATTGCTGAGTGTGTTGATGCAGGGGTGAAGGGAGCAATTATTATTTCGGCTGGTTTTAAGGAAGCTGGCGCGGAGGGAATTGCTTTAGAACAGGAAATCTTAACCCAAGCGCGACGAGGTAGAATCCGCATTATCGGCCCGAATTGTTTGGGTGTGATGAGTCCCCAAAGTGGTTTAAATGCTACATTTGCCAGTGCAATGGCGCGTTCTGGGAATGTGGGTTTTCTCAGTCAAAGTGGGGCGTTGTGTACCGCCATTCTAGATTGGAGTGTGCGGGAAAATGTCGGGTTTAGTGCTTTCGTTTCCATCGGTTCAATGTTGGATGTAGGTTGGGGAGACCTGATTTATTACCTGGGTGATGACCCCCAAACCAAAAGTATTGTCATCTACATGGAATCTATTGGTGATGCCCGATCTTTTATCTCCGCCGCGCGAGAAGTTGCATTGACAAAACCGATTATTGTGATTAAAGCCGGACGTACAGCCGCCGCCGCCAAAGCCGCCGCTTCCCACACCGGGGCTTTAGCTGGTAGTGATGCCGTTTTAGATGCAGCATTCCGGCGTTGTGGGGTGTTGCGGGTTAACAGTATTTCTGATTTGTTTGATATGGCGGAGGTACTAGCAAAACAACCCCGTCCGCAAGGGCCAAGATTAACAATTCTCACCAATGCTGGGGGGCCTGGGGTACTGGCGACCGATGCTTTAATTGAAACTGGCGGCGAACTAGCAGCGATTTCACCAGAAGTTATAGAATCCCTGAACAAAATTCTTCCTCAACACTGGAGTCATAATAATCCGATTGATATTCTGGGTGATGCTGATCCCCAACGCTATACCCAAGCTTTGGAAATTGCGGCGAAAGATCCCAACAGTGATGGTCTTTTGGTGATTCTCACACCCCAAGCAATGACTGACCCCACGCAAACCGCAGAACAGTTAAAACCCTACGCCCAAATCCCAGGTAAACCCATCCTTGCCAGTTGGATGGGGGGTGCAGATGTCGCAGAAGGGGAAATCATGCTAAATCGTCAACGCATCCCCACTTATCCTTACCCAGATACGGCGGCGCGAGTGTTTAGTTATATGTGGCAATCTAGCTATAACCTGCGCGGTATCTACGAAACGCCAGTATTACCAGCAATTGACGCGGGTAATGGTATTCCCTATCGCAACTTAGTAGAAAATATTATCTCCTCGGCGCGTCAGGCAGGAAGGACAATTTTAACGGAATATGAATCAAAACAGATTTTAGCTGCCTATGGTATTCCCATTGTTGCCACTTGCGTCGCTGCTACTGAAGATGAAGCAGTGCGATGTGCAGAAAATTTGGGTTATCCAGTGGTGGTGAAACTCTATTCCCAAACCATCACCCATAAGACTGATGTTGGTGGTGTCCAGTTAAATTTACAAGATGCTGATGCAGTCAGGCGCGCCTATCGGACGATAGAAGCCAATGTGTGCGAAAAAGTAGCAAATATAGTCAATAGTCAACAGTTACCTCATTTTCTGGGTGTGACTGTGCAGCCAATGGTGAAAATGGATGGCTATGAACTGATTATTGGTAGTAGTTTAGATCCGCAATTTGGGCCAGTGTTGTTGTTTGGGACTGGGGGACAATTAGTAGAAGTATTTCAAGATAGAGCGATCGCATTACCTCCCCTAAACACAACTTTGGCGCGGCGGATGATGGAACACACTAAAATTTACAAAGCCCTCAAAGGTGTGCGGGGTAGGCAAAGTATTGATATGGATGCCCTAGAACAACTATTAGTGGCGTTTAGTCACTTGGTAGTTGAACAACGTTGGATTAAAGAAATTGATATTAATCCCTTGTTGGCGACTCCTCCCAGTCCACACAATCAAGGTAATGGCGGATTAATTGCTTTAGATGCGCGGGTAGTGCTGCATGAGTCGGAAATCACAGAAGCGCAATTACCCAAGTTAGCCATTCGTCCCTATCCTACACAATATGTAGGAGAGTGGACGATGAAAGACGGTACACCTGTAACTATCCGTCCCATTCGTCCCGAAGACGAACCATTGATGGTGAAATTTCACGAGACACTTTCTGAAGAAAGCGTTTATTTTCGCTACTTCCACATGATGAAATTAAGCCATCGCATCACCCACGAACGGTTAACCCGTATCTGCTTTATTGATTATGACCGCGAAATGGCGTTAGTGGTAGAACATCAAGATGCTCAAACCGGAACACGGCAAATTTTAGCAGTGGGAAGATTGAGTAAATTGCATGGGACAAATGCTGCTGAATTTGCAATGTTAGTTAGCGATCGCTATCAATGTCAAGGCATAGGTACAGAACTCGTCAAGCGACTTCTACAAGTCGGGCGTGATGAGCAAATCACCCACATCAGGGCTGATATCCTAGCTGATAATTATGGGATGCAAAGAGTCTGTGAAAAACTCGGCTTTCATGTGGAAGCTACCAGCGATACTACTGTGATGAAAGCTGAAATTACCCTCTAGGGACTTCCAACTAAAAGAATATACAGTCGCTGTAGTGAGCAGGGGGGCAGGGAGCAGGGGGAGCAGGGGGAGCAGGGGGAGCAGGGGGAGTAAAGAGAAGCTTTAAATTTCCCCCTTCCCTACTAGGGAAGGGGGTTAGGGGGTTAGGTTTTACGTTAACTTAACCCAAACTGAGGTTAATTAAACAAATCCAAATCTGTGACAGCACCGACACTACTAGAAGAGACTAACTTAGCGTATTTCGCTAAGATACCTTTTGTGTAACGGGGTGGACGGGGTTGCCATTTGGCACGACGACTGGCTAATTCTGCATCAGAGATGTTGATTTGTAATAGGCGAGAATGAGCATCAATTGTGATGCTATCACCTTCTTCTACTAGAGCGATCGCACCACCAACGGCAGCTTCTGGTGCAACGTGTCCCACTACCATGCCGTAAGTCCCACCGGAAAAGCGTCCATCGGTAATTAATCCCACGCTATCACCCAAACCTGCACCAATAATTGCAGAGGTGGGTGCTAACATTTCCCGCATCCCAGGGCCGCCTTTGGGGCCTTCGTAGCGAATAATAATCACATCTCCGGCTTTAATCTTACCTGCCAGGATAGCGTCTAAACATTCTTCTTCGGAATCAAATACCCTTGCAGGGCCGGTAATGCTGGGATTTTTCACCCCAGTAATTTTAGCTACCGCACCTTCTGTTGCCAAGTTCCCTTTGAGGATAGCTAAGTGACCTTGCGCGTACATGGGGTTATTCCAAGGACGAATCACGTCTTGTCCGGCGGGTGGTTCGTCGGGGATATCTGCTAAAACTTCAGCGACAGTTTTGCCAGTAATAGTAATGCAATCTCCGTGAAGTAACCCATGCACAAGTAGCATTTTCATCACTTGGGGAATGCCACCAGATTTATGCAAGTCTGTGGCGACATAGCGGCCACTGGGTTTCAAGTCACATAAAACGGGGACACGACCACGGATAGTTTCAAAATCATCTATATTTAGTTCTACACCAGCCGCCCGCGCGATCGCGAGAAAATGTAATACAGCATTTGTTGAACCACCCACAGCCATAATTACGGAAATAGCATTTTCTATAGATTTGCGCGTGATAATTTGCCGGGGTAATAGTTGATTGCGAATCGCTTCTACTAATACTTTCGCTGATTCTTCGGTACTATCGGCTTTTTCGTCATCTTCCGCCGACATGGTAGAAGAATAGGGTAAACTCATCCCCATCGCTTCAAAAGCTGAAGACATGGTGTTAGCTGTGTACATCCCACCGCAAGAACCCGCACCTGGACAAGCATTGCGTTCTACTGCGATGAGTTCGGTGTCGTCAATTTTACCCGCACTGTATTGACCCACAGCCTCAAAGGAACTGACAACAGTTAAGTCGCGGCCGTTGTAGTGTCCGGGTTTAATTGTGCCACCATACACAAAGATAGCTGGAATATTCATTCTTGCCATAGCAATCATTGCCCCTGGCATATTCTTATCACAGCCACCGATGGCAATCACACCATCCATACTTTGACCGTTGCAGGCGGTTTCAATGGAGTCAGCAATAACTTCTCGTGAGACGAGGGAATATTTCATCCCTTCTGTTCCCATCGAAATACCATCACTAATGGTGATTGTACCGAACATTTGGGGCATGGCTCCCGCTTTTTTTATCCCCGCCTCGGCTCTTTGGGCTAATTGATTAATGCCCATATTACAGGGAGTGATCGTACTGTAGGCGTTAGAAATCCCGACAATTGCTTTGTTGAAGTCTTCATCTTGAAAACCTACTGCACGCAGCATAGCGCGATTGGGCGATCGCTGTACTCCCTGTGTGACAACTTTACTTCTAAAATTCTCTGACATCTTGTTCCTTCCGTACTTTAATACCGAATTGGGATAGGTAGTATTGTTTCGAGATTCTGGAATAGTCTGAGAATCTAGGCTTTTAATCCCAAATCCCAAACTTGTACTGAGCAGTTCGACAGGCTCACTGTATCACTTGTCGTTCGCGGAGCGTCTCGAAGAGAAGTATCCCAAATCCCAAATTGGTATAACCGCTTGTATTGCGATTGTGTTACCTGATTGTCTCACGCATGGGAAGGATTAGGGACTGGGTATTAGTTATCAACTTTTCCTTTTTTCAGAAAAGTCGGTCTGTAAAGATTGAGTAAAGTTGAGCCAAATTCTAGCTGTGATTAAAATTTGTAAAGCGATTTTGGGAAGACTGAATCTAGTAATCATGTTGGTTCTAGTAATTTGTACTGGAACGAGAGAAAGATTTCTTCCAAGGGTGTTGCTGAATTCAGGGATGAATCTTGCAGGGTAGGCATCTTACCCACCCCGAAATATTAGGGAATGGCAAGATGCCCATCCTACAAAACCAATCAAGTCATTCTGCAAATATGCAATGCCCTATGACGCAACTAAAAGCGATACAGCACCAAGCGAAAAGGATGGAGATTATGCTTGCTATCCATAGCATGAATGATGCTAGTGAAATGAGCTTGCAATTGGATTCGACTTTACAAGAACTACCCATTTGGGAAATCCAAATTGAGCTAAATCTCCCAGGAAATACATTAATTAAAGCATTTGAAGCCGAAACATTATTACCAGGAATTATTTTGACTAAAAATCGATATTTTGTCGGGATGATTTCACGACAGAGATTTTTTGAGCATATGAGTCGTCCTTATAGTTTCGGGTTGTTCTCTATGCGTCCCATTGAAACTTTGTATAATTTTCTTCAGCCTGAAGTGAGTGTCTTTGACCAAGATATGACAATTGTAGAAGCAACTCAGGCAGCATTGCAGCGATCGCCTGCACTTGTTTACGAACCAATCATTATTAGAACTCAGTCCGGTAAATACGGCATCATCGATTTTCATCAACTACTATTAGCTAACTCCCAAATTCATGCTCTGACCCTGACTCAGTTACAGCGTGTAGAAGAACAATCAGAATTAGCCAAAGCCGGGTTTCGGGATTTAAAGAAAAACTATAGCAGATTATTACAAAATGAGAAAATGGCATCTTTAGGTCAATTGGTAGCAGGTATTGCTCACGAAATCAATAATCCCGTCAATTTTATTGCTGGTAATCTGGTTCACGCCCTGGAATATATTGATGATCTATGTGACTTGATTAACTTATATCGCCAACATTACCCCCAACCAGTAGAAGAAATTGCCCATGCGATCGCTCAAAATGAATTTGAGTTTATGATGAGTGATCTTCCAAGGCTTTTAACTTCCATGAAAACAGGTTGTGGACGCATCGATCAAATTGTGCGTTCTTTGCGTAATTTCTCCCGTTTAGACGAATCTGACAAAAAAACAGTAGACCTTCATGAAGGTATTGATAGTGTACTGTTAATCTTACAAAGTCGCCTCAAACCTCATCACCAGCATCCTGGTATCAGAATTATTAAAGAATACGGTAATATCCCCCCAGTAGATTGTTATCCTGGCTTACTCAATCAAGTTTTTATGAACCTCATTGCCAATGCAATTGATGCCTTGGAAGAATCTATGAGTAACAGTCCAGAATCATTGACTCAGCCACAAATTCAGATTCGGACTGAAAGCATGAATAATCAGCAAATCATGATTCGCATAGCTGATAATGGCCCAGGAATTCCCGAAGATGTGAAAACAAGATTATTTGACCCATTTTTTACCACCAAACCAGTAGGTAAAGGCACAGGATTAGGTTTATCAATATGTCATCAAATTATTGTAGAGAAACATCGGGGACAAATTTACTGTGTATCAACAGTAGGCAGAGGTGCTGAGTTCATTATTCATATTCCGAATGGTCAATAGTCAATGGTCAATAGTCAATAGTCAATAGTCATTAGTCATTAGTCATTAGTCAGCACTCAGCACCGGCTAAACGCCGCGCTACCGCTAACAGCACTCAGCACTCAGCACTCATTACTCAGCACTCATTACTTCTACCTTGTCTCCCTTGCCTAGATTGACAGTTCCGTGTCAGTATGAATCTGCACTCACTGTTGGTATTTGTTTTAACTAAAAATCTTATGCTGAAAAAAATGACAGTTAGCGTAATGCTGCTTGCAGCGTTGGGAGGTTTAACGTGGTCATCAAGTGTAAAAGCAAACTTTAATGGCAAGCTGACTGTAGAAATTGATGGCTTGAAAAATCAAAAAGGTCAAATTTGCGCTAGCGTCTTTACTGCTAGTAAAGGATTTCCCAGCGATCCCAAACGTGTTGTCCAGAGTCAGTGTACTACAATTGGTGAAACTCCGGTAAAAGTGAGCTTTGACAACTTACAAGCTGGTAGTTATGCTGTGGCTGTGATTCATGATCAAAATAGCGATCGCACCTTAAACACAAATAATCTCGGTATACCCTTAGAAGGCTTTGGCTTTTCCAGAAACCCTGAAGTTCGCACCAAAGCACCCGAATTCAGCGAAGCCGCTTTCATATTAGCCGGCCCCAACACCAATATTCAGATTCAACTCAAGTATTTTTGACACTCTCGCCGCTACACCGCTTGCGCGGTGTAGCGGGAGATTCTTACTTCAAACCCACTGAATTAGATTAGCGTTACCACTAACCCCCGTCAGTACGAGTCCGCAAGCATTTTCTAAGGCCGTCTGCCCAAAGGCATTTAACCACAATAATATCTTGAAGAACCCGCCCCCACTGACTAATGACTAATGACTAATGACTAAGTAGAACGACTTGAAAAAACCAAACTATGTGAAGTAATGTAAAAAGATTGGAATCTAGTTCGTAGTAAGGACTTCAGTCCTTATCAGAGGACTAAAGTCCTCTCTACGAGACGCTTGCGCGTAGCTTGCTTCCCCGGAGGGGTACACTACAAACCTTGGATTATTTACACCGTTCTACTTAATGACTAATGACTAATGACTATTGACTGTTGACTAATGACTATTGACTAACGAATCATTACAATGGTCAGCGTATTTTGCTTCTCATATTGCCCATGACCATCACTAAACGTCGTCTGCCAAAGTTGGTGAGTTTTGCTAAAAATCCCAGTCTTTCCCAAAGATTAATGTTGATTGGGTTAGCCATTACTTTATTCTTCATTTTTCTGGCTTTCTTTGCACCTGTATTGCAATCCTGGGGATGGCTACAAAATCCGAAAGAATTCCTCTCTAACCCAATACAAGCAGCACCTTCTGCTAAATACTGGTTTGGTACTAGTCGCTTAGGACATGATGTGTTCTCCCGCACGATATTTGGCGCACAAGCGGCTTTGCAAGTGGTGATTTTAGCTACTGCACTCAGTATGGTGGTTGGTGTACCTCTGGGAATGTTAAGTGGCTACCTCGGTGGTAGGTTAGATAAGATGTTGCTGTTTCTCATGGATAGCATCTACACCTTACCAGGACTGCTGCTTTCGGTGACACTGGCGTTTGTTGTGGGACGAGGCATATTCAACGCAGCGATCGCTATTAGTATTGCATACATCCCCCAATATTACCGAGTCGTCCGTAATCACACGGTCAGCGTCAAGACGGAAGTGTTTATTGAAGCGGCTCAAGCAATGGGTGCTTCTACTTGGGTTGTGTTGTCTCGCTATCTGTTTTTGAATGTCATTCAAAGTGTACCCGTACTTTTCACTCTCAACGCCGCCGACGCAATTTTGGTGCTTGGTGGTTTAGGCTTTTTAGGGTTAGGCTTACCGGAAGAAGTACCCGAATGGGGACATGATTTAAAACAAGCACTAGAAGCTTTACCTACTGGTGTTTGGTGGACTACTCTGTTTCCTGGTTTGGCGATGACTTTGATGGTGGTAGGGTTATCACTACTCGGTGAGGGGTTAAATGAATTTGTCAATCCTAAATTACGGGGAGAAAATGGAAACCGGAAATAGTCAACCCCTTAGAGGGGAATTCAAAATTAAAAATTCAAAATTCAAAATTGTTTTTAGAATTCTGACATTTTGAATTTGCTCAATACTTTATAAATGACTGAGAGATTAGAGTGAAAGACAACATTTCTTTAATTGCGGCGGCGGCTGGTGGGTTTATGCTTTCTGTGACTTTAGCGGGGATTTTACACGGTGCGCCTGTAACAGCTTGGCGGGAACAATCAAATTTGAGTCCTACTATTGCTACTAATTTTAGTGTCCCTGCAAAACAGACTGATGACTTCAACTCATTTGTGAGTGGAGAGGCTCAAAAAAGCTAGTATGCTTGTGTGAAAGGGAATAGGGGAAACTTTAATCAGCTACGTCACTGCTAGCTGATTGATTGTTGTGTGAGGCTTTGAAAGTGGAAAATTCTCAAGTAATTGGGATTGATTTAGGGGGAACTGCGATTAAATTGGGGCGATTTAGTCAAGATGGTAGTTGTCTGCAATCTTTGACTGTCGCCACACCCCAACCAGCAACACCGGAGGCTGTGTTGGCGGTGATGGTGGATGCGATCGCACAAGTTGACCCAGATAATCAAACTATAGCTATTGGTGTGGGTACTCCTGGCCCGGCTGATGCTACAGGACGCATCGCCCAAATTGCGATTAATTTACCAGGATGGCTGAATATCCCGTTAGCTGATTGGTTAGAAACCAAAACTGGCAAACCGACTATTATCGAGAATGATGCTAATTGTGCAGGTGTCGCCGAGGCTTGGTTAGGTGCAGGTACTCAGTTTCGCAATTTTATGATGCTGACTTTGGGAACTGGTGTAGGCGGTGCGATTATCCTTGATGGTAATTTGTTTGTCGGACATCAAGGTGCAGCCGGAGAACTGGGATTAATTACACTCCAACCTGATGGGCCAATGTGTAAGAGTGGTAATCCAGGTTCTTTAGAACAATATACTTCGGTTCAAGCCATTCGCCGCATGACTGGCTGTGAACCTATAGAATTAGGAATGCGGGCGCAAGCCGGAGATATCAAAGCTTTAGAATTTTGGCAAGAATACGGTAGATACTTAGGTATTGGTTTAACCAGTTTAATTTACGTTTTAACACCAGAAGCGATCGTCATTGGTGGTGGTGTTAGTGCTAGCTTCGAGTTTTTTTACCCAGCCGTCAAAGCAGAAATTGAAAAGCGAGTCATGCCCACATCCCGCGCAGGCTTACAAATTCTCCCCGCACAGCTAGGTAATTCCGCCGGGATGGTAGGAGCAGCCAAGTTAGCGTGGAAGAAGGCAGAGGGGCAGGGGGCAGGAGGCAGGGGGACAAGAAATGAGTAATGAGTGCTAAGTGCTGAGTGCTGTTAGCGGTAGCGCGGCGTTTAGCCGGTGCTGACTAATGACTAATGACTAATGACTAATGACTATTGACTATTGACTATTGACTATTGACTATTGACTATTGACTAAGAAAAAGAATACCCCGTAGTCTTCTGCACAAACTGTAATACTTTGTTGTATGACTCTGGATTATTTACAGGGTTAATGACTATGGGGATAGTTCCATCTGGTAGCCAAAAGGTTATCCTGCCATTTTGTTCTTGACAAAAAGAACTAATGCAATTGAGATTAATCACATATTCATTTCTTTCATAAAGGATTTTCACCCAATAGGCATTTTCCACTTCTAATCCAGTAACTTTCTCTATATAGTCTAGAATTTTTTGATAATCTTCTAGATTACTTTGCGGGTTAATCACTACGGGAATGGCACTATCAGGCAACCAGAAGGTTACTCTGCCGTTTTTTTCATAACAAAAAGCATTAACACGGTCAAAATTAATCACATATTCTTTCCTCTCATAAAAAACTTTTACCCAGTACGCCACAACATCTCCTCAAGTCCCAAGTTCATGATTGATGTTTACCCTGTATTTTACGAAATCACTAGATTTCATACAGCAGATTACAGGTCAAGGCAGTACAGATTTTCAGAATCAAGCTTGATGCCGAGAAACTTTTAAATTTGTTCCCTATTCTGTTGAAGTTGGGAGCCAAGAAAATCTCCCCACTTCTCTCTGTTTCCTCTTCCCTGTTCCTTGGAAGTCGGGAGCCAAGAAAATCTCCCCACTTCTCTGTTTTCCCTGTCATAAGTTTAGTGCTGTTGTTTGTTGATGCACAATTGCAAAAATCTATGTTTAATTCGGTAGATGCTTTTTCCTTGGATCAATGTAGGGGATTGTAAATTGTCTAAGATACCTCTACAGGTGTTTGGATACTAGTAGTGGGATGATTACGAGCGATCGCAGCCTGCATAAATCCTTGGAATAAAGGATGGGGGTTGCTAGGACGAGATTGGAATTCCGGGTGGAATTGACACGCAATAAAAAATGGGTGTTGCGGTAATTCTACAATCTCTACTAAGCGTCCGTCAGGAGAAGTTCCACTGATTACATAGCCAGAATCTAATAACAGCTGTCGATATGCGTTATTAAACTCGTAGCGATGGCGATGGCGTTCGTCAATGACTTCTGCTTGGTAAAGCCTGGATGCCAAACTATTGGGAAGGATACGACAAGGATATACCCCTAAACGCATCGTTCCGCCTAAGTCTACAACATCTTGCTGGTCTGGTAGCAGGTTAATAATTGGGTATTGGGTGGAGGGATCAAATTCTGCACTGTTAGCACCAGCTAAATCAGCGACATTTCTTGCCCATTCAATTACAGCACACTGCATTCCCAAGCATAAACCGAGGAAAGGAATTTGGCGATCGCGGGCATATTTAATGGCGGCAATTTTGCCATCTACCCCCCTTGTACCAAAACCACCAGGTACAAGCACACCATCTACACCAGCCAAATATTTTTCGGCTGGTTGATTTTCCAAGTCTTCGGAGTTTACCCAGCGTAGGCGCAAATCTCCATGTGTGGCAAATGCTGCGTGACGCAGTGCTTCTACTACGGATAAATACGCATCACTCAATCTGACATATTTACCGACAATAGCGATTTCTACAGGGTGTTTAGGACTGTATAACCGTTCTACCATCGTTTGCCACTGCTCTAGATTGGGCTGGCGTTGTTCCATTTGCAACAAATCTAGGGCTTGTTGTGCCAGTCCTTCCCGTTCTAGAATCAGTGGTACTTCGTAGATACTGCTAGCATCTAGGGAAGTGATGACACATTGAACAGGGACATCACAGAACTCTGACATTTTTTGTTTTAGTCCCATTGGGATGGGGCGATCGCTCCGGCAAACTAAAATATCTGGTTGAATGCCAATTGATCTGAGTTCCTTAACAGAGTGCTGTGTCGGCTTGGTTTTCATTTCCCCAGCCGAAGCAATGTAAGGTACTAAGGTAACGTGCATATACAGCACATTTTGCCGTCCTACCTCTTTGCGTAATTGGCGTATTGCTTCCAAAAATGGTAGAGATTCAATATCTCCGACAGTTCCGCCAATTTCTGTAATCACTACTGAGGGATTTGTTGCTTTCGCCACCAACAAAATCCGTTCTTTGATTTCATTAGTAATGTGGGGAATTACCTGTACTGTACCGCCATTGTAGTCGCCCCGGCGTTCTCTGGTGATCACTGCTTGATAAATTGAGCCGGTGGTAACGCTGTTTAGCCGTGACATCGAAGTATCGGTAAAGCGTTCATAATGTCCCAAGTCTAAATCGGTTTCCGCACCATCTTGGGTAACAAACACTTCCCCATGTTGAAAAGGACTCATAGTTCCTGGGTCAACATTAATATAAGGGTCGAGTTTCAAAATCGACACCGAATAATCTCGTGATTTGAGTAAACGGCCTAGACTTGCTGCTACAATGCCTTTGCCAATACTGGAAACTACCCCTCCAGTTACAAAGATAAACTTAGTCATAGTAGTTTGAATTGCCATCGACTGCTAAAAATAACTTCCAAAAGAACATCCCGTCTTACCAATTCAAAATTCACGCGTACCCTACGGGATCTTGCTACAAAATTCAAAATTTAACATTTAGAAATCCGGCATTTACCAGTAATTTTGAATTCTGTGGCAAAATTTTCGTGAATTGGTGTCACATCATGAAATTTTCTGTGATCTTGCTGTGAAAAAAATCCTTGTCTCAGTAATCTTAAGCTGCTTTCTCACCTCCTCTGTAGCATTGGCTCAACCAACACCATTGAAAGTTGTTTACCCTCCCACTAACCATCAGACAAGTGCGGAAAAAATCTTCTTTATTGGTACAGCACCACCTAATGGACAAGTTCTCATTAATGGTAAGCCAATAAGCCGCAGTCGAGATGGTCACTTTGCACCTAGCTTTCCCTTAAAGTTGGGAGAGAATATTTTTACCATCCGTCACCAAAATCAAGTGCTGGAGATGAAAGTGAACAGGATTAGCAACCAGCCGGAAATTCCACAGGGATTAGCTTTTGCTCAAGGTTCTCTGACTCCAGTGGCTGACATCGCCAGACTACCGGGAGAACTAATTTGTTTTAGCGCAGTTGCACCACCTAACGCCAGTGTCTCTGTGAAATTGGCGAATCAGACTGTGAGACTTTTACCTCAACCACAACAAGCACAACTACCAAGTAATTTGGCTGTTTTGACGGGACAAAACCAACCTAATACCCAGTCTAATGCCGACAAGTATGAGGGCTGCACCACTGTCCAATCTGATAACTCTTTCTCCTTTTTGATCGGGAATAACATCATTTCTGGTGACTTTATTCCTGATTCAAGCCAAAATAGTGTTGATCTGGGTAAACCGGAATTTCAGTTAACTTTAAATGGTAAGACGATCGCTCAACCAGGAAATGGTAAAGTCACAATCCTCTCACCAACGCAGTTACCAGTCATAGAGGTGACACCAGAAGCTGGTGTGGCTCGCACTGGCCCTAGTACAGATTATTCTCGGCTAACTCCATTACCCCAGGGAACAAGGGGAACTGTCACAGGAATAGAGGGTGAATGGTTGCGTTTAGACTATGGTGGCTGGATTAATAGCAAAGAAACCAGGACTTTACCAGGAGCAATTCCGCCACGCGCAATCATTCGCAGTGTGGGATATCGGAGACTTCCCGATACAACAGAGATGGTTTTCCCTCTACAAGCTCCTGTCCCTGTGAGTGTAGAGCAAGGTGAGCAAACTTTGAGCCTCACACTCTACAACACCACTGCCCAAACTGATATTATTCGCCTGGATGATGACCCCTTAATTTCTCGCCTAGATTGGCAGCAGGTAGCCCCAGGACAGGTAAAATACACCTTTAACCTCAAAAAACGTCAACAATGGGGATACAAGCTGAGATATAACGGTACAACCCTGGTTTTGGCTTTACGTCATGCGCCTGTTATCAAGCAGAATAGGCAAAAGCCCCTATCCGGTATCAAGATTTTACTAGATCCTGGTCATGGTGGTAAAGAATCTGGTGCAGCTGGGCCGACTGGATATTTAGAAAAAGATGTGAATTTGATTGTATCTCGGCTGTTGCGGGAGGAATTAGTCAAACGTGGTGCCACGGTGGTGATGACGAGGGAAGATGATCGGGATGTGTCTTTACCAGAGCGTCAAGCAATTATCAATCGAGAATCACCTGCGATCGCCCTTTCTATCCATTACAATTCTCTCCCAGATAATGGCGATGCGGAAAATACTCAGGGCGTTGGTACTTTTTGGTATAATTCCCAGGCACACAGTTTAGCTGTGTTTATGCACAATTATCTCGTACAGAAACTCGCTAGACCTTCCTACGGTGTATTTTGGAATAATTTAGCACTCACACGCCCAGCCACCGCGCCTTCAGTATTATTAGAGTTGGGCTTTATGAGTAACCCCAATGAATTTGAGTGGGTGACAAATTCCCAAGAACAGAAAAAGTTAGCTAACACTTTAGCAGATGGGATAACTGAGTGGTTTAGAAGCGTTAAATAGGATATTTGAGCAAACTGATACAGATGCAAAAGTTAAAAGGTTTGTTGAGTCTCACTTTCTTAATTTTGAATTTTGTAGGCGCAAGCCTTTTAAATTTTCTGATCACTCCTACTGTGAGTTGGGCGCAAGATAAAACTCCAAATCTAGCTAATTCTTCTATTGCAAAGCCCTTATCTGGCATCAAAATTTTACTCAATGCTGGACATGGTGGTAAAGAATTGGGTGCAGTCGGGGCTACTGGTTTATTAGCAAAAGACTTGAATTTGCAAGTCACCAAGCTATTGCGAGATGAATTAGTGCGGCGGGGTGCAATTGTAGTGATGACGAGGGAAGATGATCGAGACTTATCCCTGGTAGAACGTCAGAAAATTATAGAGCAAGAATCACCTGCGATCGCTCTTACTTTTCACTATCGCTCTCTCAATGATGATGGTGATGCAGAAAACACCAGGGGTATCAGTACCTATTGGTATCATCCCCAAGCCCATAGTCTAGCTGTCTTACTACACAACCGCTTAGTTAATGATTTGGGTAGGCCTTCTTATGGTTTGTATTGGCAAAATTTAGCACTCACACGTCCCCATTCTGCACCATCGGTATTATTGGAGTTAGGTTTTATGAGCAACCCTGACGACTTTGAGGAGGCGACAAATCCCCAGGAACAAAAGAAGTTAGTCAAAACTCTAGCAGAGGGTATTACTGAGTGGTTTAGAAGCTTGTAATAGTCGCGCCAGTTGTAAACTGACACTATCACCATGACATTTCCTACAATCTTTCTCAAGTTCCAAATTCGGTAAATTGGCGTACATAAGGTTCGTGAAACGCCAAAATAATATCTTGTTTAGGTACTCCCATTTCTACCAATCGATTAGCGATTCCTTCTTCAGTACCATCATGCTGAATCCATATTTTGCCATCTTTAATATCAAGATGCAAAATACAGCCAAAATCGCGTTTATTTCCGCGCCAGCCGACATAAAGTAATTGATAGTGGTCTTGCTGTTTGTCGAAGATTGTCTGTATTTCATATTCTTCGGCACTTCGTTGGATTGCGGCTCGTTTTTGCCGTTCGGAAAGAAGATGTTGAATATATTGCCGATATTGTTCTATACCCATTGACGAATCACCTCTTCTTGTACATCGTAAATCATCAATCGCAATTGATATTTGACAACTGCTGAGGCAATAAATCTCCGTTGAAAAAAACTTTCATAAATCGGGACGCGCACTGCTAAATACAGTTGGCGTTCTGGTTCAATTTTATCTAAGGCATCTCGATAGTTTAAAAACTGTCCCAAGGCAGTATGAAATTCTGAAACATTTGATGGACTAATAAAACTTTTAATTTCTACTGCGATTTTTTTGCCTTCTTGCTCTGCTGCTAACAGTTGCTCTGCTGCTAAATCAATCTCAAAATCCACATCATCCACATTAATTTCATAGGGATCAGCCGTAATCTTCCAGCCCTCTTTTTCGAGGGCATTTCTGACGATATTATGAAATCTATCTTTTGCCATAGTATTTCATTATCCTCAAAATTAGGCTGCTTAAAGGTAAGAAATAAAGTATTTACTATTCTTTAGTCCCCTGATTTAGTTCAATCACGCTGCCAACTATGTAAAAATGGCATCATGAACAAACCCCAAGCTAAACCTGTAATTAATCCAAAGGGCGTAACTAAATAATTATTAAAATCCCACAAGCCAAAAATTTGCGCTGCTAATTCCAGAGGATACGCCATCATTAACACGCTAGCTAACGCCGCACCATTCCAACCATATTGACTCAGCCAATAAAATCCGCTACCACCAGTTACAGCATATAGCAAACGTGTGATGAGTAATCCTGTGACAGTTCCATAACAGCGCATACACACAGCCATGATAAATGGGGGTGCTAAATCTAAGCCCATATCTGGTTGCGGACAGACATGATTACCCATGAAATAAATGATGTCCGCAATACCCCCAAGTAACCAAACTCCAGACGCAGCCAAAAAAGGAGCAATAGGAGGGCCGAAAACCATTCCCACTAACATAAAGTCAGCGATGAAACTCACCCAGTTAATCTGCAACTCTCTTGTTAAAGCGACTCTTACCATTTCCTTTTTATGCGTCTTGTGTAAGTTAATTAGAGCCAGGGGACAGAGTGATGAGGGGAAAATAGAGATTTATTTACTGTTCTCTGGTAATTCTCCCCTGCTCCCTACTCCCCTGCCCCCTACTTCCTCATTAACCTACCTTAGAAACGTAGGGGCTTGTCAACTTATCTAATTGCTGGATTAACAGACTGAGGAATAATCCCACATCTGTGACTACGCCGACTGATTCTATTGAACCGCGATCGCTCAATTTCGTCACGACAGCTGGGTTAATATCCACACAGACCATTTTCACACCAGCCGGGGTCATATTCCCTACGCCGATAGAATGGAGCATGGATGACAACATTAAAATCATCTCCGCACCTTCGAGGTTTTTGGCGTACTCTTCTTGTGCTGCAATCAAATTCATTTGGGTATCGGGTAAGGGGCCATCATCCCGAATGGAACCAGCCAAAACAAAGGGTACTTGATTGCGGACACATTCATACATCACACCGCTACGAATTACCCCAGCTTCTACAGCTTTGGCAATGCTACCATGACGACGAATGGTATTAATTACCTTGAGGTGATGGCGATGTCCACCACGCACAGCTACACCCCGCTTCATGTCTACACCCAGGGATGTACCCATCATATTTTGTTCGATGTCGTGGACTGCGATCGCATTTCCACCCAGCAGAGCCTGTACATAACCTTCCCGAATCAGTCGTGAGAGATGTTCGCCGCCACCGGTGTGAATTACCACAGGCCCAGCAGTAACAACTACTTTACCGCCAGCATCCCGAATTTTACGTAATTCCCAAGCGACTTGCTCAACTACTAATTCCACACGGCGTTCACTGGAAACACCGGAGGACATGAAGCTAAACTCTTGCGCGTTGCGTTGTTCCCGTGATTCGGTCTTGCGGATGGTGCGGATACCTTGCACATCTACTACCACCTGTTCACCCACTTTCAGGTCACGTAAGATTTTACACCGTGCTAGTAAGCCTGTGGGGGTTCGAGTGATAGCGATCGCACCGTCCATGCGTTGATTTTCTACCTTCACCCACTGCCCATTGATTCTGACTTCCGTGGGATAAATTGTACTGACATAGAAATCATCAGGGGCAACACCATCTTGAATTACAGGATCAAGCTTGACATCTCGTTCATCTTGTGGTAAGTCTACCGCGCCTAAATCAATCAGTTGAGAGATAATTTCTTCCATCACCTCATGAGAGGGTGCAGAAACTTTCACCTCTGCGGCGGAGGTACTTTGACGTTGTTCTCCCAGATTGAAATTGAGGACTTGGAAACTACCGCCAGTATCGACAATCATATCCAAGGCGCGGTTAATCAAACCAGAGTCAAGTAAATGCCCTTCTAAGCGAATAATCCGACTTTCAACGGAAACGTTGGCGTGAACTTCCGCCCGTACTGGTTCGGTGACACGTAAAGTTAGACATTTCGCCGCACCACCAGCTTTGAGGAACTCGGTAAGGGGCGTTTCTAAAACCTGGAAACCCACATCCGCAAGCCGAGATTTCAAACCGTCACTGGCTTTGTTCATAATCACGATGCTTTCTACATTCACCGCATTACAAGCAAAATTCACAGCATCAGCTTCGGCTATGGCGATACGTTTTTCGGCGGCGACACGCATTTCAATGAGGCGGTTGGAATAGGAATCAAACGCGCCGGGATAATAGAGTAAATAACCGTTAGCTAAAGGACAAAAACAAGTATCTAAATGATAGAAACGCTCATCGATTAACCGCAGGGATAGAACTTCAATATCCAGCCATTTAGCCAAATAGGGATGAGAATCTAATTCTGAACGGAAACCATAACCAGCCCACAACCAACGCCCTTCTCTATCTAGCAGTGCATCGCCTGCACCTTCAAAGGGTAAGTCTTTAGGCAATTCATAAACTGTATAACCATTACCTTCAAACCATTTTTTAAAATATGGCTCTTCTCCCTGACGCTCTTTGTGTAAAAAGCGACTTAAAACCACATTTTCGCCTAAGACTAAACCAGCGTTAGCCGTGAACACCATATCTGGCCAGCCTTTTTCCGGTGTCACTAAATCCACAATTGCGTGTTCCTTGAGGATTTGGTGTAGTCCTTGCCACTGTTCTACGGCGCGATCGCGTGATGATTTGTGAATATTCCCTTCCATCCAAGGATTAATCACATAGTCTACATCATAGTGGTCAGGAGCGCACATCAAAAAACGAATCCGGGAATTCATAAAAATACCACCAATTGCTACAGGCTGAGGATGATGACAAACATGAGCTTTTCGATGTCAAGTATCATATGTCACTACCTTACTATCCTGAGATAGTTGTCAGACTGACACAGGTTTGACTGTGATTCTATAACCACAAAAGCCAAAGTAATGCTAACAAACCTATTAAGGATAAGGACTTAGTAGTATACTCTGCGGCTGGAATCTCTGATAAATTTTGTTGGATTTTATTTAAGTCACAAATGACAAATGTAACAATATATGTAGAAGATAACCCTGATCCCGAAGATATTCGGACAGTAATTAGCAAAATCCTGCAATATAACAAAGGTAGTTACCAGGATGATGATATTGCTTATCCTCTAGGCGTTTTCATGCGGGATGCTCAAGGTGAAATTGTGGGTGGTCTAGTTGGGAAAACACATTGGGGATGGTTGTTTGTCTCCCACCTTTGGGTAGCTGAGTCTTTGCGGGGTCAAGGCTATGGACAGCAACTTTTACTGAAAGCTGAACAAGCCGCTAAACAAAGGGGTTGTGGTCACGCTTACCTAGATACATTTAGCTTTCAAGCCTTGGGTTTTTATCAAAGTTTGGGCTATCAAATATTTGGTGTATTGCCAGACTACCCGCCAGGACATGAGAGATATTTTTTGCAAAAACAGATTGAAAATTAAATTCTCTGAGGAATTAACTCAGTGTCTTACGATTAATTGTAATCAGAGCAGAGGGAAAGAGGGTTTTATCCTAGTTTATCTTTTTTAAAATAGTTCAGTTTTTAACATCAATAGCTAGCAATGGTTGAAAAAAATCATCCCAAAAAAATACGGAAATTTCTGCAAGAAACTGGTGTAAAATTCGTGCGGTTTCTCTGGTGTGATAATGCCAATATTATTCGGGGCAAAGCTGTACACATAGAAATGCTTTCTCACTATTTTGAGCATGGGGTGGGTATTTCCGCCGGGCAACAGGGATTGCCTGTAATGTATGATGGAGTCGTCCCAGAAACGGATTTAGGCCCCGTCGGTGAAATTCGCTTAGTTGCCGATTGGTCTAGCTTAAAGCCTTTGCCTTATGCCCCTGGTCATGCTCGTGTTATGGGCAATATGATACTCAATGATGCTGCTTGGGCGTTATGTCCCCGCGATTTCTTAAAGCGAATGATTACCGCCGCTAAATCTCAAGGTTTGGAAGTACAAGCAGCCTTTGAAAATGAGTTTTACTTGCTGCGACCTACACCTGAAGGGATTATTCCAGGCGACAGTACAGCTTTTGCCTCTACTCAGGCAATGGATCTCAACTGTGAAGTCATTAATGCGATCGCTGATGCACTGATCGCCCAAGGTATACCTGTAGAGCAATATTATCCTGAATCTGGCCCCGGTCAACAGGAAATCTCCATGCGCTACACCGATGCTTTACAAGCGGCTGACTGGCAGATTGCTTTTCGAGAAACTGTCAAAGCGATCGCTAAACGCCACAACCTCACCGCTTCTTTTTTACCTAAGATTTTCCCTGATGCGGCTGGTAGTGGTTGTCACATTCATTTTAGTTTGTGGCATCATGGCAAAAATCTCTTACCAGATACAAAAGGTAATTTTGGTCTATCTCCCACAGCATTACAATTTATGGCTGGCATTCTACATCACTTACCAGCACTGATGGCTTTAACTACTCCCAGCGTAAATTCCTATCGTCGCCTGCGTCCTCATAGTTGGAGTGGTGCTTTTCGCTGTTGGGGATTAGATAATCGAGAAGCAGCCGTGAGAGTGCCTAGTGACCCTGCTTTGGGTTGTCCCAGCCACTTAGAATTAAAAACTGTGGATGCTGCCGCTAATCCTTATTTAGCCTTGGGTGCGATAATTGCTGCGGGACTAGATGGTGTGCAGCGTGGTTTGACACCACCAAATCCTGTAAATCAAGACCCTGGATATTTGTCAGTAGAAGAACGTCAGGCTAATGGTATAGACCAATTACCAGAGAATCTAGGACAAGCGATCGCTCATCTCCAACAAGACGATATCTTATTAACAGCGTTAAATCCACAGTTAGCCAAAGCTTTTTTAGCGGTGCGTGAAGCAGAGTGGCAAGCTATGAAAGATTGGGAATTACAGACAGAAGTAGACAAATTATTAGAGAAATACTAAAAATCTCACAATTGCCAATGGATTTAGCTACTATTCCCTTAATTGACCAACACGCTCACAACATATTACAACCAGAGGTAGCTGCTCAGTATCCTTATGCAGCAGCTTTCACTGAAAGTTATTATCCTGAAATTATTCACCACCATGCTCACCATACGTTGTTTTATCGGCGTAGTTTGCGGGATATTGCGGCTTTGTTGAACTGTGAAGCGGAAGAAACGGCCATTTTAGCCAGGCGGGAAAGTTTAGGGTTAGAAGCACTCACACAGATTTATTTTCAGGCTGCTAATTTAGAAGCGATACATTTGGATGATGGTTTACAGCCAGAAACTATCCTACCTCTGTCATGGCATGAAAGATTTATTTCTGTGCGGCGAATTTTGAGATTAGAACAGTTAGCAGAACAGCTAATTCCCCAATCACCTGATTTTGCCACTTTCCTAGACAGATTTAACAGTGAAATTGATCCGCCGCCGTCTGGGGTAGTGGCTTTTAAAAGCATTGCTTGTTACCGGAGTGGTTTGCATATCCAACCTGTGACACCAGAAGTAGCGGCGACTCGTTTTGAACAAATCAAACAATTCTCGACTCAACCTCTCCGACTCACAGATAAACCCCTGATTGATTTTTTGTTGCAACAGGCCTTATTAGTAGCAGCAAAATATCGTCTTCCTGTACAGTTACATACTGGCTACGGTGATCCCGATTTAGATTTACGATTGGCTAATCCCTTATATCTGCGTCATTTATTAGAGTCGCCACAATATCGCCATGCGCCGATAGTTTTACTACACGCTTCCTATCCTTATATGCAGGAGGCTGGTTATTTAGCTTCGGTATATCCGCAAGTCTATGTAGATTTTGGCTTGGCAGTACCTTTTTTAAGTGTATCTGGAATGCGGGAAGCTATCAGACAATTATTAGAATTAACTCCTACTACCAAACTCATGTATGCTTCTGATGCTCATTCAATTCCAGAATTGTATTATTTGGGTGCAAAATGGGGTCGTCAACTGTTAAAAGAAGTGCTAGAGCAAGCAGTCATCGATTCTGATATTACCGTTGCTGAAGCTGAGGCGATCGCTATAGCAATTTTACGTGAAAATGCTTTATCTCTTTACCAATCAGTGCATTAAAAAATACGGTTCTTTGGTTACTTTTATGGAGAATTAATCGAAAAGTGACACAGGACTTACGCAACTGGCACAAGCAATGGTGAGCTTCGCGCACCGAGCGCCCAAAAACTACAGAGAAGACATAGCAATATCTGGACGTTTTAGTTGCTCAATTAAATAATTAGAAAGCAAATTGTGCTTGAGCTTGTAAATAGTTTGACCTGTTTGATAAGCTAAACTTTTCAGTCTTAGCCAAACTAACATAGCGCAAGCAATATGATTTCTTTGAAGACGGGCTTTACGGCATTGACATGATTCAATACCAGTTAGTTGCTTTATTTCTCGATGAAACTCCTCTATTTTCCAACGAATTTTACACACCTGTTGTGTAACATCCGTAGAACTTTGAGATAAATCGTTTGTTGCGACATAATCCGTCCTATCGGTAGAGATAGTAACCCGGAAAAGTTTCACTTTTTTCTCAGCAGGGAATCCTTTAATTTTTATGATTTTACCACATTTTAAATCTTCCTGACTCCATTCTAGAGATTCAATATTCTTATATTTTTCTCTACCAAAACTATCATCTACTAAACGATTAGTCTTTAAAGGACAATAATAAACTTTATCTAGACTATCGATATAAAGCATTAAATTATTGACCGCATACCAAGTATCCATTAAAACTGTATTGAAAGGTAGAATCTTTTGATATACAAGCCCTTGGAGCATATTTTTCACATGGTCAATCTTGCTGAAACCATCATTTTCTGGATTGAAAATTCGATAATCTATTACCCAGAAATTGAGAGTTTTAGGATTAACATATATGCAACTTACTATTCCTATCCCTCTAACAACACCATGTTCATTACCACTATACTCCCTTCGTACTATTTCTATTTCTTCAGAAAATCTTTTATCTAAAACTGTATCATCAAATATAATATAAGCATCCTCGTCAGTGACAATTAAATCTTTGACATTATCCCAAAGTAAACGAGGAGTTAATTTTTCATTTCTTAAATAATAATTAATTTTGTCATGACTAATATTTGACAAATGTTCTGCTAGATTAGTGATTGTATAGTTAATTTGACTGCTAAGTAAATATTGACAATAATTAAGTTTAGTAAATTTCATCACTAACCAACTTTTTGATGTACTTCTATCAATTTTCTCATAAAATTTTTAACAACAAGATACATCACTATTTATTGTTACTAATTCGAGTCAAACCAATCAAACACATTCTCGCTAAATCAATACCTATGTACTACTGGCTAGCGATCGCACTGTGCCAGTTGCGTAAGTCCTGTGACAGTTTAATAAATGTTTACAAGGTGTCCCATTTTACCGTTATCTCGGCAGACTACTAGCTTGAGGGAAGCGATAACCGCATCTGAGTTTAGGAATGATCAACAGGTAGAAGTAGGAATTCTTCCGGCTTTTTCTTCAGACTCCTCATATGCCGAATCAGGACTGCAAAAGGATTGATACCTTGTAATATTAACAAGGTCATCCAGCAAAGTAATTTGACTTGAGAGAAGGCAGTAGGTCGGGTTAAGCACTCATGTATGGCAATCCGAGCTTCATCAAGAAAACTGTCATACTCTTCTTCAATTGGAGAAGCATGAAACACTCGTGAGTTAATCCCGTGAATTCCACTCACCCAGTTTTTCCCCATCTGGATTCTCTCTAGTTGAGCAACCTCAAGATGGTATAAGTCATGGTAGTGAATACAAACTCCTCGTACTCTTATATGCTCATTGCCAATCTTGATGGTAATTAAGCTTATACAACCAAGGAATTTTTTGAGTTTGACAATCGTGGAATTTTTTGTGCAGAGTGCTAAATAGCTCCTTACTAAGCCGAGCCAAGCTAAGTAGTAGGGAGATGAAGGAAACTTAGGTTTCTTTGAAACAACAGCCTGAGCTTTTTGAGAAATGTTCCTCATCTGAGAGGTGGGTTTAGGGTTGCTAGAAGTAGTTTGGCTAGAAATCTCCGCTAAAAAGACAAACAAGTAATGAGGAAATTTTCTACAATACCCCTTTGATTGTGAACCTCGCTTGTTGTCTTGCTGTAATTCCAAACACTTCTTTAATCGGCGATTGAAGTCACAGTGATAGTGGTACAGTCTATCTGCTGATAGCTGTTCGCGACGTTTATAAATTGCCCATGCGCGCAGTAATAATGGCTTCATGCAACTCGCACAAACTGTAGCATTAGCATCAGATGTCTTTCCCATCCACAATGCCATAGCCAGAGCCTCTTTTTGTCGTTTCGAGAGTTGATGCAGATCGGATTGCTTCTCCATCGCCTTACAGAAATTAAGTAAGAAAGCTGACGAATTTTTCGAGTTGAAGATCAATTACTTGCAATGCAAGTTGCTATCTTTTAATTGACGTTTGACTTATACTATTTCTCCATGACGAAGCACTTAATCAAACCCATGCTGTCATCGTCCCCCATGAATCAGGAGGCTATAGGGGGTAGAAATTTAGTGTCACTTTATAGAGGAATTGATATTAGGTAAATAGACAGAGTTCTAGCATATAAATTCCGCCTTTTGAGTCCACATTTATTCCTGTTATCAGCAATCTAAATTGCATGATAACAGCAAATTACTTACCAACAACTTACGAGACTATAAATCTTTCGTGAAGAATGCAAGCACTCAGCATTTTCATCAAAATTACATCAATAGAAGTACGTTGGCTTTCACTCATTGTTGGTAATTGGTCAAGCAAATGAATTACTGCTGCATGATTATAGAAAGGTACAGAAGACATCAAAGAACTCCGCAGAGTATCTTGGACAAGTTGCTGTAGGGCTTCATTTGGCTTGAACGTTGAAGGTGGAGCTAGAAATGGATGCTTTTGGCGGTGATACATCGTATTAGTTATAAATGGCTTTGCTGCTTCTCTTAGTACATATTTTTCAGTCAATCCACGAATTTTCAGTGCAACGGGCATATTGCAAACTAATTCCACAACTTTGTGATCCAAAAAAGGAAGTCGCCCTTCAATGGAATGTGCCATTTCAACACCATCGCCTAACATCCGTAAAAGGTAATTAGGTAAGACAGTTTTAGACCATAAATAAAGAGATTGGTGTACAGGCTCTCTTCCTTTGAGTTGTTCAAGTACATCTACCTGATTAAAAAAGAGACGATAAACATCCCTGTGTGAAAATTGTGCAATCAAGTCCGGTGAATACAAAGGAACTGACCTGAGATATCCCTCAGCCGAAGCTTGCATCCAAGCAGGGGCAAAACCTAATAAACGCTGAACACTATTTAAAGATTGACTTGAGCTATTTTCAGCTAATAACAGTCCCATTGAAACTTTATTCTTTAACTTCAGTTCTTCTAACAGAAGTTGTACTGTCTCCTCATCTTGTCCTTGTTGATTATGGAGCAACATATCTTGGCGGAAATGAACATAGCCTCCAAAGATTTCATCCGCACCTTCACCTGTAAGTACAACTTTATAACCTGCATCTCGTGCAGCTCGACTTAATAGATATTTGGCAGTTGTGTTGGCATTAATACATAGCCTTTCACAATGCCAAATGGAATCTGCAAAATGTTCAGCTAAGTCCGATTGGCGCACAGGAATAGTCTGTAAATTAGCACCAGTATGTGCTGCCATTTCACGAGCAAGTGGTTCTTCGTTATAGGCTTCATGGTCAAAAGCAAGAGTAAAAGCCTGAATGGGAGAAGAACTTAGATGTGCTGCCATCCCTAAAACGGTAGATGAATCAAGACCGCCACTGAGATAACACCCAACTGGCACGTCAGCCCTCAAACGTAATTGGATAGCTTCATCTAATGTATGGCGAAGTTGTTCAATGTAATCCTCTGCTTTGTACTGAGGTAAGGAATTATTAATTAGTGGATAATCAAAATCCCAATAACGATGCACTTGCATTCCAGAGCGAGATGCCAATAGAAAATAGCCTGGTGGCACTTGATAAATATTGGCAAACATAGTCCGGTCTTGAGCTAAAATGCCGGACTCAGCTTGCCAAAAAGATTCATGATCCCAAGCAGCTGGGACACCCGCAGCAAATAAAGCTTTGATTTCAGAGGCTAGATAAAGAATATTCTCATAAATACTGTAATACAGAGGCTTGATGCCAAAACGATCGCGTGCTGCAAACAGTAAATCATGACGTTCATCCCAAATGACAAAAGCAAACTCGCCCCTGAGATGATGCAGACATTG
Organism: Aliinostoc sp. HNIBRCY26; assembly: GCF_050235535.1. GTDB lineage: Bacteria > Cyanobacteriota > Cyanobacteriia > Cyanobacteriales > Nostocaceae > Trichormus. The sequence goes on from NZ_CP189852.1 coordinate 6,111,408, forward strand.
TGTGCCAAACTCGTTGTATAGATGCAGGGCTATCTCAGTATCAGAGTTAGTTTTTAGCTGATATCCCCATTGTGTCAAATCACGCTGGATACGCTCGAAGTCATAGAACTCGCCATTAGCAATGATATGTAGAGTTTCATCTTGGTTAGCAATTGGCTGATCTCCGTTTTGAAGGTCAATAATACTCAGTCGTGTATGTCCTAATGCCACACGTCTAGAAGGAGAAATCCAAAATTTTTGTCCATCTGGGCCTCGATGCTTCAAGCAATCAATACCTAGTCTCAAAGATGATTCGGAAATTGGTTCCTGTTTGGAAAATAAGGCTACTATGCCACACATAAAATACCACCCTTCTTTGAGAAGAATTTAGATTCAAATATGCTATGGGAATCCGACTTGATTATTGAAATGATTTGCGTAGGTAGGGAACAGGGAACAGGCTTCCGCCGTGAGCATCAGCCGAACGGGAACAGGAAAAGAAGTAACAGAGGTGTACCGAGTTTTTTCAGTAATCAAATATGATTCCTATATTTAATAATCTTTTATCTATTTTGAGAATAAGTTTTAATTACGAAAAAATTCTAAAAATAGCCAAAAGTATTCAAGAAAAATCACGGCGATCACCTTTATTTCTCTCCGGATATATCAAATAAGCTTGTAATCGTTTCTGGTATCGGTCGGTATTGCTTGGATGACTGGGTGTGGAGTGGTGCATCTGATATCACCCAATTGTCATTAATCCACGCTCGCGCCTGATTCAAAAACTCATCCTGTGGCTGATCGCTTATCTAAGTCTGCCAGGAAGTAACGCCCAGTTGCCAATGAGATTGACTTGAGTGGAGACAGTAAAGATTTACCTTGTCTACCTTCCAATCCCCAATCCCCGTTCCCCGTTCTCTATCCCCTACACTAAAGTAGGGGCTTTTAATTTCTTATGAAAGGTGACTAGAGTGAATCCCCAGAGGATTAATGTGACTTGTCAATTTTGAGCGTTGACTTGATTTCGAGTATGTCCCGTTCGACAACATCAAAACGTCTATCTAGTTCTTGCAATAGGGTATTCAGCCCTAACTGCATTTGTTCCTGATTACGGCGAATGTGGGCAAAGTCGCGCTCGGCTGCATATTTTTTCTTCTCAGCGTTGGCGTACCAAAGTATGCCACCAATCACCGTAGTAATAGTAGCTAAAGCCAAGCTGCCTAATGCTATCAAGTCCCCAGGTGTAAGATTTCTCATGATTAAAGTTGACTTTGGATTTGGTCAAGCTTGAAATTAATATTTGCGAATTCCTGACTAAACAAGATTTCTTCAGAAGTGTCATCTACACCGATGTACTGCCAAACATTTACCCCAGCACGAGGAAACCATCTAGGAACTCTGATGCTAACAGCGTAAGAAGTAGATATTTTCTGAAAAAGGATTAAGTTAACTCGGTCTAGGAACAATGAGCGACCATTAACAGCAGTCGCATCTTGTCCACCACCAATGACAATTCCCGTACTGATTTTTTGATTGATATACCCTGCAAATCTCCAAACTGAATCAGTCGGAACATCAGTATCAACACTAACAGCCAAAATAAATTTATCTAGTACGAAAGGTACTACTATTTCAGGAATAGGACTGATTAAATTAGTGCCATTTTGCATGGGAACAGAGACAGCATTAATGTTAGTTGAATAAATGCTTTCCCAATTGGCACTATTGTTTAACTCAACTACTCTCACTATTTTTATCCGTGAGAAATTACAAACTCGACATGATCAGCGAAATCGTCCAAAATCTCAAACGGATTGGGAACGCCGTAATGCTCCAGCTTGTCCAGATATTCAACCGTGTCGATTTTTCCGGTTAACCAATCCCTACCCGCTTGGTTAATGGCAAGCATTCCTTGAAACTCAGCCTCAGAACAGTTGCCATCAACATCAACAGATAGCAGGTCTAGCGTGTCATCTGGAGTCCAAATAATCCCAGTGCGTTCTGCTATCTTACTCATTAGCCTTCAGGGGTGAATCGTGCGCGGTTTCGTCCACCGTTGCCTTGTAAAAAATTTGCGTAATCTGAATCAGTTTTGATGGCTACAACAGCGTCATCATAGTCTTGACCAGCAGTATTTTGTCCAAACGGACAGGTAACAGAGTCTACATCTGGTTTTGAATAGGTAGCCCCAGTGATGCGGCTAGCCCTTTTAGTTCCAGCTACAACAGATGTTAATGTGAGTTTGGCAAATTTAAATTTTCTCGCTTCAATAAGAATTGGGTTGTTTAATGCTTGGAAGTCATCCCCAGTAAGCGTGTAGTTGGCAAGCAATCCTCGTAAGGTAGTCGCCACTCCCGCACCAGAACCAGATTGCTGGGCGGCAATTATTCGAGTGGGAAGATAAACCTTAGTGTTACCGGCTGTACCAAACGGAGAAACGTAGCCAATTTCTCTTTCTGCCCTCGCCCGCCTAGTTTCATCAGTAATAGCAGCAAATTTAGCTTGACGTTGTTCGGGGGTCGATTCCAGCCACTCTTTATATTTGTCATATCGAGCTTTCTGGGCTGGATAACGGTTCAGGTCTCTGAAACCCATAGTATTTATTCGTGTTGGTGAAAGTTTTCACCCAATCTAACCCTTTAAAATCCTTAGAATTCTGGGGCGAAACCTAATAGGTTTTTACCTTTATTTTCTGCTGTTGACAGTCATAAAAAATTGTCAAAGCTCACGGATACTTAACTAGTCCCTGAGTCCTGAGTGTTGTATCTATCAAAAATACTGGGGGTACAAGATTGCCCAAGGAAATGTAGGCACTTCTAAATCTAAGGACTGCTACAGGTCTGTACCTCCGATTTTGTACTTGTTTCCCCAATATTGTGCTTTTCCCTGCGGTTGCCGTTGTTGTACTGGGTTTGTCTGGGTCATTGACCACTAACTTTTCTGTGTAGAAGGGTACATCAATTGCTTGACATATTTTCTGGTAAACCTCAGTAGCATCAGCACGGCTATTCGCCAATAAATAATTACCTCTGGCAAAACCATTTTCAGGGTCGGTGTAGGATGCTGATTTGTTGCCACAGGTGTAATCTATCCCTCTACCACCGGAGATGAACAGCGTTTTTATCTCGTTGGCGATTTCTGTCATGTTCGCCTTGGTAATAGCAGGTTTCGTACTACCGTCATCGTCACCACCCGCGCAAGAGAATTTCATCAACCTGACTGACTTCTCATGTTCTATGGGCGATTCCTCCGATGGTGTAGCGGCTGAGTCTTGTGAGAAGGTCAAAAATAACTGTGGATGACCTGCTACTGAGGGAGCAGTATCAAATTTTGACCCGTAAACAATGGCTAAATTTTTACGACTGTAACCAATGACATTAAAAAATAAATTGTGACGCATATTCATCATTGCGTCGTTGTCATTGTCATCAATTCGACAAGCTAATTTTAGAGATGCACGGGGAGATGATAAATCTCCGTTTCCTTCAACATCTCGAAAAAATTTATCTACCCGTCTGTTAAATTCAATTCTATAAGTCTGCTGTAAATGTTCAAACGGGTTAAAGTCATCTGGTAAGTCTGCCATTAGTCTTCCCCATCAAATAAATCCGAGAAGTCAAAAGGTGTGGGTTGTGAATTGTTTTTGCTAAGTAACTCTTGTGCTTTTAATACCTCTGGTTCAGGAGTGTTATTAGCTTTATTCTCTGGCTTATCATCTTCTTTAACTGCATTGACAAACTCTGTTGATGCGTTTGCTAGTTCTGTGGTGGCGTTAGCTATATCCAGTGGTATTTGTGTCACCATTTGAACTGTTGACGCTGCATTTTGAACATTTTCTAAGAATTGCGAGACCCGATTGAATTTGGGTTGTGGATTCATCCAGCCATAAGCATTTTCGAGAACAACGCCACCCCGCTTTAAAGCATTCCCTATCTTCCCTGTGTAAGCTGCTATTAATTCATTCGCTTGTAAAATTAATTGAGACAAGCTTAAAAAGCTATTCAATACATTGGTTGTAGCCTGATAAATACGGTTAGCCTTTGCCCAAACTATGGTTATAGTTTGATAATTGTCAGCACCAACAATAGACTTAATAAAGTTCTCAATAGTGCTAGAAATAATTGAACCAATATCAAAGGGTTGTCCGTTATCGTCTTTAAGTCCTATTAGTTGAAGAACGTTGTTAATAATGCCTAATAATGTTTGCCCAATGTCGTTAGACAACATAAAGGCATTATGGACTGTTGCCGCAGTTGTAAGAACGTTTAATACTCGGTCTAGTTTTAACCAATCTGAAAATCGAGTAAGTTTTCCCCCAATGCCACCAGGAAGCTGATCGCCTAAACGCTGTAATATTGTCTGCTGTCCTTGTAGCAGTGCAGCGTTAGCTCCAGTATTGATGGCATCTAACACGTTGCCGGTGTTGTTGGTGTTGTGCTGGTTAACGTTATTGGTGACATTTCCTACAGCATCATCTATTGCTTGGCGGCCGCAGCCGGTCTGAAGATTTCTACACATTGCCCTACCAGTTGCAGCTTCGATGTCTCCGACACTAGGCATATCCTGTCTAACGGCTTGGGCGGCTTTTGCTGGGATAAGTGCCAATACAGGAATAATTGAGTTTACTTTACCTAATAAATCATCTAACTTTCTATTTCCTTGCTCATTCACTTTTTCAAAATTTCCTATTCGAGAGTTAACGTTATTTAATCCCGTTGTTAATCGTGACTCTTGTTCTTTAACACGGTTTTCAATCTCAATGGTATTCACGGGAACACCTTTGATTTTCGCCTCTCTCAATGCCGCTTCTGCCAAATTTCTAGCTTGTTCGATTTGCTGAAATCCTGTTGACAATCTGCCATTCACAGCATTTACTTTCATCTCTACTTTTTCGGCTTCATCTTGAGCTAAAACCCTGGCTTGTTGCCCTAAATCACTAGAAGAGAATTGCCCGAATCGCACTTGAGCAGGTGTAACAGTAGCGGCTGTTGGGACTATGATTCCACCTGTTGAATAATTAATAGTTGGATAATTTACCTGTGATGGGGTAATAGTTACGCCCCATTTCTCTTGAGCTTGTTGCAGTGGTCTAAATGCAGCATCAACTACTTTTTTAGTAGTATCGGCATTTATTTCAACTACTTTTTTAAGATTTTGAGGTATCGTCTCAACAGTTTTAAATAACGTGTCAACTTTTTGCTGTAACTTAGGTATCTCTTGGTTAGGCGCACTAGGCTTTTGTAATTCTGCTACTTGTTTCTGCAATCTATCGATGGCGTTCTTCACTGCATTTTGAGCATTGTTTGTAGTGTTACCTAAAGCAGTATTAAACCGTGTCGCTAATTCTTGAACCTTGGCATTACTCGACTGAATTTGTTGATTTATCCTATCCTCTAGTATCTTTCTACCCGCTCTTACTTCATAAAGTGCATCATTTGCTTTTTTCTGTGATTCCCTTGTATTTGTCTTAATGTCAAATATTGCTCTTGCTTGACTGCTCAAGTCTTTATTAATCTTTGCCGTTTCTCTGGCTATTTGTTCACGAATATTCCTAATTGAGAGACTGTTATTAATGCTTCTAGTAAAAGCGTTTTGTAAATCAGCTTCTGTTCGTTTACCCGTTCTTAAGTCAATAGCTTGTATTTCCTCAGCACTTTTTACAGCGAGGATAGTTATCCCGGCTTGAACTACCTGCAATAACGTATTAGCCGCTATCCCCCATCTGGGGTTTATTTCCTTAAATGCGCCTTTCTTTAATGAGTCAGTTATTCGTTGAATACCTGATACTTTTTTGTTGGTGCTACCAATATCAAACTCAAGCTTTCGGTAGGCATTGCTAATAGGATTTGTCGCCGCTCTAGCTCCAGTTCTTATGCTAGACAGTTGTTTTAAATCAGCATTCAACCCTCTCAAAGCTTTGAAGTCACCAGCACGAAAATTAATAGCTCTCCAAAGTGCAGTAGCTTCTTGATATGCAATTTTACCCGCCTGTGTACTGTAGGGTAATGTCATTTTTATCCTAAAAATATTTCTTTGATTTGCTTAATTGTGGTGGCGAAATTTTTAAACACACCTTCAATACTCTGACAATATGATTCCAATCTCTGAAGCCTTTTATATATATCATTTAAGCTTCTATCTTGTTTGGCAGAAGAGTTACCGCCTCTACTCCCCCTTTCTAACGCACCTATTCTGTTTTCTAATTCCTTGAGTTTATTTTTAGTTTCTTGACAGCATTGATTCTGCTTATTAATAGCTGATTCCAGTCGCTTCAATGCTGCACTTAAATCCTTGCATTCAGCCATTGCAACACCTGACTTTAGGAACTAAATTATTTATCTTGCTAGCTGTTGATTTGCAGTCTACACAACAGTAACCAGGATATTTATTTGTTTTGACTTCACACTGTCCTGGGGGACAGTTACCGCAATCAACTTCATAAGTGATTTCCGTGTCACTTCTATCCCTAAAAATTACGTTCCCTTCATGAAGAATTTTGATTGAGTAGTCCTGTGGCGGAACTGGTGGAGGGCATCCGCGAGATTTATCAATACTTGCTACTGGTGACGGATAAGGATACCAAACAGAATAACTCCCATCTGGTTGTCTGTTGTCCCAATCGCCAGAACCACATGACCAAAATTGTATTTGTGGTTGTCCTGACACTGGGTCGATTCTTGTTCTGTGATTTATTACAGTTTGTTCCCCTCCATTGGCATAGATAATTGTGTATCCTTTAGCGTTGTAATCGTCCCCGTACTCATTTTTTTTAATTGGTTCTAATACAACTTCTATGGGTGATACTTTAGATTGATAAATACGTTTACCCTTAGATTTTGACTCATAACGTACTTTCGGTTTATCCCCTTTATTGCAGAATATTGGCATATCAATTTGTAAATGGTAGTGATGGATAAAACTGCTTAATTGCAGCAAGAATATTTAAGTGTTCTTGTGATGTTTTTGATATGTGGTAGGGATAAACAAGAATTAGTGCAATATCGCCAGTAAAAGGCAAATCATTAACCCCAACCCTAAATACATTTCCTGGGGTGTAAGCAGACGATTGAACACCTTTAGAAACTTTATTTTGGATTACTTCATAGTTCGTACCATTGGCATGAACGCTGATTAAATGACTCCCTGACTGTGGCATATCTAATGGATAAGCTTCAAAACGAGAGCTTCTAAATACCCCAAAATACCCCGCACTATTCACACTGAAACGCCAGTAATCACCCAAGCCTGATTGCGTGCGAACAATCCCATAATGGTTGCTTGAATTAACAGTGAAAACTGTATATAGTGTTGCTCCAGATGTCCCATTTAAAAACGGTGTTCCCTGTAATTCTTGATTGCTCGAACCATTCCACCGAAGTATTTGTTTATTATCGATACCGACTGCTTTTGTGGGCGGAGTGCTTGCATTTACTGGTGTTAAGTTGTTGCCGCTTCCACTGCGATCGCTATAACTACCACCTTCAAGCCAAAAAACCATGCCAGAAGGATAGTTACCAATAGTTTCGAGTGTTCCGGTTAATGGTATCCAGCCATTGGAGGAATCAACCCAAATTAGTCTAGTGTAGGTATCTTTTGCAGATAATTGAATGCTTGATACTGGGTAACTAAATCCTTGATATTTATCGCCACCTAAATTGATGCTGATTTTTGAATTACTAGCGTTATAAATTTCCAATTCTCCAATTGTGCCAATCGGAAAACTCAGGGTAATGGGAGAAGTAGCGGTAACAATCGTTTTACTATTAATTGCAAGTGTCTGCGCTTCGCTAACAGCAACCCAAGCCGAACTGCTACCACCCCCTAGTAACAATGCTAGTTCTGCTTTGAGATAAGCTTCTGTCGCTTTCTGCTCAAACAAGAAAAAATCTTCGCTTGACGGTATTCCGTCTGGGAAATCATGTATCAACATAATCAGCTATAGATTCAGAATGAATTACAAATTGATCACAGACAAAATACTGTTCATTGCTTTGCTTAATAAATGATTCCCATCGTTCAATTTTTAGGTTTTCATACAAAACAGAATTGTTGTATGTAATTGTTCTTCCTTGTGAATCTGTTATTTTGTTCCCACTCGGCTCAGTTAACTCACCTGAAAAATGTCTGAACGCATTAACAAGAATTGCAACTAACAATGATTCAGCAGTTTTGATACTGTTTGGAGAAGATAAAAATACATCAGACTTTTGAATAATTAAAGTCTGATTATTTTGCGCGGAATTTTCCCCAAATAATTGAGCTAGGGATAATTCCATATTTTTAGTAATCGTCTGGGTCAATACCTGTGGATGTGTAAGCCTTATCAAGTTCTACTGTAAATGTGTCACGAATATAAGGTGAAGTGACGTTATTAATGACGCGTGTGGCGAAAGTGGGAACTGTTGATGCTTCAATACTTACACTTTGGTCAGCGTTTGTTTCACGGTCATCAGGATTGCACTTGATTGCAGCTTTTTTGATGATTGCTACTAATAATTTTTCGGCTGCAATCGTTGTGCCAGTAGTTAGTCCTACATCTACTAAGTCTGCTTTAGTAATTGTTAGTGTCGTAGCATCCTGCACCGCGTTTGCACCAAAGATATCTGTTAATGAGAGTTCTGCCATGACGAATTTTTAATGTAGTGAATAAATCCGTTGTAAGCGCGATTTTCAAATCAGTAAATCTTCCAGTTTTATGTAGAAGTGGAAGATTTACCGATGGCGTGTAACTATTGTCCACACTAGGATTGAGCAAATATTTACTATTAGTGAATATCTACAAAATTCCGCTTTTACCTGTTTTTTAGGTAAAAGCAGAATATCCAAAATTCGGTTTTCTCATGGCCAAGATTAACAGAAAAGGAAAAGCTGCTGTCATCTCTAATGATGAATATTCAAAATTGCGTAAACAAATTCAAACTCAAAAGTATAAATTACTTTTGGACTTGGCTTGGTACACGGGTGAGAGATGGGGAGCTTTAATCAAGTTAAAGGTCAGCGATGTTTACGATAGTCGTGGCCGGCCCAAGGATGTGTTAATTTTCCCCTCTATCATTCGGAAGCACAGGCCAGACGGTACAGCTGAAACTGTTGAAATTCCTGTGCATGACAATTTACGGGAATCTCTCGAACGCTTTGAACCTGGGAACTCTGAGTGGTTGTTTCCCTCCAGGTGTGGTACTAAGCCGATAGGTTTACGCAATGCCTACGACATCCTCAAGCGGGCTGTGGAACGTGCTGGGATGAGTGCCAAAGGAATATCAACTCACACTACCCGCCGGAGCTTGGTGAACCGATTGCGGAAAAATGGGGCATCTAAATCTGTAATTCGCAAAATCACCGGACACCGCGACGATAAGGGCTTAGACCCTTACATTGACATTGACATTGATGAGGTTAAAGGAGCGATCGCCACTTTATGATAAATCTTACACCTGATATTAATGAGTTCTACGTCCGCTTTAACCTGGGGTATTATGATCACCCCTATGACCTAGCTAAAGCTCTTGAAAAACTGACTGATAAGGCTTGGGACAATCTAGACGAACTTTACCCACAATCTATGTTTCCGTGAGTATATTGGTCTCAGATTTGTAAACATTCCTGATATTTTGCTTGCGATCGCACACTGTGGAAGGTTTTTTTGCGATCGCATTTTTCATTTTTAAGTTCTTATCGCTATTGAGTAGCAATAATATTTTTGCTTTTAAACACTTTTCATTGATGAAGCTACGAAAAATCAATACTTTGACACCCACGTTATTGGCCCCCAAAAAGGCGATCGCCGCAGCTTCCCTTATTGATAATGCTTGACACTAATAGGTTAGTCATTAGTCATTAGTCACTAGTCAGGGGACAGGGGTGCAGGGGTGTGGGGAATGGGGCATAGGGGTGTATAAAACAGAAATGGCATATTCGCGGCTGCGTTCGGTGATTCGCAACCGCATTTTTAATAAAACTGGCTTTTCTCAAAATAAAATTCAAAATCCAAAATCTTATTTTGCGGGACTGGGGACTGGGGACTGAGGGGAGTTATCTAGAGAGTAGTACAGCTTATCTATACAGCTCTGATGATTAACTAGCTAGCTCTGATGATTACGCCAGGAGTGAATCAACTTTTTGATTTCTGTTGGGGTTTGACCATCAGCTATTGCAGCCTCAACTGCTGACTTTCTACCAATTGCGATCGCACTTTTGACATTACCACCAGGGATGTGAACATGGTGCAGCTTCCGGCCAGACATCCACAGGTAACGGTAATAATAATGTTCTTTCCCGTAACGAATCACTGTGTACTTTTCTACCCAGTGTGACTGTTCTGGAGCAGATTTGATTGTATTCTGTTTATCCTGCTCCAGAACATTATCATCAGGTTTGGACGTTCCCTTAGTTTGCTCCAGAACAGTGTCTATATTTTCTTGCTGAGTATCAGTTTCATCCCATGCTGGATCATAAATAGGAGAGTGGGGATTGGGGGATTGGGTGAATTGGTTGAGGTCAAACAGGGAAAGCTGCTGTTTACTCATAACTCACCCCAAGCCCAAGTCATATCCTCCCAGTAACGCCACTCTAGGCAATCAATCAGCCATCCTTGGGGGTTACGTATTCGCTCCTGGTGCGATCGCAATTTGTAAACACTGATGGCTAAAAGCACATCATCAAGTGAATAGTTAAATATTTTTGCTGGTTTATCAGGGTGATAAAAGATACCGTTTTCTGCACAGACTGCGAGTATCTCCTGACGGGAAGCTGTGTCAATAGAAGGAATGCTGCTGCTGTTATGGGTGTCGTCGGCTGATTGCGGGTTTGAGGGTGGTGAATCGCAATTTTTATTGTGGGTTGACGAATTTTTTCTCGGTTTTAACCAATCAAGAGGGCGTGTGATTATTCTGACAATGTTCCACGTAAATTGTTTGGCTAACTGTACAACCCTACAGCTGATTAATTGTGAGAGTGCATCTTTGAGGGTGTCGCGGTGATATGGTTTACCACGATGCTTTTCTACCCAATGGTTAAATTCTTTCAGGTCTGGTTCGATTTCGTCGCCGATACCCTGGCGGATTAGCCATTGCCACAGGAGTTTGGCGGCGGGGGTGATTTTGTTCTCTAGGCAGTAAGCGTCATGTGCTTCTGTCCACTGGGTATTTTGTAATTTTGGCTTTCCTGTCATAATTCGGTTAGATGCTAGGCCACCCATGAGGGTGGCTTTTAACTCAACTGCGATCGCGTCTTATATCGTCAACAATTTTTTCCAAATACCAGGCGTTAGACATCCCTGGTCTAATCTTCCGTTCTTGCTGTAGTAGCCTTTTAGCTCTGGCATCGTCACCTTTTAGTAGTGCCACTAGCTCTGATTGCAATCTTGTAGTCTTGGTGTACTCGCTTTGTTCAGGTTCTCGTCGGTTGGCGGATGGGTCTGTGAAGTTAAAGTTGAGAAATCTTTGCACCGACTTCGGTAGCAGTCGCATAATCAACCAAACCACGCTGCACACACCGAGAATTACGATCAAAGGCACAAGTATCTGAAAAACCAAGAATAAAATTGTAATGTCCATAGATTGAGTAACCGTAAATTACTCAATCCACCATGCGAGGAATTTCCTGGTAAGACATCGGGAAAACCTCGCATTTCAATTTTTGGCTACTTCATAAATAAACCGCCCTTACCTCACAGGTAGGACGGTTTACTCGGTTTCTTCAGTTTTAGATGTTGTTTCCGTTTTCTCTAGGAAACCCTGGATTTTCTGCTCTACCAGGTCGCAGGCTTTCATAAAATCAGTTTCGTTCTCTTCAGCCTCATCAAGTCTTGTTTTCAGCCGTTGCTTGTGTGCGCGTACATAAGATAAATGTGCATTCCTGATCATGCGAACGGCTTCTAACACTTTTCCAGGATCGAAATCTCCTCCTGTGATAAGGGATTCGACTCTACAAGATAAATTTTCTCCTGAGCTATAGCTGCTATCAAGTCTGCCCTGCTCATGCCCATCTGCTTGGCTTTGTTGTTGAATTTCAACCAGTCGGTCTTGCTGATAAACAGGCTGACGTTTTTTGCGTCCTCCGGTAGTTTCCTTGGTCTTGCCATCTCCGATTAATTGATTCACGTCAACCCCATTTTACATATAGAAAATCAATTTCTCATATAGAAAACTTGACAGGAAGTTTTCTATATGATTAACATAACATTAGTTTTTCACATAGAAAACTAAATTTTTAGCTCCCCCCTCACCCTTGCCGAAGTGCCTGTGAGGGCAAATTCAGGAGCCACCACCGCACCACTGAGGCGATTATTAATTGCCACCGGCGCGGAAACACCCTTACTCAGTAATCAGTGCTGAGTGCTGAGTGCTGAGTCACATAACAGTCACACAGTGATCAGTCATTGGTCATTGGTAATTAGTCACGGGTAAGGAGTTCCCCTACTCCCCACACCCCTACACCCGGCGCATTCACTTCACCATCGCGCCACAGATTTTGCTGTTTAGTAAAGGAGTCACAAATTAGACGCAAATCGAACTAACTGACAACACAATCTTTTTTATAGGTTTAATTTCGCCGGTTACACCCCCGGCGTTACTTACCATTCCATAATCCATTGGGTGAAACTCGATAAACGATTCGCTCGCATACACCAGCACTTGCTAGGTGTTCAGCTCGTGCTGGTGATTTTTTGAAAATTCAGGAGATTTCATAGATGTCATACCGTGACGAAATCAGGCCGTGGGCAATTTTCCAATACTTGCCCAACGGCAATAATGTCTGCGTTGCTCGACTTCGCACGCGCACCGATGCCGATGCTTACATGAGTATTCTGCGTCAGGGTGGCGGAAGCTTTGCAGTAGTTTTTGACCACCAACCCAAGCCAGAAGTTGTTCAAGGATAGCTCAAATTTTAAAAGCGATCGCATTTTTTGAGCAGGAATTGCGATCGCTTCATCCAGAGTAAACATCTACCAAGTAAAAATTAGCACAAACAATATGCAAATCAAAACAATTAGTTACGAGCGAGTTCTCAACCTGGGGAACTACGAAAATAAAAAAATGGCATTGTTTGCCGAAGTGACCGAGGGTGAAGACGCAGAAGAGGCCATTTCACAACTAGCCGATACAGTCGAGCGCAAAATCCGAGAATCGGTAAACAGTGAGTATCAACGGCAAATGTTGAAGCTGGAAGCCGACAAAGAACGTCTAGCAGAAGATGTTGCCAATCTCAAAGCTGAACTTAAACGACTTGGCAAACTTAAGGACGAGCCGGAGAATCCACACATCCCTTTTGATGCTGGGGCAACTGTCCCCAATTCTCCTGACAGTTTCTAACTGAAATTTGGAAGCGAACGCACCGGTACTTTCGTAGTGCGATCGCTTCGCTTGTTCAACTACAGTCACTTTACCATGCACATAATTTCCGTGCCTACAATTTTCAGTTGCCAATTACCGTCCGGTGGGTGGATAAATTTGGCACAAGTCCGCCAACTTGAACCAGACCCGCCTACGGGTAAAGTTGTCGTCACCTGGCTGAATGGCGAAAAACAACTTTTCGACGGTGAAAACGCCAAAGCCATTTTACAAGGTTGGCAAGATGCCAATCAAAAATGCAGATGTCATGACCAACAAAATAACGAAAATGACTACTAACCAAGAAACTACTTACACACCCGATCCAGCGTGGGATTACTACACCTTATGGCACGATTTAATTCACATTAAAGCCAAAATTGATCAGGCTTTAGAGCGCATGAAAAATGTAGCGGAATCAGACAGCGAAACTAATGAAGATGTCCAAAATATTCTGCAACCTGCATCTAGCCTTCTAATTAACATTATTGATATCAATTTAGCCCAAGAACTAGATGAGGACGAAGAAGAATGACCACAGATAATTCTCAATTTTTAATGAATAAAGAACACTATGTGGTTAACACATTAGCAATGGCAATTGCCATCAAGTATCTTTGTTATGCCACAAATCAACCTGATACCTACTGGGTTGAAAGAATCGCCAATGAAGCCAATGAGCAATGTGATCAATTAACTCCTCAACAGATTGAAAGAAGTATTGAGGCTTACTACCTGGAACGCAATTTACATCCACCCGCCTGATGATGGCTACCTGACTCAGTAGCCGAAACGCTGACAATTTGTCAGCGTCGCGGGTTGAGTCCAAATCAATTCGCCAGTTAGTAAGAGTAAATGCAGCGTTCAGAGTGAATTGCGCCATGATGGCGTTTCAGCATTCATGCGCGGCTCTTCTTACTAATTCCCCGAATGCGTTTACTCCTGAATCGCGCCACTTATATGTGTGGCGTTAGGGTGATTCGTGCGCTGTTCAGTTCGGGTTTTTAGAGATGGCAGTCTCATTTATCACCTTTACTTTCACAGAACCATGACAATTAAAGAGCTAACAATTTTGGGAATTGATGTTAGTAAAAGCAGTATTACAACTCATATTTTAACACAATATCCCAAGGGCGGATTACAAGCTTATTGGAACAAAACCAGGAATAAAGCATCAAGCTTATACCCTGCTTTTTATTCCAATCCAGATGTTAGAAAAAAACAGAAATCAGCTTTTGATTTTGCAGAATATCTCACAAAAACTAAGCCAGATTATGCGATTTTAGAACCAACAGGAAATCACTATTCCAGACTGTGGGCTTCTATTCTCAAAAAGTTAGAAATCAAAATTCTGTGGGTTGGTCATGTGGAATTACGCCGCTATCGTGGCGGTAAAAATCTCCCGAATAAATCCGATGCTGCCGATGCTTTGGCTATGGCCGCTTACGGTCACGACCCAGATCATCAACTGGAGAATGGTAAATTAAACATGAGATATTTTCTCATGCACCAGCCAGAACCCATAGATGAACTCCGCGACATCTGCCAGCAACTCGAACACCTTAACCGTGTTCAGTCGCCAATTGTGAATTATGCCCGTCAGCTTTTAGCTTGGCAATTTCCAGAGATGGCACAAACCAGGAGCAAATCTACTAAGCCAGGGTTACTCCCACCGCTTTGGGCTTGGTTAGCTAAAAGGCTGGAAATTTCTCCCGCCGGGAAAACCAGGATCGAGAATCGCTATAAAATATCCATTGCCCGCGATTACGGCATTGAGATAGACCCCATCTTAGAACTCCATGCTGATTGGATGTGTGACATCTCACTGTATGAGCAGCACCTTGAAGCCAGAATTAGAGAAATACTTACTCAATCAGCCTTTGCGCCTTACATGAAAGTGTTTGATAAATTTGGTTTTGGGTTACGAGTGCGATCGCGTTTACTTACCAGAATCTATCCTTTTGAATCATTTTTAGGGGTCGATGGCAGGCCTGTCATTGAGTATGAGGTTAGAGAAGTTAAGAAAACTGAGCGCGATCGTAAAAATGGCGAAACCATCATTAGACGACTCGCTGGCGAAACCAAACGCATCAAGCGCAACCGCAGCCGCGATACTTTTAAGATGCGGCTGGGTATGGGTACAACTTTAGAGCAATCTGGCGACGGTTTGATTGAAAAGTCCAGTGGTTCATCTTTGTGTAGAATTAGTCTCTGGCAGTACATACTTACTGGTGTAGAAACTGGCCGACTACCAGATAATGAACTGACCAAAGAATTGATTAACTACCGTGACTCACTAAAAGCGAACGTCAGTGAACAAGGTGAAAAGTTACTAGGCGGCAAGCATATTCAAGGTAAATTGATGAGCAAAGTTACAAATTTACTGTTTGCTGAATTATGTAAAGTAGTTCCTTAACTTGGCACTGTTGACCCCTCATGTATATGAAGGGTCTTAAAATTGTAGAAGAGTTTCCGTTACCCTGAATGCTAATTAATGCTGAACACCTCCTGCAATACCAACGCTGTAAACGTCGTCCGGTTTTAGATATTCACGGCGACAGAAGCCTACGGGATCAGCCGAGTGAGTTGTTGCTGAAACTACAACAGGACAAAAACGCCCATCGGCTGAATGTTTTGGCTCGATTTCCCTATCAAAAACCCAGTTACCCTAGAGGAAAATGGCAAGCCGGACAAGCTGCCACTATAGAATTAATGCAGCTTGGGGTTGATTACATCTATCAAGGAGTGCTGTTAGCTAATTACAGTCAGTTAGTAGACACAGAGTCAGAAGCCTTAAATCCTACTCTCCTCAGTATTCCTGATTTACTGGTGAAACAACCAGGAGTGTCGCGCTTTGGCGAGTGGATGTATACAGCAGTCAATATTGAATTGGGTAAGCGTCCCAAACAGGAATACCAAGTTGTCACCGCTTTTCATAATCATGTGTTAGCTACAGTCCAAGGGGTAAAACCGTCAACGGCTTGGTTAATGCTACGCAGCAAAGAGACAAAATATCCTATAGATTTATCTAGATGGACACCGCAAATGCAGGAGATTTTGCAGGAGTTCATCCAGGCTTTAGAGTCGCAAACTCAGCCAGAAATCTTTATTGCTCGTCAAAAGTGTAATCTTTGTCAGTGGCACAGTCAATGTCATGCGATCGCCCAATCTCAGCAGCACCTCTCTCTCCTACCAGGAGTGACACCCATCCGCTACACTCAACTTCAAGGACTCAATCTCACTACTCTAGATTCTCTAGCTAACACCAGTCCCAGCATTTTGGAAAATCTTACGGGTTTTGATGCCAAAGTCGCCACAAAATTAGTCATTCAAGCCCAATCAGTCTTAGAAAAACGACCCCTAACTTTACCATTTTCCTTTCCCCATCCCCACGTTGATCTTAATGCTCCGGTAGAACTGTACTTTGATATTGAAGCCCAACCAGATATCAATTTAGATTATCTTTTAGGGGTGTTGGTGGTAAATAAACAAACCAACACTCAGGAATTCTATTCGTTGTTAGCGGAAACACCAGCCCAGGAGGAATTAATTTGGCAACAATTTTTAGAATTAGTCTGGCAATATCCCGATGCACCGATTTATCATTTTTGCGTCTACGAATTAGATACAGTCAAACGCCTGGCCAAGTTATACCGTACTCCTCATAAGTTAGTCCAGCCAGTCTTAAATCGATTTGTCGATATTTATGAATACCTCACAGAGACTGTAACATTACCCATTGAAAGTTACGCCCTAAAAGCGATCGCTCGTTGGTTAGGATTTGAATGGCGTAATCCTGAAGCTAGTGGAGCTAAGTGTATTTACTGGTATGACCTATGGCTAGAGACAGGCGATCGCACTTTACTAGAAATCATCAGCCGCTACAATGAAGACGACTGTCACGCCACCCACCTTGTCAAAGACTGGCTATTTAACTTCTTAGAAGAACAGTATCATTTAAAACCAGCATAATTCCTCACCCTTTTCCTGGCAATCAGGCGATCGCATGAGCTTGGGTTAGTGTTGAATTTTTCTGTTTTCCCATGAACCCACCCGGCTTTCCCCATTTCCAATCTCTATCAGTGGAAAGGACAACCGACATTACTATCAGTATGATTCCAGGGATTGGGTTGAGTGAAAAAATTAGGTTTAAAACAGAGATTTTGATATTCGCGGTGAAATACTTCTGTGGCGGAAGCCGACATTGGCGGTACAATCCAACCCCAGTTAGCGGGGACTATTCTTCCTTGACTTTCTTCCCGTTCTGTATGGCGGATAAATTGTTCAGAGGCGGTGTGATGATCAACAATTGACACACCTTGAAGGGCAAAAGAATGTAGAACGGCTGTGTTCAATTCTACTAATGCTTGGTCTTTCCATAGAGACAGTTTAGAACTAGTATTTAAACCTAAAAGTTTAGCGATTTTAGGTAATAAATTATATCTGTGTACATCTCCAAAATTGCGAGAACCAATCTCTGTACCCATATACCAACCATTAAAGGGAGCAGCAGAATAAGAAATACCACCAATTTCTAAACACAGGTCTGATACAGCTGGTAAGGCGTGCCATTTTAAACCTAAATCCTCAAACCAAGGGTATTTAGGGTGAGAAATAGGTACTTCTAAGACGATATCTGGCGGGATTTCAAATAATTGGGGTTTTTGCCCTGGCATTTGAATGATCAGAGGTAGTATATCAAAGGGTGTCTTGGGTTCTGGTGCTGACCAACCTAAACGCTGACAAATTTGGGTAAGTTTGACCTGTGCAGGATCTCCGAAAATAGAACCATCAACTTGCTGATACCCAGCATAACGAATCAATAGAGGATTCCAGATGCGGATACCTGGTTTTCCTGGCTGCTTGGGCGCAAAGATACTGATCACAGAGCGTAAGCTACCGTCGTTGGTAGCTAATTTTATATGTTCGACGATGCCAGCAAATATCTCTTCAGCCCTGGATAAGTGACGCAAATCTCGTACAATCAGACTTTGCCAAAAGATACGTCCAATACAACGTGTACTATTACGCCAAGCTAGCTTGGCTCCATAAGTGAGTTCCTCGGAAGTTTGCCAGTAAGTACCAGTTTTATCAATTTCGTGCTGAATCTCTTGCAAACGAATGGGAATTAGCCTTGGTGAAAGTTTCTGCTCTGTATGGCATAGATTCAGGTATTCAACGGCTTCTGAGAAGATGGGGGACTCAGACTCCTTGATTTTCTTGTTTGCCCATAGGTTGGCTTGATGAGAGATTTGCTGTTGCAATGTCAAATTCCTCCTTTTTTAAGATTTTCAAAAAATGAATTGGTATAAGTGTTTTTTTTAGGGTAAGCAGGACATTTAGCCGAGTCTTATGCTTCACTCCCCATCGACAAAAGAATTTTTTGGTTCTTGCAGAAAAAAACCACACAAACTGGCGCAAATTAAGGCAAGAACTCCCATTGTGATAAAGAGAGTTTGAGCATTAGTGCTGCTGTAAATTGTTAAATAAATTACACCACCGACATTGCCATAAGCACCAACACTACCAGCAATTTGACCGGTGATTTCATGTTTAATGAGGGGAACTATACTAAAAGTCGCACCTGCACCAGCTTGGACAAAGTAGGCACAAAAAATGGTGACGGCGATCGCTATAGGTAAAGACCAACTAGCGTTAATTCCAGCCATAAGTAAATAACCTGCACCAATACCCATACTCAAAAGTGTCATTACCCATTTGCGGCTACGCCAGCGATCAGAAATCCAGCCGCCACTAGGTCGAGAAATCAAATTTAATACCGGATAACTAGCAGCAACTAAGCCTGCTGATACAGGATTGAGCCGGAAAGTTTGCTCAAAAAAGGTGGGGAGAACTGAAATTACTGTAATTTGTGAGCCAAAGTTAGTCAGATATGTCAAAGCTAATAGGGCAATTTGGCGAAATTGATAGCGTTCTGAGGGTGGGTAGCGTTTATCACTTTTGAGAAAGTCCGTTGCCAATGGATTTAAAGAACCAATTAGTTCTCGATTGACCTGCCAACTTTGATAAAATTGGCAACCATATAAAACCGCTAAAGTTACCCACACCAATATCACTTGGTGATGGGTGAGAAAATTAATTCCTGTTAATGGCCAAGTCAATAAACCCAGAGATAATAAAAGTCCTAAATCTAAGGTGGTCATTGCCCAAAAACTAGCTCGGCTGGTGACTTCTAAAGCCCCGTGGCGTTGTGGACGACGATATGTTTTACCAGGGGGAGTGTCTTGCACGCTACACCAGTAAATTACCCCGTAAATAACCGAGAGGATACCGATAGTAGCGATCGCCCCACGCCAATTCACACTCCCACCGACAACACTAGCGGTGGCCACGGCTACAGATGGTAATAGTATTTGGGCTGCTGCTGCACCAAAGTTTCCCCAACCACCATAAATCCCTTGTGCAGTACCAATTTCCTTCGGGGGAAACCATTCTGCTACCATCCGCACGCCTACTACAAATCCTGCTCCCATGATTCCGTTCATCAAACTACCCCAGACTAACTGGGGGAAATCAATAGCTGTTGCAGTGATTAAACAAGGAACAATAGCAAAAATCAGTACCCCAGCAAAAGTCAGCCTTGGCCCCCAACGGTCAAGAATCATTCCAATCACAATCCTGGCTGGAATAGTCAAGGACAGATTACAAATCGCAATCACTTTTAGTTGTTGTGGTGTCAGACCTAAGTCTTGCTGTACTATGGTCGCCAAAGGCGCAAAGCTAAACCACACCATGAATGTCACAAAAAATGCGATCCAACTCAAATGCAGAATTCGATAGCGTTCTATAAAAGAAAATATTTTGAACATTTTTTCAATTGAGTAGCAGCAAAAACAAATATTTAGTCAGCCATAGGTTTAGCTAACATTTGTCTTAATTCCTCTGGTTACATAAATATCAAATATTTATTTAAAGAAATAATATTAAGTGGCATTAATTCTCACAGTAACCCATTTTTTACCCAAAATTTTATCATTGTAATTTCAGTTTCCTCGAAACGACGACCTCGGCTAATGAGACGACCCAGAGCTAATCCAGCCCTTGGTAGATTAAATTGCGTTATTTTAGTTGGAGTTGATGCCAAATCTTCTTTTATAGGTACAGACTCAGAAGCATTTACCGAAACTGGATGACCAGTCAAAACCATTGAAATAGCAAATATAGCAATGCCCAAACCAGAAAATATTTTAACTACTTTTTGAGGAACAGTTGTCACGTCATACTCCTTCAAGGTTGAGCAGTGAATTTGTGTATTGTCAGATAATAGTGATGATTGATTTTGGCAAACTACATACTGGATATTCATGCCAATAAATCCAAGGGTATGAAATTATCAAACCCCTCCATTGGTTGAACTACAGAGGTATACGTCAAATATTTGCTGTTGGATTTATACTTGACTAAAAATTAGTGATGTTTTTTTGTCTTAAGGGACTTCCAAATAAAAAATATCCAAAATGTAGGGTGCGTCAGTGTGAGAAAACCCAGCGTTAACAAGAAATTATTGATACTGACGCACCCTACTAACTGTGCATTTGGAATAATTTATTTTTTGGTGTTCCCTAAACCCCTACACTTTCTCTCACACTAGGATATTCATCATCCATTGAGGTACGAAAGTAAAACATACAACCACCATTTGTATAGGGGCTATGCACTGAACCTGGTTCAGAACGGATGTAATCTCCTGCACCATAAACCTGCTCATCAACCATCAAATCCCCGGAAATCATGTATATTTCTTCAATTGCTGCATGACGGTGACAAGGATAATGAATACCAGGCTCGGCGTGAAATAATCCGACGACTTCGCGCTTGACTTGATCAATGTGTAAGATGGCGATTTTAACACCAGGGACATCATGTGGTTGCCAGTTCAAATCTTGCGATCGCACTGCGAAAAATCCCGGCGGTGTTGCTGGTTCCTTGGCTGGGGTTGGTTCTGGAGTATCTAAATCTAGACGCTCAAACAAGCGATTTTTTAAATCTGCCGCCATTGGCACAGTAGGAGTAGTATAAGGAATTACCGTCACTGCTAACTCATACTCTGCTAACTCTGTGGCTAATTCTGGACACTCTGCTATTTGCTGCTCAACCCAATTTCGCTCTTGTTCATCCAATAAATCAAGAGCATACAAGGGAGCTAGTTCACAAAAGCAGTAGTTTTCAGAATTGAGTTGCATCATCGAGTTCTAATTTGATTTAATACTAAATAAGTCGTGTATGTATTTGGCAAGACACTAACTTAAAATTCTTCCTCAGTGACAAAAATAGATTGTAACTTTTTTAATCCTAGCCGAATTCTAGTTTTGACTGTTCCCAAGGATACACCTGTTGCCTCTGCAATCTGACTTTGAGTCAGTCCTTGATAATATGCTAATTCAATTACCAGTCGTTGTTCATCTGGTAATTTTTTCATGGCTGCGATTACCCGACTCCGCCGTTCAGCAATAAATACCGACTCAAACAAGTCTACGTTATCGGCTTTGGGCTGAATTTCTGTTGTATCCAAAGAAAAGGTAGTAGATACATGAGTGCGTTGCAGTTTGCGTAAGCGATCAAGAATGCGACTACGGGCGATGGTAAATAACCAAGTATCCACTCTACCTTTTTGTGTATCGTATCGCTCGGCAATTCGCCATACTTGAGCGAAAACATCCAATACCACTTCTTCACTCTCTTCTGGTGATTTCAGGCTTTTAAAGGCGATCGCATAAATAATTTTGCCATAGCGATCGTAGAGAGCAGATAACGCAGATTGGTCTTTTTGGGCAATTTTGGTGATCAGTAAAACATCGGTAGTAGTAGATAAACTCTCCATTCAGAGTTAGTTAGTGATTGAGTCTGGGTATCACTGCGAAGTATACCGAGCTTTTGACTACTTTCCAAGCATTTTTAAGAGTTAGCAAACATACTGAAACAATTCAGGTCATGATAGCTGGGATAGCTTCTGGGGAACAAGTCACTTGTTTAGACATACTTTCTTGCTCATGGAATAACTATATGTAGATACGCTACGACTCGCATTTTGGATCTCATCAGTTTTGGAGAAGAATTAAAGTTGATTTGAGATACTCAGTCCCCAACCTATGAGGAATCATCACATCTGTCGTCATCATGTTGGTTGACTAGTAGTAAGCTGTTAAGCATATAAGAAAGCACATTGAGACCGCAGAGGGGCAGGGAGCAAGGGAGAGGGTTTACAGCGTTTACCAACATGAAAATGATGCAATTTAAATGACGATTAGCTTATACCAATTCACTAAAATTCTGATACAGATCCAAACCCAAAAACCCTTGTCAAGTCAGGATTTATCAATTGCGTTAGCGAAGCGGGACGTTAGTCCATTGCGTTAGCGAAGCGGGACGTTAGTCCATTGCGTTAGCGAAGCGGGACGTTAGTCCATTGTGAATTGGTATTACATCAGGGGTTTTGAGAGATAGTACCTTACCTGAGAATTTATTTTGCAACAAACGACTTGTTTTGCGCTAACATGATAACGATTCTCATTTCTAGTATAAGTAGAGGGTTTCATCCATCTACTTGATTCCTCCATATAGTCATATTTCTGACTACGTAAAGCTGCCGAAAATTTTTCAACTTTGCATTTTTAACCATATGGTCAGTTCCCTCACCCAGTCCCAGGAAAAATCACAGCCACATGATAGCGACAAACTTACACGCATTCGTCATACCTGCGCCCATATCATGGCGATGGCGGTACAGCAACTTTATCCAGGGACTAAGGTAGCAATTGGCCCAGTTACAGAAACCGGATTTTACTACGACTTTGATTGTCCAGTCAGCCTCACCCCCGATGACCTAGAAAAAATCGCCACAGCAATGCGGCGGATAATTAAAGCCAACCTCCCTATCATCCGCGAAGAGGTAGAAAGGGAGGAAATTCGCGCCGAAATCGCCGCATTAAACGAACCTTACAAATTAGCAATCCTAGAACGCATCCCCCCAGAAGAAACCATCACCCGCTACTTTATTGGTAGTCCCGAAAAGGGTCAGCCAGAGTCATCATTATTTGTCAGCGACATTCAACCAGCTAATAACTACTGGTGGGACTTATGTGCAGGGCCTCACATTAACTTTACTGGAGAAATTGCCCCTGATGCTTTCCAACTACTGAACATTGCTGGTGCTTATTGGCTAGGCGATGAAACCAAACCCCAACTGCAACGCATATATGGTACAGCTTGGGAAACCGCCGCAGAACTCAAAGCATATCTCCAACAAAGAGAAGAAGCTTTACGCCGTGACCATAGAAAAATCGGTCAAGAACTCAACCTATTTAGCATTCAAGAAGCTGCTGGTGGTGGGTTAGTATTTTGGCATCCCAAAGGCGCAAGTATTCGCTACATTATTGAAGATTATTGGCGCAAATCTCACCTAGAATCTGGTTATCAATTACTCTACACACCCCATGTAGCTAATCTCGATTTATGGAAAACATCGGGGCATTTTGACTTCTATAAAGAGAATATGTTTGACTCAATGGAAGTGGAAAATCAGGCTTACCAAATTAAGCCCATGAACTGCCCCTTTCATGTTTTAACTTATAAAAATCAATTGCATTCCTACCGAGAATTACCCTTAAAATGGGCGGAGTTAGGTACAGTTTATCGTTATGAACGCTCTGGGGCATTACATGGGTTAATGCGTGTCCGTGGCTTTACCCAAGATGATGCCCATATTTTCTGTTTACCGCATCAAATTGCTGATGAAATTTTAGGTGTTTTAAATCTGACTGAGCAAATTTTATCAGACTTTGGTTTTAAGAATTATGAGGTCAATCTTTCCACCCGTCCTGATAAATCAGTCGGCAATGATCAAGTGTGGGAATTAGCAACTGCTGCTTTAAAAACAGCCTTAGATAATAAAGGCTGGGATTATGTTGTCGATGACGGCGGCGGTGCTTTTTATGGGCCGAAAATTGACATTAAAATTCAAGATGCCATTGGTCGTTTGTGGCAATGTTCTACCATTCAAGTAGATTTTAATCTCCCAGAACGCTTTGACATGGAATATATTGCAGCCAATGGTAGTCGTGAAAGACCTATTATGATTCATCGCGCCATTTTTGGCTCACTAGAAAGATTTTTTGGCATCTTAATTGAAAATTATGCGGGTGATTTTCCTTTATGGTTAGCACCAATTCAAGTAAGATTATTACCTGTAAGTGATGATGTGCGAGAATATGCCCAATCAGTGGTCAATGAGTTAAAAAAATCTGGTTTGAGAGTAGAAGTAGATAATAGTGGCGAACGTTTAGGTAAACAAATTCGGACAGCAGAATTAGAAAAAATTCCCGTTGTGGCAGTTGTGGGGAAAAAAGAGGTAGAAAATCATAATTTGAGTGTGAGAACAAGACAGTCTGGAGATTTAGGCGCGATGAGTTTAAATGATCTGGCGGATTTTTTACAAGAAGCTATAATTTCTAAAACTTCCTGATTTATTCAAGAATTTGGGAAGATAAATCGAGATTGAGTAATTTACAAAAATCTAATTGCACTATGAATACTATCACTGCACCGACTAAAGACATCATTCCTGATATCCCTAAACGGGGAATGCCTGTTACGATTATCACGGGATTTTTAGGTAGTGGTAAAACTACCCTCCTGAATCAAATTCTGAAAAATAAACAAGATTTAAAAGTCGCTGTTTTAGTCAATGAGTTTGGCGATATTAATATTGATAGCCAACTGCTAGTTTCTCTTGATGAAGATATGGTAGAACTCAGCAACGGCTGTATCTGCTGTACTATTAATGATGGTCTAGTTGATGCTGTTTATCGTGTGTTAGAGCGAGAAGACCGCATTGATTACATGGTAATTGAAACCACCGGTGTTGCTGACCCATTACCGATTATTTTAACTTTTTTGGGGACAGAGTTAAGAGATTTAACTAGTCTAGATTCGATTTTGACTGTAGTTGATGCTGAGACATTTAATCGAGAACATTTTGAAAGTGAAGCGGCTTTAAAACAAATTACCTATGGAGATATTATTCTCCTCAATAAAACAGATTTAATTACCCCGCAAAAGCTGCAAGAAGTGGAAAGCTATATTCATGATGTAAAACATGGGGCGAGGATTTTACATACTCAATATGGCGAGGTGGCTTTACCTTTAATTTTAGGTGTGGGTTTAACTCCGACTGCTGAATATACTAGCCATGATTTAGAGGATGATGAACATGAACATCATGATCACCATGAGCATGATCATCATGAACACCATCATCACCATCACCACGAACACCACTCTCATCATTTAGAGAATGATGGATTTGTATCTATCTCTTGTCAATATGATAGACCTTTTGATGTGCATAAATTTGAAAACTTCCTAGCAGAAGAAATGCCGCAAAATGTGTTCCGTGCTAAAGGGATTTTGTGGTTTAGTGATAGTGAATTACGCCATATATTTCAACTAAGCGGACAACGTTACAATCTGCACGCAGATGAATGGCGTGATGCACCTAAAAATCAATTAGTTTTTATTGGAAGAAAATTAGATTCTCATCAAATTCACTCCCAACTTAACAAATGTTTGATATGATGAAGATGTGTTAAGTGATCAGCCATTTTAGTTAATAGTGAGTCACAGATTTTTCACTATTAACTAATTCATAATCTTTTACCAATTCAACAAAGAAAATGACTTTATCGATTCATCCCGATATAAATTCTGCTGCTGACGTAGTATCATCTATCACTACCAAGAACCTTCCCACTGTCACCGAAGCAGAGATGGTGCAGGCTGTGCGTACTTTGTTAATTGGTTTAGGAGAAAATCCGGATAGAGAAGGTTTATTAGATACTCCTAAACGAGTTGTGAAAGCTTTGCAGTTTCTGACGAAAGGATATCATGAATCTTTAGATGAACTCCTGAATGGAGCTGTATTTACAGAAGATGCCAATGAAATGGTATTAATTCGGGATATCGATATTTTCAGTTCTTGTGAACATCACATTTTACCAATTATTGGACGCGCTCATGTGGCGTATATCCCCAATGGTAAAGTAATTGGGTTATCAAAAATTGCGCGCATTTGTGAAATGTATGCGCGACGTTTGCAAGTACAAGAACGTCTCACCTTGCAAATTGCTGATGCACTGCAAGGTTTACTCAAACCTCAAGGAGTAGCTGTAGTCATCGAAGCCACTCATATGTGCATGGTGATGCGTGGTGTACAAAAACCAGGTTCTTGGACTGTTACTAGTGCAATGCGGGGTGTATTTGCAGATGATGCACGGACTCGCGAGGAATTTATGAATTTAGTGCGACACAACGTCAATTTTCATTAACTAGTTTTGGTGCTGCTTATAGAGATGAGAAAATTCTCGTCTCTATGAAGGAGCATTAGACTTGATTCGCTCTAGGAAGTTAATATTTAATTCAAGTCTATTTCCTAACCATAGGGCGTGTGCTGTATGATCTGTGAGATCATCACCCGTCTCAGGATGGATAAGGATATCTAAACCCTCACGGTTTAGCATTAACCAAGGTACAACTTGAGGAAATTGGTTAGGGGAAAAGGCGACTTGATACATTGATTGAGGATGTGGCCCAATTGGTTGATCATGCCATCTGCCTAACTGAACTTCAAATCTAGTACCTAATTCTTCCCTAATTTTAGCAGCCACTGAGCGAGTTTCGGGTTGATAGTAAATATGAGCATGAAAACCAGTGATAGTGCTATTTTCTTTCATGACTGTTTTTGCCGAGTAGGTGTTGGTGATTTCAATTTTAGATTTTAGATTCAACCTAAAATCTAAAATTGCTGGCTGTATCCCTAATTTAAACTAAGTTGAATCGTTCCAAAATAAAGGCATACTCAAAGGCTAATTCTTTTAAACTTTCGTAGCGTCCAGAAGCACCGCTATGTCCAGCATCCATGTTAGTTTTGAGCAGCAAAATATTATTGTCTGTTTTCAGTTCTCGCAATTTGGCTGTCCATTTGGCGGGTTCCCAATATTTGACGCGGGAATCATTTAAACCGGCGGTAATTAGTAAATCAGGGTAAGCTTTAGCCTCGACGTTATCGTAGGGTGAGTAGGACTTCATATATTCATAATAGATTGGTTCATTGGGATTTCCCCATTCTTCCCATTCTGCGGCGGAGAGGGGTAAGGATGTATCGAGAATTGTTGTTACTACATCAACAAATGGCACATTAGCAACAACCACCTGAAATAAATCAGGACGCATATTAATGACTGCACCCATTAATAAACCGCCTGCACTACCGCCTGTAATGGCTAGATTTGTGTTTGTTGTCCAACCTTCGTTGATTAAATATTCGGCGCAGGCAATAAAATCGGTGAAAGTGTTTTTTTTGTGTAAGAATTTGCCATTTTCATACCATTTGCGCCCCATTTCTTCGCCACCACGAATGTGTGCGATCGCAAATACAAATCCTCTGTCTAATAATGTTAGTCTAGTGGAAGAAAAAGACGCAGGGTAAGAAGAACCATAAGAGCCGTAGCCTGTGAGTAATAAGGGATTTTTGCCGTCTTTTTCAGTTCCTTTTTTGTAGACTATAGAAATGGGAATTTGTACACCATCTGGGGCTTGAGCCATTAACCATTCACTACAATATTGAGTAGGATCATAGCCACCAAGCACTTCGGTTTGCTTCTTTAATTCTCGCTCCTTGGTTGCCATATTGTAATCAAAAACCGATGGGGGCGTAATTAAAGAAGTGTAATGAAAGCGCAAAATATTAGTATTAAATTCTGGGTTACTACCTTCTGAAAACGCATAGGTGGGTTCAGGAAAAGCAATATTATCTTCATCACCCGTAGATAAGTTTCTCACCCTAGCCGCTTGTAGCCCATCTTTGCGTTCATAAATTACTAAATGGTCAGCAAAGAGGCTAATTCCTGAAAGTAACACATCTTCGCGGTGAGGAATAATAGTTTCCCAATTATCTTTTGATAGTGCAGTGATGGGAGTTTTCACTAATTTGAAATTAGTGGCGGCTTCATTAGTGACGATGTAAAAGTCATCGCTGTGATGGTCTACATAATATTCTACACCTGTTTGGCGGGGGTAAATAATCTGAAAATCACTGTGGGGATGATTAGCATCTAAATAGTGAATTTCTGTGGTGATACTACTTTGCAAACTCATTAAAATATACGCTTGTGAGCGAGTATTGCTAATGTATAACGAGTAAGCATCATCAGGTTCGTGATAAATTAATTCATCAGATTCGGGGATTGTACCGAGAGTATGTCTAAATAATTGGTAAGAACGATTCGCATGATCAATTTTGGTATAAAACCCTGTGCGGTTGTCATTAGCCCAACAAAAATAAAAATAAGTATCAGTAATAGTTTCTGGATAAAATTGACGGGTATTTAAATCCAGAAAGTAAAGTGTATATCTTTCGGAGCCACTGGTATCAAAGGAGTAGGCTAAGATTTGATGATCAGGGCTAATATCAAAGATACCTAAATCAAAGAAATCATGACCCTCTGCTAATTCATTTTCGTCTAAAAGTATCTCTTCAGGGGCATCTAAACTATCTTTTTTCCGGCAATAAATACGATAGGCTTTACCGGCTTCGGTGCGTGAATAATAGTAATAATTGTCTTTGCGGTAGGGGACTGATAAATCAGTTTCTTGAATGCGTGAGAGCATTTCCTCGTAAAGTTGGGTTTGCAATGATGCTGTATGCTGCATCATTGCGTCGGTGTAGGCGTTTTCTTCCTCCAAATATTGGACTACTTTGGGGTTATCAATGTCGCGCAGCCAAAAGTAGTTGTCTAGGCGGCGATCGCCATGTAATTCTAGAACCTGGGGCTGTTTCTCAGCTACAGGTGGCAGAATATTTGTTTGTAACACCCGATCTTTTGTCATTCTTCTGTAACCTTTTATCCCAAATCAACCATCTAGCTACCCCAAATTTGAGGGGACACTAGAGATTCCAGTCTGACGTTGTAGTTGTTTTTTTAAAGTACACAAGCCAATAGCTGGTATTACTCCCAGGATCATAGCCGTAAATCCTTGTTCAATCCAAGACATTACGGGTACTGGAATTAAATTGTGCATGAAAGAAAGTAACCAAACTACCACACTAATACAGAAGAAGGAAATCGACGGCAAAAAATTCCACCACCAACTTTTAAATGTGTAACTCCGCAGGACTAACCATTGCAATAAACCCAACCAAACCCCAGATAAAATATATGGAAGTGTTGACAAAAGACCCAACGCAAAAGCTGTATCATTAGTCAATGGTTGATTAAATAAATTAGCAATATAGTTAATCCAAGCCGTGGAGACAGCATTGGCTAGCAGCCAACCGATACTAGTAGCCAGCATCCACCGCCAGCCAGAGAGGTAACGGCGCATCACTAAGGCCTGATCAGCTGCAAAAACTAGGGCAAACACGATATTACCCAGGATTTTTACCCAAAAACTCCACATTTGTGGCTGTTCGGCAAAAAACGGCAGAAAACCTTGCCAGAGAATTTTTTCAATTGCCAGACTGACAATACCACCCACCACCCAACCCAAAACCGTCATCAAAGTAAACTGAAATAAAAATGTCCGGCGTTGGGAACGGGGGATCAATAATCTCACTGCTGGAGATTTACTCTGACTAGTTGCATGATGAGAATTAGTTTTCATATTAATTTAAGTTAAGAAATTTAAAAAAAATAATCTCAATAAAAACATTTGTAACCTAAGTATGAAAATGGGTATAGGTCATAGGGCGTAGGGCATTGAGCATCTCGCGTGTCACCTGTTACTGTTGAGCTGTTACCTCTATTTGAGAAAGCGTAATCCCAGAATGATAAGCTAAACATTGACATAAAAAAGTGACTTAGGATGAAGTGTTAAATGGGTTTTGCTTCAACGACTCCTCATCTTTTGCGGGCTGCTCGTGGTGAAATTGTAGATCGTCCCCCTGTGTGGATGATGCGCCAAGCGGGACGATACATGAAAGCATATCGGGATTTAAGGGAGAAATATCCTTCATTTCGCGATCGCTCCGAAATTCCTGAAGTAGCGATTGAAGTCTCCCTGCAACCTTGGAGAGCTTTCCAACCAGACGGCGTAATTTTATTTTCCGATATTGTGACTCCCTTACCCGGTTTGGGGATTGACATGGACATTGCGGAAGGTAAAGGCCCCATTATTCATGCGCCCATTCGCACTCAAGCACAAATTGACGCGCTGCACCCACTAGAACCAGAAACGGCTCTACCTTTTATCAAAACTATTTTGCAGGCATTACGTCAAGAAGTAGGCAACAAATCGACGGTATTGGGCTTTGTGGGTGCGCCGTGGACTCTAGCGGCTTATGCAGTAGAGGGTAAAGGTTCTAAAACCTATTCCATCATCAAGAACATGGCTTTCACCCAGCCAGATTTACTGCATCAACTCCTAACTAAATTAGCAGATGCGATCGCAGATTACGTCCGTTATCAAATCGACTCCGGCGCGCAAGTAGTGCAGATGTTCGATTCTTGGGCGGGATACCTCAGCCCCCAAGACTATGATATTTTTGCGCTACCTTACCAAAAGCGGGTATTCCAGCAAGTCAAGGAAACTCACCCAGACACCCCATTGATTTTGTTAGTCAGTGGTAGCGCAGGTGTATTAGAACGGATGGCGCAATCTGGTGCGGATATCGTCACTGTAGACTGGACAGTAGACATGGCCGATGCAAGAGCCAGACTAGGAAAACACGTCAAAGTCCAAGGTAATCTTGACCCAGGCGTATTATACGGCTCAAAAGAATTTATCCGCGATCGCATCATTGACACTGTTCGCAAAGCTGGTAACTGGGGTCACATCCTCAACCTTGGTCACGGTGTACACCCAGACACCCCAGAAGAAAACGTGGCTTTCTTCTTTGAAACCGCCAAGCAACTCAATGCGTTGGTTTAGTCATTAGTCAATAGTCATTAGTCAATAGTCATTAGTTTTTGTTCTGGGAACTATTGACTTTGGATTAGAGACTATTGACTCTATCGATAAAATTTAATTTTGGATTTGCGATTTTTAGATTGTTCAATCTACAATCTAAAATTATCCTGCCTCTCTCTTATGAATAAAAGAATTTTAGTAACTGGTGCTAGTGGCTGTATTGGTCACTATATAAGTGAAACATTAATTCAACAAACAGAAGACGAATTATATTTACTAGTCAGAAACCCGCAAAAATTACAAGTTGATACCACTGTTCGTCCTGGTATTCACGTTTTGCAGGGTGATATGCAAAATATTAGCCAATTAGCTGATTTACTACCCACAATTGATGTTGCTGTTCTCACCGCTACGGCTTGGGGTGGTGAACAAACTTTTGATATTAATGTATCGAAAACTTTAGAACTACTCAGTCTATTAAATCCTGAACGTTGCCAACAAGTTATTTATTTTTCTACAGCTAGTGTTTTAGACCGTCATAATCAACCACTCCAAGAAGCGGGAGAAATTGGTACAGATTATATCCGGTCTAAATATGAATGTTTACAGAAGATATCACAATTGGCGATTTCATCGAAAATTACTACTGTTTTTCCGACTTTAGTTTTAGGTGGTGATGCCAAAAAACCCTATTCTCATTTAACATCAGGAATTCCCGAAGTTACTAAATATATTAATTTAATTCGGTTCTTCAAAGCCGACGGTAGTTTTCACTTTATCCACGGTCAAGATATTGCGACTGTAGTTAAATATTTAATTGTCAATCCTCCCCAAAATGATACACCGCACAGGCTAGTTTTAGGACAAAAAAGACTAACCGCCGACCAAGCCATAGAAGAACTTTGTACTTATTTCGGCAAAAAGATTCTCTTCCGTATTCCCCTATCTTTATCTTTAGCAAATGTAATCATTGCCGTCTTTCGGATTCAAATGGCGGCTTGGGATCGATTCTGCATGAACTACCGTCATTTTACCTATGACACCGTAATTAATCCTGGTAGTTTTGAGTTACCTAATTACTGTGCAACTATGAGGGATGTGTTAAAGATTAGCGGTGTTAAACCTATTTCAAATTAACCCATAAGTAGCGATCATGAACTGGGTACACAAGAAAACATGAAAAAGTCTTTCCCTTACACCCCTATACCCTTAAACCCCTACACCCCTTTTTCAAGCTAGAACAGGGTAAATAATTAAAGGTTTGTAGTGAGAACTTTAGTTCTCAAATAAGGACTAAAGTCCTTACTACGAAAGCTTATGGGTAAAGCCAGGATTTTTGTTATCCTAGAACTGATGAAACAATGTAAATCTTGAAGGCAAGTAATGAAAAAGGTTACATTAACGGAATTAAGTAATAATATTGAGCATCTATTAGATGAGGTGCTAGAAACAGGTATGCCATTAGAAATTAATAAAAATGGCAAATTATTAAAAATTGTTCCTGTAGAAAAAATAGATAAACTTAAAAATTTGACTGCCAAACCAAATGCTATCCAGGGAAATCCTGATGATTTAGTTAATATCAGTTGGGGGCAGGAGGTTAATATTGATTTATCTTGATACTCATGTAGTAGCATGGCTCTATTCTGGTTTAACAGATAAATTAACTGATGTTGCCAAAACTTTAATTAATAATAATGAAGTTTATATTTCGGCAATTGTTCGATTAGAGTTGCAATATTTATATGAGATAAAACGTATTACAGATGAGCCAAATGTGATTATTGCGGATCTGTCAAATCACATTGACTTAAAGGTTTGTAATAAAAATTTTAATGACATTATCAGCGTTGCTTTAACAATAACTTGGACTCGTGATCCCTTTGACCGGATAATTACGGCAAATGCTTTGTTAGATAAAAATATATTATTGAGTAAAGACCAAAATATTCTCGACAACTATCCCTATGCACAATGGTAGTGTCTTAATTTACATAAATTACTATTGCATAACCATATGGCAATACAACTATGATTTTGTATAGTAGAAGTATCTGGATAGTAAGTTACTTCGTTAACGTACCCTAAAAGTTTACTAGGTGAGATTTTCACACTATACCCACGGATTAGCTAACATATGTCAGTAATTTCCAGATTTTGCTGACAAAACATGATTATTCAACCAAAATTTAAGTCCTGCTACACCGTTGAGACCATAGAACCAGACCAAGTATTTATCATATCTGAGAGAGAATCCATTTGCTTGAGCGATCGCCTCTCATTTCTTCTCGCTTCTCTCATCAAAGAAGGTAAATATAGCCTTGATGAAATCATTGACATCATTCAGCTAGAACTACTACCAACCAATCCAGACAACTCAGATTTCTTTCAGAATGTTCTCAACACCAGTATCAAAGCCCAATACGCCCTATTCCACATGGAACAACGGGGCTATCTAGAAGATGAATCTGAGCGATCGCCTTTAGCCATTTTCTGTCATCATCTTAATGTTCCCCCCATCCTAGCTGCTCAAAGGTTGCAATCAACTACAGTTGCAGTTAAAACATTTGGTTCTCTTCCCAGCGATGACTTAATCTCTCTCCTCAAATCCCTAGATATCCCAGTCGCAGAACCCGGAGATATCACCGTCGTGTTGACTGACGACTACCTCCACCCCCAACTAGCAGCATTTAATCAACAAGCCTCATCCCCGTGGCTACTAGCTAACCCCTGGGGAACAATAGTCTGGATAGGGCCGATATTTCACCCCCAAAAAACGGCTTGTTGGGAATGTCTCGCTAACCGTCTAAGAAATAATCGCCCAGTTGCTAGTTACCTTCACAGACATCAACAAATTTCCCTATCCCCACCGCTAGGATTTCTCAATGCTACAGTGCAAACCGCACTAGGAATGATCGCAACGGAGGTTTTTAAATGGATTATTCAAGGTGAAAATCCCAGACTAGCAGGGAATCTCATCACCTATGACACCTTGACTCTCCAAACCCAAAACCATACAGTCGTACAGCGTCCCCAGTGTG
Source organism: Aliinostoc sp. HNIBRCY26 (assembly GCF_050235535.1). Classification (GTDB taxonomy): domain Bacteria; phylum Cyanobacteriota; class Cyanobacteriia; order Cyanobacteriales; family Nostocaceae; genus Trichormus. Next base: position 6,145,681 of record NZ_CP189852.1, read on the forward strand.
ATAGTTGCGGTGAACCAAATCACCAGCCCTCGCCAATTGTTTTAGAACATCGCCAAAAAACTTTTACCACAGACGGCGGACATCGTTCTTGTTCACCACAGGAAACTTTAAAGAAATACGCCCATCATATTAGCCCCATTACAGGTATTGTCAGAGAACTCAGCAAAATCCCAGGGAATGGCTTAACCCACACATATATAGCCAAACATCATTTTCAGAGTCTTTTTGATGATTTAGCCAGTTTACGCCAAAATATCGGCGGTAGAAGTGCCGGTAAAGGTAGAACTGATACCCAAGCCCAAGCTAGCGGTTTTTGTGAAGCCATTGAAAGGTATTCTGGGGTGTTTCAGGGGGATGAAATCAGACGCAAAAGCAGTTATGAACAGTTGGGCGACAAAGCAATTCACCCCAATGATTGTATGAATTTTAGCCCAGACCAATATCAGCACCGAGAACAATGGAATGTTGATTGTCAAGGTTGGTTTCAAAAAGTCCCTGCACCTTTTTATACCACCAGAGAAATTGACTGGACACCAGTTTGGTCTTTAACCCATCAGGAATTTAAATATCTGCCTACTGCCTACTGTTATTACGGCTATCCCCAGTCAGGTGAGAGGGATTGTTGGGCAGACTCCAACGGTTGCGCCGCAGGTAATACCCTCGAAGAAGCCATTCTCCAAGGCTTTATGGAACTCGTAGAAAGGGATTGTGTAGCCTTGTGGTGGTATAATCGGCTGCCAAAACATCAAGTAGATTTAAATAGTTTTGATGAACCTTATTTTCAAACTTTGAACAAATATTATCAAACTATTGACAGACAATTGTGGGTAATAGATATTACTAGTGATCTCAACATTCCGGCTTTTGCGGCCATTAGTCGCAGAACAGATGGAGATGTAGAGGATATTATCTTAGGTTACGGCGTTCACTTTGATGCCAAGCTAGCCATTAGTCGAGCTTTAACAGAAGTGAACCAAATTTTGCCGAATGTATTAGTTACTAACGCGGATGGTAGTACCCAGTATCCCCCATCTAGCGATCGCCTTGCTGTGGAATGGTGGAAATCTGCAAATATCTCCAATCAACCTTATCTAGTTCCCGACGCTCAAAGTGTTCCCAAAGTCTATGCAGATTATCCCCAATTAGCCAGCGATGATCTTCTGGAAGATGTCAGGCTATGTCAAAAAATTGTGGAACAGCATGGTTTAGAAATGCTCGTTCTAGATCAGACTCGCCCTGATATTGGACTTAAAGTAGCTAAAGTGATTGTACCAGGAATGCGCCATATGTGGAAACGCTTAGGTGCAGGCAGACTTTATGATGTCCCCGTGAAAATGGGTTGGTTACAACAACCGCTTACAGAAGCACAACTAAACCCCTATCCCATGTGGATGTAATAACAATTCAAAATTCAAAATTCAAAATTCAAAATTAAGAAAGCTACATATAGGACAATACAGTTCAGTTAAGAAAACAGTTTGTAGTGAGGACTTTAGTCCTCATCTAAGGACTAAAGTCCTTACTACGAACTTTTCCTTACTTCACAAACCGCAAATTTTAGTTCCTTCTTTCCTGTTCCTCCGAAGTTCTGATCGGAGGAAACCTCCGCTCAGACTTCTCTCTGTTCCCTGTTCGCTGTTCCCTGCCTACGCAAATAATTTCATCGAATCAAAGCGGATTCCTATATTACAGGGATTTCCTAGAAAAAATACTAGCTATCCTAATTTGATAGTACACCCATTGGGCTGATTTTAGACTGCGTAAAATCCCCAGTCCCCAGTCCCCAGTCCCCAATCCCCAATCCCCAATCCCCAATATATGCTGCATGGATACAAGATTATTGATGCTGATTCCCATGTAATTGAACCGCCGCAGATGTGGGGAAAATACCTTGCACCTGAATTTAGGGAGTTTGCACCCTCGCTAGACATGAAAATTCAAGGAGAAGACATAGTAAATAAGATATCGCAACAAGTGAGAACAGCAGGCGATCGCCAAATGAGGCAAGCTCACCCCCAAGCCTATTTTCAACGCTATGATGCGGAATCTCACCTGCAAGCAATGACACAAATGGGGATTGATATCGCCTTTATTTATCCCACTTACGGACTGTGGTTATTTGCGATTGATAGTATGTCTCCAGAGGTTGTAGGAGCTTTTACCCAAGCCTACAATACATGGCTATATGAAGAATTTTGTAGTTATGCTCCAGACAAATTAAAAGGAGTCGGAGCGATTAATCTTCATGCACCAGAAACAATGGTGTCAGAACTCCACCGCATTGCTGAATTTGGTTGGAAAGCCGTCTGTTTACGTCCCAACCCCGTCAAAGGTAGAATACTCAGCGATCGCAGCTATGAACCATTTTGGACAGCCTGCGAAGAATTAAATATCGCGGTGGGAATTCATGAGGGAACCCATAGCCGTTTACCAACTACAGGTGCAGATAGATTTCATACTCGTTTTGCTATGCACGCTTGTTCCCATCCAATGGAACAGATGATGGCTTTATTAGCATTAATTGAAGGCGGAGTTTTAGAACGTCATCCACAATTAAAATTTGGTTTTTTAGAGTCTGGTTGTGGCTGGCTTCCTTATTGGCTTTGGCGACTAGATGAAGAATACAAAAATTTATATTTTGAAGTGAAAGATCACATCAAAATGCCGCCTTCAGAATACTTTCGTCGCCAATGTTTTATCGCAATTGAACCTTCTGAACCTTGCATATTAGAAATTATCGAGTACATTGGAGCAGGTAACTTTTTCTTCGGCTCTGATTATCCCCATATGGATCATCAACCGGACATTGTAAATCGGCTTCTAGAACTGGAAAATCAATTATCTCAAGAAACAATTCAGAAGATTCTTTGGGATAACCCTCTCCATTTTTACAGTTTACTCTAATGCTTTCTGAATGAATTATCTGGCTATTTGCCAAGGGGAATAAAAATGCACACATTTACACGAGAACATTTGGAGAATTTGAAAAATCTGTTTCCCAATTCTCCCATGTCACATCATCCAGTCAGTGCGAGGAAAAATGAATCTTTAGATCCAGAAGAAACATTATTTCAAATACTGGCGATCACAGAAGAATTTGGTAGTACAAAGAAGCAATTAGTCTATGGTTCTAAAAAAGACCTCATTGCCTACTATCAAATTGACGAGAATAATTTACCCACAGCAGGAACAGAAGTTGACCCAGAATTTGTCACTACTGATGATCCAAGATATTCCGCAGTTAGGTTTTTATTACAATGTCGTCAACTTTCTCAGATTATGTCGTGTACATGGCTAGACGATCAAACAATTCAAACCTCTGCACAAAAAACACAAATAGAGTTAGTCAGAGAAATATTTAATTCTTACAATATCATCCCTGATACCTATTGGCTGGAAAATCATACAGGAAACTTGAAGTTAACACCTATAAAATCCCAGCAATTACGTAAAAAGATCATAGACTTGGAAAAAAAAGATGAATATTTAATTCATCCTGAATATGTAAGTTATGGTTCAATATCCTTATCTCTCCTATTAAGTGGGCAGGCATACTATCAAGACGGAAATCAATGGAAACAACTTTGGAGGTCTATTCTAAGCACCTACGAAACAATTTGGGAATATGCTTTAGATGTATCATGGGATACTTTTTATGCTAGTAGAGTAGACCTTTCCCAAACTGGTTATCCAGCTAGACCTCCCTACACAAAAGTGACTCTAGGCTATCCTCCTAGACCTTCTGAATTTAGCCTCAAACAAACAGACATTCAAAGATGGGCTGGAGCGCAAGAAACAGCACAAAATGGGAAGAAAAAAGGCCAGATAGAACTGCCATTTTATCCTGAAAGATACAAAGATCAAGATCAAGGTATAGAGACTGAAGATTGGCAACAGAAAAAACTAAAATTTGTTGCTTCTCCCTATCCCTACATTCCCCTCAGCACTACTTGATTTAACTTAGTCAAGATTGCTTTTCGGTGATTAATCATGTAATTAGTATACAGTAATATACAAGTAGGTTGTGTAAATTCAGCAATCTGCTTGCTTTTTTATTCTAGATCCAGAGATATTTTATGTAAGGAATCAACATAAAATATGCTTTTATTTCATTGTAATTAATTAAACCTAATATGCCTGATTATCAAGATATACTGCAAAATGAATACCAAATTAATGAACAAATATATGAAAGTGCTTGTTCATTAATCTATCGAGGCACCATTAAACTTGAAAATCGACCTATTATTCTTAAAGTTCTGAAGGAAGATTATCCGACTCCCTCAGAACTGACACGATATCAGCAGGAGTATGAAATCACGCATTCTATTAACCAAGAAAGTATTATTAAAGCCTATGATCTGCGAAGATATAAAAATAGTCTAGTCATATTATTAGAAGACTTTGGAGGAGAATCATTAAAAATTCTCATATCGAAACAAAGATTGAATTTAGAAGAATTTCTGAGCATTGCTATTAAGATTACTGAGAGTTTAGCAGCTATTCATGCAGCTAATATTATTCATAAAGATATTAACCCATTCAATATAGTTTATAACCAGAAAACAGGACAACTCAAAATTATTGATTTTGGCATTTCTACTAGTCTCCCTCAAGAAAATCGTCAAATTTGCAGTATTAATCAATTAGAGGGAACTTTAGCTTATATTGCCCCAGAGCAAACCGGTAGAATGAACCGAGGTATAGATTACCGAAGTGATTTTTATGCTACAGGTGTCACTTTCTATGAACTGTTAACCAATCAACTTCCTTTTGCAACTAATGACCCAATAGAATTAGTTCATGCTCACATAGCACAATATCCCAAGCGACCTGATGAAATAAATTCCACAATTCCTTTAACAGTAGCTAATATTGTCATGAAATTATTAGCGAAAACTCCAGAGGAACGATATCAAAGTGCATTGGGAATTAAAGCGGATTTAAAAAATTGTCTTCACCAACTCAAAACTCAGGGAAAAATTTATGACTTTCCTTTAGGTAGTCAAGACGTATCAGATAAGTTTCATATTCCTCAAAAACTCTACGGACGAGAACAAGAAATCATCCAGTTATTAACAACCTTTGAGCGAGTTTGCCAAGGTAACACTGAAATGATACTGCTTTCTGGTTATTCAGGTATTGGTAAATCTGCCTTGGTTAATGAAATTCACAAGCCTGTCACCAGCAAGCGAGGATATTTCATTACAGGTAAATTTGATCAATTAAAGCGAGATATTCCTTATGCAGCAATTACACAGGCATTTCAAGATTTAATTCGTCAACTATTGTGTGAATCCGAAGCTAGGTTAAAAATTTGGAAAGAGCAAATCTTAGCAAGCTTAGAACCGAATGCTCAGATCATCATTGATGTGATTCCTCAGCTAGAACAGATAATTGGTAAACAACCTGCTATTGAGCAATTAGGAGCAACAGAAGCTCAAAATAGATTTAAATTATTTTTTCAAAAATTCCTTCGTGTTTTTAGCACAGAGCAACACCCGTTAGTGATATTTTTAGATGATTTACAATGGGCGGATTTACCATCTCTTAAATTAATTGATTTACTAGTAACAGATCAAGAGAGTCAATATTTATTAATCATAGGAGCTTATAGGGATAATGAAGTAAGTCCTACTCATCCTTTAATGATTACACTGGAGCAAATTAATCAGGCAAAGGCAAAAACTAGTTATATCAGTCTTCAATCCCTAAAGACTGAACACATCAATCAATTAATTTCTCATACTCTGGGATGTTCAACAGAAGAAGCAGTATCTTTAGTAGATTTAGTTGCTCAGAAAACTAATGGCAATCCGTTTTTCTTAAATCAATTACTGCAATCTTTATATAGAGATAAACTTTTATTGTTTGACAAGTCTCAGGGGTATTGGCAATGGGATATCGAACAAATAAAACGAGTCGGCATAACTGATAATGTAGTTGAATTAATGGTTGGTAAAATTAAAAACCTATCGCCCGACACTCAAAATGTTCTTAAACTAGCTGCTTGTGTTGGTAATGTATTTGATTTAGAGGTTCTCTCATTAGTTAATAAAAAATCTCCCACATCTACAGCTACAGAACTACAGCAAGCAGTCCAAGCCGGATTAATTGTTCCCCTCAATGATGAATACAAACTTCCACTACTTTGGAATTATGAACAATCAATGACTCATGTTGCGGAAGTATCTGAAACTTTACAACATAAGTTATCTAAGAATATTCTCTACAAATTTTTACATGACAGAGTACAGCAAGCAGCTTATTACCTAATTCCCAATGACACAAAAAAATCAGTTCATCTTGAAATAGGTCGCTTGTTAATTAAAAGCAGTCCAGAAGAAAAACTAGAAGAGAAAATATTTGATATAGTTAACCAAATTAATGAAGGTTCTCAACTGCTTGTTGAACAATCAGAAAAAGACGAGTTAGCTAGATTAAATATGCAGGCTGCTAAGAGAGCAAAAGCATCAACAGCTTATGATACAGCTTTGAGGTATTTAGAAACTGGTTTAAAACTACTGGCATTAGATAGTTGGCAATATAACTATCAATTCACTTTGGAGATTCATTTAGAAACTTTAGAAGCTCTGTACTTAAATAGTAAATTTGACAAAATAGAGGTTTTATCTAAAAAAGTTGAGCAATCAGCTAATAACCTGTTGGATGTAATTAAATTATATGAATTAAAAATATTGTCTTATTTTGCTCAGTTTCAACTCCACAAAGCTATTGATGTTGCCTTAGAAGTTTTGCAGCAATTAAACATCACAATTTCTAACCATGTTATTAAAAACTTTAAAGTAGAAAATAGGATTAAAGAGGAACAACAAAGCATCAAGAGTATTTTAAAAGAAAGGTCTATTGAAGACTTGGCTGATTTACCTATGATGGACGACCCTTATCAAATGGGGGTGATATTAATCTTGCAAACTGTGATGAGTGCAACATGGACAACAAATTTTGCCTTATTTGTTGAAATTGTTTTAATTCAGCTCAATATTTGTATTCAATATAATAATCCTCCCTATGCTCCTGGTATTTATAGTTCCTATGGAATGCTACTCTGTGGACTAATCAATGATATTGATTCTGGATATAAATTTGGTAAAATGGCTCTCAAATTATTAGAGAAATCCATTAGTCGCCGTTCAGAGTGCTTAGTGATGCACTCATATTATGCTTTTATCTGGCACTGGAAAGAACTGATAAATAAACAAGCAGCACAACAACAATTATTAAATACTATTAAACAGGGTATAGATATAGGAAATAATGAATATGTCTGCTATATCTCTATGGACTATTGCCTCATCAGATTTTTTGGAGGATGTCATCTGCAACAGTTAGAAAAAGATTATGTAAAATATCATAAATTAATTGACAAATTCAATCAAGAATATTCTAAAAATTACATAGAAATTTGCCAAAGTATTGTCACAAATATAATCGCTGAAGATAAACATGATTGCTTATTAATTGGTAATTCTCAAATACTAGAAACCCAAGCTATCCAAAAATATCGAGAGGAGAAAAATAACTGGCTATTATTTATTTACTATTTCGGCAAGAATTATCTATTCTATTTCTTTAAAAATTATACGCAAGCTTTTGAAAATGCTATCCAATGTCAGAAATATCTAAAAGATTGTAGTGGTTTTTTAGTTAGTCCTCAATATAATTTTTATGCTTCCCTCGCATTTATTGCCCATTGTTATCAATGTGATGATGAGCAGCAAAAAGCATTAATTAAACAAGTAAATAAAAATCAGGAAAGTATGAAATTATGGGCTAGTCATTGCCCAGAAAATTTTCAACATAAATATGATTTAGTTGCTGCTGAAAAAGCCCGTGCTTTAGGAAAAACTTGGCAAGCAGAAGAACTTTATGAGCAAGCTATAAAAGGTGCGAAAAAATATGAATTTCTTCATGAAGAAGCACTGGCTTATGAACGAGCAGCAGAATTTTATTTAGCTATCGGTAGGGAAGAAATCGGGCAGTTATATTTAAAAAATGCACACCATTGTTACACTCTTTGGGGAGCTAAAGCCAAAGTAAAACAATTAGAAATAGAATATCCCCAGTATCTTACTATCAATACAAACCAAGAAACAACTAAAAGCTTCAGCCCCACTATCTCCACAACTGGAGGTGATGGCAAACTACTGGATTTAACCACAGTCATTAAAGCCTCTCAAGCTTTGGCAGAAGAAATTATTCTTGACAAATTGTTGGCAAAGTTAATGAAAATGGTGATTGAGAATGCCGGCGCGCAAACAGGCTTTTTGTTGCTGCATTCTCAAGAACATTGGGTGATAGAAGCGATCGCCACCACATCTGATATTATAATACAATCTATAACAGTAGATTCACTAGATAAATCCACACAAAAACCCCTGCTATCATTTGCTATCATCAACTACGTCGCCCACACCCAAGAAAATGTAGTGCTTGATGATGCTACTCAAAACGGACAATTTACCCGTGATCCCTACATTATCACCACTCAGCCTAAATCTATTCTCTGTACACCTCTCCTCACCCAAGGCAAATTAAGCGGTATTGTCTATTTAGAAAATAATTTAGTCACCGGAGCATTCACATCAGATCGTGTCCAAATCTTAAATATTCTTTCTAGCCAAGCTGCCATCTCCATTGAAAATTCCCGCCTCTATGCCACACTAGAAGAAAAAGTACAAGAACGTACCCAAGAACTTACACAAACTCTAGAAATTCTCAAAGCCACTCAAGCCAAATTGGAATTTGAAAATGCCCTGCTCAAAAGTGGTGAATCAACCTCAGATTATGATTATCAAGTAGGTGGTAGTTTACCAATTGATGCACCTACTTATGTAGTGCGATCGGCTGATCGTTATCTCTACAAAGCTTTAAAAAGTGGGGAGTTTTGTTATACCCTCAACACCAGACAAATGGGTAAATCTAGTCTTATGGTGCGGATGATGCACCACTTGCAACAAGAGGGTATTGCTTGCGTAGCCATTGATATGACTCGCATTGGCAATGAAAATATTACCCCAGATCAGTGGTACAAAGGTCTGGCTGTGGAACTTTGGCAAAGTTTTGATTTACTAGGGAAGGTGAATTTAAAAGCCTGGTGGCAAGATAAACTAGATATTTCCCCTGTACAGCGATTGAGTCTGTTCTTTGAAGAAGTTTTGTTACGGGAAGTGACACTACCAGATAGTGATGTATCACCACAAATTATCATCTTCTTTGATGAAATTGATTGTGTGTTGGGTTTAGATTTTTCCGTCAATGACTTTTTTGCCCTGATTCGCTCCTGCTATAATCAACGCAATATCAACCCAGAGTATCAGCGATTGTGTTTCGGTTTATTTGGAGTGGCTACACCTGGTGATTTAATCACCGACTATCGCAAAACCCCGTTTAATATTGGTCAAGCGATTCATTTGCGTGGCTTTCAAATGGACGAGGCACAACCCCTGTTGCTAGGATTGACTGACAAGGTGAGTAACCCCCAAGCAGTGTTGAAAGAAGTTTTATTCTGGACTAACGGACAGCCATTTTTAACTCAAAAAATTTGCCAAATGATTCGCACTGCTGCATCCTCTATCCCTGCCAAAACAGAAAAAGCATGGGTAGAAAACCTAGTTCATAGCAATATTATCGCAGATTGGGAAGCCCAAGACGAACCAGAACATTTAAAAACTATACGCGATCGCATCCTCAAAGGCGATCGGCAACCCACCAAAATGCTAGACCTATATCAGCAAATCCTAGAATTAGGACAGGTCAATTCTGTGGATAGTCTAGACGAACGAGAACTGCTCTTATCCGGCTTAGTAATTAAAGAACAAGGTGCTTTAAAAGTCCACAACCGAATTTACGAATTAATTTTTAACAGTCGTTGGATTGAATGTTATAGATAATAGAATATAGCAGCTTTTGGGCTAACAATTGTCATGACTTTTAACTTGGACGCAGCAATTAACATCGCTAATCAAGCAGTGTTTACAAAGTTTTCCAGAAAGTTAAGCGATGTCGAAATCATTGTCCTCAAAGGTTCTTGGGCAAGAGAAGAGTATGATCAAATTGCCGCTAAACATCAATATTCCACCAGCTATATTAGTCAAGACGTTGCACCCAAGTTATGGAAATTATTAACAGATTCTCTGGGAGAAAAAGTCAGAAAGAGTAATTTTAAGGAAGCATTGAAGCGCACATGGGAACAAAGATTTTGGGATCAACAGTTGATGGCGACAGATTACTTATCAGTTCCCGAAATCAGCACCGCTAACAGTCAAAATCACAATAGCAATTTACTAGAAACTGTTGCGCCTACCTATTTAGTCTCAGGTCAAGAATTTTATGTCAGTCGTTCTCCCCTAGAATCACTATGTTATGAAACCCTGCTGCAACCAGGTTCTCTCATGCGAATCAAAGCACCCAAACTGATGGGTAAGACTTCCTTGCTAGAGCGATTATTAGTGAAAGCAGCACAGCAGGGTTATCGCACAGTTAGCTTTAGTTTGGAGATGGCAGATCGCAAAACTCACTTTACCAACCTGAATAAATTTCTGCGTTGGTTTTGTCTTAATCTCAGTCGAGAACTCCGCCTACCTAATCACATAGATGAATATTGGGATGAAGAAGGTATTGGTGCTAAGGTCAGTTGCACGACTTATTTAGAAGAATATCTCCTCACTGATGCTGATAGTCCTCTAGTTTTATGTCTAGATGATGTCGATGTACTTTTCCCCTATCCTGAAGTTTACGAAGACTTTTTCGGGTTATTACGTTCTTGGTATGAGAAAGCTAGAAGTCGTCAAAACTGGAAAAAACTGCGCCTAATTATCGCTCACGCCACCGATGTTTATATCCGCCTCAACATTAACCAATCACCTTTTAATGTTGGCTTACCAATTGAATTACCAGAATTAACTAAAGAAGAAGTGCAAGTATTTGCCGCACAATATGGGTTAGGAAGAGGTGTGACTTTTGTAGAACCATTAATGCAATTGGTGGGTGGTCATCCTTATCTGTTGCAACAGGCATTTTCCCACCTGATTAGTTATCCCAATATTACCCTAGAAAGATTATTAATTGAAGCTACAACAGACGCAGGTATCTATCGCCATCACCTCAGAGAATATTGGTTGAGTTTACAACAAGAACCAAAACTTTTAGCAGCATTCCAAACAGTAATTGCATCCAGTAAACCAGTGCAATTAGAAGCATTATCAGCTTATCAGTTACAGAGTATGGGTTTAATCAAGCTAGTCGGCAATGAAGTAGAACCCCGTTGTCAACTGTATCGTAATTATTTCAGTGACATTTTGCGGACTCAAATGAATTTAAATTAGTGTTTCTGAAGGGGGGACAAAATAAACTGCGAATTGCGAATTGCGAATTGCGAATTGCGAATTGGTTTAACTAGGTTCAACCACTAGATTTGACTCTAAGGATAGATTATCTCACTGTAATTTTATATCTAACTTTATAGTCACCAGTAGACCGACCTAAACCGGTTTCCATCATCCTCCAGTCATAAATAGTTTCTCCAGGCTTCAGGTCTTGCACCATAATTGTGTGTGTCTGAATACCTAACCTTTCATCCTTGTCCCAACCTGCAAATTGATTCAGTCCCACTAAGACAATATTTACTAAAGCACCAGCTATCAATATGGCCACTGTATTAACTATTGTCCGAATAGCTGTCCTGGCAATACCCAGCCAGACTAGGTATTGACTCCAATCTTTTGTAAAATCCTCACTATATGCTGCCATTTCTAAATATATGGCAGAATTGGTTTTGACATCAGCATCAAACACAACGAAAGGGATTGGTTGAGTTTGACCGTGGCTAATCGCAACAGGTTTAGTTAAGACAGGCTTGGCTTGTTTCGTATCCAATGTAGATGTCTGGGTATCAAAAACTGTCACGCCACCCAGAATATAAATATCGTCTACATTGGTAGGATTTTCTGTATTACTACAGTAAACATCAAGTATTTCAATGGTGACATGAGATGAAGTCTGAGGAGGAACTTGGGGTTGGCGGTCAGTAGTGACTGTGTATGTCAAAGTATAATCTGCTCCTTTGGTAAATTTAGCAATGCCAAAATTAACATCCAGACCACCTACCTTAAATTCACCCAAAAAGTAATTAGGATCGCGCCATGATGGCTTATATTCATCCCATAACTTGATTGTTGCATCTTGACTAAAATTAAATGATTTACCTAATAGCCAGGTGTCTCCCGCTTTCATATCTTTTTTAATTTGACTGCGCTGTTGTCCGTCAGTGAAGATTTCTAAAAGAGTTTCATCGCCGCCAAAATAGTCTTCGGCTTTATCACATCTGAGAGTATGGAGAATAATTTTACGAGTAGCCATATTACATACTTACCCTGTAAATTTTGTTATGAATTTCGTCTGGTTTTTACTAAAGATAATTCGATTTAGGAATTTGATTTAAGTTTTTGTTTTGGTTGGTAAACGTAAGAAGTTGTTTGAAAAGTCTTTTCATGATGTCTCAAATCAGTTGAGATTCCTCTAAATCCCCCTGACAAAAGGAGACTTTGAGGCTTATTCCTCCCATAAAAAGGGGGTTATACCGAATTGGGATAGGTAGTATTGTTTCGAGATTCTGGAAAAGGCTGAGAATCTAGGCTTTTAATCCAAAATCCACAATCCCAAATCCAAAATTGGTATGAGGGAGGATCTGAATATAATTACAGTCGTAGCCGAACACTTTTCAAACACCTTTTAATTATCTTCTATGAGTATCCTTGGTTTTTGTGATCAATAGTTGAGTTAAGATCAGTAATTTTAAGATTTGCTTAACTCTAGACGATTTAGTTAAATTCAGGTAAATTCAGGTAAACTCAGGTATTCAAAACCTGAAAACCATGTGAGAATTAATACTGAAGCAGGTTTTAGCCGTGTAAATTCCTACCAATGTTTGCAAACTTTAATACCACCTATCGGTATCAAGCAGGTGGTAGTCTCCCACCTGATGCACTTACCTATGTGGTGCGACAGGCTGATACTGAACTTTATGAAGGTCTATTAGCTCTTGAATATTGCTATGTTCTTAATGCTAGACAAATGGGTAAGTCTAGCTTACGAGTCCGAACGATGAATAAGTTACAGACTCAGGGATTTATTTGTGCTGAGATTGAGTTAAGTGGAATAGGTAGCCAGCAAATTACAGCTTCTCAATGGTACGGAGGGATTATTCAAGAGTTGGTAAGTGGTTTTCAACTCAAAATCAATCGCCGTAGTTGGTTGAAAGAACATGATGATCTATCTCCAATTCAGTGTTTAAATAAATTTATTGAAACCGTCTTATTGACGCAAATTCAACAGAAAATTGTAATTTTTATCGATGAAATCGATAATGTACTGGGGTTAAAATTTTCTACGGATGAATTTTTCGCCCTCATTCGACACTGTTATGAAAATCGAGCCATTAAACCAGCTTACCAGCGATTATCGTTTGCTTTATTAGGAGTAGCTTCACCTTCAGATTTAATTCAAGATAAACACTATTCTACTCCTTTCAATATTGGTAGAGCTATTGAATTACAAGGCTTTAAAATCCAAGATAGTGAACCTTTACTACAAGGATTTATAGGTAAAATTGACAATTCTAAAGCAGTATTAAAAGAGGTGTTATATTGGACTAATGGACAGCCATTCCTGACTCAAAAGCTGTGTTGGCTAATTGTCAATTATTGCAATCATCATCCAGATGCTTGTCCAAATCAAGAGGATGAAGTAGCCAAATGGGTAGAAAAAATTGTCCACACCCAAATCATTAACAATTGGGAATCTCAAGACGAACCAGAACATTTGAGAACCATCCGCGATCGCCTGCTCCGCAATACACCCAAAAGCCAACAATTACTGCAAATATACTATCACATTTTACAACAGGGAAAAATTCCAAACCAGAATTCTCCTGAGTATCTAGAATTGCGCTTATCTGGTCTGGTATCCCAATTTGAAGGAAATTTAATAGTTAAAAATCCGATTTATGCCAAAATATTTAATCTAGATTGGCTGCATCAACATTTGTCAGTAAACATTACTGAATTACCAACAATCAACAGTCTTAATAAGTCCTTAAATCACACTGAACAGACAATTAATGTTCCCTCTTATCCCAGTGGTGCAGTACCTATTGATTCTCCATTTTACATAGAAAGAACTGCTGTAGAATCACAAGTATTTGAAGCAATTAGAAAAAATGGTGCATTAGTCAGGATTAAAGCACCTAGAGAGATGGGTAAAACATCTTTACTGCTAAGGACTTTGGACTATGCAACACGACAAAATTATCAGACAGCTAGCTTAAATCTAGAACAAATTGATGATGCAATTTTAAGCGATTTGAATCGGTTTTTGCGCTGGCTATGTGCTAATGTCACCCGTCAATTGCAACTTGAATCTAAATTAGATGATTATTGGGATGAAGATATTGGGAGTAAGATTAGTTGTTCCCTCTATTTCCGCAACCATATATTAAAACAAATCAAAACTCCTTTGATTTTATCTTTAGATGAAGTGCAATTCATTTTTGAACATCCTATAGTAGCCAAAGATGTTTTACCTTTATTTCGTTCATGGTTTGAAGAAGCCAAAAGAGAACCACTTTGGCAAAAACTCAGATTAGTTATAGTCCACTCAACAGAAATTTATGTCCCCTTGCAATTAAAGCAATCTCCCTTCAATGTAGGACTACCAATTGAATTAACTCACTTTACCCTTGAGCAAGTACAACAGTTAGCCGAACGCTACGGACTCAATTGGAATAATAGCCAAGAAGCAACAGCTTTAATGGCTATGGTGGAAGGACATCCTGCATTAGTACACATGGCTATTTATCATCTCAGTCGTGAGGAAATTAGCTTTGCTCAATTTCTCGATACAGCAACCACATCAAACGGAATTTATTCATCTCACTTACAGCGACATCAAGCTGTCTTGCAAGAACAGCCAGAATTAGCAAAAGCATTAGATATGGTGGTTAATGCTCAAGAAGCAATATCATTAGATCCAATTACAATTTATAAACTCAGTAGTATGGGACTAGTGAAACAGTTAAAAGATAAAGTAGTACCCAGTTGTGAATTATATAGGCGATATTTTAGTTTGCAGGGGAAAATATAAGGAATGGGGAATGGGGAATGGGGAATTGCTTTTATCTTATTTGCATCACTTTATCGTAAATCCAAGGGTTTAATACCCCTACGTCTATACGTAGCATATTTTCAGTGGGGGTTGAAATCCCCGAATGAAAATGTCTTTAATTTTGAATTTTGTTAGCGCAGCGTTAGCGAGTCCGCGAGCGTCATTTTGAATTTTGAATTGTTAATGGATGCGGTGTTTTTTGGTGCGTACCATTGCCAAAAGGTATAGCGATTTTGAAATAATACTAATGTGGCTACAGCTAGTAGAAAATAACCAAAACTCTTTTGTAACCGCGTCGCTGGAACGAATTGAGATAAATAACTACCATACACCGTTCCGATACTAGCCGCCAAGATAAAAGACAGCATTAAACCCCAGTCTAGGGTAACGTGTCCTAAGTAACCAATAAAGCCAGCGATCGCATTCATGATAATAATCAATAATGAGGTGCCGATCGCGGCTTTCATGGGGACTTTACCGAGTAACACTAAGGCCGGAACAATCGCAAATCCCCCACCTACACCGACTAAACCCGTCAAAGTCCCAACCACAATTCCCTCACTCATCAACCACAACCAGCAATATTTACAGACTGGTGGTGGATAAGTCCCAGTATCATCTGTTTTTTGTTGGCGTGCGCTACGCCAAATCATGGCGATGCTAGCCACTAACATTAATAACGCAAACAGTAACATCTGCATAGCATCGCTAATAAATGGTAGGGTGGCTAACTTCGCGCCGAAAAATGCACCTAGCATCGTAGCTGCGCCAAAAATAGCGGCTGTCTTCAACCAAACATTTCCGGCGCGCCAGTGGGGTATTAATCCCAGTATGCTGACTGTACCAATGATTACCAGAGTCATGGCGATCGCATTTTTCGGCGCAATCCCCATGACATACACTAATACAGGTAAAGCCAACACCGAACCACCACCACCCAACAACCCCAAGCTAATACCAATGAAAACAGCGAGTAGATGACCGATAATCCACGTCATAATTAACCCATCCGTTGGTTATAGGGTAGTTTCGCCAGTAACATCCCCATTGCACAAGTATTTGTCACCCCAGCAAAGACTAATCCACTACCCACAAAGCCACTCAATATTAAAAACCAAGGTGAGACAAATGCACCTAATAAAGTTCCTGTAACTACTAATGAACCTGCAACAATTTGCACTTGTCGCATGATACTAATTGGCGCACGCGGATTAATTTTGGTGGGTAAACCTGCGGCTTTCCAAGTTGGTAATCCACCCTGCAAATGATAGATATTGTTCATGCCGGCGGCGATGAGTTTCTTACCAGCTTGAGCAGAACGATTCCCTGAACGACAATATAAAACTATGGGTTTTTCCTCTGAGGTAATTTGTTGGGGTTGCAAATTAGACAAAGGAAGTAACTTGGCTTCTGGGATATGTTCTTCGGCGTATTCTGAAGGTTCACGCACATCAATTAATAAGATGCTGTTGTAATCTAACCACTGTTTGAGTGTAGCTGCATCAATTTCTGTCAATTTTGCTGTTTGAATCATAATTATTCCTTGTGAATTATTGAATTTTGTAGCTTGCTTCTCTTACGAGATGCTACCGCGTTCGCAAAAGGCATTCTCGGAGAGTACCCATAGGGTATTTTTAATTTTTAATTTTTAATTTTTAATTGTTAAGCTGCTTGTCCACACCGTTGATTAGCTGGAACTGCTTCCATAATTTTTTGCGGATTGGGAAGATTCAAATTGTTCATTAAGGTGATAAAGTCTGTGCGATCGCGTCCGACAAATCGCGGATTAAATTGTTTCTCTTCGCCAATGGTAGAAACCATGTGTCCCCGATAATCATGTCCAGGGTAAACAAGGGTGCTATCAGATAGGGTGAATAACTTCTGGGTGATACAGTCATAAAGCGCGCCTGCATTCCCACTTTGAAAATCTGTACGTCCACAACCGCGAATCAGCAGGGAATCTCCCGTGAGTAAATGGGTGTTGTTGACTAAATACGCCACATGACTATCAGTGTGTCCCAAAGTGGCGATCGCCGCAATTTCTACTAACCCAATTTGCAATACTTCTCCATCTTGGATTTTTCTGTCAGCACAAGCCGCATTTGCACCAAACGGCACAATATTTATACATCCTGTTAACTCACGCAATTTCCCCGCACCGGTAATATGATCAGCGTGTAAGTGGGTTTCCAAGCAGTAACCTAGCTTCAACCCTAATTCTGCAATGAATTTTTGGTCGCGTTCCACTTGTTCTAATACAGAGTCAACTAAAACTGCTGTTTTACTGGCTTCATCGGCAATTAAATAGGTGTAGGTACTGGTTTCTGAGTCAAAAAGCTGGCGAAAGAACATGATGAGAACTCCTGAGAAAATATCTGTGGACTTGTATCTACTATGCTACTATATAGTAATATAATTTAGCCATGTTACAATACTGAATGTCAAGAAAAAATTTACTGAACTTAATTGCACAATGCTCGAATCCTCCACCATTGCACTCACACCTGTTGCAGAGTATTTCAAAGTGTTATCTGAGGTGAGCCGCTTACAAGTCTTGTGCGCGCTTAAGACAGGTGCTAAAAATGTCACAGAAATCATGGAAATTACGCAACTTAAGCAAGCCAACGTTTCCAAGCACCTACAAATTTTGGCGCAAAAAGGCATCATCAAGCGTCAACCGCAAGGTGTAAGTGTATACTATGAAATTGCTGATCCGATTATTTTTGATTTGTGTGAATTAGTGTGTCAAAGTCTGACTGTGCGTCTAGCAGAACAATCAGAACAAATCAAACAATTAGAAAATAGTGCTTTAAGTAAGTCGATATAAAACCAATTCGCAATTCGCAATTCGCAATTCGCAATTCGCAATTCGCAATGGACTAACGTCCCGCTACGCTAACGCAATGGATTTCTCTCCGAGACGCTCCGCGAACAAAAAAGGACTAAAGTCCTTACTACAAACTAATTAAATAAGGGTGCAAATACTTGCACCCCTAAAAAATCATCCTACTAATTATCTTGCATTTTGAATTACAGCAAAGCGACTTGACTAACGTCCATTAACTATTGAGTCAGTGGGATTATCTGCAACAATTGAACGGATACCTTCTAAAGTAGCGGGAATAGTGCGGGGATCAATAAACATTACCTTGCTACTATCGCTCTTGCCGATGATAGCACCCATATCAAGATAACCCAAAGCAAATAATACCTCTAATGCTTGGTTCGTAGTAGAATTTGAGTTAATTTTTTGGGCAATAATTTCTGCTGATTCTGCTATAGCTTGAGCTTTCAGCACTTGCTGTTGACGTTCTGCTTGTGCTTTTAAAACTATGGCTTTTTGTTCGGCTTCCGCTTGTAAAATCACAGATTTTTGTCTAGCTTCTGCATCTAAAATTTGTGCTTCAGCTTTACCTCTAGCACTATTAACTGCTGCTTCTCTTTCACCTTCAGAATTTAAAATTGCGGCTCTTCGGCGGCGTTCTGCTGACATTTGTAATTCCATAGATTCCCGCACCGCTTGAGATGGGATAATGTCTCGCAGTTCTACCCGTGTCACCTTTACGCCCCAAGGATCAGTAGCAATATCCAAGTCTCTTAATAAAATTTCATTAATTTGAGCGCGCGCAGTGAAGGTTTCATCTAATTCTAATTGTCCCATTTCGGCGCGAATTTGAGTTAACACTAAATTCACCATTGCTGAATGAAGATTTTCTACCTTATACCAGGCTTTTTCCATATCAACAATCCGCCAATAAACCACCGCGTCTACTTCAATACCTACGTTGTCACGGGTAATACATTTTTGGGGTGGAATATCTAAAACTTTTTCCCGAATAGTTTCTCTGTAGACAATTTTATCTAAGAAAGGCATGACAAAATTTAGGCCAGGTTCGAGTTTTTTGTTATAGCTTCCCAGTCTTTCCACTAAAGCTTCATTCCCCTGGTTGATGACTTTCACAGAGCCAGCCACAGCAGAACCACCCAAGCCCAAAAATACCAGTAAAAGAAGTTGTTCAAACATTTATGAATACTCCCAAATATTTAAATCAAATTTGAAACCAATAACCCATAACTAATAACTAATGACTAATGACTAATGACTAATAACTAATGACTAATGACTCCTTAATAAATTTTCCGGCATCACAATCAATGTAGTCCCTTCCCTTCTGACTACATAAACCTTTTCATGAGATGCGATCGCAATTTTTTCATCGTCGCATAACGCCCGCCAAGAATTGCCTTCGTACAGCACACGCCCTGTCTTACCAGCAGGAATTTCCGTTAACGTCTCTGCTGTCACCGCATCTTGAATTTTTGACTTGCGTCGTCGTGGCTGTAAAAATCGGCGAGAAAGCGCAGTCAATAAGCTAGAAATTAGCAGCCAAGCTACAACTTGCATCCACAACGCCAACCCGAATTGAGAGAGTAACGCCACAATTAAGGCACTAATCCCCATCATAAAGGCCACGAAAGCCGATGGTAGAAACAGTTCTGTCAAACATAAAACTGCTCCTGCCATCAGCCAGATTAAGGTAGAAATTGGCATATCGCCATCCTAGACACTACAGTTACAACATAAACTTCTCAATATCTGAGATTAGATACATATCGACACTAGCGGCTTACAGAAAAATTGACGATCTTTAGTAAATAATTGTGATTAAATTCAGTAACAACCTGTAGCCAAATGTGTATAAGTCCAGTCTATTCTAGCTTTCAAGTCTTTGGCAGCTAAATTTAATTACAATTCACTCCTTCGATTTATTTTTAAATTAATAATTTTATGATTTCTACTGAGCAAGTTATTTTTTGTATAAATCCTCACTGTGATAATCCGATAAACTCTCTAGGTGATACTGTCTGTGCCAGTTGTCAAACTCCCCTGGTTTATCGCTATCTTTGGGCAAGTGGGGCATTAGCAGCAAACATTAAACCAGGTATAAAAGTTGCAGATAGGTATGAAGTCATAGTGCCTCAAGTTTGGCTAGACACTCAACCAGGGCGATCGCCAATTGTACCCCCAGAACTGCCACCAGCCATCATCCCCTATCTGCGCTTATATCCAGAGCGTTTACATCTCCCCCAAGTTTATGGATTTGTTCCCTCCGAGGAGGCAGGTCAAGAGGATATCCTGTTATTAGATAATGTCCCCATCGACAAACAGGGGAATCTTTACCCGTCTTTGAATGTCGCCTGGGATGAGGCTAAACCAGTGAGACAAGTTTACTGGCTCTGGCAAATCCTCCAACTGTGGACACCTTTATCGGAATTGGGACTGAGCCAAAGTTTACTGATCCCGAATAATTTGCGAGTTCAAGGTTGGTGTGTACGACTTTTGGAACTCTACACCAATATCAACACCGCACCACCCACGTTACAGGATTTAGCCCAGAGTTGGCAGTCTCTAATTACTGCCACAGACACCCCAATCACTACCGCATTAACTAATATTCTCCAACAAATGAGTAACTCGGCAGTGGAGTTAGACACCATTACCACCCAACTCAATGCTTTATTACTCTCGACAGCAGCAGAATTACCCTTAACGCTCCAGGTTTGCGGTGCAACAGATACGGGGATGCGACTCACACAAAATGAAGATACTTGCTTTCCGCAAAGTTTAGAACATCTCCATGATTCCTTAATTCCAAAATTGTCAATTGTCTGCGATGGCATTGGTGGACATCAAGGCGGTGAAGTTGCTAGTCAATTAGCAGTGCAGTCTTTAAAATTGCAAATTCAAGCTCTCATGGCAGAGATAGCCCAAGAATCGGAGATCATCACACCCAAATTATTGCAAGAACAGCTAGAAACTTGTTTACGAGTAGTTAATAACTTAATTAGCTCCCGCAACGATGAACAAAAACGCCAAGGTAGAGCCAGGATGGCGACGACTCTCGTCATGGCGTTGCAAGTACCGCAGAGAGTTTCCACACTATCGGGAGTGAAGTCAGAGAACGCCCACGAATTATACTTGGCAAGTGTGGGTGATAGTCGTGCTTACTGGATAACTCGCGACTATTGCCAACAACTGACAGTAGATGATGATGTGACTGCGAGGGAAGTCCGTTTAGGAAGGAGCTTGTATCATCAAGCACTGCAAAGACCAGATGCCCAGGCTCTAACTCAAGCCTTGGGAAGCCGAGATGCTGAATCGCTGCGTTTTGTGATTCAACGCTTGATTTTAGAAGAAGATGGCATATTATTGCTATGTTCTGATGGTTTGAGCGATCGCAATTTAGTAGAAAAATCCTGGCAAGATTACGCAGTGCCAATCTTAACAGGTGAACTAGCTTTGGCTGATGCCGTTCAGCAATGGATTGATTTAGCCAATCAAGAAAATGGCCATGATAATATTTCGGTTGTGTTAATTCTGTGTCGCCTCAGCAAAGATTATTTAGTCCCGATTCCTAAACCACAGCCACTAGCAGAGATTCCCCCAGAATCAAAAATACTCGACATTGCAGAAATCCCGCCGGATATCTCAGAACTCGCAGAAATCCCCCCTGAAATCTCAGATATCTCCACAATTCCCCCAGAGATATCAGAACCGGAAGTATCATCACTGGCAGAAATCGAACCTCAATCGGCTTTAGCCGCCAGTTCTCAAGCCTTGTTAGATTTAGAACTGAGCGCAGAACCCACTCCAACGCCCACCCCAGCCCCCGTCCGTCGCCGTAAACCTTGGTTAATGCTGGGCGGGCTGCTAATTGTACTCATGGGTAGTTCCGCCATAGCTTTATTTGCACTCTCGCAACTCTACCCACAAACTTTACAACAAATGTGTCAAAAATTACCTGCAAGAGTACAGCGATTATGTCCACCATCGCAGTAATTCCCTTGATGCTGTTCATTAGGGGTATAAGGGTGTAAGGGTGTAAGGGTTGAAGGTGTTGGTGTGAGTATGCACAAACGCTTTCCACCCATTGCTGTGGTGTAGGAGCAAGCGGGATTTTATCCAACGCTGTGGACTGTTAAAGCCCAGACTGTACACGCCACAAACTAGTATAAATTCCATCTAGGGCGATTAAATCTTCGTGTGTACCCTGCTCGACAATTTGACCATGTTCCATGACATATATGCAATGACTGTGACGAATTGTGGAAAGACGGTGAGCGATCGCAATGGTTGTCCGATTTACTGTAATCTTTTCTAAAGAGCGTTGAATTGCTGCTTCCGTTTCATTATCTACCGCAGATGTCGCCTCATCTAAAATCAAAATCGGCGGATTTTTCAACACTGCTCTAGCTATAGCAATACGTTGGCGTTGTCCTCCAGATAACTTTTGTCCTCGTTCCCCAACTATCGTTTCATAACCTTGGGGAAGTCGCATAATAAAATCATGTGCCTCTGCTACTCTTGCAGCATTAATAATGGCTTCATCCTGAGCATCAAAAGTACCATAGGCAATATTTTCTGCTACCGTACCATGAAATAAGAATACATCTTGACTAACTAAACCAATACTACGACGCAAATCATACAAATCCAACTTTTGAATATCAATGCCATCAATCGTAATTGCACCACTAGAAACATCATAAAACCGCAATAATAATTTTACTAAAGTGCTTTTACCTGAACCAGTAGAACCAACAATGGCAATAGTTTGCCCCGCAGGAATATGCAATGATAAATCTTTAATGATCGCGGTACTGTTGCGATAGGCAAAAGTCACATTTTTAAAATCAACCTCACCCCGCACCTGTTCCACCACTAAAGGCACATCTCCCGTAGTAATTTGGATAGGAGTATCTAATAAATCCATCACCCGCTTAGTAGAAGCCATTGCTCGTTGATAGTGGTCAAAAGTTTCTCCTAAAAACACCAATGGCCATAATAATCTCTGCACCAGCACCAGTAAAACACTGTAATTACCTATAGATATTTTTTGTGAATAAGCTGCCATTCCTCCCAAAAATAATAAAGCCGTAAACCCTGCTAAAACCAACATTCTAATTAAGGGGACAAAAGCGGCAGAAAGTTTAATGGCTTTGGTATTACTTTTTCTATAAGCTTCACTTTCCTCGGCTAATCTGGCATTTTCATAATTTTCTGCTGTGAAACTTTTAATTGTGGTAATTCCACTAATATTATTAGCCAGCCTTGCGTTGAGAAAACCAACTTTTTCTCTAACATCAGCATAACGAGGTTCGAGACGCTTTTGATATACCAATGAACCCCAAAGAATAAAGGGCATTGGTAACATTGCTGCCAGAGTAATATTAACTGGTAAGATGAAAAACGCCCCAACCATCAAAATTATCAAAGCAGTTGTGACTTGAATAACTTCATTTGCTCCCCCATTTAAAAAATCTTCAAGTTGGTTGATATCATCACTGAGAATTGACATCAAACCACCAGTACTGCTGTCTTCAAAATAAGCTGATTCTAATTGTTGTAAGTGATTGTACGCATCTAAACGTAAATTATGCTGGATATTTTGCGCGACATTGCGCCAAAGTCGGTCATAAGCGTACTGAGAAAGTGATTCAAAAACCCAAATAATAATGGTAATTAATGAAAGTGCAGCAAATTGCCATACTACCTCTTTAATCCCAAATTTAGCAATAACAGAATTTTGTTGTTGCACTAATATATCTACCGCAATACCCACTAACCAAGGTGGTGCTAAATCTAAAATGGTATTAATTACAGAATAGGTAGAAGCTTGGTAAATTTGTCCACGATATTTTTGTCCATATCGCAGTAGTCGTTGCAAGGGAGAGAGTTGATTTGATACTTGATGAAATTTAGGTGTCATTATCTGAAGGGAAACTTTAGGAATTTATTTTTTTAATTAATCATTACAAATGTAATTAACCAAAATACATATTCTACTATCTTTTAATATGTGATTTCTATCCAAAAACGGCAAAAAATTATCCTAAAATGGCAATTTATAAGTTACGTAGATAACACGTCTATGTAAAATCAGAACAAAAAGTTATGATATGGCAGTGCTGAGAATACTTTATGCGTCGAGATTCGATATTTTATAAATTATTTCAACAATCTCCTAGTTTGTTATTTGCATTATTGACAAATCCACCAAATAATGGAGATGAATATATATTTGATTCGGTAGCTGTTAAAGAACCTAACGGTTCGGCTTCGCTCACCGTTAGCCCTGAGCGGAGTCGAAGGGCTAATTTGAAATTGATGGGGTATTTCTACCACCACAAAATCAAAATCCGGGTGTAGTGTATTTCTGTGAGGTGCAGTTTCAAAAGGACGAAAGACTCTACGAAAGAGTATTTGCAGAATCATATTTGTACTTTTACCGCAACCGTGACAGGTTTAGTAATTTGCAAATCGTGATAATTTACCCATCCCGTAGTTTAGAACAAACTGATATTAATCCTTATCTCAGTCAACTGAATAGCCCCCAAGTAAATCGGATATATTTAGATGAGTTGGGTGATATTCGCTCCTTACCTGTATGGGTTGGGTTGATGGTGTTGACTACCCTAGAAGAAAATCGTGCAACCGAAGAAGCAAGGTATTTACTAGCTAGGAGTCAGCAGGAAGAACCTCAATCCCAAAATCGCGCCATAATAGAGTTACTGGTGACGATCATGGTGTACAAGTTTGAAGGTAAAAGCCAAAGGGAGGTAGAGCAGATGTTGGGTATTACACTGCAAGAAACACGGGTTTATCGTGAAATTAAGGAACAAGGACGTGAAGAAGGTGAAAAATTGCTCGTTTTGCGTCTATTATCCCGTAGAGTAGGAGAATTACCACAGGAAGTACGTCAGCGCGTTGAATCCCTGGCGTTGGAACAATTGGAAAATCTGGGTGAAGCTTTGCTTGATTTTACAAGTATGGCTGATTTACACGCTTGGTTAGAAGCACTTGAAAGCTAACTATATGACTCTTATTTAATGTTTGAAAAAAAGATGTAATTTAGAGTCTGAAAAGGCTTAATTTTGACTCACTGTTTTAGCCAAGGGTAATAGTTGCTTTTGTAAAGATTGCAGAGTAATCTGTGTACCACTGGGTGAAGGTAAGCCTAAACAAATATAAGTAGGAATAAAATAGACTCGGTTGTTTCTACTCGCACTTAGCGACTGAGCAATAGTGTTTGTTTGCCAAGACTTCTGCACAGATTGCAATTGAGTTTTGGTAAAACTAGTTGTATTTTTTATATTGCTTAACTCAACAATGTTATGTCCTTGGACAATGATTAAATCAGCATCAATTTGGGGTAATATTTCTACCGAAATTGGTTGAGTAATATTTATCGGTGTAGTGGTAGAAACAGTAGCCAGTTTAAATCCAATATCCTCTAATAAAGCCCCACAAAAATCTAGAGGAGTCACCAGATTGATTGATGAGTTGAGTTGTTCTGAGGACACCATCAGGACTTTTGGATAGGCTTTGACAACAGGTGCTAATGCTTGACGGGTTGTTGCTATTTGTTGGCGATGGGCTGCTATGATTTTTTTGGCTTGATCAGTGCGTCCTAATACTTGAGCGATCGCCTGTAAAGAATCTTGCCATTTATTGCCACCAACATAATCAAATAGCAATGTAGGCGCAATCTGTGATAATTGACTATATTGTTGCTGATTTCCCCGAATATCTCCCAAAATCAAATCTGGTTTGAGTTTGATGATACTTTCTAGGGATGGTTTGCTACTCATTCCCAGATTAGCAATTGGGTGAGTGATGCGATCGCCTAAATAGGGAATCTGCTGGCTAGGTTGATCAAAATCACCGCGACGATTGCTAAATATTTCTGCGTAGCCAATCGGCTGCACATCTAAGGAAAGTACAATATCTAACATCTTGGGATTAAGAACCACAATCCGTTGTGGTTTTCCACAAATCTGCGTTTCTCCCCCCAGATGTCGCACTGTTTGACAATCACCTCTGGGTGTGACGTGGGAAGATGAAATGTCAGACGGTTGGCGATGACAACCTAAAACTGAGACTAAAATTAAACAACTTAACAGCAATAATCGCACAATTACCCTCATCCTAAAAATTCACCGACATCAAACCCAAAACCGTGAATGGTTATTCGGGAAAACCTGTATGAGTGCGGCTACCAAATCCCCCCAGATGTTTGTATGTTAAACATCAAACATCTGTCAGAGTTGCGTTCAAAGTCATGAATTGCCTACACTAGTGATAATTAATAGCAATAATTTTACCATGAAGTTGAACGAGGATAATGCTAAAAAGAGATAATCGCCGCTAATCCCCAGGCGGAATTTGCGCGAAAATAGCAGCTTGTAACACTTCAGGTAATTTTTTCCAAGCTACGTTACCTTTGCGACTCTTAATATACAATTGCATAAATTCCAGTAATGATGCTGCGCTTTCTTCTGGAGTCAAATTGACGAAAAGATAGGTGGGTTTGTCTGGGTGGGAAGCAGCTACAACACAGCCGTGATTACAAGCCCACAAACATTCAACGGGTTTAATTTCTAGCTCATGAAATGACGATTCTTCACTACATAAATCGTTTAGTTTTTCAAGTAAAATATCACCATCAAAAGGGGGTTTTTCTGGTATTTCTTGAGAAGAACGGTGACAAGATTTGCAGACAAGTAAGTTATATTTCGGCATAATTTTAAGTGATGTTAACTATGTATTTATCAAGGTCATCGAGCATTGCATAAGCTGCAAGCATATTCAATCCCCGCCAAACGGAAAAATCTACTATGTAAACTTGATTTTGCTGCACAGCTTTGAGTTTAGACCATAAAGGTTTTTGCTGAAGTTTTTTGATCACAGAATAGTCATCTTTGCGTAGCGGTGCAATAAACAAGATATCGCTATTAATCTTGGGTAAAAGTTCTTCCGAAAGAGGTAAATCATAATCACCAGATTCGGCAAATATAGGGTTTAATATCCCAATATCATTTAAAATTTCCCCCGCAAAAGATTTTTGACGGGTAATAACTAATTGTCCGGCGGCGACATAAGCAAATGATATGCTATTCTTTTGTTGGTTATGACCAATTGCTAGCTTTAATTGGTTAACACGTTGGTGATAGTAATTTATTAGTTGAATACCTGTTGCTGTTTTGTTTAAAATTCTGGCAGTATCTTGAATGTGTTGTTTCCAGTTCCCTCTAGTTTCGACCCAAGGTAGAACTACTGTCGGTGCGATTTGTGCAGCATATTTATAAATCCCTGCAAATCCTGGATGGGAAATTACAATAATTAAATCGGGATTAAGTAATACCAGTTTTTCTAAATTAATTTGACCACTGGAACTATGTAAAATTTCTACTCCATCTGCTTTTCCTTGAAAGTAAGGAAAGTTATCTTCTATTTCCGTTGTAATCCAAGTGGCTATAGGTTTGGTGTCTAAGGCTAAAAGTGCAGCAAAACTATTAAAATCTAAGGTGACAATTCGTTGGGGGTTGAGGGGAATACAAGTTTCTCCTTGGACGTGTTGCACTACTCGACATTTTGCGTTTTGTTGTGGAGATATTGGGTTTGTCGCTTCATAGGTAAAATTTTTACTACTAGCCCAAATAGCAGTAAATATCAAAATACTTACTAAGAATAGGACAACAAAGCGACGTGAAATTATTTTCATAAATTTGTGCTTGATAAAACAGGATTGTTACCCCGCATTTCTCACAAGCAGTAGGGGCGGGTTAACCGATACAGTGGTAAATGATTGAGCATATCTGTAAACCCGCCCCTACAACCTCTGGACTAAGAGAAAGCTTTATTTGGAAAAATTGAAGATGTCTCAATAAATCCTGCTAGCTTTTATCCTCCAATGTGAGTTAGGAAATTATGCAATTGTCAAAACGTCCAAGAAACAGTTCCTTGGACTGTAAATGGTTCACCAGGAGAGACGCGCAAACGATTGAAAGCATTTTCAAAATAGTCTACGTCGAAGAGGTTTCTGATATTAATCGCCGCACGGAATCTATCTTGTTTGTAGAAGATAACTGCATTAGTTGTTAAATAACT
Organism: Aliinostoc sp. HNIBRCY26; assembly: GCF_050235535.1. Lineage (GTDB taxonomy): Bacteria > Cyanobacteriota > Cyanobacteriia > Cyanobacteriales > Nostocaceae > Trichormus. The sequence continues at coordinate 6,173,816 of NZ_CP189852.1, forward strand.
AGGTACTTCAAATGTATTTCCAGCATCTCCAGCGCGATCGCCTACATAAAACAATCCTAAACCAAAGCCTAAACCTTGCAAATTACCTCGCTGAATTTCGTAGGTTGTCCATAAGCTAGCAGCATGGGGAGTTGTCCGTTGTACGCGGTTGCCTACGGGAATGCTATTATCTGCGGTGACACGAGCATCGTTATAGGCGTAGCTAGCAAACACATTCCATCCTGGTAAAATTTCACCAGCAAGACTCAGTTCAATACCTTGGCTGCGCTGTTCTCCGGTTTGAATGGAAAAACCTGGGTTATCTGGGTCGTCAGTTAAAATATTTGACTGGGTAATGTCATAGAAAGCTAGCGTAGCCGAAAGCCGACTATGCAAATCTGCTTTTACCCCAACTTCGTACTGCGTCCCCCTTGTCGGCTCAAAGTCACTCCCATCAAAGGCTTGACCAATAGCTGGTTCAAAGGAACGGCTATAGTTAGCATAAAGGGAAATAGGTGGAATCGGCTGATAGACAATACCTATGCGGGGACTAAAAGCACTACCTGATTGACTTGTGTCTGTACCGGCGAGAAAATCTTTGTTATTTTGGGTGAAGGTATCAAATCGACCACTGATGAGTAACTTTAAGTTATCGGCAATTGTTACCTGGTCTTGTATGATGATGCCAAGTTCATCAGTGACGGTATTAGTATCAAGCTCAAATGTGACTGCTCCTGGTGCTTGACCGTAAATCGGGTTAAATAAGTCAATAGGTGCGCCTGATCTACCCGTAAACTTTAAGCTATTGTTCAGCCTTCCTAAATCAATACCAAATAGTAATTGATGCTGGATTGCACCTGTGGCAAACTTACCGATCACATTTGCTGTTAGTCTATAGTCTCGATAGCGATCGCTAGAATCGTTAGCTGTTCTCAGTAGGGTACGATTATCGGCTAAAAGCCTTGTACCAACGTTAATACCAGTACCATCATAGTTAACGTAGCCATACCGAAAGGAATTATTTAATGACCAATTTTCATTAAATTTATGCTCTAGTCTATATCCAATCCTGGCAGTTGTAACATCAAGTTCACCTTCATTAGTAATGCGAGTACGGGGTATATCACCATTGGGATTAGAAAAGATAGTGCCAATGGCAGGCAAGCCTAAGTTATTGTTATCTTGCTCTAGATTCTTATAAACTCCTTCAATGGTCAAATTTGTATTTTTGCTCAGTTCTAGACTCAAAACTGGCGCAATTACTAAATTTCTAGTTTGGCTTAGATCAGTGAAAAATCCTTGATCTCTGTAAGATGCGTTCAGGCGATATAGTGCCTTTTTCTCATCATCTAGTGGCCCCGATAAATCCACCTCACCACGATAAAAATCAAAACTACCCACAGTTGCTTCAACAAAGTAGTAAGGATCTCGTAAAGGTTGCTTGGTGACAAAGTTGACTGTTCCACCTGGAGATGTGGAACCCAGTAAAACGGAGTTTGGCCCTAGCAGAATTTCGATATTTTCAATTCCTGTCAAATCAGGCCCCACGTTAGAGGCTAAACCGTTAGTTTCTTTAATGCCATTCAATGTAGGTTGGCTAAAAAATCCTCGTACTTGCAATCGCAACGAATCAAAATTAGAAGGTGCTGCGTTACGCACACTGGGAGCGTTCAGCAGCGCACTAGATATATCAGCGCGTTGATCCCGCAACACTTCTTGGGGAATAATCTGAATTGATTGGGGAATATCTCGCAAGGGTGTATCTGTCCGCGTTGTAGTCGAAGCATTGGGGATACGATATCTATCTTGTTCTCCCGTCACTACCAACTCAATTGGTTCATCTTGCTGCGCTGTTGGTTCTGCTGGTGGTGTTTCACTTGCTGGCTGTTCTGGGGGTTGCTGTGTTGTAGTTGTCGTAGTGACAACTGCAAAAATCAGCCCTTCATCCCCATCAAATAATTCAACTGTGGGCAAAGTCTGCTCACCCACTACCAGGACTCGTATATTATTAGTATCAATATTTGTGACTGTAATTTCAGTAATTCCCGCAAGCGGTTTTTCTGAACGAAATGTAAAAGCCTCTCCCGAAGATAAACGTAACTGAGCATTGGGAATATCTGCAATAAAATTATTACCCTCACTCCGATTTGTGATTTGCAGTTTGTCTCCTTGGGTAGTTTCTAAAATTACCTCGACACCTTTGTCTGTGGGATTTGCTTTTACACCCGTGATGGTAATAGCTGCCGTAGTTGCAGGAGAATTAGGTGGTGTTGGTGATTGAGACAACAAACCATCAATGCTAGTAACTGGGGCTTTAAACTCCCCTAGCTCCATGACTTCTGGATTTTCCCCTTTGGCTTTCACCTCAGCCACAGCCGTTTGGGCAGTGGCACAATTAATAAAATATCCTAATAAAATAATACCCAACCAAAAACGCACATTTGGTAGAAATGTCAATTTAGTCACGCCCCTCTCCACACCAGTAAATGCAATTATTGCGTAAAGTTCTCAGTTGTATCTAGAAGTAGTTTAGGAAAGTTGGTGCGATCGCGTCTATCCAAAAATGGCGTTAATATCCCAAAATGGCATTAGTAAGGAGAAATAGATTTTTTACCTAACAAACACTCACTGGGTGTAATCCCAAACTGGCGTTTAAAAGCCGCCGCAAAATGTCCTAAATGAGAATAACCTAATAAATTAGCCACTTCCGCTACAGTTACCCCACCATGTCGCAGAAGTTCCTCGGCTCGTTCCAAACGCTTCTGTGTCAGATAAGTAAATACAGTTGTACCAAATAATGCCTTAAATCCATAGCGTAAAGTTCTGTCACTAATACCGACAATTTCCGCTAATTCCACTAATGATGGCGGGTTCTCTAAACGAAAGTGCAGTATTTCCCTAGCCTGATGAATGCGGTTAACAGTTGTGGGTTTAAGCTGTGGTGATGGTGCTAGTTCTGCTTGGTTATTTAAAATTGGAGCTAACTGCAAAGCCATAAGTTCTATGACTTTGCCTTGCAAATATATCTGTTTTGTCGTTCCCTGGTAGGGACAGGACATCATTTGCTTGACTACTTGTTCTATGGCGGATGTAATTTCTGGATAAATTAAGGATTGCCAGTCATCACCGTTAGCTAGCAAACGCAACTGGGGAAGCATTTCACCATCACAATGGGGGAAAAAAGTTCGCAGCACATCAGGGGACATATGAATATTTATCCCTATATGTCGAGATTTAGAACTCTTGACTAACATCTGACGTTGTATTCCAGCCCCAGAAATGCAAGTATACCCTGCTCCCAACTTCCCGCCATATTCATCGATCACTGTGCCAGAGAGACTCACACTAAATTGTAAAGGGTGTTCCCACTCTGGCAGTTGTACCACGACATTTTCACGCAACTCATAATCAAAAATTGATAAGCAAATTTCTGGATGCACCTCAATATCTTTTCTACCACCTTGACCAAATTGCTGGGGGAATTGGAATAAATACTCAAATGATTGCACATCTGAGTTAGATGTAACATCTTGGGATGTTGTATTCCACATTTCTTCCCATTCTTGCTGTTTTAAGGTCAGGGTCATAGTAAAGACTTGGTTAGTAATGTCACCTCATCTAATAGAGTATGATGACAAATACTTTTAATAAAGTGATGAGTGATACCGTAGTTATGAAAGTGCATGATGGCTGCGATCGCTATCTTAAAACCAATCAAGCTATAGGAATCCGCTTTGATTCCTGAAATTATTTGCGTAGGGAGGGAACAGGGAACGGGGAACAGGGAACGGGGAACAGGGAACGGGAAAGAAGGAATCAAAGTGTACCGAGTTTTTTTCAAAAATCAAATAGGAATCCTATATTAGATAAATATTAACAACTTCATTGTTGTAGCAAATTCCTAATATCTAAATCTTCCTACAAATTACAAGAATTTGCTTGTAATTGCCTTTCTCCCTTGCGTCCTATTGGTACACACATCGGTGTTCCCACCACTGGATCAGCAACAATACGACATTCTAAACCAAAAACCTCTTTGACCATTTCTTCAGTCATTACCTGTTTGGGTTCTCCAGCCGTAAAAATTCTGCCTTGTTTGACTGCAACTAAATAGTCTGCGTAACGACAAGCCTGATTTAAATCATGCAGCACCATGACAATAGTTCTCTGTTGATGCTGGTTCAATTCATATAACAAATCTAAAACTTCTATTTGATGTGCCAAATCTAAAAAAGTAGTTGGTTCATCTAACAGTAATATATCTGTATCTTGTGCCAGTGCCATTGCTATCCAAGCACGTTGTCGTTGTCCACCTGATAAAGTATCTAAGGCTCTATCTGCCAATGTCAACAAATCTGTAATCTCTAAAGCCTGTTGGACAATTCTTTCATCTTTTTGTGACCACTGTTGCAACCAATTTTGATAAGGATAACGTCCTTGTGCTACTAAATCTCTGACTGTTAATCCTTCTGGTGCAACTGGACTTTGAGGTAAAATTCCTAACTGTTGTGCTACTTCTTTAGTGGAAAGATTAAAAATAGATTGTCCATCTAAATAAACCGTCCCACCATAGGGTTTAAGCAACCTAGATAAACCTCGTAATAGAGTTGATTTACCACAACCATTTGCACCCACTAAAGCACTAACTTTACCATTAGGAATTACCAAATTCAGGTCACGAATAATTGGCGCACCATCATAAGCTAAAGATAAACCTTTCGTTGACAATCCCTTCATATTTACTACCATGTTAACTATTGACTATTGACTGTTGACTATCTTTTCCGATTACAAATTAACAAATAGAGAAAATAAGGCGCGCCGATAGCAGCTGTCACCACTCCACAAGGAATTTCGATAGGTGCAAACATGGTTCTGCCAAAGAAATCTGCTATGACAACTAACATTCCTCCCAACAATGCAGAGGTAGGGATTAATCCTTGATGATTTGTACCTACTAACTGTCTGCCGATGTGGGGTGCAATTAATCCTACAAAACCAATCATTCCTGCGGTGGCGACTGCTGCACCGGCTAAGGCGACACCCACTAGCACCAGTAAACCCCGTTGCCATTCCACGCGAGTACCTAAGCCTTGGGCGACATCATCCCCCAAATTTAAGGCGTTTAACTGTCTAGCTAGTATGAACGCCATCGGGACAAAAACGATTAACCACGGTAAGAAGGAAAAGACTTGTTCCCAGGTGCGTCCGTAAACACTACCAGCTAACCACACCAGGGCATCGCTGACGCTATAAATATCACCAAAGGTAATTAATAAACTAGTGAATGCGCTGGCGATCGCCGACAACCCCACACCCATTAAAATAAATAAAACCGGAGAACTACCATTATTCCAAGCTAAGAAGTAAATTAACCCAGCTATCAATAAAGCACCAACAAAGGCTGATAAGGGCAAAATGTAAATGGGTGCAGATGGCAATAGGACAATGACTGATACTGCTGCTAGACTTGCTCCCGCATTGATACCAATAATACTGGGGTCGGCTAAGGGGTTGCGTGTGATGCCTTGAAAGATAGTCCCAGCAACAGCCAGTGCTATTCCCACCATGACAGCCACTAGGGTACGGGGTAGGCGCAGGTTATAAATCACAAACCCATGATCTGGATTGCCTGTATTGATACCCAATACAGTTTTGACGATATCTAAGGGAGCAATCGGATATTCACCCCGTCCTAAATTCATCACCATCGCCACCACAATAGCCACTGCCAAACATAGCAACATTGGTGGCACACGGCGGTCAATTCGCAAAGATATTGTCTCAGAACGGAATACAAGCCAGTCCAATTTCATTTTTTCACCTTCGATTTAGCCAAGTAGACAAAAAAGGGTGCGCCAACCAAGGCTGTCATGACTCCCACTGGTAATTCCTGGGGTTTGAGTAAGACACGCGCCGCCACATCTGCAACTAACAATAAAGTTGCCCCCACTACTGCGGAGTAGGGTAAAATCCAACGGTAATCAGCTTTGATAAAAAATCTCACCATGTGGGGAACAACTAAGCCAATAAAGCCTATTGGCCCAGCAAGCGCAACGGAACTTCCCGCCAGTAAAACTACGCTGATACCAGTCGTAATTTTTACCCAGGCTGTCCGTTGACCCAAGCCTTTAGCCACATCTTCACCCAGACTCATGGTTGTAATTTGTCTACCCAGAACGAAGGCGACTACTAAGCCAATGACGACGAAAGGTAAGGCTGACAATAAAATGTTGAAATCCCGTCCAGCCAAAGAACCCGCTAACCAAAATCTGATTTCTTCTAAGGTGCGTTGACTCACAATCAAAATAGCAGTAGTCAGGGCAGAAATTAGAGCCGTTAACGCTGCACCTGCAACGGTGAGATTTAATGGTGTTGCTCCTCCCTTTCCTAGAGAACCCAGGAGATAGACTAAGATTGCTGTCACCCCAGCACCCACAAAAGCCACCATCGTTAACACATTCAAAGAGGAGCTACCAAACACAAAAACTGTGGTAACTACACCTAATGCGGCTCCTGATTCAATACCTAAAATACCTGGATCTGCTAGGGGGTTACGTGTCAAACCTTGCATTAATGCACCGGCGACTGCTAAGGATGATCCTACCAACAGGGCGACGAGCGATCGCGGTAGTCTCACCGTCTGAATCACTAAATGTTCATAAGAACCATCAAAGATGATGAAAGATTCGAGAATTTTATTTAAAGGTATTTCTGCTGCCCCTAAAGTGACACTATAAACTAAGCAAATTAGCAGGATCATGACCCCCAAAATCAGACCTGCTAATGGTGATACTTGCGGTATTTTCCAGTTTCTAGGTGATGCTGTAGTTGCTCTTGTCATGCTTTTGATGGTAGGAAGGGAATAGATAAGTCAGGTTGCGAAAACCATAATTTTCTATCCACAAAATTACTAATTGTTATTCTCAGTAGAGGCGGGAGTCTCTGAAGCAGGTTGAGCAGGAGCAGACTGACGAGAACGACGCAAAGCACTACGTAAGCGACTAGCACTAGAAGAATTAGCCTCCTGTTGGGGAAGTCGTCGCCGTCTTCTATTAGCCGTAGGCGGTGCAGATGGAGAAGAAGGTGTAGCATCACGGCGCACCCTGAGTAAAGCACCCCTGACAGTTCTTTGGCTTTCAGACGTTCTGGTATTATTGGCAGATGCAGTTTCAGATGCAGGGCTACTGGGAGATAACCGCCTGCGTCGAGTGCGAGTTTCAGTATTATTGGCAGCCCTTGTACTCTCACGATTACTAGACGTATCATCTGATGTACTTGCACTAGCAGCAGTAGAACGTTGTCTAGCCTGCGCTTGTCTTTGTCGTTTACGTTCTTGTAACTCCCGATAACGTCGAGAACCTGTAATTGCATACTCGGTGGCAATAGATACCCCTTGTCTACCACTTTCTGAAGGTTTTAATTTCCAGTTCCGGGCTTGTCTGAGAGTTTCTTGATCTAAGTCACGATTTCCACTAGAGTTGACGATTCTGACATTAGTCACATTCCCTTTCTCGTCAGTATCAACAGCAACCTCAACCTTCCCTTCTATCCCTCTTCTTCTCGCCGCCTCTGGATACCGAGTATCACACTCACGACAAGCCGCCCGACCATTTCCAGAACGTCGAGAATCATTCCCAGTATTATTATTACTAGCCGGCGGTGCAATTCTCACAGGTCTTGGGGCTGTAGCTACTGTGCCAGTTCCTGTACCCGTACCAGTCCCAGTTCCTGTACCCGTACCAGTACCCGTACCAGTCCCAGTTCCTGTACCAGTCCCAGTTCCTGTACCAGTCCCAGTACCCGTACCCGTACCAGTACCCGTACCAGTTCCTGTACCAGTCCCAGTACCCGTACCAGTCCCAACCGGAATTCCGTCACCTGAACCAACCAAAACATTAGAACCAGATCCCCCAACGGTATCACCTTGATTTCCTTGGCTAGCGCCACGCAACAAACCTCTCAACCTGTCACCGCCTTGTCCTCCAGGTTGGGATGTAGTCGGTTGTTGACTGGGTGACTCAGATTTCGATACTTGACGAGATGGTGTTACTGGCTGTGGTCTTTGAGGTGCTTTGCTACTTGGCTCAGAGAACTTTTGTACTGGCTGAGGTTGGAATTTCTCAGGAGATATCGTCACCGGAGCTATAGCTTGCGGAGCTAGCGCCACTTCACGAGGATTGCTCACAGGTGTTTCTGGTTCTGGTTCTGGTTTTGGTGGAGTCTCCTGTGGGGTTGGTTCGGTTTCGACAGTCGGCGCATCAACTATTGTCACCTCTAGAGGCTCATTAGCCAAATCAGCATTTCTGGTGAAGAAACTGCCAAGACCTAAAGTTAAGACACCAATATGCAACGATACAGAACCAATCAGACTGTAAACCAGAAAAGACCGGAGAGCCTGAGTTTCCTTGGAACGCTGCTCAACAGCTATGCCTGAAAAGGTCATAATTTATTGCAAGTTAATATTACTAACTTAGACATATTAAAATGCCTAGATATAAATATCAAGTGATAATTATAAGTGATTGTTAACTGTCATCAATAGCCAGAAAAGCGTTTTATAGACTTTTTTAACGATTTATTCCCCGAAAATCTGTCCATGCTAATTGCATATAATTAGCAAATCTTGAGAAAATATCTTGACAATAACTCTCAATTCATCTGATTATCTGAGGATGCTATGTAGTTTTTCTGTTTTTGGCATCACGAGGTAGGGCATGGGAATTCAGAATTTGTTTGCGGCTGGTGGGATTGTGATGTGGCCGCTGTTAGGTTTTTCGATTTTGGCGGTAGCTTTGATTATTGAACGTGTACGTTTTTGGTTGAAATTGAATAATCGCCAAGGTCGTGTGATCAAAGAGGTGTTGAAACTTTATCGCTTAGATAATGTGGTGGGTGCGATTGAACTACTCCGACAAAATGCAGATTTACCTCTAGCTAGGGTGTTTTTAGCGGCTTTGGAGTTGGAGGAACCAACGCCGGAGGAGTTTCGTTTGGCTCTAGAAAGTGAGGCGCAGGCGGAGATTCCGATTCTCAAACGCTTTCAGAATATTTTTGACACGATCATTGGTTTGGCACCACTGTTAGGGTTGCTGGGTACGGTATTGGGTTTGATTACTTCTTTTGCTTCTTTGGATATTGGAGATGTCGGTGGGACGAAAACTGCGGGTGTAACTGCGGGGATTAGTGAGGCTTTGGTTTCAACGGCTGCGGGTTTGATTGTTGCTATCTTTACACTATTTTTCGCTAATTCTTTTCGGGGTCTTTATACTCGGCAGATGGCTTTGTTTCAGGAGTATGGTGGACAGTTAGAATTGCTCTATCGTCGCCGCTATGAGAAAGGAGAAAGAACCTATGCGTCTGCAAGATGAACCCGATATCCCAGCACAGATTAATATTGTGCCGATGATTGATGTGATTTTTGCGATTTTGACGTTTTTTATTATGTCTACGCTGTTTTTGACTCGCTCTGAGGGTTTACCTGTGAATTTACCCAAGGCGGCTACCTCTAATCAACAGCAAGTCCCCGCTAAGATTACAATCACGGTTGACGAAAAAGGGGAAGTTAGTTTAAACCGTCAACCTGTGTTGGTTGATTCTTTAGCTGAACGGATTCGAGGTTTACTTGGTTCTAGTTCCGATGTTTTGGTGGTGATTAATGCTGATGAACGGGTTGGTCATGGTAAGGTTGTTGCTGTGATGGATCAGGTGCGATTGGTTAAGGGTGCTAAATTGGCGATCGCTACTCAAAAGCGGTAGTTGTCATCACATCAAGTTTCAGTGGGTGTGGGGTTCAGACTATTGATCACGTTATAGCTACACCCCAACCCATATTTTGCAAAATTTGGCATTGGCAACAACACGAACAGCTAGATTAAACAACAACAAAATCAAATTAGAGTTTTGCTCACTTCTAGGCAAAATAGTCCTTAATTATTTGGGTAAAATTGTTACGGAGTTTTAAGTTTGCTATCTATTTACACTGCATTAAGATATGTTTTTACTAGTTTTTTATTTTTTTAGTTTTATGAGCTAAATATAATTAACTTTTAGAAGTTAAATTATTAAAAAAAATATATCTGATTTAATAGTTTTATATATTATAGGACTAGTATTTGATTTCTGAAAAAATCTAAGTATGTGTAGGGTGTGTTAGGCGTAAGCCGTAACGCACCACAGGCTTTGGTACTAGGTGCGTTACGCTGTCGCTAACACACCCTACGTATCTGTTCAATAATCAAGTACGATTCCTATAGAACTAATATTTTATTTCCGCGAAGCTAGGTACACTTTTATTTCTTCTTCCCTGTTCCCTCCCTAAGCAAACAATTTTAGGAATCAAAGCGAATTCCTATATATATTTCTAGAAAGTAGTAATTTATGACAGAAACACAACAACAAATCGATGCTTTACGGGCATTAAATTTAACACCCAAACAAATAGCCCGAAAATTAGGTATTAAAGTATCAGACGTTAATGCAGCACTTAAAAATCAAGCAGAGCAAACCATATTAGATAGATTGGCAAAAGGGGAACTAGACCCCGTTTACAAGTGTTTAGCAAGCGATAATTTAGTTCAATTATTACCTCAAGACTCATCAGACAATAGCGTTAAGAATCAGCCGTCTACAATTGTACCTGCCAAGGACAATGGTTCTATTGAGCGCGGTTTAGGACTAGTTGTTATTGCCAGAACTGCTCGATACAATCAAATCGCAGTTAGTAGTTATCTTTTAGATGTCTGGTGCTTAGGGATTAAAGATGCCACAACACCACGTACATTAGATAAAAGAGAATTTCAAGAATTTGCAGAACTACTATTCCAGCCATTTCCTGAAAACCCGCAAGAAATTTCACTCGAAGCTGCTCAAGGGATAATATTTAGTGCTTATGAATATGCACAAAGCTTAGGATTTCAACCACACAAAGACTTTGAAAAATCACGTTCGCACATCGGAAATTGGGATGGAAGCATTCGTATTGAATGCGGTCGTGATGGAAAACCATGCTATGTTAGTGGCCCCTACGATAGCCCACAAAAAATTATAGAAACACTTAAACAAAGCAGAGGTGAAGGTAATTTTGATTTTCTGCTTGGTTCTGAACCAATCAATTATGATTCTTGGTAAATGCAAGTAAGTCATTATGGTTGTTTGTGCCGTTAGTGGTAGCGCGGTGTTTAGCAGCTTGTGGAGTTATTCTTCCCCTCCTTTCCCAGTCCCCAACCCCCAGTCCCTCTTTCATATTTGTTTATGAGATTTTCTCGTGGTTAGCAGAACTTATATTGAATCATGCTTACTTACCTTATTACTCATAAAATTCAGTCCTAAAAATAGAGCAGCAACACTCCCAGCAACCGCAATTTCTCCCTGAGTAATTTTCTCTAATACCTCATCTATTGGTATCAGTATTACTTCGATTTCTTCTGTAATGTCCAAACTTTGACCCCCAACTTTAATGATATTTTCTGCTAAGAAGAGATGAATTTGATTAGTGTCTTTACTGGGGTTATCGTATAGTGTGGTAATTTTTTGCAATTGTTCAGCCACATAACCTGTTTCTTCTTTTAGTTCTCTTAAACCTGCGTCTTCTGGGGTTTCTTGTGTAGGGTCAAACCTACCCGCAGGCAGTTCTATGAAAAAATTCTCCACTCCATGTCTATATTGCCGAACAAAGATAATTTCTCTACTGGTAGTAATAGGAAGAACCAAGACAATATCTGGCTTAATAATCACAAAATAATCATCTATTACCTGACCGTTAGGTAATTTAATCTCATCTTGTCTAACTTGACACCAAGGATGATTTAACACCATTTTGGAGTTTATTACTTGCCATTTTTGCAATTTACTCATAAATTCTTGATTTTACGACTAAATATTTAATATTTTAGCAATTCAGACTCAATGTAAAAAAGTATAACAGTGACACCAAATCGGCTAAAATTTGCACTTACACTGTTTTTGCTCTTGCCAAAGTTTGAGCATTATTATGCACATAGAAGTAAATCTATTTACTGTTAACAAGCGATTTCCCTTAACTATTAGTCGCGGAACAACAGCAAAGACAACCAATGTTTGGGTCAAGATTGTCAGTTCTGATGGAGACAATCAGATTGCAGGTTGGGGTGAAGCGTCGCCCTTTGGTGTAGGCAATCATGCACAATCAACTGATATTATTAAAACCTCCTTGGAACAAATTGCACCTGTTTTGCAGGCATTCCACCCATTGCAGAGACAGGAAATTGAGCAAGTTTTCATCCAACATCAAGTGCCTTCGGCGGCTAGGGCTGCGCTTGATATGGCATTGTATGATTGGTTTGGTAAGTCTGTGGGATTACCCCTGTGGCAAATCTGGGGACTGAATCGCCAAGCAATAGTACCAACTTCAGTCACCATCGGCATTGATTCACCAACAGCAGCTCAGACAAGGGCAAGAGATTGGTTACAATTTATGGATGTGCGCCTGTTTAAAGTCAAGTTAGGTTCTCCAGAGGGTATAGAAGCCGACAAGAAAATGTTACTAGCGGTGCAAGAAGTCGCACCAGAATTAGAATTTTTTGTGGATGCTAACGGGGGTTGGAGTCTAGCAAATGCCATTGAGATGTGTAATTGGCTAGCGGATTTAGGGATTAAATATGTAGAACAGCCGTTACCACGGGGAGAAGAAAATAATTTAATTAAGCTAAAAGAAAAATCACCATTACCAATTTTTGTAGATGAAAGCTGCTTTAATAGCTCCAATATTCCGCATTTGGCAAACTATGTTGATGGTATTAATATCAAGTTGATGAAATCTGGAGGCTTAACTGAAGCCATGCGGATGGTACACACTGCCAAAGCGCACGGTTTACAGGTCATGTTTGGCTGTTATTCTGACAGTTCCCTATCTAATACGGCGGCGGCGCAACTTTCGCCACTAGCTGATTACCTAGATTTAGATAGTCATTTAAATTTAATTGATGATCCCTTCACTGGTGCAGTAGTACAAGAAGGGAGAGTATTACCAAACGATTTACCAGGGTTGGGGGTAAAATACAGTGCGTCTGCCGCTTAATCAAAAAGTCGCTATTTTATTACACGAAGGAATTCAAGGATCTATCGGTAAAACTGGGCTAGCACTCCTACGCTACAGTGAAGCCCCCATTGTCGCAGTCATAGATAGAACCTGTGCAGGCAAATCTTTAAGAGAAATCACAGGGATTAAGCGGGATGTTCCCATTGTGGAATCGGTAGCAGCAGCTTTGGAATATCAACCGCAAATTTTAGTTTTGGGGATTGCACCTGGAGGTGGCGGGATACCTGATGATTACTGGTTGGAAATTAAAACAGCTTTAGAATCGGGGATGTCTTTGGTGAATGGCTTACATACACCCTTAGCCAATATGCCGGATTTAAATGCACTCCTCAAACCTGGACAATTAATTTGGGATGTACGTAAAGAACCCCCTAATTTAGAAATCGCTAGTGGCGCAGCCAGAAATTTACCTTGTCGGCGGGTGCTAACTGTGGGGACTGACATGGCTATCGGCAAAATGTCCACCAGTTTAGAATTACATTGGTTATCAAAATTGCGGGGTTGGCGTTCTAAGTTTTTGGCGACAGGACAAACCGGTGTAATGTTAGAAGGGGATGGCGTAGCCTTGGATGCTGTGCGTGTAGACTTTGCGGCTGGTGCAGTAGAACAGATGGTGATGCGCTACGGCAAAAACTACGACATTTTATATATAGAAGGACAAGGTTCTTTATTACACCCTGGTTCAACTGCTACCTTACCTTTAATTCGTGGTTCTCAACCGACGCAGTTAGTGTTGGTACATAAAGCTGGACAAACCCACAACCGCAATAACTCTCATGTACCCATCCCGCCTTTACCAGAGGTAATTAAGCTGTATGAAACCGTCGCTAGTGCTGGGGGTGCATTTGCAAAAGTGCCTGTAGTGGGGATAGCTTTAAATACTGCCCATTTAGATGAAACTACGGCTAAAGATGCGATCGCTCAAACTACAGCCGAAACCGGTCTACCCTGTACCGATGTCGTCCGCTTTGGGGCAGATGTGCTGTTAGATGCTGTGATGCAAAGTTAAAACAAAGGTTATCAGCTATCAGTTATCAGGCGTGTGGTGTTTCACAAGCGTGATAACTGATAACTGTTACAAACTATCGGGATCGATACCGCGCTGTTTAAGTCGATTTCGTAATTCTTCGAGTTCTTGTTGAGCTTGTTGAGTTTGTTGTTGGGCTTGTTCTACTCGTTCATCGGGACTAGGGAATCGCTCACTATCCTGATTAAACCAAAACAACCATTCCCTCTCCCAACCACCATAGACAAACTATGTGAAGTAATGTAAAAAGGTGGGAATCTAGTTCGTAGTAAGGACTTCAGTCCCCTAATAAGGACTAAAGTCCTTACTACAAACCTTGAATTATCTACACCGTTCTACTTATGTTGATTTTATCAGTGGAAGTAAAAGAAGGTTGTAGGGGTGTAATACCAATTCGCAATTCGCAATTCGCAATTCGCAATTGAGAAATCCTGACTTGACAAGGGTTTTCAGATTTGGATCTGTTTCAAAATTTTCGTGAATTGGTGTAAGGGTATGGGGGTGTAGGGGAGATTTTACCCCATACCCCATGCCCTATGCCCCATGCCCAATTCATTGACAGCGATCGCACACTCCCTGCACTATCACCTCAAACCTTTCGGCTTTGAGTCCAGAACGTAGTTGACTTAAATCTATATTGCCGAAAGCATTCCATTGAATGTCTTCAATGGTGCGGCAGCAGGTACACCGGAAATGATGGTGGGGTGCAACATTGGCATCGTAGCGGGAAACACCCTCTTCTAATAGCACTTCTCGCACTAAACCAACCTCACGCAATGCCTGAAGAGCAGCATATACTGTAGCCTGTGATGAGGTCGGGGCATCTTTGTTTAAATCCGTCAAAATTTGCTCAACGGTAGGATGGTCTGTTCTCTCCAGCAGGTTAGCATAGACTGCGAACCTTTGTGGCGTGACTCGCAATCCTTTAGTTTTAAGTGTCTTGATAATTTCATCTGCTCGCTGCTGCATAGGATTTACTTGACCAAGGTAAATAAGCCTAGACCGCTATTATAACCTTTCTCCTTTGAGAGTTTAAATTTCTTAAGAATAAAAATAAAAAATCAGTATTTATAACTATTTACTAATTCCTAAGTTGGAATTATTCTGATTTACAGGTGAACGACACACACCACTAAAAATAATCAGACTGCGACGAAAGTTTAATTATTCCATCTAAAAACGAGGTATTTATGACTGCTATTACTCGCGTTCCCGATGTTGTATTTAAAACCCGTGTTAGAGATGAGTCCGTAGCTGGCCCCAATCCCTACCGTTGGCAAGACCGCACAACTCAAGAAATTTTCGGCGGGAAAAAAGTAGTCTTATTTGCTTTACCTGGGGCTTTTACACCCACCTGTTCTTCTACTCACTTGCCCCGTTATGAAGAACTATATGATGAATTCAAAGCTTTAGGCGTTGATCAAATTATCTGTTTATCAGTAAATGATGCGTTTGTGATGTTCCAATGGGGTAAACAACAAGGCGCGAAGAACGTCTTCTTGTTACCCGACGGTAGTGGCGAATTTACCCGTAAGATGGGAATGTTAGTAGATAAATCTAACATCGGCTTTGGAATGCGGTCTTGGCGTTATGCAATGGTTGTCAACAATGGACAGATTGAGAAGATGTTCATTGAACCAGGCTTTGAAGACAACTGTCCTACCGATCCTTTTGAAGTTTCCGACGCAGATACAGTTTTGGCATACCTCAAAGGTGTAGAACGTTCCAAAGAAGTTGCACCTCGTTTAGCATTCGTCGGTTAATAAGGGTATAGGGGTGTAAGGGTGTAGGGAAAGCAGAGAAAGAATAATTCCGCACTCAGTATCGGCTAAACGCCGCGCTACCGCTAACACCACTTACCACTGTTAATTGTTCATGATTCTGCGCTTGTTGGTTTTTAGGCAAGGGAAGCTAGACTGTAGATTACTTCCTTTGCCTATTTCATTCTTAATTTGTCATGTAACTTAAATAGAACGACTTGAAAAAAGTAAACTATGTTCAAAAATGTAAAAATACTAGAATTTAGTTCGTAGTAAGGACTTTAGTCCTTTGTCAAGAAATAAAGTTCTCACTACAAACTTTATAATTATTTACCCTGTTCTACTTATGCTTTAAATTTATTTGTAATTGGGAGCAAAGCAACGTGACTTACGATTTTGACTTATTTGTAATTGGTGCGGGTTCAGGTGGAATTGCAACTGCGCGCCGTGCGGCGGAATATGGTGCAAAGGTGGGGATTGCAGAGTTTGATCGACTCGGCGGTACTTGCGTTAATCGTGGTTGCGTACCAAAAAAATTAATGGTTTACGCTTCTCGCTTTCCCGGTGCGATGGAAGAAGCACAAGGTTATGGTTGGAGTCCTGTGCAGAGTTCTTTGAATTGGGAAGAGATGATTACTCGCGTCAATAATGAAGTAACGCGACTCAATGGTATCTATCAAAGAATGTTAGATAATTCCAAAGTGCAGATATATCAGGGACGAGCAAAATTTATTGATAGTCATACCATTGAAATTGGTGAAACTAAAGTCACCGCCGATAAAATCTTGATTGCGGTGGGGGGAACACCAGTCCGTCCTTATGTTCCAGGAATTGAACACGCACTGATTTCTGATGATGTGTTTAATATGAATCCCCAACCCAAAAGAATAGTCATACTTGGTGGTGGATATATTGGCTGTGAATTCGCTTGTATTTTAAACGGCTTAGGAACAGAAGTAATTCAAGTAATTCGCCAAGATAAGATTCTGCGTGGATTTGATGACGATTTGCGGACAGAAATTCAAGAAGGGATGATCCGCCACGGTATCAGAATTATTAATAATATCAAAGCTGTCGAAATTACAAAGACAGATAATGGGGTCAGTGTTAAAGTTCAAACCGATTCTGAAGAAAATATCCTAGCCGATGCAGTCAGTTTAGCGGCTTTGGGAAGAAAACCCAACACCGATAATATTGGCTTAGAAAACACTGGTGTAAAAGTAGATGAAGCGGGGATGATTTTAGTTGATCAATACAGTCGCACGGCTGAAGAGCATATTTATGCTGTCGGTGATTGTACTAGTAAATTTCAACTGACTCCTGTAGCAATTAATGAAGGAAGAGCCTTAGCTGATACCGTATTTGGTGGTAAATCGCGTGTGATGAGTTATGAAAATATTCCCACAGCGATTTTTACTAGTCCCGAAGCGGCGACAGTGGGGTTAACGGAAGCAGAAGCCATTGAGAAATATGGTAGCGATCGCATCAAAGTTTATCGCTCTCGTTTCCGTCCCATGTACTACACCCTAGCAGGTAAAGAAGAAAAAACCATGATGAAGTTAGTTGTCAATCAAGAAACTGACCAAGTTCTGGGCGCGCACATGGTAGGTGATTACGCAGCTGAAATTATTCAAGGTGTAGCAATTGCAGTAAAAATGGGAGCGAAAAAAGCTGATTTTGATGCAACAGTCGGGATTCATCCCAGTTCCGCCGAAGAATTCGTCACCATGCGTTAAACCAATTCGCAATTCGCAATTCGCAATACCCGCTATCGCGGGAAGCAAGCTACGCAATGGACTAACGTCCCGCTTCACTAACGTAATTACGTGTTGTAACGGAGTTTCTCTTAACAAAGTCAGAAAAACCCCGTTACAACACTTGCGGCTTTATAGAAGCCGTGGACTTAAACCCCCAAATTTTGTTTATTTTGGAGAATTGGTATTACACGGGTTAACAGTCATCATCAACGCTTTTTCCAGTCCCCAATCCCCAGTCCCCAGTCCCCAATACCCAGTCCCTTAATAACGCTCATCCAAAGAAGCCAAAACAGCACCGGCGACTTCTGCGATGATGCTGATGAGACGATATAAAGCGATCGCACTAATAATTGCGCCGGAGGGAAAGCGATGTTGTAAAAGAGCGATCGCTGTAGCTTCAAATACACCCAAACCTCCAGGCGCACCAGGAACTATAAACCCCAACAGCCACGCAAAACTAAAAGCCCCCAACAATAAAGGAACTTGACCAAAATTTAAGGGCATAATCGCAAATAGAGTTAAGATAAACCCCAAACCCCGCAGTCCTAAAAATGCCATTTCGCCTAACAAGGGGCGTAGGGGATAGCGGCGAATCCCGACATTTGGAGTGGATTTATTGTCTGATTTTTTAACTTTTAATTTATGCAGTAAGTTAATTACCGGATTTAAAAATCGGGGATGTACAGCACAAAGAATAATTATTAAACTAAATATTTTAAATAACTGTTGAATAAAAGTATTGTTGTTAGCGGCAAATTGATTACCGAATAGCACCACAAAAATTAAAGCCGCCGCCGCCATCAATAGAGGTTCTAATAAAACACTGAGAGTAGCTGCACCAGCCGAGATATTAGCATTTTTGGCTGCGACAATTCGCCCATAATGATGCCACACATTCCCCGGTAAATATTTGGCGATGTTAGTTTTGAGGTAAACTTGTATAAATTTGGTAGCTGGTACGGGTTGTTTTAATTCCTGGAGAATCCAAGTCCAAATCCAACCAGCCCAAGTGTGTGCTAAGAGAGTAATACCGGTTGCGATCGCTAAAATTGACCATCCCGCTTCATCAATGCGGATAGCCGTCACCTCCAACCAGTTATCCTGCAAGGCTTTACCAACAAAAACTAAGGTAGCCCCCAGAATTACCCAACGTAGAATCTGTTTCAGTTTTATAGTCATTTACCTAGCTAAAACACCCAAGGCTAAATATCTCAAATACTATGCTACATCAGTCATCCCAATTCAAAATTCACGCATACCCTACGGGAAACTAAAGCTACAAAATTCACCCATTAAGAAAGCTGTTTTTTACAAAGATATCCGGGTTGGGACATCTTTAAAAATTTGGGTGAATTGATATCATACAACATAATTCTTGTTGTTCAACACTGGAAAATTTATATTTCATGGCCAATAAAAACCTTTTAATTATTTAAACAAGTAGAACAATTTGCAACCACCAAAGCATATTAAGTACTTTAGCAACAGTAGGATTAAGTTAGTAGTAAGGACTTTAGTCCTTTTTTGCAAACTAAAGTTACTACTACAAATCTTTAATCTGAATTTGCAGATTTCCTATTCAGAAAAAGTATAACCTATACTTATCTATACCTGTTTTATCGCAATTTACCTGATATCTCTCCCCAGTTAGATAGTAATTATACATTTTTCATCAAAATAATGTGACTTACGCTAGAGGAAAAGCTAGTTTTTACCGCCTACTATTAAAAACTGTTAGTCAATTTATTAGTCTAACAAAGTCCTCAAACAGCATATAAATAGTTACTTATTGGTTGCTTGTAAATAACTAATAAAGCTGTTGATTATTTTCAAGGAGGAAGTGGTGGATAATTTAAAATCCTTATGGAAAAAGCTGCGAATTCGCCAAGTAGTAACTGTATTTTTGGCTGGTCTATTGTTAGTTTTCAGCACTGCTTGTAGTCAAGCCAATCCCCAAGGGTCTAATCCGCAAAATCCTGCCGTACAAGCAGGTGGTGCGAACAATCCTTATAAAAATGGTGGAGATAATTACACCAAATATCGGATGTCTACAGATCCAAAAATCAACGAAACCAAGACAAATAAAAGCAATAAACAGGCTAGTCTACACAGCACTACACCAATATTAATTGCCGCCAATAGAGAATCTGAATTGCTCTATCCTGGTGCAGAAACACCCACTGGTAGAGTTCTCAAAGAAGGAGAACTACCATTGATTACTCAAGAAGATTATAAACAACCAAAACCAGGTGGATTAATTCAGCGTGAACCGGATATAGGGACTCGAATTCAAGAAAGAGTTGGCACCGTGCAAGAAAACATCAAGGAAGCTTCTGGTTTTTTGCGAGAAAAAGCAGATGAAGCAAGTGCAAGACCTGAACTGCAAAAGAATCCCGCAGTTGGTAGATAGCATGAATTGACACTTTTTATTCATCGAATTGTCAACTTACAAAAATCTCAGGAGTAAAACTATGACAAGATTAATCAATTGGCTCAAAAGTCTGCGTCCTCTAAAAGTATTGACAGTTTTTTTAGCAGGAATTGTCCTGTTAACAGCACAGGCTTGTAACCGTCCAACTATCGCAGCACAACCACCACAACCAAGCGCGCAATCTCCAAATATAGAAAGATATGACCCCACAAAAAGCTATCCTCTGAATGCACCCCAAGGTGGAATGAACAACTTTAGTGATGTAGATCCTAGAGCTAGAGCCGAAGAAAAAGCCGCAGAAGCCAAAGCTAAGGCTTTGCGAGACATGGCTAAAAGAAATGTAGAAGAAAAAGGTATTGATAGCACAGAACAATATACCCGCAATTATCGCCAAGGTACACCTTTTGATGAAAGAGTCAAAAATTTAGGTGAAGATGTGGGTAGTTCAACAGAAGAAGTGCGTAGAGGTTTAGTCAAAGGAACTCAGCGTGGGTTTGAAAATCTCAAACAAAACACCCAAAATGCTGCTGAAGATGCGGCGAAAAATGTTCAGCGTGGAGCAGCAGATATTGGTCGTAACATTCAGCAACAAGCTGAAGACGCAACTGATACAGTCTCCCGCACAGCGAGGGAAATTAGATAACGGTCTTCTATCTAAAAAGATATAGGCAGGGAGCAGGGGGAAAATAAAACTAATTCGCGGCTTCTCTCCGAGACTTGTAAGCTAATCGTCATTCATTTTTCCAGACTGATTCGCTTGTAGTAAGGGCTTTAGCCCTGGCTTTACGCAACTTAAATGCTGATTAGCTTAAAAAAGAACTCCGGTTTAGATTAAACAATCTTGAAACCGGAGTTCTTTATATTTGCTACGACATTCCACTAAGGATAAAACTAGATTTTTGGCAAGTACCTTGTGGATTATACAAATTAGAAAAAAGGGAATAAAAAGATTATTTTTTATCAAAAACATCAAAAAAAAGTAATTATTTTTGTGTTTATCATTTCTGTGTCATATTTTTTTATAAAAATTTAAGATATGGGGCTGATCAAACACTCCTCTCTTACCCACACCAAAGAGACTACTCCTCAGTCCCATTTACTTTTAATGTCAAAAATGCCAAAAAATCGTGCTGATATTCAGTGATTACCTACAAATTACCCTGGGCTTTTTGATGAAAACTTGGCTTTTCATCTCCATAGACTTTGCAATATTTCAAAGTCTGGTGGTGTTCTCTGACACTCTCAAAGTAAGGAGCTAATGTGAGTAGACCTACAGAAAACATTGTACTGGAGGAAGTACAGGCTACAGATGTGGCAACACCTAAGCCGTTGTTAAGATTACCAGATGCAGTGGCTTTAATTGTAGGTATTGTGATTGGTGCAGGTATTTTTGAAACTCCTGCATTAGTAGCGAGTCAAGCAGGAAATGAGATTACTGTATTGCTGTTGTGGCTGGCTGGTGGCTTAGTATCGATTATCGGTGCGTTGTGCTATGCAGAGTTAGCAACAACCTATCCTGACGTGGGTGGGGTCTATTTTTATCTTAAAAGGGCTTTTGGCCGATCGCTTGCCTTTTTGTTTGCTTGGGCGCGACTCACAGTCATTCAAACTGGTTCTATTACTCTCCTCGCTTTCGTTTTTGGTGATTATGCTACGCAATTGTGGCGATTAGGTGCATTTTCATCCTCTATATATGCAGCCGGAGTCATTGCACTGCTAACAGCCTTGAATCTGGTGGGTTTAAGACAAGGTAAGTGGACACAAAACTTACTATCTGTAGCCAAGGTTTTAGGGTTGTTACTAGTAGTCATGTTTGGGTTATTTGCCACAAATGCCTCTAGGGTAACGCTAGAAACTACTACTACTGGTAATTGGGGGCTAGCAATGGTGTTTGTGTTGCTATCTTACGGTGGTTGGAACGAAGCGGCCTATATTTCCGCAGAAATCCAAAATAGAAGGCGCAACATATTGCGATCGCTTTTGTGGAGTATTGGCATAATCACCGCCATTTACCTACTAATCAATTGGGCTTACCTGCGCGGTTTAGGATTAGGCAACATGGCACAATCCGAAGCTGTAGCCGCCGATTTAATGCGCTCCATCGCCGGGGAAACAGGAGCTTGGTTTATTAGCTTTTTAATTGCAATTTCCACCTTGGGAGCTATTAACGCCACGATTTTCACCGGGGCGCGGACGAATTACGCTCTCGGCAAAGATTTTTCTCTATTTAGTTTTATGGGACGTTGGCAACAACTCCCCAGCACTCCCACCTCTGCGTTAATCGTGCAGGCAGCGATCGCCTTGGGACTAGTTTTATTAGGCACACTCACCCGCAAAGGGTTTGAAACAATGGTGGATTACACCGCGCCTGTATTTTGGTTCTTTTTCCTACTTTCTGGCATTTCTTTGCTAGTGCTGCGATACCGAGAACCACAGATTACGCGCCCTTTTAATGTGCCATTTTATCCTTTGACACCATTACTCTTTTGTGCTGCCTGTGGCTACCTGCTTTACTCCAGCTTAGTTTATACCAACGTGGGAGCGATCGCAGGGGTTTTAGTGGTAGCAGCAGGGATACCGTTTTTAGTTTGGAATCGCTACCGCCAGCGTCAGAATTGAGAGTCGTGAGTGCTGAGTGGTGAGTGCTGAGTGATGAGTGCTGAGTGAAATAATTTCTTTTTCCCAGTTCTCATTCCCCGATCCTACTTTCATACCAGGTGAAGAAACTGGTTGGTGGCTCTTTTGTTCAAAATTCACAATTTTCATTGGAGATGATTTTATGAAGTTGCAAAAAATGCTACTGCTTGTAGTTGCTAGCGTAAGTCTTGCTAATGTAGGTCTTGTGGGATGTACAACCCCAGCGCAAAATTTAGACGCACAAGCACAACCTTCTGCACCTACATTAACAGGTCAAACTGAAACATTAGCTCAGACACAACCTCAAGAACGTCCGGCTGATGTTCCCTATGTCCCTACTCCACAACCTGTAGTAGATGCCATGCTAGAAGTAGCGCAAGTTAATAAAAATGATGTGCTGTACGACTTAGGTAGTGGTGACGGTCGGATTGTCAATACAGCCGCCCAAAAATATGGTACAAAAGGCATTGGCATAGATATTAGTCCAGAACGCATCCAAGAAGCTAACGCCAATGCCCAACAAGCCGGAGTAACCGATAAAGTACAGTTTATTCAACAAGACTTGTTTAATACTGACTTGAGTAACGCCACAGTAGTTACACTCTACCTGTTACCTGAAATCAACCTCAAACTACGTCCTAAACTTTTCAGAGAACTTAAACCTGGCACAAGGGTAGTTTCCCACGCTTTTGATATGGGAGATTGGAAACCCGAAAAGACATTACAAGTAGACGGCAAAACTATCTATTACTGGGTGATTCCAGCACAAATTCCCGCTAACTTACGCAACTAGAACGGATTTTATCAGAGTCAGGGTTGTAGGGTTTTAAGGGCGTAATTTAAGGGTGTAAGTGAAAAGCATCATAGATTTTCTATCTTTCCCCACACCCCTACACCCCTACATTAAGCTGCCACTGCAAATTCAGCCTTTACAGAAGCATATGCCCAATCTAACCAGGGAAGTAATGCTTCAATATCAGCAGTTTCTACCGTAGCACCTCCCCAAATTCTCAGACCAGGAGGTGCAGCGCGATAGGGAGCAATATCATAAGCAATTTGTTGTTTTTCCAAAAGCTTCGCCATTTTTTTGGCAAATTTTGCTTGGTCTTCTGTACTGAGGCTAGTAAATCCAGCATCGACAATTTTTAAGCAAATCGAAGTACAAGAACGAGTTTCTGGCTTTTCTGCCAAGAAATCTGCCCAACTGCTTTGTTCTACCCATTTGCTAATTGCTGCTAAGTTCGCTTCACTACGATTAATTAAGCCGGGGAGTCCGCCAATACTTTCTGCCCAGACTAAAGCATCTATGACATCTTCTACACACAACATTGATGGTGTGTTGATGGTATCTCCTTTAAAAACACCTTCAATGAGTTTGCCTTTTTGAGTGAGGCGGAAAATTTTGGGAATCGGCCAAGCTGGTTGATAGCTTTCCAGTCTTTCTACAGCGCGCGGTGAGAGAACAACTACACCGTGTTGTGCTTCCCCACCTAAAACTTTTTGCCAAGAATAGGTCAGTACATCAATTTTTTCCCAAGGGATATCCATCGCGAACACCGCAGATGTAGCATCACAAATGGTCAGTCCTTGACGGTCATCGGGAATCCAATCCCCATTGGGAACTCTCACACCAGATGTTGTCCCATTCCATAGGAACACCACATCATGGCTAAAGTCAACTTCCTCTAAATTGGGTAAGCTGCCATAGGGTGCTTTCATGAGACGGACATCAGCCAATTTCAATTCATCTACGACATCTTTCACCCATTCCTGACCAAAACTTTCCCAAGCCAGGATATCAAGGGGTCGCTGTCCGAGTAGTGACCATAAAGCCATTTCTACCGCACCAGTATCAGATGCGGGAACTATACCCAAGCGATAATCAGCAGGTAGACCGAGAATTTTTTTAGAACGTTCAATTGCTTCAGTTAATTTAGCTTTACCATCTTCTGATCTGTGGGAACGACCCAAACAAGCGTTTTGCAAATTACTCACAGACCAGCCTGGACGCTTGGCGCAAGGGCCAGAAGAAAAATTGGGATTTTGGGGTTTAATTGCGGGGGGAGTAAGAGACTCTGACATGGTTGCAGCAGTTGCTTATGAAGTAGCTAGTAATGATGTAGATACTACATTACCGGATATCTGGGGTATTGTTGCAAACTTTGTGGACTAGATTCCACGAAGTCAGGGAGCAGTTCCCTTTCATCGGGACTGGGGACTGGGGATTGGAAAAGCAGGGGAAGCAGGGGGAGAAAAACTTCACTCATTACCCATTACTCACTACCGGCTAAACGCCGCGCTACCGCTAACAGCACTCACCACTCAAAGCAAAGGGAAAAGTCTCTCCCCATACATCCTATTAGTTAGTGATTCGCCAAGCTGAAAAATAGTTAATATTAGAGGCTAACAGCGAAAGTATGGTGGCTGAAATGATTAGTATACTCGCCAAAGTCTCTGTCGAAAACCTAGAAAAATTCGTTGGTGTATTCTCCACCCGTGGGGCTGAGATTCGTAAACAACACGGTAGCCTTAGTGCAGAAATATTTAAATCTGTGGAAGAAGAAAATACTGTCTGGGTGTTATTTCAGTGGATGAGCAAGGAAAATTTTGAAGGGTTCTTAAATGACCCAGTAGTCAAAGAAACTATGAAATCAAGCGGCACAATTGGGCAACCTGAGTTCATTTTTCTCAATCAAATAGGTCTATTTTCCGCTTAATGACAAAATTTAACTTTTTGGTCAGGAGTGTAGAGAGAAAACATAGCAATATCCTACAGGATACCTTTTTCCTACAAAGAGAGAAGCTTTGATTCTTGCTACTGTTCTCTTGTGGGATAGGGTGTACACAAGTTACCGAATTTGACTTGTGTATACACCGTATCCCTTGTATGAGGGGGTTAGATTCGAGAGCAAGTTGCACACCAAGTGAGCTTACTTCTTCAGAACTATCTGAAAAGAGTTGAGGTATCCTGTAATAGTTTTAGCTAAGTTTCTCTGCTGTTTTTTGGTAGTTATTGCCATTACTTGATATAAACGTCCTTCTGCTAGATAAACTCTAGTTCTAGTGATTTTACCCCCTGCATTAATATAGGCGAATTCTTTGCCAGGATGACCATTAGAACTACGAATATTGCGATGACTCAGTAAATTACTTTGAGTAGTTTTTAACGCCATCTCTTGCACATCATTCAAGATTTCTTGGGGGTTATTAATTTGGGCATAACTATGAGGAAAATCATTGTATACCACTAGATAGGCTACTTCTTGTTTAGGTGGTTGAGCCGCAAATATTTGTAAGTCGATTTCCCCCATGTGCGTTTTTTGGGTTTGGGATTCCTGTTTGGGAGTTCCTGGCATTAATACGGTAAAACGTCCATCTGGGGATGTGAATGGCTTCCACTGGGGTTGTATGGGTTGGGTAGTAGTGGTTTTTTTCAGTAAAACGGAAGTTTTAGCAGGTGCAACAGTGGGTTTTTTGCGTGCTACTGCTACTTTTTTGGCTGATACAGTCGGGCGTTTAGGCTGGCTTGCGTCTACAATGACAGATCCGCCACAAATTAAGGTGGCGGCTAGGAATGAGAACAAAACTCTAAGTGTCATGGTTTTGGCATTCACAAGATGCTGATACACTGATGATGTAGCTGTTATAACCTAGCAGCACACAAAGCAGCACCTATTAGTCCAACTTGTGGATTGAGAATGATATGCACTGGTATTTCTTCTAACAAGGAACGCATTCTGCCTTTTTGGGTGAAATTCAAGAGGAAATTGCCGTTTTGTATCAAAGGTAAGATTTTAGAGGCAATACCACCAGCAATGTACAAACCACCGTAGGGTAAGAGTTTGAGGGCGAGATTTCCGGCTTCTGCACCGTAAGCATCGATAAATATTTGCAAAGTTTGTTGACAGAGGCGATCGCTTCCCTGCACAGCTGCTTTCCCAATGGCTGCACCAGGATCAACGCTTTTTTCTGATTGTCCGGCTTGTTGTTCCCAAGTACGGACAATTTGGGCGATTTCTGGGGACTCGGTAGTGTGATAGCGATCGCGCAAAAATTGGTAAATCGCCACAACCCCCTGTCCAGATACTACCCTTTCCACAGACACACGCTGAATATCATGTTTATCCAGCAGATATTTTAATAATTGAAACTCTAACTCATTACGTGGGGCAAAATCAGCGTGTCCCCCTTCTGACGGAAAGACTTGATAGTAATTCCCCTGTTTAATTAAAAATCCTTGTCCTAAACCAGTCCCAGCCCCAATAATTGCAATCGGTGCTTCTGGTTGGTGTTTACCTACTTGCAAAGTCAGCAAATCTTGTTTACTCAAGCCGAAAATGCCATAACCAACAGCCGCAAAATCATTAATTAGAGAAATGAGAGGAATACTCAATTCTTGTGCGAGACGTTCTGTATCTAAGAACCAAGCTAGATTAGTGAGTTTAGCGGTATTGTTAACCACGGGGCCAGCGATCGCAAAACAAGCCTTTTCTGGTGTACCTGCATTAGCCCTAAGTAAAAATTGCTGCACCATCGGCACCAAATCAGGAAAATCCCCACTGCGGTAAATTTCCTCATAAATAGTCTGTAACTCAGATGCGTCTGATATTTCCACCAAACGCAAAATAGTCTTAGTCCCGCCAATATCTCCTGCTAATAGTAAAGTCATAAATCAGTAAGTGAGTAGTGAGTGAGTGCTGAGTGCTGAGTGCTGAGTAATGAGTAATGAGTAATGAGTAATGAGTAATGAGTAATGAGTAATGAGTGCTTTTAAGGGAACACCAAAAAATAAATTATCCCAAATAAACAGCTTAGTAGGGTGCGTCAGTATGAATAATCTCTTGGTATAGTTAGGTTTTCTCGCACTGACGCACCCTACAGTTTGGATATTTTTTATCTGGAAGTCCCTAAGTCATAAATCAGTAAGTGCGTAGTGTTAGCGGAAGCGGGGCGTTAGCCCGTGCTGTTAGCGGTAGCGCGGCGTTTAGCCGGTAGTGAGTCAAGAAATAAATTCTGCCTTGTCTCCCTTGTCCCCAGTCCCCAATACTTCGACAAGCTCAGTACAAGTCCCCAATCCCCAATCCCCAGTCCCCAGTCCCCAGTCCCCAATCCCCAATCCCCAGTCCCCAACCTAAGCAAAGCGGATAACTTCCTCTACTTGAGTTAAATGGCTGGTATCTCCTTTTAGTTCTAACAACCATTCAGGTTCTTGACGCACAACTTTGACTAGAGAACATAAGGAGGCTTTAACTTCACTTTTGGCAATCTCCCCCACTAACCCCATTGCGCCCCCTAATACAGAAGCACCGTGTGCTACTAGCAAAATATCATTTGGGAAGAACTCTGTTGCTAAACATCTGGCTGTTTGTCCTGAACGGGCGCGTACCTGTTCATGAGTTTCAGGATACTTGGCTGCAATGCGCGGTGTGTAACTAGTGTCAATTCTAGGAAATAATTCTACAAGGGCTGATGTTGACAGCCTTTCGGGTTCTTCTGTCATCCAAGCCGGGTTTAGCCATTCACTCAGCCCTGTCTCTAGTTTAATAGGCAAGTCTAAAGCTTCTGCCACAGCATTAGCAGTTTGCACCGTTCGGAGAAACGGAGAAGCAAAAATATGAGAGATATTTTCGTTTTTTAATCGCCTTGCTAGCTGCTTGGCTTGTACAAAACCATCTTCAGACAGGGGTGGATCGTAGCGTCGTTCTGCGGTGAGAAACCAATCGGGGTTTACAAAGTCGAGACGGTTAGCGTGTCTTGCGATCCAAACTATTTGAGTCATGGGTTTTATAAATAAAGCGAAGTTAATCCGCATCTACATCAAAATAGACACCCGAAAATACAGGTGCAAACCCAATATAAGATAAATTTTGTAACTTTCTGTAATATTTCTTTGGATTGGGGATTAGGGACTGGGGACTGGGGACTGGGGATTGGGGACTTGTACTGAGCTTGTCGAAGTATTGGGGATTGGGGAAAAGGAGCAGGGAGCAGGGGAGAAGAACTAATGACTATTGACTAATGACTATTGACTATTGACTATCAAGGCAGAGTCAGGATTTCTACACCATCTTCTGTGACAGCTACGGTATGCTCAAATTGTGCTGATAATTTGCGATCGCGTGTGACGGCTGTCCAACCGTCGTTGAGCATTTCTACTTCGTAAGTACCTTCATTAATCATCGGCTCAATGGTAAATACCATCCCAGGACGCAGGCGTTTACCTTTATCTCTGACACCATAATGGGGAACATCCGGTGCTGTGTGGAAAATATGGCTGATACCATGTCCGACAAAATCACGCACTACAGAAAAGCCCTCTCCCTCAGCATACTCTTGAATTGCTGCGCCAATGTCACCAATGCGCGCCCCTGGTTTAACTTCTGCAATCCCTAAATGCAGACACTTTTCTGTAACTTCTACTAGTTTCTGTGTTTTGGGAGATGCACTACCAACAATAAAAGTTTTCGATGTATCACCGTGGTAGCCGTCTACAATCGGTGTCACATCGATGTTAATGATGTCACCTTCTTTGAGAACCTGCTTGGCATTGGGAATACCATGACAAATGACTTCATTAACACTGGTGCAAATTGATTTAGGAAAGCCTTTATAACCCAAAGGCGCGCTTTTGGCTCCATGTGCTTGTGTCCACCGTTCGGCTTCATCGTTGAGTTCTAGGGTGGTAACTCCTGGTTTGACAAATGGCTCTAAATGCTGCAAGAGTTGAGCAGCCAAGCGTCCTGCCTGGCGCATTTTTTCT
This sequence comes from Aliinostoc sp. HNIBRCY26, assembly GCF_050235535.1. Taxonomy (GTDB): domain Bacteria; phylum Cyanobacteriota; class Cyanobacteriia; order Cyanobacteriales; family Nostocaceae; genus Trichormus. Next base: position 6,203,245 of record NZ_CP189852.1, read on the forward strand.
ATTTCTCTTTGGGATAAAATAACAATTATCTCTGTTTTCATTTTGTAGTTGATTGATTTGTAAGAAATATAGTTAAGCCAGTTTCTGCGGCTCTTTTGGCAGCATCAGCCACTTTGAGGGTATACAAGCTTTCCTCTGGAGTGACGTACAAAGGTGTACCGTCAAATAAATGGTCTAACACCATTTTCGTATCTTTGGCAAACAAACCCCGACGAGTTCCCACCTCGATAGCCGTAGTTTGCCCATGTTGAACAAATAATCCTGTATCCCCATCAAAAATTAAACCGCCGTTTTCGCCATGAACCTCAAATTTACGTTCATACTGCCACAAAGTTTCACCTTTGCCGTAAATTATTTGAGCTAATAAACCACTCTGAAAGCAAATTTGTGTCATACAAAAGCACGTTTGGTAATAGTCTGATTCTATTTCCCAAAATCTTTGATGAGAGTTGACGGAAAAAACCTCACCAAATAAATCTGTCAACCGATGTAGACGAGATAGCGCGCCAATTAAAGGAAACCCAAACTGATTGTGATTATATGTCCATTTACGGGGGGCGGGGTTTTGGGGATTAATCGTACTGTAGCGGACGTAGAATAAATGCCCTACTTTGTCTATATTTTGCTTTAAGGCTTGATGCAGTCCGCCTAGAAGCTCAATATGTTCAACGTGGAGTAATTTTTTTTGCGTTTTTGCTAAAGCCAGCAATTCTTCAGCTTCAGCCAAATCAATAGCCAAGGGATATTCTACAACTACGTGTTTACCTGCTAGAAGTGCGGCACGGGCGATCGCTCCATGTTCACTGTTAATTGTAGAGATGACCACTAGTTCTATATCTTCTCGTTTTACCAAATCTTGCCAAGAAGCGATCGCCTCTGTTTGGTAGTCTTTAGCAAAGGTTTGCGTTCTTTCTAGAGTATTTCCCGCAACTGCAACTAAATCTGAACGCTCATCTTGCAGTAGAGCCTCTGCTCGTAGTTTTGCTGCATATCCTGTACCAACTAAACCCACACGCACTTTTGCTTTTCCCAAAGCTGCCCTTGCATTATACATAAAATCTAGGGGTAGCAGGGAAGGAGGAAGAGGGCAGAGGGGCAGAGGGGCAGGGAAAGACAAGGTAGACAAGGTAGGAGAAGAGAAACACAGTTCCCTATTCCCCATTCCCCAATCCCCATTCCCCAATCCCCATTCCCTGTTCCCTGTTCCCTGTTCCCTATTACTAGACATATTGCATTCCGCAAGATATAAACAAAACTTATTGTTATCTACTAACTAAATCTCATTACTAATCGTGTGTGATTTCTGGTTACATACTTTAAATTTTCCCGTAGTATCAGAATTGAAGCAAATTTTAAACAACAGCTTATTTACATCAGAGAAGCTGTCAACGTTGCTTTGGGATACATTTAATACTGCCGTTCGCACAAGAGAGGACTACTAAAATGGCAACTTACAAAGTTACATTGATCAGTGAAGCTGAAGGTATCAACCAAACAATTGATGTTGATGATGATACTTATATTTTAGATGCTGCTGAAGAGAAAGGTCTTGATTTGCCCTACTCTTGCCGCGCTGGTGCTTGTTCCACCTGTGCAGGTAAGTTGGTTTCTGGTACCGTAGACCAATCTGATCAATCTTTCTTGGATGATGATCAAATCCAAGCTGGATATGTACTGACCTGTGTTGCATATCCTACCTCTGATGTCACCATCGAAACTCACAAAGAAGAAGAACTCTACTAAGAGTTAGATATCTCAGAATTATCCAAGGGGTCAGAATCTTGTATTCAGAATAGCCTGCGAGTTGGCTATCGCTATGAAATGACTCCACCCCCTGTGAGGATGAAGTCTGTTGCTAATCAGAAAACTTGTTGTTGACTTCGCTAATTAACAGCGATTCACCATAGATATAAAATGCTCTAGCCGATCGCAGATCATTATTCTGAAATTCTGACTCCCTATTAGGATTAATTCACCCATAGTCTCCGGCAAAGCTTGTCTTTCTTCTCCTTTCATTAAAACTTGATTTCTGGGCTAAGTGGCTTAATTGCTGTTCCAGGGTAATAAAACTGCAAAATTTTCTCGTTATTCCAGCCTAGTTTGGCTAAATTTTGCGCTCCTGTCTGACTCAAACCCACTCCGTGTCCCAATCCACCACCGACAAAAGCATAACCCCACAATTCTGGTTCACCTTTATTGAGTGGGACTATGTAAAATAGGGTGCTTCTGGGTGCAGCAAAGGCACTACGCACTTCGTCTTTGTGGAGAGTGAAAGTACCAATATCTGTTTTCACTGCTAGTTCCAAAATTCGCCCACTGCGGCTGCGCTTGGTTATGGACATAGCGTCAATGGTTTTAAATGCGGCGTAGGGGCTATTTTTAGCTTGCAGGAATTTTTGTAAGTCTGGGATGATTCTGTCTAATGACGATTCTTTGTACCAGCGAAATACATCCCATGTGCTTTCGTTAAACCCTTGCTTGAGGCTAATAAATTTCTGGAAGTTTTGTTCGTCGGCGAGATTTTGCTTGGATAAGTCCCATAAATTTGTCGGTGTATCGACAACCGGACGCAAGTAAGGACGATCTTCACCATTCCAGACATCGCTAAAATAAGCTGTCACACCGCCAGTAGTAGAAGAATAGAGGGCATCTACTAGCTGATTTTTATAGGTTAACACCATTCCTTTAGTAGCAGCGATCGCCTGATCGGTTTTGTTGGTCGCCCCTGTTAGCCCATAATAAACTTGACAGTGGGTACTAGCGCATAATTCATAATTATCTACAGCGAATCTGCGGAGATTTCTTAAAGCGTAAGTCCGAGCTAAAATTGCTTGGGCTTCCATTGCTGCTTTTGGTGCATCAGTGCCAATTTCGTGGGGAACTACACCACGCAGGTAAATTTCTAATGGGACTTGATTAACTAGAGTGTATGTACCGTAAGCATTGGGCTGAAAATGAATTTTCCCGGCGTAAACACGAGTCGTATCTAGTTTTTTCCCATCTTTCACCCGAATCAGGTTTTTGGCTGTGCTAATCTCTACATTTTTGAGTCGGTAGCTTTCTCCGTTGACTACCCAATTGACTTGGGGTACTTTGGCAGCAACCTGAGTATCTAAATATGCCAGTTGATTCCCCTGAGATTTTATCCCCTGAAATAACAAGCGTCGCAATAAGGGAGTGTTATAAACATCTCGTTTAGCCCAGACTTGCCAACGTTCTGGCTGGGCAATTTCTACTTCGATTCCCTGCTTTCGCCATTGGTTGGCACTATCCTCTGCCGTTTCATAAGTGCGGTATGTTCCTAAAACTACTACCTCGGCGATCGCTGGACTGGGTAATTGCTGCATAACCACTTCCAGTTGGACTGGTTTGGTTGTCATGACAGTACGATTTTTATCACCATCTAAAAATTTCAGTTGTAAGCGATCGTCTTTTGTGGCTTCTAATTGCAGCTTGGCGGTTGGTTCTGCACCAAATCTCTGTACGATCCCAACTCTCAAATCTAAGTCCTTAACTTTGTCTTGAGTACCTGATGCGCCCGTTAATCCCAACAAACTAAAAGTCATCAGCACAGTCAAGGAAAAACGCCAGAAGGTATGTCTTCTGGTTCTCCGATTCTTTACATCCCTGCTTGGCAGCAGTTTTGACATTGGCTTTGTGGCGTGGTGTTTTTGTCGCATGGGCGATTCCATAATACCCTTATCGGTTTTGCTTCTGCACTACTTGCAAAACGAAGTCATAATGAGTATGATTTATTTAGAGATACGAAACAGAATTTAGTGGGTCAACTCCTCATGGTTAGGATACAAGAAATTCCATTAAATCAAATTCATCGCCCTTTGCCCCGTGGCAACGATCCCAACAAAGTACAAGCCTTAATGGAATCCATTGCGGCGATTGGACAGCAAGAACCCATAGATGTTCTAGAGGTAGATGGACAATATTATGGCTTTTCTGGTTGTCATCGGTATGAAGCCTGCCAACGTTTAGGAAAAGAAACAATTTTAGCGAGAGTTCGGAAAGCACCCCGTAGTGTTTTGAAAATGCACTTGGCGTGATTGGGGACTGGGGATTGGGGATTGGGGATTGGGGAAAGAACAGTATTAATATGCTGAATTTAACTTTGATCCGGTAATCTTTATTTCATACCCAATGCCCGATGCCCAATGCCCAATTCCCAATGCCCTAATCCATAATTACTCAAATAGGAGAAAATTCATGTCCTCTGGAACAACAATTAAAAATATCAATATCGGCATTGATGATGCCAATAGAGCTAAGATTGCGGAAGGTTTGTCTCGACTATTAGCCGACACCTATACACTGTATCTCAAAACTCATAATTTCCATTGGAATGTTACAGGGCCAATGTTTCAAACATTACACTTAATGTTTGAAACTCAGTATACAGAGTTAGCTTTGGCAGTGGATTTAATTGCTGAGAGAATCAGGGCTTTGGGTTATCCCGCACCTGGAACTTATAGTGAATACGCCAAGCTTAGTTCTATACCGGAAACTCCTGGTGTACCTAAAGCCACTGATATGATTAAGCTTCTAGTGGAAGGACAAGAAGCCGTAGTGAGAACTGCGCGTTCAATTTTCCCTGCGGTAGATGAAGTTAACGACGAACCTACCGCCGATTTGTTAACTCAACGGATGCAAGTGCATGAAAAAACTGCTTGGATGTTGAGAAGTTTGTTGGAAGAGTAGGGACTGGGGACTGGGGACTGGGAAAAAGGTAGAATTTTTTTATTGTCTTTCCCAATCCCCGATCCCTTGTACCCGATCCCCAATACCTATGTTTAATTGCGATCGCACTCCTGAATTGCAAGATTTAATGCAACGGGTAGGTATTTCTAGTTTCAAAGCCTTGAGTCGTGCTGCTGGTGTCTCTGAACGGCAGATATTACGCTTACGACAAGGCGCACTAGAACAGATGCGATTAGATGTACTACTGAAGTTATCCCAGGTGCTACAAATTTCCTTAAACGAATTTGTAGCCACTTTTTTAATCCCAGTCCCCAATCCCCAATCCCCAGTCCCCAGTCCCCAGTCCCCAGTCCCCAATCCCCAATCCCCAATCCCCAATCCCCAGTCCCCAATCCCCAGTCCCCAATCCCCAATCCCCAGTCCCCAAGAACTAACTGATTTAAGAAAAGAATACGAGCGATCGCAATTACAACTAGAACAGCAGCGAGAAGTTTTGCTGCAAGAGTTCCAGCAGTCGAGTTTACAACTGCTGGAATCGTTGTTGTTACAATGGCCGACAGCTGCCCAAAAGGCTCAAGAGAACCCCCAATTAGCAGCAGTGAAGATTTTACCTTTAGTACAAAAGCCTCTAGAAAAATTATTACAGGCGTGGGGAATCGAAGCGATCGCACCCGTAGGCGCAGAGTTACCATATAATCCCCAACTACATCAATTATCAAAGGGAACTGCTCAACCAGGAGAAATAGTCAAAATTCGCTACACAGGCTATATCCAAGGTGAGAAGTTACTATATCGAGCTGAAGTCAGTCCAGTTTAGGTCAGTGAGTGAGAAACTTTCAACCCTTACACCCTTAAACCCTTAAACCCCTACACCCCTAATTTACCCCACACCACCGATTGAAAATCGAAGATATTGGGAATACTAGAGAATAGTTGTGTATCTAAATAGCGGTATCAGAAGTTAAAAAGCTGATTAATAGGAATTCGCATATGACAAAGGACAACAAGCAAATGAGTCACTTACTGAACCTACAGATATCACTACCAAGCATTACAATCTGCGCTATCAAGACAATCGATCTGTAGTGTTTTGACTTCGGGTCACTTTGATGTTGTGGTTTTGTCTAGAAATTCAAGTGATCTATGAATTTTTGGTTTGAGTTTTCAAAAGTTTTTTAGAGATACTACCATTTTGGCACAAGAGATACAAAATTTGATAATGCAATTAAGTTATCTTCATATCTCTTACTGATGCAAATGAGTAAAAAGGAGTTGATTGCTACAAATTATATAAAAGTAAAATATATTTTTAACTCTCAAGACTTAACTAAGCATTAGAATTATCTTCTCTCTCATTTGAGATTTTTAACTTTAGGTGATACGCTCTTATTTAAAATATAATTTATCTATCATAAGTTATGTTTTAAATTAGTTTAAATTATGAGAGATTATTATTGAGAAGTTAACTTATAGATTGAGGCTACTAGGTTCTTCTCCAGCCATGTAGCTACTTGCTATATAATATTGGCAAATTTTCACTTTACATAGCAGCAATTTGGTAAAAAACAATGAATCAAGAAGTACAGGTTGTTAAACTCTCTGGAATTATCAATACTACTAACTCTTTAGAATTACGAGAAAATATTACTCATCTTGTAGACAGTGGGGCAAAAATTGTTTTAGTTGACTGTCAAGAAGTAACTTTTATGGATAGTTCAGCTTTGGGATCATTGGTATTAGCTTTCAAAACCCTAAGAGCCGCAGGTACGAAGTTATTTCTTTGTTCTATTAATGAGCAAGTTAGAATTTTATTTGAATTAACTGGTATGGATAGTGTATTTGAAATTTTTACAAATCAAGATGAATTTCACGCAGCGATTCTATCTAGGAGTTAATCAAATTTGATTTGCAGAATTGATAAATCATCCTCAAAAGCCTCTTTAGGGTTTAAAGCTGTGAGATAATTCAATACGTGATCGAGTTGATAATCAGCAGTATGGTGGATACTATTAAGAATTTGGACAAAAGCGTCTAAATTCCAGACAGTGCCATCTGATTTAGTGATTTCGTAAGCTCCATCACTAAAAATATAAAGACTACTGAATTTTTTAACATTGCAGTAAGCATCTATGTACTGTGCTTCTGGAAACATACCAACTGGCATCCCAGGAGTTCTTAAAACTTGAACTTCATTGCTAGTTGGAGATGTTCCAGATATTAAAATTGCGGGTGGATGTCCAGCACTGGCATAAGTTAATTGTCGTGTAACCCGATTATAAACTCCATACCAAATAGTAAAGTATTTATCATTTTGATAATTCATTTGAAATGTTTCATTTAAAGCTTTGAGGACATCACTAGGTTGATAGTAATTGAGTCCTTTAAGAGCGCGTGAACGTAAAAGATTGAGGACAGAAATAGAAGGGAGTGTGGCTTTGAGTCCGTGGCCTGCTGTGTCTAGTAGATAGATGGCGATCGCCTCATTATCTAGCCAGTAGTAATCAAAACAATCCCCACCTAGTTGACGAGAGGGAATAAAGCGAGAATTGATGGTGAACGGTTGACTCATCGGTTCTGGAAGCAGCGATCGCACATATTCAGCCGCTTCTGTCAGTTGTTCTTCTAAAAGCAATTTTTGAGTTTGCAAATCTCGACTTGCTTGATGTAGTCTCAAACCTGCTCTGACTCTGGCTTTCAATTCGTGTTGTTCAATCGGTTTAGTGATAAAGTCATCAGCACCGGCATCTAAACCTTTGACGCGATCGGCTACCGAATCTAGAGATGTTAGTAAAATAAAGAAGGTAGTTGATAGATTAGGGTCATTTTTGATGCGATGACAAACTTCTAGTCCATTCAAGCCTGGCATAATCCAATCACAAATAATTAAAGCTGGATGATGAGCCACAGCTTGAGCGATTCCTTCTTCACCATTATTAACAGCAACTACCTCATAACCCTGTTTTTGTAAGATTCTTTTAAGTAGTATCTGGATAGATAGATCATCATCAATGACAAGTATTTTGAACATCGGTGGTTATGGACAAGGTTATTAATAGTTAGTTATTACCAATAGAAATTAAAAATATTGTCAAGATTAATATGTGGATAATTATTATCTCTAGAAAATAATACTCACCATATCTAATTATCCATCGCTTGAATCAAATTTGGTCAATAGTCATTAGAGAACAGGGAACAGGGAACAGGGAACAGGGAACGGAATCTTTAATTTTGAATTTTGAATTTTGAATTTTGAATTGATTAGCCCCAATCCCTACGGTGGCGAAAGGGGATTCAACCACAATAGCAGGGAGTTCTTTAACTGGTTGAGGTCGCGATATACTTCTTGTCGAAACCACTGTCCTAAAGCATCTAAAGGGGTGAAGGATGAGCCTGTTTGCCATTTGATGTCTTGGCCTAGTGGTGTGGTGTGATTTCCTGGTAGGATTTGCGCTGTCACCATCTCAGGAAAACGCGCCTTTAAGATTTTGGTTAAAACGGTTGATTGGTCAAGGTTATCATTCTGAAATTTAATGAGTAAATTACGGCGGATTTTATAGCCTTCCTGGACTATTTTGTTGGTTTCTGAGGGTGAGGGGGTAAATTCAATTGTCAACGCTGAATTAAACTGTTCCACAAGGGGAATCGCGTCTTTGGCGGCGTAGTTATTGAAAGATATTAAAATATTGCCTGCGCGTTCGACTGGAAATAGACTACCAACGAGCAAATGAAGCTTACAACCCATACTATGTCCAAGTCCATAGGTGGGGAGGTAAGCTTTGCGGAGTGCGCCGGAGTCATGCAATCTTTCTATGGTGCGATCAAAATTCAGTAATACAGTTTTGGCGATCGCAATATGATCTAAAGTGTTAACAAAAGGTGTAGCGATGATCACATATCCTTTAGCTGCTATTTGTTCTAGTAGCCATCGATAAGTGAGGTGAGGTGCGGTAGCTACAAATGCACCTCCCAAGAAATGAATGATACCCACGGGGTTTGGGGGAATCAATACCCAGTTTCCTCTAATTTCTTTCCAATCCATGCCTGTAGGCGATCGCTCTAATCACACTTAATTTATGTTAGACCCTGAACTGATTATTAAACATCAGCTTCACCAGAGTCGGTCAGAAAAAACTCAGTAAATTTGATTTCTTCATAAAAAAAGCTTGTAACTTCACCTGTTTTTCAATAAAAAAAGCAGCAATTACACAGTGGAGCATTAGGCATAAAAAATACCAGTATTTATATATAAGTCTTTATGGAAAGCCTTATTTACAGGATTTGTCGTTTTAAATCACAGTAATTAGGAATACATATGCCCATTGATAATGCTGGTAATACGTTGGCTAATGCGAGACGAATCAACCCGACGGCTACAACACAGACATTTTCTGATTTCGTCGGTGGGACTGATTTAAATGATTTTTACAGTTTTAGCCTAAGTAGTCGTAGTAGTTTCAACCTCAATTTGGGTGGTTTGAATACAAACGCAGATGTACAAATTATTCGAGATATAAACTTAAATAGTGTCGTTGATAGCCCTAGCGAAATTATTGCTAGTGGCAATATATCAGGAATCGCTAATGAAGCAATCAGAACTACCTTAGATGCGGGAAATTATTTTGTTCGGGTTTTTCCAGGAATAGGTTCTGCTTTTAGTGGTACAAACTACAATCTTAGTTTGACAGCCAATTCTCTACCGACGCAACTACAATTTAATCTGAATAATTCTAATCTAAAACCTACAGATAACTTAAGCATCAATGGTGGTGCTGTTTATGATGCTGATGGTTTTTCTGATTTAAGTGTTGTTGACTTCCGTATTAAACAAAGTAATGGTACTTTTATTGAAATTAGTGATGTCATAAAATTCACTCCCAGTAATTCTGATTCCCGTTGGAGTGGGTTTACTTATGATGTATCACTTGCTAGTCTCAATCTGAAACCAGGTAATTATAGCCTTTGGGCGATCGCACTGGATAAAGGTATTAATACTAGCGAAGTTGTAGAAAAGCAATTTACAGTTACCCCTCCGAATACTGCACCAAATTCACTCTCATTTAACATTGATAATCCTAACATTACTACAACAGGCACACTCAATATTAGTAGTGGTCAAGTATTTGATAGTAATGGTGCTAGTGATATTTCTGGCATCGATTTGCAAATCTTCCAGAATGGTAAATTAATTAATACCGTAGTGAATGATATCACCCGCATTGTGGTGAACAGTGCTAATACTGCATGGGGAAGCTTCACACACAGTTTATCCTTAAATGGGTTGAATTTGGTAGCAGGTAACTATACTCTCCGCGCTTTTGCAGTCGATAAGGCTAATAATATTAGTCCAGTTGTAGAAAAGCAATTTACAGTCACCCCTCCGAATACTGCACCCAATTCACTCTCATTTAACATTGATAATCCTAACATTACTACAACAGGCACACTCAATATCAGTAGTGGTCAAGTATTTGATAGTAATGGTGCTAGTGACATTTCTACCATCGATTTGCAAATCTTCCAGAATGGTAAATTAATTAATACCGTAGTGAATGATATCACCCGCATTGTGGTGAATAGTTCTAATACTACATGGGGAAGTTTCACACACAGTTTAGCCTTAACTGGGTTGAATTTGGTAGCAGGTAACTATACTCTCCGCGCTTTTGCAATCGATAGGGCTAATAATATTAGTCCAGTTGTGGAGAAAATATTCACAGTTATTGATTGGTTTACCCAAAACTTAAAAGACCAACAAATCATTAACATCGCTCGAAATTTATCTATAGATGGTAATCTCAGCCGTCAAGATATGATAGATATCTTGAGAGATGCAAAAGATAATAGTGTAATTGATAGCAATGAATTATCTGATTTAAAAGTAATTCTCAGTAATGCTAGCCGTTTTACGATGCAAGATCATGTAAGAGTCTTATCGAATAAAGTGGTGATTGGTGATGTAGCTAATATCACGTCTGGGATTGGTAATTTATTTTCAGGTAGTAGTGCAACGCAATTAGAAAGGTTATTGAGTAAATGGTTTTTTGGCAGCGATCGCCCACAATTAACATCTACTAGTTTAAGCTATAGAGAAGTCAAAGGCAGTCTCTTCCAAAATGGCATTAGCTATCAAGATGTGAATCAAGGTATATTGGGTGATTGCTATTTTCTGGCTGGATTAGCTGCTACTGCATTACGAACACCTAATGTTATTCAAAGTATGTTCATTGATAATGGTGATAATACTTTCACAGTGCGTTTTTATAACAAAGGTGTTGCAGATTTTGTCACCGTTGACAGATTTTTAGGGACTTTCTCAGATGGAACTATAGCTTACGCAAATCTGGGAGCAAAATACGATAATCCTAACAATGAGTTATGGGTAGCTCTGGCAGAAAAAGCTTATGCTCAAATTAATGAATCAGGATGGACAATGGGGCCTGGTAGTCAAGACAGGCGCAATTCATATCAAGCAATTAATGGCGGGTATACTGGCTACGCCATAACTGACATTACAGGTTTAATCACCCAATACGATACTTTAGATAGTTATGATATGAACGCTATTGTCACTAGTTTCAACCAAGGAAAAATGATTACTTTTGGCTCTAAACAAACGGGGGTAGCTAACAATGTCGTATCTCAGCACGCATATGTTTTAGTAGGGTATAACTCCTCTACACAGAGATTTAGGCTTTTTAACCCTTGGGGTGTCAACGGTGGATATGATAGTCAATTTGTCTTCAAAGATGGCTTTTTAGATGTGACGTTTAGTGAACTGGTAAGGAATTTCCGAAGCTGGGATAAATCAGCTTAAGCTGATTCAGCACTTTTGAATATAGGTAGAGACGTTGCAATGCAACGTCTCTTGATTTTTATGTATTTGACTGACTTTGTAAACTTTTCATTTCCTGCTGCACATCTAAAGCAATCTGCAATGCTTCATTTAATAATTTGCCATGCTCAGTTGCTTGTTCTGTGACTTGCATAGCTGCTAAAGTCGCTAAATTATTCACAAATAATTCTGTATTACTCAGAATAAAGTTTTTATTCTCTCGCAAAATTCTTTCTGTTTTTAAAGCTCTGACTAAATCGTCTCTTGTGAGTTTCAAAGCAGCAATTACTTTTGCTCTTTCTTTGATATTCACTTCTGGATTGCCAGCATCTTCTATTTGATCATTAATGTCTATAGCTTTAATTACAGCATTATATCTATCAACATCATTTAAAAGAATTTGGAGTGAATGCGTCATACTACCTTTGAGATTTTTGAGTCTTTTTTGCCACCAGTAGTATAAACTGCATTGTGTAATTACTCCGCCAAGAAAACATAGTATTATTAATAACATCCACGCCGGAATGCTAATCCAATTAGCAAATAGCTTAATCAAAACATCTAGTATTAAATAGGTCAGTACAGCGATAGAAAAGCTGATAAAAAGGACTGTAGCTCCTTCCGAACCTTTAATTTTTTGGACAATAGTCTTACCTATCTCTTTTAAGGGATTAATGATGATGACCAGTTCATCCTTCACAGGCAAATTAGTTAACTTTTGTAGTTCCTTTTGACTAATATCTAAGCCTTGCAAATCATTACGCACAGTTTTCCCCATTTTCACTAGGATAGTGATTATTTCATACAATATAGCAACCAAAGTTATATATGGCTAATGACATAAATAAAATATTTGTTTTTTTACTTTAGTTAATTTTCATCGAAAAAATATATTTTTATGTGTTGATTGATACTTCAAATGTGTTAAAAGTTACTCCACTTTCTCAAAATACTAAGATTTAAGCACCAATGAGGTGGAGACATTTAATATTTCCATAGAGAATAAAAAACGATTTTTGTCATATCTAGTGTTGTATAAAGTCCGGGAATGTCCTACTACTAATTAATGTGAAATAGATGTGATCAACTATCTAAAGGATGAAAGTGCTGACCATGCTTTTTAACCTTTAGCTAGTTGTTGATTATGGCTCATCAGTGAAAAATGAGAGTTATCAAAGATAAATTACTTTGATATAAAACACTGTTTTCATCTCAATTGCAGTGTTTCAGGTAGATTTACAGTAACCAAAAGGCATTTGAATCAATGATTTGATGAAGCATCTAAATTATTTTTGTCTTACATTGTGCGTTTAATTAAGGGTGTTTAGCTAGAAATCATAATTGATTAAAAAGCTAACTTCAAACATATCTTGATCATCAAAATAGATATTTTTTGATTGAGTTACCCTGAAATATTTTCCTAAAAATCATACATCAACTGAGAGATAAATTAATTTTTCTGGAGGATACATTGGTGAATAATCTCTTATCTTGGTCATCATTGAGTATGAAATTGCTAGCTTTAGGAGTAGCAGCTGCAACAATTTCTCCTGTGATGATTTCTACAGTCGCTTTAGCTCAAGATACTGTTCCTTCAACAACTGTAGCTCCCAGATTTAGTGATGTTGGTGCAGATAATTGGGCGAGTCCATTTATTCAAGCTTTAGCCGAAAGAAATATTATTGCAGGCTTTCCTGATGGCACATTTAAGCCGAATCAATCGGTGAGTCGGGCGGAATTCGCCACCATGATTCAGAAAGCCTTTAACCAACAACCAGTCAGACAATTAAGTGTAAGCGGATTTACAGATGTTCCGCCTAATTACTGGGCAAATGCTGCAATTAGAGAAGCTTACGAAACTGGATTTATGGCTGGCTACCCAGGGGATGTGTTTTTACCTAATCAACAGATTCCTAAAGTACAAGCGATCGCAGCTTTAGCTAGTGGTTTAGGCTTACAAAATAGCAACTCTGCATCAAATGTTGTAAGTAGCTACTATGCAGATGCTTCTGCTATCCCTAATTATGCCGTAAATGGTGTAGCGGCGGCAACACAAGCGAACATGGTTGTGAACTATCCCGATGTTCGACAACTCAATCCCCAACAGTCTCTGACTCGTGCAGAAGCAGCCGCACTGTTGTATCAAGCTTTAGTGCGTCAGGGACAACTGCAACCTCTAGCTACCAATGTTGCAGCTTCTAACTATGTAGTAGTCAGCCAGGGAACTGGTAATACTCAAACAGGGAATGACATCGTTTCTGTAGCTGCGTCTAGTAATTCTTTTAGTACCTTAACTTCTTTACTCAAGACAGCAGGTTTAACGGATATCTTGCAACAGCCAGGGCCTTATACGGTGTTTGCACCTACTAACGAAGCTTTTGCAGCTTTACCGGCTGGGACTTTAGAACAGTTACAACAACCCCAAAATAAAGAATTATTGTTGCAGATATTGCGCTATCACGTAGTGCCTGGACAGGTGACAGCAAATCAACTCGCGTCTGGGGAGTTAAAAACTGTGGAGAATTCACCCGTGAATATTCGAGTTGATACTGCAAATAATCAAATTGCAGTCAATGAAGCGCGAGTGATTCAGCCCAATATTCAAGCGAGTAACGGAGTCATCTATCCCATTAACCAAGTTTTGATTCCACCTAATCTGACTAGTCAACAGCCACAACCACCTAATAATCAAGCACAAACCCCAGATGTGACACCAGGAAGGGCTACCCGTGGCGGTTCTAGTTATGTCGGTGTGGCGGGTAATATCGGACTGGGTGGTGATACAGCGTTGAGTGAAAGTAACTTTGCGGCTGTGAGTAAAATCGGTCTAACTCGGACTGTATCAGTGCGTCCATCGGTAGTATTTGGGGACGATACCGTATTTCTCGTACCCTTGACTTATGATTTTGCGCCCCGTGAGGTAGAACCTGGTGTTGTACAGCAGTTTTCTGTATCACCTTATGTTGGTGCTGGTGTGGCTATTGAAGCTAGCAACGATACTGATATTGGGTTGCTGTTAACTGGTGGTGTAGATGTTCCCTTGGGAAATCGTTTTACCCTCACTGGTGCTGTAAATGCAGCTTTTGTTGATGAAACTGATGTGGGTTTGTTGTTGGGAATAGGTTACAACTTCTAAATTTATGTTACTGCGATCGCTTCTCAGCCACTCATAGCTATTTTACACCTGTGGAGAATGGGAGCGATCGCTATGATTTCAGGATGATGAGTGTAATGATTGAGTTGCTTTTTGTATATTATTTTTGTAGTAACAACTCGAAGAATGTTTCTTTGTCAATGCCAATATCTTGAATCATTCCCATCAAAGTACCTTGTTTTATGTCTTTTCCAGAATGAATTGGCACTACAACTCGATTACCCTGAACATTCTTGTAAATAGCATGACTACCCTTTTGACGATCCAGATAAAAACCTAATTTTTCAATAACTTTTACAAAGTCTTTAGCTTTGACACTAGGAAAGTTGCTCATATTAGAATACTTAATGGCTTAACAATTAAATCCTCTTTAGGTATAGGTTGATGATCAGCCATTAAACTTTCAATATATAACTCAATAGCTTCTGTAATATTCTCAACAGCTTCTTCAAAGGTATCGCCTTGAGAATGACAGCCTTTGAGAATAGGACAAAAGGCATGGTATCCACCATCGGCTTCTTTTTCTAGAAGAACTGTATAGTTATAAACTTGCTTATTCTTGTTTTCCATATATTTTCACCTTTTTTGACAGCTACTAATTTTTAGGTTATACCCTTTTTAGCCAAAAAGGGTTTAGGTAATTGATTTTATGGAAGTTAGGCTGAGAGTAAGGGTTTAACTTTACCAAAACGGCGATCGCGTTGCTGATAACTGAGTAAAGCTTTATACAGTGCTTCTCGATTAAAATCAGGCCAAAAAATATCAGTGAAATACATTTCTGTATAAGCCATTTGCCACAATAGAAAATTGCTCAACCGCATCTCTCCACTAGTACGAATTAGCAAATCTGGTGCGGGAGTATTTGCTGTGTATAAATGTTGTTCTACTAAATTTTCATTAATGTCGGCTGCGTTGAGTTTACCCTGTTCTACAAGTTCCGCTATTTGATAACAGGCTCTAGTAATTTCGTTACGACTACCGTAATTGACTGCAAGAGTAAAGTGAATTTCTTGATTCTTTGCCGTCTCTGCCATTGAATTTGCAATTTCTGTGTGCAGAGATGGGGGTAAGGCTGACAAATCACCAATGAAAGAAATTCTCACTCCTTCTCGGTGCATTTCGGCTAATTCGCGGCGCAGTAATCGCTCAAATAAGAGCATTAAAAAGTCTACTTCTTCTATGGGACGTTGCCAATTTTCGGTGGAGAAAGCGTAAGCTGTGAGAGCTTTGATTCCCCAATCTTTGCAGCAACGTAAAATTTCTTTGAGGGTTTTTGCACCTTGGCGATGTCCGGCTATGCGGGGTAGTCCTCGGCTATTTGCCCATCTACCGTTACCATCCATGATGATGGCTAGGTGTTGGGGGATTTTTTGGGGGTCTAAATCTAGGGGTAAATTCATGGTGTTGATGAGGGGATTTATTTAAAGTTCACGCAGAGGCGCAGAGACGCAAAGAAGGGTGCGGAGGGTTATTCAAAGAGATTTTGTAAGTATTGGGGTGTTAGGGTGTTGTGCCATTTCCAGAGGTGGTGCATGGTGTAGGTGAAGGTGAACAGGAGGGTGGCTTTGTTGCTGAATGTCCAAGCTTTCCAGTTGAGGGTGTTCATCATCCGGCGCAGGGTACGCATCAGGTTATTGCGTTCATAGTTTTGGGAACGGGTTTTGATGAGGGTTTTGGTGATGCGGATGAGTCCGGTGTCGGGATAAGCCCAAACTCCAAAACCCCAGAATTTGGTCATGTGGTTAACTTCGTCTTTGGTGAGTTCTTCTAAAACGTCTTGGAGTGCGCCTGTAGTGTGTGCCATCATCCACAGGTAAAGACAGGTGGCACCGTATTCTGTGGCGACGCGGTGTAAACCGTGGCGATATAGGTCTTCTTGGGGGTCATCTGTAGGAAGGTAGCCTCTAACTGTGCGGAGTTTGGGGGTGATTTTTTCGCCGGTAAGTTGGGTGTAAACTTTGAGTAAGGCGGGGGTGTGTTGACGTTCTTCTTTCTCCCATAGGCCGATTTCTTGGAGTTCGCCATCTTCACCGACTGTTCCACCGACAACGCGCGCCATGTGGGGATGTAATTGTTCTAAATACTGGCGACTGGTTTGGGTGTAGCCGCGAATCGGGGCTTCTGTATCCAATGCACCTATCAAAATGGATAAAAATACTTCTGGATCTACGCCGATAATTTGATTACGGTTGATGGCTTGCCAATCAATATGTTTCCAAGGGCGGGTTTGATGATTGGTAAATTGCGTAGGTAAATCTTCTAAGCGTTCTTGTAGTTTTTCGGTAGCTACATAATTATCTATCAGTGAGCGTAGACGCTGCTGTATTTGCCAGTAGTTAGGACTGGTATAGCTTTGGCCTGCCAAGTCTTCTGCTAGTGGGGTGGTAGTATTCACCATGTTTTTTATACTTTTAACTCTACGCCCAATAGCCTAAGCGATCGCACCTGTGTTTGTCAGTCGGTGAAAGTCGGTAGTTTGATATGATGCAGTTGCTAAAGTCGGCGCAAAAGTCGGATTTATTTGGTGTGTTAATTTAGGTTACAAATATGCAATTGATAATTTAGTTACCTCTCCTTTTTCAAGGGGATATTTAGGGTGAGGTAAAAATATGTTGATACATCAATCATGACTTTTCAAACATTAGGAAAAGTCGGGTAAAAAGTCGGATTCATAAAAACTTATCCGAAAGTTGGGGGAGAAAAACTGTAGATTAATCTATAGTTGTAAAATCTAACTACCCTCATCGTTACACAATGAACGCTGAAGCAGCATTAACATGGTTAGAAAGCATCATTCCTGCTCAAACTGGGGAAAGATTGAGCGATTTGCAAAAAGTGATTCTTCAGCAGGTTTGGTTGGGTAGAAAATATTTAGATATCGCCCGCAGTTACGGTTGTACGGAAGGACACGTTAAGGATGTAGGCTCACAATTATGGAAGTTACTTTCTCAGGTTTTGCGACAGAAGATTACTAAAAGCAATTGTCGCACTACTTTGGAACGAGTTCTGAGAAAAACTTCTGCTATATCCAATACTTTTTGCTTAACTTCTCCCCCTACCCCTCTCCTACAAGGCGAGGGGAGTAATTTTCCCCCATTCCCTTGCAGGAAAGGGGGGTTAGGTTTGCAAACTGTCTCAACACTAGAAGATACTAATTTTATTGGAAGACAAGACGCGATCGCTCACCTGAATACTTTGGTAAATCAAGGTGCGAAGGTAATTGTTATCCAGGGTGAGGGAGGGTTAGGTAAAACGACTCTTGCCCAGCAATATCTGCAAAATCAGGGTTTTGACTTGGTTTTAGAACTATTAATGGCGAAGGAAAGCCAAAATATTACGTCGGTGGAACGGGTGGTGGAGGAGTGGCTAAAACAAGACTTTGGGGAAGAACCAGGGGTGGAGTTTGGGGTGACGTTGGGAAGACTCAAACGCCAACTCCATCACCGACGAGTTGGGGTGTTAATTGATAATTTTGAACCAGCATTAGATCATCAAGGAAAATTGATTGCGCCTCACCGCAGTTATGTAGAACTGTTGCGGGTTTTGGCTGATGTGCGGGTACAATCTGTGACTCTAATTACTAGTCGCGATCGCCTGTGTGAACCTGGAATTAATATACATCACTATCGACTGCCGAGTTTAGACCAAGGTGCATGGCTGAAATTTTTTAGTCACCGAGGCTTAATTATCGACACGCCCACTTTGCAACAAATACATCATACCTATGGCGGTAATGCCAAAGCAATGGGCATTATTTGCGGTGCAATTCAAGAGGATTGTGGTGGTGATTTGACTTTATATTGGCAAGAAAATCACACAGATCCTTTAGCAGCAACCGACTTAAAAAATTTAGCTGTCAGCCAAATTAATCGCTTGCAAAACCTTGATTCCCAAGCTTATCGCCTGCTGTGTCGTTTGGGATGTTACCGTTATCAAGATATCCCTAAAATTCCCTCGTCAGGATTATTTTGTTTACTTTGGGATGTACCAAAAACCGAACATCGTCAGATTATTACTTCCCTGAGAAATCGCTCTTTAATCGAGTGTGAGCAAGGAGAATATTGGCTACATCCGGTAATTCGAGCCGAAGCGATCGCACGTTTACGCAATAGCGATGATTGGGAAATTACCAACCACAAAGCCGCCGAATTTTGGACAGCTAGCGTCACCGAAATTGCGACATTTTCAGATGCTTTACAGGCTTTAGAAGCATATTATCACTACATAGAAATTAACGCCTTTGATTTAGCAGGTAAAGTGATTCTCAAAAGTCGCAATAATCAATGGCAACAGTTCCTACCTTTGGGTAGTACATTGTATCGGATGGGATTTACTCAACCGATATTAACTGCAATTAATCAAGTGGTAAATAATATTGAGTTTGAGGATAACCTGATTGAACTATACAATATATTAGGTGATTTATATTGGATTACAGGCAAGATTAGCCAAGCTATAACCTGTCAAGAAAAAACCATCAATCTAGCCACACAAGCCCTCAAATCCCTTGTACCACAACCAGAAAATAAACATAAAGTCTACTATCTGAGAATGTTAGAAGTAGATTCGCTGTTAAGTATTGGTCTTTACAAAATAGATTTGTGGGAACTAGAAACAGCCGCCGATTTATTTCAACAAGTAATTTATTTAGCACAAAATACTGACCATCATAGCTGGGCTGAAAAAGCTTCAGTATGTTTAGCCTTAGTGAATTCCTATTTAGGCTTAAATGATGCTGCTTTTGCCTTAGCAGATGTAGCTTATCAAAATATTACGCAAGAAAAACTGGTAAAAACTGGTAGATTTGCCTACTTCATGCAAATCTTAGGTCAAACTTACATCAACCTTGGAGATTTTAGCAAAGCTACAGAAATGTTTCAGCAAGCCTTAACCTTTGCCGAAGCCAGTCATTATATGCAGGTTAAAGCCAAAACATTGACTAGTTTAGCAGAAATCTATCGCCAGCAAGCAGATTACCAACTAGCTCTAACTCACCACCAAGAAGCCATCGAACTATTAGAAAAAATTGGTGCTAAATGTGACCTAGCAGAAGCCTATTTTCAATTAGGCTTAACATATCAAAAAATGTCCAATTATGATAAAAGTGAAATAAATTTTTACCAAGCAAAGCAGCTATTTACTGAAATAAAAGCTCCTAAGCAAGTTAACAAAATTTCAAATTCCGCGTCCAGGTTTACAATCTGCAAAACCTAACGCTTCTGAGTCCAGAAAACTAGCGATTCTCTTTCAGAGACACTACGTGAACGCCATTTCAATAACTGCTTCAATGGGGTACTCAATTTCAGTAGCACGAGCAATTAAAGCAGCTCGAATGCGCTCAGGTAGACGCTCTAAAATAATTTCTGCATCAACAATAGAAAGTTGTTCCTGAACTTTAGCTTGCATAGCTTCATTGTTCGTCAGTAATTATATTGCCATAACTTGTATTCCCGCCTCGCATTTTAGTACATCTTGACAACCCAACATTGATAACAAAATTTGCTGAACTTTAAGATTCATGTAATTTAAAACCCATGAAGTTGTTTCAAGTGCCAACTGAATCATAATCAGGAAGTAGTTTCTCAAAATCGCCACATTAAAAAAGGTAAAAGGCAAAAGGTAAAAGGCAAAAAGTAAAAGATTATTTTTATTGTTCTCTACCCAGTCCCCAATCCCCAGTCCCCAATCCCCATTTAGGAGAAGATATTAATGAAATTGGCTTACTGGATGTATGCAGGCCCAGCCCATATTGGTACTCTAAGAATCGCTAGTTCTTTTAAAAACGTCCATGCTATTATGCACGCGCCTTTGGGCGATGATTACTTTAACGTCATGCGCTCCATGTTATCGCGGGAAAGGGACTTTACCCCAGTTACAGCCAGTGTAGTTGACCGCAACGTTTTGGCGCGTGGTTCTCAAGAAAAGGTGGTTAATAACATCACCCGCAAAGATGCAGAGGAACACCCAGATTTAATTGTGTTAACTCCTACTTGTACCTCTAGTATTTTGCAAGAAGACCTGCACAATTTTGTCGAACGGGCGCAAATAGAAGCCAAATGTGACGTACTGTTGGCGGATGTCAACCACTACCGCGTTAATGAACTGCAAGCAGGCGATCGCACTCTCGTCCAAATCGTACAATACTACATTGAGAAAGCCCGCAAAAAAGGCGAACTCCCCAGCAGCAAAACCGAAAAACCCTCAGTTAACATCATCGGGATTTCTACCCTGGGTTTTCACAATAATCACGACTGTACAGAACTCAAAAAGCTAATGGCTGATTTGGGAATTGAGGTAAACGCCGTCATTCCTGAAGGTGCGTCAGTCCATGAGTTAAAAAACTTACCAAAAGCTTGGTTTAACCTCGTCCCTTATCGGGAACTAGGCTCAATGACAGCTAATTATCTACAAGCTGAGTTTGGTACACCTTATATAGATATTACCCCGATGGGTGTAGTAGAAACTGCTAGATGTATCCGTAAAATTCAGCAGGTAATCAACGAACAAGGCGCGAACGTTGACTATGAAGAATATATCAACGAACAGACCCTGTATGTCTCCCAAGCTGCTTGGTTCTCCCGTTCCATCGACTGTCAAAACTTGACAGGGAAAAAAGCTGTAGTCTTTGGTGACAGTACCCACGCTGCGGCTATGACCAAGATTTTGTCACGAGAAATGGGAATTCATGTTGTGTGGGCGGGGACATACTGCAAATATGATGCTGATTGGTTCAGAGAACAAGTCAGCGAATATTGCGATGAAGTCCTAATTACCGATGATCATGGCATAATCGGGGATGCGATCGCCCGCGTTGAACCCTCCGCCATCTTCGGGACACAAATGGAACGCCACGTCGGGAAACGTTTGGATATTCCCTGCGGTGTAATTGCTGCACCTATTCATGTACAAAACTTCCCCATCGGTTATAAACCATTCTTGGGTTATGAAGGGACAAACCAAATTACAGATTTAATCTACAATTCCTTCACTTTAGGAATGGAAGATCATCTATTAGAAATCTTTGGTGGACACGATACCAAAGAAGTCATTACTAAAGGAATTTCTGCGGAATCTGACTTAAATTGGACAAAAGATGGTTTAGCAGAATTAAATAAAATTCCTGGGTTTGTCAGGGGGAAAGTGAAGCGTAACACCGAAAAATTTGCCCGCGATCGCGGTTTTAAAGATATATCGGCTGAAGTGCTTTACGCTGCTAAAGAAGCCGTCGGAGCTTAATTTTTACATAATTACATAAAAGGGCGAGTTAAGTAATTAACTCGCCCTTTTATAGAATTTGTCAGGAAATAAATAGAAAATACAGGACACAGCTTCTCTATCAATCAGTCCCAGCAAGAGACAGAGTAGACATAGCATAATTTGATTCTCCTTTTTGAGAATTCAGATTCTACGCTGTTTCCAGCCAGTCATAAATTTTTTCTAGTTGTTCTAACGTAATCAAACCATATTGCCACAGAATCATCGGTAGAGGGCCAGGGTCTTGTTCACGATGTCGCAACGCCACCGCTAAAGATGCAGCAGAAATTGATAAATCTTCCTGAAGAAAATGAATTAGTCGTGAATATGTAGATGGTGACATTTGTAACTCACCTCCTTGTTGAGCATTTACTGTTAAGTATTGGTTTTTCATTGATATGTAGCCTTGCAACTATTACTTCACAAGTGAATGTACATTTACCGGATAAACACTCTAGTCAATTTGGGTATTTTTATGAGAATAAAACTATTTATCCTCATAGACGGGGAACAAACCAGATTTTATTAGCTATAGCGATGTTTTACTGCTGATTGTTATGACTCAAAGTGAGCATGAGACATGGATGATATCTTGGCTATTGAAGTGGTGTTTGGCTACACATTCAATAATTAAGATTCCATAGCTAATAGTGCCTTATGCGTGGCTGATTACACTTATGCCAAAAGTCAGATATTAGGCAATGAAATTCACCAGCTTGTGACTCTACCTGATCAATCTTGAGATTTAACATTTTTGACATCATACTAGATAGTAGCCTCAAAATTCATTATTTTACGTATACTTGATAGATTTTTTACGTAAAGATTATGAATTTTGATGAGCTAGAAACTACACAAATCAGCAAGTCCAAGAATTTTTAGGGTAAATCCTTAGTATTTAAAAATTCAATTTTTATACTGTCTCCTTTCTTCAGACTTAATTCCTGAGCGCGTCCTGCTCGCAACTCAATAACCTGATCAATTGGGACATCAGTTCCATAGGTAGGACAAGGTTCATTAGGACAAGGAGGAGCAGCAGTTTGAATATATCTCACTACACCATTGTGTAGAAAAACCATATCCAAAGCCACAGGTACATTCTTCATCCAAAACCGCACTGATTGCGCTGAAGGAAGTTCAAATAACATTCCGCGATTGTCGGGTAAAGCTGGGCGATACATCAGTCCTAGTTGTTGTTGTTCTGGTGTTCGCGCCACTTCTAACTCAATCTTGGTACCATTGGGAACTGTTGCTTGAGCAGAAATAGGTAATGTTTGCCCCAGTGATGCTGGTGTTTGAGTGTTAGTAGGGTTTGCTGTCGGAGATTGAGCAGTGGATTGCACAGAACACCCCATTAATAAAACACTCAACAGCATCGGAAAAAAACTTAACCAACGCATCATACAATTTTTAATTTAGTTATTTAGATATCGATTTTACAGAAATTTTTCAAAAATAGCCTGGTTGGGGATTGGGGATTGGGGACTGGGGATTTGTACTGAGCTTGTCGAAGTATTGGGGATTGGGGACAAGGTAGACAAGGTAGAAGATGAGAAAAACTGTTCCCTGTTCCCTGTTCCCTGTTCCCTGTTCTCTAATGACTATTGACTAATGACTATTGACTAATGACTATTGACTAATGACTAATTCAAGACTCTCTGAGTACGTAGCCTACACCGCGTACTGTTTGAATTAGGCGTTTTTGTCCTTCTTCTTCGATTTTTAGACGTAGGTAGCGAATATAAACTTCTATGACGTTAGATTCGCCCATGAAGTCGTAACCCCAAACGTTTTCTAAAATCTGCTCACGCGTTAAGACTTCGCGGGGATGTTCCATTAAGAATTTTAAAAGTTCAAATTCTTTCATCGTCAAATCCACTATCCGTCCGTTGTAGATGGCACGACGGCTAGCTATATCTAAAATTAGATCACCAAAACGTAACTGTTCGGTGGTATCAATATCGGGTTTGAGGTAAAGCCGTATTAACTTTAAAAAGTCTTCTGAGCGATAGGGTTTAAGAATGTAATCATCAGCACCAGCTTCTAAACAAGCCACCCGATCATCTACTGTATCCCTAGCCATTAGAACTAACACAGGCGATCGCATTCCCGCATTCCTGAGATTTTTACATAACGCCAATCCTGACTCACCTGCAAGCATTCGGTCTACAACTACTAAAGCAGGTTGGCGATCGCGATAGTATTGCAAGCCACTAGACGCATCACTGGCCAAAACAGACTCATAACCAGCTTCCTGCAAATCAAAAGAAAGCTGATTAGCCAAGCTGTCATCGGTTTCTATGACTAAAACACAAGGATTGTGAACTGCTGTCATAACCGTTGGGGATTGGGGATTGGGGATTGGGGACTGGGGACTGGGGATTGGGGATTGGGGACTGGGGATTGGGGAGACAAGGTAGACAAGGTGGACAAGGTAGAAGATGAGAAAAACTGTTCCCTGTTCCCTGTTCCCTGTTCCCTGTTCTCTAATGACTATTGACTAATGACTAAGGTAATTCTACCGAAGTGGGTTTGGCAATATGAGGTAGACCCCAACCTAATTTTTCGCGCAAGATACGGAAAAATTCTGGTGGTTGTAGGCGAATGAATTTGACGCTGTAAGGCGATCGCTCTAAATATACACGATCCTCTGAAAAAACGTAGCAACCCCCATTGCCATCTACTACCATCACCAAGCGCGGAATATTCACCGGATAAATATTCACAGGTTCGGTGTCAGGAAAGACTAAAGCCCTAGAAGCCAATGAATGCGGACAAATAGGTACTAACTGTAATGCGGGTACACCAGGAGTTACCACCGGGCCACCTGCACTTAAGGAATAAGCTGTAGAGCCAGTGGGTGTTGATACAATTACCCCATCAGCAGCAATATCAACCGGTGCATGACGACCTACAGCAATTTCAAAATGGCACATCGAGGTTAATGGTTCTCGATGTAATACCATTTCGTTTAAGCATAGAGCTTCCCAAAGTACGGATTCTCCCCGTAAAACTTTCACAGTGAGCATGGCGCGCTCTTCCAGTTCATACTCACCCGCCATTGCTTGTTCTATGGCTTGGGGTAATTGATTCAGATAAGTTTCCGTCAAAAATCCCATGTGTCCGGTGTTCACCGCCAAAATGGGAATCCCACAAGGAGCCACCTGGCGCGACGCTGCTAATACAGTGCCGTCCCCCCCCAGAACAATCGCAAACTTCATTTCTGAGTCAAACCCAGGCGGCGTTAGACCATCAAGAGGAGTGTGGCATACAGGACTTTCTGGATTAGAGTAGCCCAAAATGCCACCGATGCTTGATGTCATACATACATCCCAACCGGCTGCGGTTAGCTTGTCTTTGATTTCGATAGCCACACGAACGGCTATCGGTTTAACGTCATTGTAGATAATGCCTGCTTTCGGCACACTCAAATATCCAAATACTAGGCGATGCTTTTTCTTATGTAATCCTTACACATTTTGGATCACGAGTCATTAGTATAGAGTCAAAAGTCAACAGTCAACAGTCCACAGTCCACAGTTAACAATAATTTGCTCCTATGTCTAATGGCTCTGTTTGACCAAAACTATTGACTATTAACCTTTTTAAACGGGGTCTTTTTAGATTTTTGCTTTTTAGTCTTCTCGTAATCTAGCTCTTTGAGCTTTTTCATAATCCGGTTGAAATATTCCTGTAGGTAACTTTCTAAAGTTGCTGTCTGTTCTTTTTCTAGTCCAAATACTTGATACACTTCATCCATTGGCGCGTTTAAAGGCTTACCACTCGCCAAAACTTCTGTAAATGCTAGTCTATCTGCTACGTTCAGTCCCCACTGGAAGAAGCTAGCAATGCGGCGCACAGTCCTTAGCAGGCCGATTGGCATTCGTCGTACTTTGGCTTCTTTGCCAGATAAGCGTTCACACAAACTGATAATTTCTTCTGCACTCCAAGCACGAGTTCCCACCACAGGGAAGGCTTGTTTTTCGGTTTCTGGCACACTCAAAGCACGTACAGCAAACTTAGCAATATCTAGAGTATCCATATAAGCGACTGGTGAGGATTCACCAGTTACCCAAACGGGTTGCCCTTCTAAAATAGGTATGCCATATTGACCGATTAATCCTTGCATAAAACCGGCCAAGCGCAAAATTGTGTAATTAATTCCAGATTCAGCTAAATATAGTTCAGTACACCGCTTAATCTCCATCAGGGGGACTTCTGGGTACTTGTCGGCATCAAGAATAGAAAAGAATATAAAACGCTCTACACCCGCAGCTTTTGCCGCTTGGATTAAAGCTACTTGACCTTGCCAGTCTACTTGTTTAATAGTCAAGGAATCGGTAGCACGGGAGGTCGCAGCATCAATTACTGCTGTCACACCTTCTAGTGCGGCTGTGAGGGTTTCAGGGTAACACAAATCACCTTTTACTAGTTCTGCACCCCACTCTTTCAAAAAAGCTGCTTTTTTAGCACTGCGAACTAGACAACGTACCTTATATCCCTCATCGATCGCACGACGAGCCACTTGTCTTCCTAAAGTGCCAGTAGCACCAACTATCAATAATGTCATGAGGGTATTAACAATTTTTAAACTTTTATGAAAAGAATCTTAACAGAATTGTATCTGTAAACAAAAGTTTACTTCTTTTTAAGGAAATCGTCATGAATACCGAGAGACTATTTGAAACAGCGTTGTCCGGTTGGCGGACAAGCTATTTTTTTGTGTAGAGAGTAAAAGTTGTAGTCTCTCGTCAACGGCTATCAGGTAAGATTATTCTCCTGCACCTTGGATCTTCAACAACAAAGCACCTAAAGCCCAGCCTACGAAGATCAGGCTAAAGGGTAGGATAGCTGCTGTTAACATTTCGCTGCTCATTGGTGTATTCTCCTTTGTAAATAGTGGATCTGTAAGGGCAGAAGACCAAACCACATGATGATTCTCATGCTTGGTGGGGCTACTGATTAGGATTAGACCTGTGTAAATAATTCTAAACCAGTTTGATGGTCAATCTCTAATATTGGTCAATGGTCAATAGTCAATAGTCAATAGTCATTAGTCATTAGTTCTTCTCCCTTGTCTACCTTGTCTCCCCAGTCCCCAGTCCCCAATCCCCAATCCCCAATCCCCAACCCCCAATCCTTATGTATCAAACTAATCAAGATTTGGTGGTAAATTTACAACCACAGCGTCCACGTTTGGCGATTACTATGGGAGATCCGGCTGGTATTGGCCCGGAGGTGATTTTAAAGGCTTTAGCAAATCCTGAAATTGATCAAAACTGTGAGTTGACTGTCATCGGTAATCGGGATTTGCTGCTACAAATATATGAAGAACTGATGACTGAGAATTTAACGCCTTTGGTGAATCCCTCTGAGTTAAATGTCCTGGATGTGCCGTTAAATACAGATATTCAGAGAGCAGAAATTATTACAGGTGTGGGAAATGCAGCTAGTGGTGCGGCTAGTTTTGCTTATATGGAATATGCGATCGCACAAACTCTAGCTGGTGCATTTGATGGAATTGTTACAGCCCCAATTGCTAAATCCGCGTGGAAAGCCGCAGGTCATGACTATCCAGGACAAACGGAATTATTAGCCCAAAAGGCTGGTGTGACGAGGTTTGGGATGTTATTCGTGGCGCGATCGCCTTACACTGGTTGGACACTCCGCACTTTATTAGCTACTACCCACATTCCCCTATCGCAAGTTGCAGATACTCTTACACCAGAGTTATTAAGCAAAAAATTAGATTTGTTGGTGGAGTGTTTAGAGCAAGATTTTGGCATTACTCATGGGAGAATTGCGATCGCAGGTTTAAATCCCCACAGTGGCGAACAAGGACAATTAGGAACTGAGGAACAAGATTGGTTGATTCCTTGGCTAGAGTCAGAACAGCAAAAACGCCCTAATTTTCAGCTAGAAGGACTAATTCCTCCTGATACAATGTGGGTTAAGCCTGGTCAAGCTTGGTATGGTATTTCTCAAACCAAAAATCCCGCCGATGCTTATTTGGCACTTTATCACGACCAAGGTTTAATTCCCGTGAAGTTAATGGCTTTTGACCGTGCGGTAAATACTTCTATTGGGCTACCTTTTGTTCGCACTTCCCCTGATCACGGAACAGCATTTGATATTGCAGGTAAGGGAATCGCTGATGCTACTAGTATGAAAGCAGCTATAGAGTTAGGGGTTGAGTTGGTTAATCAAAGGAAATTAGTCAATAGTCAATAGTCATTAGTCAATAGTCATTAGTCAATAGTCATTAGTCATTAGTCATTAGTCAATAGTCATTAGTCAATAGTCAATAGTCATTAGTCGTTAGTTATTCACGCGAGCTAAATTTACAACAGCTTATCAACGTTTATCAGGGATAATTTTAAATTTATCTGCTGAACCTAACGAATAATCTTCTAATTTAAAATCAGCGAAAGGTTTATTTCTCAATCTGTCTCTTAAGGCTTCATTGACAATAATACCTTTGGTTTGGTTTCTCATACCCATAATAATTACACTATTTTGATATCTACTTAATTGTTTGTCCTTTTCACAGCCCTCTTTTTGAAATCTTCCTAAATTTAATACACTATAATTTCTGACATTAGTATTTTTAAATATTTTTTTTACTAAATTCTGGACATTTTGAGAACGTTCTAAAGCTCGACTATGGGCAGTTGCCAGTTTTAAGTTACAATTTGCTGTACCTACAGAAATTATCTCTGTGGGTTTTTCCATAATTTCCTGAATGCCCTCTTGCTCTAACATTAACTTTAAAACATCAAGACTAATGGTTTGATTGGTATTTGTGATTTGAAAGTTACTATCAGCTAACCATTGATAATCTACGGATAAAACAGCTATATTAAATTCTGCTTCTCTGCCTTGGTTATCTCTACCTACCTCATAAGGAAAATAATCAATTTTGCCTTTTCTGTGTGGTGATTGCGTAACTGTTGGGAGTAGTGTGACAAACTGCTGATTATAAGTTAAAAATGCAACTACGCTGAGTAATCCCAAGGAAACTAATAGTGCAGTCAGTAAAGCGGTGAGAGATATTTGTCGGATGTGCTTACTTGACGGTGATAAGAGAGGCTCGATTTGTGGTTGTTTAAACTCTATATTTGGAGATTCTGCAATAATTTTATGATCTTCAGATTTAGGATGGTTTTTTGTAGTTGTAAGTTCTTCTAGACGTAACAAAATTGCTTTTGAATTGGCTGGGCGATAGTTTATTTCTGGTGTCATCAACCAATCAACTAAATTTAAAAATGAAGATGAATATTGATGAGCGTATCTACGCCAATGTAATAAATTATGGCGCGCATCATACATATCTAAGGGATGCTTTCTGGCTAACAAAAAAGTGAAAGTGCGTCCTAGTGCAAAGAAATCTGATCGCAGTGTCATTTTCCCTTGCATTTGTTCTGGCGCGCTATAACCAGAGGACATTGTAGGCGTGTTACTGCGATTTTGGTAATTTTGAGTTAATTGTTTTGCTGTGCTGAAGTCAATTAAAACTAGTTGTCCATTGGGACGAATAAGAATATTTGAGGGTTTAATATTTAAATGTAGATAACCTTGATTGTGGACTAAATCTAAAATCTCTGCTGTTTGTCTTAACCAAGCGATCGCCTGTTTTTCGGAAAGAAGCTGCTGTTGTTTTTCTAACCACTCTTCTAAATTAATCCCCTCAATTTTTTCTAATACCAGACAGTATAAAATTACGTCATTTCTAGTATGGTGTTGAAAATACGCATCTACTCTAGGAATACCAGGATGATTGAGTTTTCCCAGAAAAACAGCTTCTTGATGAAACAATTCTACAGCTTTGCTATCAGTAGCTGAATTTGCTGGTAATACCTTGATAATTTTATCTGTACCTTGTTCCTCAGCTAGATAAACCTTGCCAAATCCAGTCGTGTCACTCAATAAATGTTTGACTCGATAACGTCCGACTAATTCCAACTGAGAACCACAACTTTGACAAAAGCGGTTTTTTCCATTGAGGGGATGATTTGGTTTAGGGCAAACTGGATTTATGCAAAGGCTCATGATGTGAAGTCATTAGTCAAATTTTGAATTTTGAATTTTGAATTTTGAATTGATTAGCCCTATGCCCTATCTTTGAGAAATGATGCAACTGTTTGATTAAATGTGGCTGGTGCGGTTAGAAAAGGCCAGTGATTACCAGGAACTTGGCAGATGCGGAGATTTTTTAAGTAGGTTTTATAGGGTTTGATTTGCCAGTCAAAACGGTTTAAACCTTGTTCTGGCTGGATGAATAGGGAGGGAGTGTCTACAGGGGCGATGAACCCAGGGACGCGCATCACATCTTCAAAAATGCCGTCACGGGCGTTAATAGTGAACTTACTACCCCAACTACCATCGGGTTTTTGTTCTAGTCCGGTTTGAAAAACTTGCTGTTGTAATGTACTCCAACCCTGATACTGATTTAACTGCTTGGCTTGGGTTTCGGCTACTTCGTAGCTAGTAAATGGCCCCATCCCCTTCAGAAAAGATAGATAACGGTACAACAGGGGGAAAGTTAGCCGGAACAGGCTGGGCATTTGCCAAATGAAAATGGGATCAACTAGCACCATACTCCGCAGACGTTGGGGGCTAACTCTAGCCCAGATAGCAGCTAGTTTACCTGTCCAGGAATGAGTCACAATATCAGCAGATGACCACCCCAGATGATCCATGAGTAATTCTAGATCAGCGATCGCACTAGAAAAAGTATAGTCTGTTTCTGGCTTACTACTTTCACCATGACCCCGCATATCAGGCGCAACTATATGATACTCCGCCGCTAAATCATCTCCCAAGCTCGACCACACCAAAGCATGATCTGCTAACCCATGCAGCAGCAGCAAAGGTTTTTTACCTTGATTCCACTCCAGGTAAGACAATTTAATCTCAGATGTTACTAAAGTTTGACGTACAGGCATTGTCTTTAAAAATTCAAAATTCAAAATTCAAAATTCAAAATACTCTACGAGTTTGCGGTAGCGTTGCCAAGCATTGGCTTGCGCCTACAAAATTCAAAATCAGGGAAGTCTGAGTTGGCATCCTGGTTGCGGGGATAGAGTAAATTCCAAGTACGTTGACTAATTACATCCATCCTGAGAGATATAATTGCGCGTTTATTATGGTACTGCGAAAGGCTCGACTTACCAAGGGTAGGTGAGATGTTCTCTTTGCAATAGGGACTGGGGACTGGGGACTAGGGATTGGGGATTGGGGATTGGGGACTGGTGACTGGGGACTGGGGACTGGGGATTGGGGATTGGGGATTGGGGATTGGGGATTGGGGACTGGTGACTGGTGACTGGGGATTGGGGATTGGGGACTGGTGACTGGGGACTGGGGATTGGGGACAAGGTAGACAAGGTAGACAAGGTAGAATTTATTTCCTAACTCACTCATTACTCAGCACTCACCACTCAGCACTCATTACTCATTACTCATTACTCACCACTCACCACTCAGCACTCATTACTCAGCACTCCTATGTATCTGACTAAACGGCACATCCATCACCGGAAAATTTTCCCATCCAGGTGCGTCAAAGTGCCACCATTCTGTTGATAAACCAGTAAATCCCTGTTTTTTCATCGCATCTTCTAGCAATTGGCGATTTTTGCGGGATTGCGTGCTACCTCCGCTATAATCTCTGTGGGATGCTGGGGTAAAAGTATCAAATGCACTGGGCATTTCTATTTCTTGTCTGTTGCGATTAACTAGTGTTAAATCAATGGCTGCACCTCGATTATGTCGAGAACCATAGGCGGGGTTAGCTACATATCTATTATCTGGTAGTGTCTGCCACATGAGTTTCTGCACAGATAATGGCCTGTAGCAATCGTAAACTTTTAACCCTAATTGGTTTTTCTCTAAATCTGCTTGGACTTTGGCTAGCTTCTGGGCGACTCCATACCGCAGTACACACCTAGCTTCGGGGTAAAGTTGCTTTTTGAGAAAGTTATTTTTTGTGGCGTAGCGAATATCAATGGCGATGTTTTGATTAATTGTTTGAATATCTACTAATTGATTCTCGTCTGTAACGGGAATTGTCTGTTGTTGATTGGATGTGGGAGTAGGGCTAGCAGAGATAACTATATTATTGGGGGTTGATTGTTGGATAACGGGTTGAGCATTAATCGATTCACTATGACGACAACTCACGATTAATAATAATGTGGTGATGGTTAAAATTATAAATCTTAAGGATTGATAAAACATAGATTTTTTTAGATATTAATTACAAACTCTACGCGTGCGATTGGCTGCTAACCATCCTTTTAGGGGTTGATCAATTAAATACCAACCATTTTTCGTTTGCACAACAGATATAGGCGTGCCATTTTCTAATTGTGCGATAAGTGTATCGTTAACACTGGGGCCAGAACGCACATTTAAAGTAGGATCTTCGGGATCAGCTACTTCTATAACGCAAGTGATGGGAGTTGGTGAAATTACAGATGTGGGTGTTGATGTGGGTTGATTGTTGGTAGAGTTATTAGTAGTAATAATAGTTGTTGGTGTAGGTGTTGGGTTGGCACTGTTGGGAGATATCATAATATTTTTGGAGATATTCACATCAACATTCACTGGTGATTTTGATGGGGTAAGATTTTGATAAGCATAATATGCGCCTATTCCTCCTAATAGGATGATACCAAAGCTAGCTATTAATTTAACTGGTGGTTTTGATGGTGGTGATTGGGGTGTATTTGTTACGGGAACTGTAACGGGAACTTGTGGCGATCGCGTGGATTTTGTCGCATCTACAAAAGCTTGTTCAATAGTTTGCAAACGCTGTAAAATTTCTGTGGCATTTTGAGGTCTATTGCCAGGAAATGGCTGCATCATCCCATCAATTAAATCTGCTAAACCAGGGGAAATCTGATAAGCCTGTTCACGCCATTGTAATTGACCTGTGTGGTACTCTTCATTAAATTCTGTGGGATTTTTTCCTGTTAGTAAATAAACAAATGTCCTTCCCAAAGCAAAAAAATCTGATTGGGGGACGGCTTTACCATTCATTTGTTCGCTAGGAGTGTAACCTGCGGAAATAATTCCTGTAACTTGCTGTCCTTCTAGCTTTTGCATGAAGGTTTGGGTGACTTCTCTGGCTGTACCAAAATCAATTAATGCTAATTGTCCATTTGGTCTAAGGATAATATTGGGGGGTTTAATATCGCGATGGAAATATTGTTTTTGGTGAACTACTTGCAGAATTTCTATGAGTTGTTTTAACCAGCGTATCGCTGCACGTTCAATAATTGGTTCATGATTACGCGCTTGCATCCAGTTTTCTAAGTTCATTCCCTCTATTTTTTCCATGATTAAACAGTGTAGAGGGGGACTATTTTTAGGATGAAAAATAAAATATCCGTCAGCTTCTACCCTGGGAATACCTGGATGGTGCAACTGTTGTAATACAGCCGCTTCTTGTTGAAATAGTTCTATGGCTTTGGGTTGAGTATTATGGAGAACCTTTAAAATCTTTTGTGTACCGTTGTCTTCAATTTCAAAGGTTTTGCCAAAACCACCAATACCCAATGGTCTAATGACTCTGTAGCATCCTTGCAACAGCAAATCAGAACCACAGGCTACACAAAACATCGAGATATCCGTATTCTGAGGCTGGGGACAGTGAGGATTGATGCAATAACTCATAAGTAGTTGCAATAAGATTACATTTGTAGTATAGAAATTGGTAAATACAAATACAAATTTTGTGAACTAAGTTCAGAATTTCCCACAGGGATATTACTCTCACGATATAAGAATAATAATGAAGAGTAAAAAGCAACGTCATCTCCTGCGTCAATCACTGGCCGTTTTTCGTTACAGTGGACGGGCGATAAATTTAGTGTGGACGACTAGCCGCAGTTTGACAATTATCCTGGCTGGCTTCACTTTATTGGCTGGTTTACTGCCTGCGGCGATCGCTTACTTTGGTAAATTAATTGTGGATGCTGTAGTATTGGCACCCCAAAGGAACACCGAGGGGAATATTTACCTACCTTTATTGTATGTTGGCTTAGAAGCGATCGCTGTCATTCTGCTGGCAGGTTCTCAACGAGGGTTAATTATTTGTCAATCTCTACTGCGTGTCCTTTTAGCCCAAAGAGTCAACGTTTTAATTTTAGAAAAAGCCCTGACTTTAGATTTACCCCACTTTGAAAACTCAGAATTCTATGACAAATTAACCAACGCCAGGCGAGAAGCATCCACGCGTCCCCTCTCATTAGTTAACCGTACCTTTGGCTTAGTCCAAAATGCCCTTTCTCTCATCACCTACGGCGTTTTATTATTTAACTTCTCCATTTGGGCAGTCATTGTTTTAATTATGGCAGCCATGCCAGCTTTTATTGCCGAAACTCGCTTTGCTGGCGAAGCCTTTCGTTTATTTAGTTGGCGCGCACCAGAAACCCGCAGACAGCAATATATAGAACATCTCTTAGCTAGAGAAGATTTTGCAACGGAAATTAAACTCTATCAACTAGGAGAAATGCTGTTAGGACGTTACCGCGACGTATTTTATCAACTCTATCACGAAGACCGTGATTTAACTATCCGTCGGGGAATGTGGGGATACTTATTAAGCTTAGTCAGTACGATCGCCTTTTACATCGCCTACGCTTGGATTGTCTTTGAAACCGTAGTCGGGAGAATTTCTTTAGGCGATATGACTATGTATCTCACAGTTTTTCGCCAAGGACAATCTACCTTTAGCAACGCCCTCACCTCCATTGGTGGAATGTATGAAGATAACCTCTATCTTTCCAACCTCTACGAATTCCTCGAAGAAAAAGTCACTCAACCTCTAGGTAAAATCACTAAAGGAATAGACCCCCAAGACGGTATCCGCTTTGAAAACGTCACATTTACCTATCCTGGAAATTCTAAACCAGCTTTACAAAACATTTCCCTACATTTAAAACCAGGCGAAAAATTAGCCATTGTTGGTGAAAACGGTTCTGGAAAAACCACCTTAATTAAACTCCTGACTCGACTATATACCCCAGACTCCGGCAGAATTTTATTAGATGGCGTAGATTTACAATCATGGAATGTAGATCAACTCCGCCAACGCATCGGCGTAATTTTTCAGAACTTTGTGCGCTATCAATTCACCGTCGGTGAAAATATCGGTGTAGGTGACGTAGATAGCCTCAATGATACAACCCGTTGGCAAACCGCCGCCCAAAAAGGCAAAGCCCACTACTTTATTGAACGCTTACCCCAACAGTTTCAAACCCAACTCGGTAAATGGTTTAAAAACGGACAAGAATTATCTGGTGGACAATGGCAAAAAATCGCCCTCGCCCGTGCATTTATGCGGAATAAAGCAGATATCTTAGTTCTAGATGAACCCACATCAGCCATAGATGCTCAAGCTGAATATGAGATTTTCAATCACTTCCGCACCCTCACCGAACATCAAATGGTATTTTTGATATCTCACCGCTTTTCAACAGTCAGAATGGCAGACAAAATTGTAGTAATTGAGAATGGAGAAGTAGTAGAACAAGGAACTCATGAAGAATTGTTAGCGTGTGAGGGACTATATGCCAGATTATTTTCGTTGCAGGCGGCGGGTTATCATTGAAACTCTATCAAAAGACAGGACTAATCTGCGACAACAACCTTAAGTTGTCCTAAGTCACAACCAATAGTTGACCAAGATAGACTCTGAAATACTTATTCTTCCATAAGGGCGATCGCAGTAGGGTAACCGACTAACAATTATTAGTTGACCAAGAGTAGAAATACGAGGCATTAGCTGACCAAAAGTCGTAGACTCGGACTTTACTAGAATTTGGTACAATAATCTCTATAAAATTTATTAATTACTAAATTTCGCAAGTAAATAGGTTAATTCCTATGAATTTGTTAAGGTATACTGCAAGTAGCTGCATTGCCCAACATAATAGTGCTGATCACCTAGCTTAGTTCTATCTTCTTTAAGCTTATCCTCTAGCATAATGTCTGAGTGGAGGCATAAGCTTGCCACAAGCCAGAACAGGCTTGTTAACATAGCCCTAATGTACACGATAACAAGATTTTTGCTGAATTTAGCGATCGCATTGAACAATCCTTTCTCTACTCCTACCCGGCTACCAGTGCCAATCAATAGGACATAGCCTAGAATTGAATGGCAAATTTTATACTATCTAAGTCTGGTAGTCCAGAATTCTAAAAAAATGGGGAAACTATTCACTTTAATTGCTCAAGCTCAGGCTGAACTGCTGGCTTTGACTCTCTTACTTACTGACAGTGAAGGCAATGAGTATGAAAAACACATCATTTCTTCACGGGCAGTAAGTGATATAGCAAGGCGCGGGCTTGCCCTACACAGAAAGTTCGGTGGCGGTAGAAATCTGGCTTTAGGTGAAGCATTAGCAGAGCAAAAACCACTGACTATGGAAGATATTAATACAATGGTGGATTTTTTTGAAAAGTTCAAAATAGATAAAAATGATCCAGGATGGCACAACTTTGAAAACCCGTCTCCTAAATGGGTTCGTTGGTCACTTATGGGAGGTGAGTGTGGTCGACAGTTTGCAATAGATACGAAAAATATGATTGAAGAGGGTTTGCAAGATAAATCAATAAAAATCAAAGCTGAGTAATTTTTATACAATTAAAGTAAAAATAAAGCTTTTAATTTTTCTCTATAGTTCGACTAGATTGGCGATCGCAACCAATCAGAATAAGATAATTACAGTAATCTTTCTGTAGAAAACAGTTAGAAAGGATACTGTAATGTCGTTAAGCGAAGCCAACACCAGAACAGCATTTATTGACCCAGCTTTAACAAAAGCAGGATGGAACTTACAAGACTCGAATCAGGTAGGGTTTGAGATTCCAGTGGATGGCTACGACGCAGAACCTTGGAATGGTGTTACTGACTACTGCTTGTATCAGCCCAATGGTAAAGTGATTGCTGTAGTCGAGGCAAAACGACAAAGCCGTGACCCACGTATTGCTCAAGGACAGGTAGAGTATTACGTTACCGAAATAGAGAAGCATCAAAGTTTTCGTCCTTTCGCATTTATGACGAATGGGCGGGAATTTTATTTTTGGGATGTGGGTAATTCTGCTAAAAGACAAGTCGCTGGCTTTTTCTCGCCTGCTGATTTGGAGAATTTACTTTATATCCGCCAGAATCAAATTCCCTTAAGCAGCGTGTCAATTAATACCCTAATTGCGGGTAGAGGCTATCAACAAGAGGCAATTCGGCGGGTATGTGAAACATTGGATGAGGGTAAGCGTCGGGCTTTGTTGGTGATGGCGACAGGGACAGGGAAGACGCGCACCACAATGGCAATTATTGACCTGTTTCTCCAAGCTAACCAAAGCCGTAAAGTATTATTTGTTGCTGACCGTGATAATTTAGTAGACCAAGCTTTAACCGATGGGTTTAAGCCGTACATCCCTCATGAACCATGTGATCGCATTTTCACCCACAAAATTGATAAAACCAAAAGGCTATATACAGTAACGCTGCAAACTTTGGCGCGATGTTATCAACAATTTACCCCAGCATTTTTTGACCTGATTATTTTTGATGAAGCCCATCGCTCAATTTTTAACCGTTTTCAGGAGGTAATGGAATATTTTGATGGGCGGATGATAGGACTGACAGCCACTCCAGCCAGTTTTATCGACCGTAATACTTTTAATACTTTTCACTGCTTTGATGGTACGCCAACATTTCTCTACGAATACAAAAAAGCAGTTAGCGAGAAGTATTTAGTAGATTTCAGTCCTTATCAAGCCCAAACCAAATTTCAAAAGGAGGGCATTAAAGGGGCAAATCTCAGTGAAGAAGAGCGCAATGCGTTGATAGAACAAGGTCTTGACCCGGATGACTTGGATTATTCAGGAACAGAGTTAGAAAAGACTGTCAGTAATAGAGACACCTTGCGGAAGCAGTGGGAAGAAATTCTTGATGTTAGTCATAAAGATGAATCTGGACAACTACCAGCGAAGACAATTATCTTTGCGCTGACTCAAGACCACGCTTTGCGGTTGTGTGAGGTGTTTGAAGAAATGTATCCCCAGTATTCGGACTTGGTGCGGGTAATTACTCACAAGACCGAATACAAGGGAAAGTTGACAGGCAAATTCAAAAATGAAGATATGCCTCGGATTGCGATTTCTGTGGATATGTTAGACACCGGGGTAGACGTACCAGAAGTAATGAATTTGGTGTTTATGAAACCTGTGCAATCACAGATTAAACTCTGGCAAATGATTGGACGGGGAACACGCAGTCAAGAGGCTTGTAAACATTTGGAGTGGTTGCCAAATCGTACTAAGCAAGAGTTTTTGATTATCGACTTTTGGGAGAACGAATTTGAGGCGAAGCCACAAGAAGCAGTGGCGCAGACTATTCCTGTACTCCAAAGAATTTTTAACACACGCTTGGATTTGCTGGAATTATATTTGGGTGAGCAAGAGTCGCCAGATTGTCAAGCGGTAATTTCTAGTTTGCGCCAACAAATTGCAGAAATTCCCACTGATGCTTTTACTGTCAAGAAGCAGCTAAATGAAATTGAGGAAGCTTGGACAGATTCATTCTGGATTTACATCACTCAAGATAAATTAAAATTTCTGCGGATAAAAGTTGCTCCACTACTTCGGTTTGTCCCAGGTGTAGACGTAGCAGCAGCCACTTTTACTAGCAAAGTGGAGCGGTTGAAACTGGAAATTCAGACGGGAGGAGCAAAACCAGATAGTTTACAATCCATTGCTGACGATGTGAGCCGCTTACCGGATTTTGTGCATCAGGACATACACAAGCAAGGCGCAGTTAAGTTGTGTTTGTCGTCCCGGTTGAAAAATGCAACGGCGGCTGAATTGAATCAGGTAATTGCTGCTTTAGCTGACCAGATGAAGAATCGACGGCAACGCCCCAGTATATTTTTAGAGTTAGACTTGCCTGATTTTGTCCAAACCCGTGGTTTCATAACTGTTGGTGAGGGTGGTGAACAAGTATATGTGGAGGAGTACAAGAAAAGAGTTGAAGAGAAAATTACAGAAATCATTGAGAATCATCCTACTATCGCCGCTATTCGCCAAGGTGCAGCAGTGACAGATATGCAGTTAATTGAGTTAGAGCGAACTTTGCGTCAAGGTTTGGGAGGTGGTAATATTCAACTTTCGGAGTCTAATATTCGTAAAGCTTACGGGTTAAAGAAGGCTAGTTTGTTGGCATTTTTAAGATATTTGCTGGAGTTAGATGCGATTCCTGATTATGAGGAAGTAGTTAAGCGTCAGTTTGATGAATTTATTGGTCAACGCCAATACAACGCAAATCAGATTAATTTCTTGCGGGCGGTGCAGAGTGTCTTTTTACAAAAGCGTTCTTTAGAAGAGGCAGATTTGTATGAAGGCGCACTGGCAAGGTTTGGGAAAAACGCTATTGAGCGTTTATTCACGACTCAGGAAGTAGATGAGCTTTTAAGATTTACAGGTCAATTAGCAGCATAAAAACTATAACTCTTTCATTAGAATCAATCTAGAGTAATATCCAAAAAAAACTAAAAAATGCTTTCACCAGAACAAAAAATTACATGGGACAGTATAGAATTTGCTGCCAAGCAAGTTTTTGATTTATGGAGCAATGATTTAGCAGAATTAGAATGGGCTAAGGAAGCTTGAGGAATTTTAACTACAGCAGGATTGACAAGTTACTCTAACGAAATAGAACGTTCTGAAAAATTAGTATATTTTTTATCACTTGCTGGGATTTATAGAGATTTTTGGTGTTTAGCAGCAGATGAATGTTTTGAATTTGAATACAAACATTTAGCTGATGATTTAAGGATGGGAATTGAAGCATTTAATGAAGAACAATTACGTGAATATATATATTTAATTCAGGAGGAAATATATGCAGGTGTAGACATTCATATTTTAAATAAACAACAGCTACTTGATTATATAAATTTAATACATAAATATACATATTCAATCAAAAATACTTATAATTTTTGTAATTCGGAATTACAGAAGTTAGCTAACCAGGGTCGGCAATTTGTATATTCAGCACTTTTACAAAGTTTTGATAACGATGTTAATGAGTTTTTTCTATCTCTATATTGTACCGCTCAAAAAATATCAGATTCAGACTTATCTGATAAAAATTATGATGAATATGATGATATTGAAGATAATTATTCTTTAATTGAAGATAATTATTCTTTAGATGACATTTACAAAACAGACTCTTATTATAATATCAATACTACACCCCCATCAGAACATGAATCTGTCTTGTGCTGGATCAGAAATGGATGTCAGCAATTATAAAAATATAACTATTTAATTATGCTAACTGATACGAATTTAAAATCAAAAGTTGACCTACTCTGGGATAAGTTATGGACTGGTGGCTTATCCAATCCAATGGATGCTATCGAGCAGTTCTCCTTTTTACTCTTCCTAAAACGCTTAGATGAAGCTGAGGATTTAAGAGAACGCCAAGCCAAGCGACGTAAACAAGAGGATTATCAGCCAAAAGTACCGTTAGAAATGCGGTGGCGACATTGGACACAGATGAAAGCTGAAGATGCTTTAAATCATGTAAAAAATAAGGTTTTCCCCTGGCTGAAAGAAATGGGTAATCCTAAAACTCAGGAAGAACCCAATAAGGATAATCTTGAAACTCAAGAAGAAGTCAATGAAGCTGATAATCCTGAAACTCAGGAAGAACCCAATGAAATTAAAAATTCCTTCAGTCAGTATATGCAAACTGCGGAATTTAAAATTAATAAACCAAGTCTATTAATTGAAGCTTGTAAAGCAATTGATGAGATGAAAATCTCTGAACAGAATCAGGATGTTCAGGGAGATTTATATGAGTATCTGTTATCAAAGCTGAGTATTGCAGGACGGAATGGACAGTTTAGAACACCACGTCATATTATCCGCATGATGGTGGAAATGGTAGAACCTAAACCCACTGATAGAATTGGTGATTTAGCGGCGGGTACTTGTGGGTTTTTGGTCAATGCCTATCAGTATATTCTGGAAAAGCATACCAGCCCAGAAATTTTATATGATGACCAAGGTAATAAGCATTTAGTAGGTGATTTACTTACGCCTGAAGAACAAGAATTTCTTCAAACTGAAGCATTTACTGCTTACGATAATGATTCAGGAATGACAATGTTACGCATCGGTTTGATGAATTTGATGCTACATGGCATTGAGTATCCACGTTTCTTTTATATGGATACCCTTTCTAAAAAATTTGATGATGAGCAAAGCCTAGATGTAGTTTTAATGAATCCGCCAGTTAAGGGTGCGGTTGATGCGGGGGAGGTGCATCCAAAATTGGCAGGTAAAAGCAAAAAATCAGAGTTGCTATTCTTACACTTGATTTTGCGCGTCTTGGATATGGGTAGCAGATGTGCGGTAATTGTCCCCGATGGGGTGCTGTTTGGTTCTAGTAAGGCGCACGTCGAAATTCGCAGGAAAATGATTGAAGAAAACCGCTTGGATGGTGTGGTCTCAATGCCTGCCGGAGTGTTTAAACCTTATGCAAAAGGATTTACATCAGTGCTGCTGTTTACTCGTGGGGGAACAACTGAGCGTATTTGGTTCTACGATATGGAACATGACGGTTTTTCTCTGGATGACAAACGGCAACCTGTAGCAGCAAACGATATTCCTGATATTCTTAATTGTTGGAAAAATCGGTCTAATACTGATTTCAATAAACAAAGAGATGAACGTTTAGCTCTACTGAAAGAACAAATCTTGCCTTTAAAATTAGAATGGATGCAACTGCACAAAGAAATTAATCGCTTAAGTGTTGAAAATGTAATTGCACTCACACATGATAACTCTAGCTACTTTGCTTTGGAATCTAATAAGCAAAGATTAGTAAAATTAGATGAATTAATGACCCCATTACAATCAGAAATCAACCAATTAAATCATCATTTTTGGGTGAATAAGGCGCAGGTAAAGGCTAATAAATACGATTTATCAGCCAGTCGTTATCGCCAGATAGAAAATGATGTATCTTTTTATGATTTTCCGCATGTGACACTGGAAAGGCTCTTAAATTTACAGGAAGTAATAACAAGAGGATTGCTTGAATTATCGCAGTGTTTTGAATTTATCCAATCAAGCAATAATTTAGATATGTATGAATTAGGCGAACTGCTCACAAGTATACCTTATAGTGGAATTTATAAACCTAGAGAATTTATTGGTTCTGGTGTTTTACTTCTAGAAATTAAAAGTCTGTATGCAGGATTGACAATTGATTTTAGTAAAACTAAAAGAATACAATGTACTGACAAGGAACTAGAAAAATATCAAATTCTTCCTGGCGATATTTTGATTAACCGTGTATCTGTAATGCCAGAAGGAGTTGGAAAAGCTGTAATAGTTACTCATGTTCCAGAATCTACAGTATACGAATCTGCTGTAATGCGATGCAGAGTAGATTTATCAAAAATAGATCCCTGGTTTTTAGTTTACTACCTAGCGAGTAAGGAAAGTAGAAAAGAATTGTTGTCCAAAGCAAATATTTCTAATCAATCAAGTATCAATCAAGAAATTTTAAAATCTTTAAGAGTACCACTTCCACCTCTTGAATTACAGAGGGAAATTGCCAAAGTTATACAAAATCTTGAACGTTTCCGATTGCAAAGGCAAGAAGTCGAACGGCAGGCGGAAAATTTATTTCAAACCATGCTGCACCGTGCCTTTCGGGGTGAACTCACATCTTCTGACTTCAATAATGAAGCAGTATCAGCTTTATCCCAGGAGATTGGCGTAAAACAGGCAAAACCAAAATCTACAGATGATCTTGCTGAATATATCCATACCAAAGTACATCAGCAAGAAACTGAAACAATTTAACTAACCTTACCAGGGTTGGAGTAAGCCACTTGATGAGGGGAATAGTAGGCGAACTCAAATCTTATTTTACAAAATGAGATATAAATAAAATAAGATTTAAAATAAGCTGCCTTATTTCACGCCACTAAAATAAGACTCCCACTCATCCGGTTATATTATGCGAAGTGGTCGATATGTAAAACAAGTTGAAGGCTATAGTGCATTTATCCCTGCACCCTTACCTCCAGAACCGCCCATAAAAATGGATGATCCAGAACTCATCCGTCTGCTATCCGATGCCGATCGCGCTTTAGGTAGACTTGATGGTTCAACTTCCATTCTGCCCAATCCTAACTTGTTTGTAGCCATGTATGTCCGTCAAGAAGCGGTACTGAGTTCGCAGATTGAAGGAACTCAAAGCACCTTAGAAGACGTACTTCAGTTTGAAATCGATGTCAAAGGTCAGGAAATTCCCAAAGATGTAGAAGAGGTAGTCAACTATATCCGAGC
The DNA here is from genome assembly GCF_050235535.1 of Aliinostoc sp. HNIBRCY26. Taxonomy (GTDB): domain Bacteria; phylum Cyanobacteriota; class Cyanobacteriia; order Cyanobacteriales; family Nostocaceae; genus Trichormus. The sequence continues at coordinate 6,246,585 of NZ_CP189852.1, forward strand.
TATGAACTATGGCTTGGAACGTCTCAAGGAATTTCCGCTTTGTCTGCGCCTGATTCGAGAAATCCACTCCCATCTAGTTGACGGAGTACGGGGAGGGGATAGAACTCCTGGCGAATTTCGCAAAAGTCAAAACTGGATTGGCCCAGCAGGTTGTAATTTAGCCACAGCTTCATTCATTCCACCACCAGTCACAGAAATGCACCAAGCTCTAGACAACCTAGAGAAATTTCTGCATGATACAACATCGTTCCCTGTCCTCATCCTTTGTGGATTAGCTCACGCTCAGTTTGAGACTATCCACCCGTTTTTAGATGGTAATGGGCGTATTGGTCGCTTGCTCATCACTTTTTTACTCTGTGAACGCAACATTTTACAGCGTCCCCTCTTATACCTTAGTCATTACCTCAAAGCCCATAGAATAGAATACTATGACCGACTCATGGCTATTCGCACAGATGGCGACTGGGAAGGGTGGCTAAAATTTTTTCTCAGAGGAATTTATGAAGTGAGTCAGTCTGCAACTGCAACAGCTCGCTCAATTCTCAATCTCCGTGAAACTCACCGTGAAATCATCGGTCAGACGATTTCTAGCAGTAATTACGGCTTACGCTTATTAGACCTTCTCTTTCAGCAACCCATAGTCACCGTCAGGCTAGTAGAAGAACATCTTCAGTGTGCTTACGTTACAGCCAGCAAAACAGTAGATCAGTTTGTAGAACTGGGATTGCTGAAAGAAATTACAGGCTGGCAGCGAAATCGGCTATATCGTTATGAACCGTACATGGCTCTTTTTCAACCGTTTCAACTAGCACCACTGCCACAGAACGATCAATAGTCCAAAGGTTGCTATTGAGCGCAATCCCTGTAATTATAATAGTCGTGATTCACGACTAAACACCTACAACCCCTGATATAAGGTAATGGACAGCGATGCGCTTTCAACCCAATATAGAATCGACGTACTCAGTAGACTACCTTTGGAGCCTTTAGAATACTGCCAACGTTGGGTTGAAGTATCACCTAACCTGAGAACGGGGTTATAGAAAAACCTGTGTAGCCGCTCTAGCGGAAGCCACAGGCTTAAGTCCCCGTACAATTAACGATTGGGGGGCTAATTGTGAAAAGCGTCCTGATCACGTTCTGCACGTTCTGAGAATGGCGGATATGCTCAACCAGATCAGGAAAATTGTCTTACCCCCCGATTATCCGCAAAAATAATTTAATCGGAATTTCCGACCAAAACACTGGCATTGTGGGCAGAGATTACTTAATCTGTAAACTGTTGTATCAGACTGCGGCTTGAGTACAAGAGCAGTTGCCTTCACTTTTGAATGAACAAATCAACAACAGGCAGCCTACACCAAATTACTCTAACCGCCATCTGGTACTTGCCCATCCCTTACCAGCCCAAATTGTTTGTGAGACTTTCCCCTAGTCCAGAAGAGCAGAGGATTGATGCAATCCGTCAGCTGCCTTTGGAGCCGATGGAATATTGTCGTAGGTGGGTAAATATTGACCCAGCCAGAGGATATCGCAAAGCTTGTATCAAAGCTCTGGCACAGGCCACAGGGTTAAGTCCTCACACCATCAAAGACTGGGGTAGCAATTTTGACAGACGACCCCATTACATTCCTTTTCTGCTGCGTCAGGCTGATTTACTCAATCAATTTAAACAACTTGTGAGCAATCAACAAATAATTCTGCTTCCCAACTTTCCTGTTAACTAACTGTTCGTGATTTACGATTAACTCATTCTAAAACCTCTTGATGATGAAGTATAAAGCACTCTATGCTGGCTTACATCTGTATTCATTTCCATGAAGATAAGTGATATTTCATCAACCTAAGATTTCACACAATACATTCAAAACATTTAATTTATCTGCGCTTGCAGTATGTGACCAAAAGATAAATACTTCAGAGCAGCAAATGCACTCTATCAGCACATTTGACATTACTAAATACCCTTTACTCGACATTTTAAAAGACATAAAAACTGGACGCATCCAACTGCCAGATTTTCAGAGAGATTGGGTTTGGGATGATGCTCGTGTGCGCCGTCTGCTTGCCAGCATCTCTCTTGCTTACCCCATTGGTGCAGTCATGATGCTTCAGCAAAGTAACCAGCAAGCCCAATTCAAACCCCGACTCGTTGATAGCGCCGGAGAACCACAATATCGTAGCCCTAACTCACATCTTGCACCTGGAAATATGAATGTCAAAACCACAACTACGTGCAAGAGGAGTGAGGCGTTCAATGTTAAGTAAAAGAAGATACACTACTAATTGAGGGAAAATAGATTCAAGAGCTAGTTGTGCAGCTTGACCCCAATCAGGTGGTGATGCTGACTGAGTATGCAGATAACTCCAATGGGCTATGAGATAAGCAGTGAGAGAAAGGATAAGCCAACGATACATACCCAGCAGAGTTCCTTGCCCAAAGCGATGTAAACCAAAACGGTGCTTGGCGGTTTTGAACCATCCCTCAATCTGCCATCGACGCTTACCCCACCATTTAAGAGTAGAAGCTTTAATCGGGCGAGTAGATAAAATAAAACGTTTTTCTAGTTTGCCATTATCGCGTTTTAAGTAATACCAAGAAACAGTAACAGGAAAGCTTAACCCAAACAGATAAACCTGTTGCCCTTGCTGATGTAAGCGTCTTAAAAGTCTACCATCTGCTAATTTACGGCTAATAGATACACCAGTAATAGCATGATATTTCAGACGACGTACACCCTCAAGAAATTCTATACTGCCAAAGGCCGTATCAGCTAAAATAATTGTCTGGAAATGTTGAGTTAAAGATTGCGGTAAACGTTTCACGAGTTTCAGTCCTAGCTTTGCAGGGGAAGGCGTTCCCTTACCTCTCCAAACCCTAAAATTCCAAGGGATACGGCATCTTCCAATTACCAAATAAACCACGACCAGATGCAAACCGCGTTTACCATTGTAGACTCTGATTAAATCACTAAACTCTTGAAATTTACCTCGTTTCTCTAAAGTCGTTAGGTCAATTATTACTTGTAAAAAGGGTTTTCTTCCTTTAGCAGATGATGCTAAAACCTTGAGTACTGTTTGTAATGCGGTGGAACGAACAACACGAATCATCTCCCTAGTTGACCAAGGATTGATATTGAGAAATCGGCTGATTGCACTTGGAGATTTTGTTTGACTGTGTTCGGGTAATGGGTGTCCTTGTGCCTCTAAAAATAATGCCAGCATAGCTTCTAAATTATCTTTCTGGTACTGCGTTGGCATCAGTTCTTTCAGGCTATAAACTAGTTTTTGGGCGTGGGCAAGCATTAATCAGTGCTTTGTTTAATTCAAGTATTTCACGCCTTTTCTCTCATGTTTTAAGTATCAAAGGCAAACATATCCATGTCTTCGGCGAAAAAGTAACCGCCGACGCGGAAATCTTACTTTCTACGCAATATTACGGCATTTACGTTCTATTTATAACTAAATTTACTTATCTATCCTTATTTGAATCTTGTTATAGTTTTGTGCTGTCTATTGGCTTTCTACGGGTATCTACGTTAGGTGCAAGAAGTGAGAATTCGCAATTCGCAATTCGCAATTCGCAATTCGCAATTCGCAATTCGCAATTCGCAACGATGCTCTCGTCCCGCTTCTCTACGAGACGCTACCGCGTAGCTTGCTTCCACGGAGTGGTACGCTAACGCAATTACGTGTTGCAATGGGGATATAAACCCCCTAAATTTTGTTCAAGGGGTTTGACTATGGACTAATGACTAATGACTAATGACTAATGACTAAAAGAACACATCAATTTGCATTCTGCCGGTGGTTTTGAGCCAGTTTTGGGCTTCAATGTAGTTATTGGGAGCCATACGAATTGCTCTTACCCAATAATCGGCTGCTTGGTCAAAAAGTGCTTCGCCACCGTCATTATCTCCAGCTTCTTTGGCTTTTTCGCCTTTATAGTGGTAAATTACCGCAATATTATTTAAAGCTTGGGGTAAGCGGGGATTGAGTTCGATCGCTTGGTGATAAAGTTCTAAAGCTTTATCATGATCACCATTGCTGGCGTAGATTAAACCCATATTGTAGAGAATAAAACCGCGATCGTTGGGATCTTCCTCTAAAGATAGGGCTTCCTCATAGTATTCTAGGGCTTCAGCATACTCACCCTCAGCCTGGGCGGACATCCCATCTCGATAATACACAAATGCTTCTTTGGCTTTTTTGTTAGCTGGCAGTATCTTGAGAATAATATCTGCCATGACTGTAAAAGATTTATCAATAAAGTTATCGTTTTTTTGCGTTCTTGGCATACTGTTATTGGGGATCGGGGATCAGGGACTGGGGACTAGGTGATTCAATTCTGAATTGAGTTTCAATCTCAAATCCAAAATTCCTCATACCCAGTACCTCATTAGTTAATTTAACTGATTTGGGAGTTGATTCTGTTCGTCGGTTGCGATGATACATTCTGGAGTGTTGTTTTTTGCACTGTTAACCAATTTGCTAACTGGGTAGGCAGTCATGGCTGCGGCTGAGTAGGGAGATAATAAAGGCTGTAGTTTTTGTGCTGTCTGGATTTCAGGATTTAGCCATGTATCGTAATCTTTGGGGTCAATAATCACCGGCATTCGATCATGGATAGATTGCAATAGCTCGTTGGCTGTCGTTGTCAAAATTGTACAAGAGATTACTTCTTCCTGAGCAGGGGAAATCCATTTTTCCCACAAACCAGCAAAAGCAAAGGGGTTTCCGTCTCCCAGACGAAAATAAAATGGCTGTTTTGTGCTTTGTTGTTTTTGCCATTCATAAAAGCCATCAGCTACCACTAAACAACGACGCTTTTTGAAGGCGGAACGAAAAGAAGGTTTTTCAGCAACAGTCTCAGATCTAGCGTTAATTAACTTTGCCCCGATATTGGGGTCTTTAGCCCAAGAGGGAATTAAGCCCCAACGCAAATGCTGTAATTGTCGTTTGTTGTCAGTGGGATTGTACAGCACTGTCGCCACCATTTGCGTAGGCGCAATGTTATATTGCGCCGTCAAATTTGGAACTTCTTGTATTTGGAAAAAATCGGCTAAAGCTTGTGCTGACTGGGTTAAAGTGAATCTGCCACACATAATTTTGATTAATGATTGCATCAAATAAAACACTTAAATATCAAATTTAAAGAATATTGTTTTTATTTATTCAGATAATTAATATTCTCGTAAATAAAGGTAGAAAAATCCCAAAATATCCTGTTTATTAGTAATGATTTTGTAAGGTATTGTATTTTAGACCCTAAATTAACCACCTATTATCTCTCATATTTTGTATATGGAAACATTGCGTCTGTACGATTTTTTACTTTCAGGTAATTGCTATAAAGTACGCCTTTTACTAACTCAAATGGGCATACCATTTGAGAGAGTTGAGGTGAATATATTAAAGGGAGAAAGCCGTACAGCAGAATTCTTAAGTAAAAATCCTAACGGTAAAGTTCCTGTATTAGAGCTTGCCCCAGAAAAATATTTAGCTGAATCGAATGCTATATTATTATACCTTAGCGAAAACACAGAATTTCTACCTTACGATCGCTATTTAAAAGCGCAGGTTATGCAATGGTTATTTTTTGAACAATATAGCCATGAACCATATATTGCGACATCAAGATTTTGGATGTCTATTTTAGGAAAAGCGCAAGAATATCGCACCGCGCTAGAACAAAAGCGCGAACCAGGTTATGCAGCCTTAAAAGTTATGGAAAATCATTTACGTCAACATAATTATTTTGTAGACGAACGCTACACAATTGCCGATATTGCTTTATTTGCTTATACTCATGTTGCTGATGAAGGAGGGTTTGATTTAACACAGTTTCCGGCAATTCTAGCTTGGATAGAACGAGTAAAAAATCAACCAAGATATATCAATATCACCCACGAAGCGCAGTTATGTTTTGATTGGTGAAGCGGAGGGATAACAGTTAATAGTCATTAGTCATTAGTCATTAGTCATTAGGAGCGGGTTCTGTGGGATATTCATAATTAGAAAACAGATATTTTGGTTCAACCCGCCCGTACATTAGTCAAAAAACAAGATATGTAATACAAATTCTCTCTGAAGTTGCGCCAAATAAATTATGTAGAGACGTTGCATGCAACGTCTCTACAGTACAGAATAAAGTGCATCTATGGCTACGCCAGGCAAGCTACATCAAGAAACGGTATAAGTTATCAAAGCGACTAGTTAACAAATAGTTGAGTTAATTTTTCAGAATACTTCTATTAATTACGAAATGTTAAGCAAAAAACATCAGTTTTTAAGAGGCTGTATTAACGGTATTTTGCTGAGAAGTGAAGATTTTACCGATGCTAACTAAGATTAATCCGAACTTGACTTCTGAAAAATACTGCTATACAGCCCTATTGAAAGTGAGCAAAAATTTTACAATCGTCAGAGTGTTATCTCAGTAGTCTTGTGACCCTGACATCATATTCTGTACCGTTAGGATGTTCTTTTCTAGCTTGGCTTCTAGCCATAGTATCTGCATTTTGTTTTGACTCTGCCATGACTTCAAATCTGGATGTTCCACGTTGGCAGATACTATTAGTTAGATCAGCAAATTCTTTAATATCTACCAATACCTCGTAAGTGTGAACCATTTCCGCACCTCCTTGTGCTAATGGTTTTAGGAATACGATCCAGTATATGAAGTGTAGGAATATTTGTTCTCTGACTAATACAATTCTTTATCAATTATCTACCAGATTCATTCATTGGTGATTCTGGTTGACTAGGTTGGGAATTATGGTGTTGAGGTTGCTGTTGTGTGGATGGTGTTTTTTCTGTTTCTGGAGTAGGATTTATCGTATTATCCTGATTATTCGGGGTGTTTTGAGTATTTTTACCGTTGATGTCATTTTGTAGTTGATTAACTTCATTAACGGTATTTCTCACACCTCTAATTGTATTATTTAAGTCTTCTATACCTTTTTGAACATCATCAAAAAAACCGCCAACAGTCACAGGATTCTGTTCATGATTGACAGGAGTTACCTTTGGAGTAGCTGTAGCAGATTTTGATACTAATATATCAGCAATTACTATGTAAATGAGTATGGGAAAAACAAAGCGTCGCATGATTATCTCCAATTTAATGAAATTAGAAAGTGAAAGGAACAGGGAAATCTCCCTAATTGAAATTCTCGTGTTAATCGTTAAGCTTCTATCGAAGTTAGTTTAACAACTGATGTGATAATTTTTAAGTGAGACTTTAGGTATTAAATGGCAGATAATAGATAAAAAACTCAACATTTTATCTATATTTATGTAAATAAAAGTAAATTTCGATAAATTGTCGTCTGACACTGATTTACTGGTAATCAATACTGAAAGTATAGTGAGTAAATCTGTAAATATTTAACCTGTGTAGAATTTTGTAATTAGCTAAAAGCACTACACTAATGTTGAATATTAGGGACTTCCAGATAAAAAAATATCCAAACTGTAGGGTGCGTCAGTATGAATAATCTCTTGGTATAGTTAGGTTTTCTTGCACTGACGCACCCTACTAAGCTGTTTATTTGGGATAATTTATTTTTTGTGTTCCCTTAGTATGGAAATTAATCAAAATACCGATGTTATTTGCTGTTAGTAGCTGATAATAGTTAAAATTCTCATCGTGACGATACGATGAGCGTAACTGAATCAGGATAATATAATTGATGAGTAGTCCAAATTTTTTAGAATTATTTAATTTTTTGCGTATTAAACGTTACAGGCTTCCTGTATCTTTGTTTGTATTACTGTGTGTGGATGTATTGCTAGCATCAGAAGTACAAGCTGCAACTAGCATCCAGCTATCACGGACAGCATCTTACGCGATCGCTACTTTAGGAATAGTCACCTTAAGTCTTTGCATTTATCTGTTTGTGGTGATTTTTCAGCCAGAGCGATTTTAATGAATCAAGCGATGCTTGTGAATAGTTGGGAGTTGCCATAGCCTGTCCACCAGGAAAGGGCAAATTGAGATAAACTAAATTTCTGCTCCGATTATGTTGCTATTTGAGCTTTAGTCTTATCTATTCCCTAGATATGATAAAAGCGCAGACCACTGAATTTCCGTAAATCTATGACAATCCAACTCACAGTCCCCAATATGTCTTGTTCGGTTTGTGCAAGCAAGATTACTAATGCAGTCAAAAGCGTTGATGCTGAGGCGATAGTTGAGGCTGATCCTCAAACAAAATTAGTTAATGTGGAATCACAAGCTTCAGAAACAGCTATCAAAGATGCTTTAGCGGCGGCTGGCTATCCTGCTAATTAGTTTACTGTATAGCAGATTATACCAAATTTTCAAATCCCGATTTCACAAAGTAATCGGGATTATTTTTTTATCAATAAACTTTTGAAATCGCATCATAATTCAAGATATTTTATATCAGTCTTTTTATCTTTTACCGTTACCGATAACTGAACTATATTGCATCATAATTAAATTTTTAATTCAAAATACTAGCATCCAAAACTGGTCTGACGTACTCAAAATAACTGTTTTTATCAAATCCTTGTGTTATTTGTAGGTCAACCGCTTCACTTATCAGTGAAACCTTAAAATGGATGTTAATTTTCAGTCTCCTCAACCAATTCGTAAACCGAAAAATTTCAATAATCCCGAACGTTTCATTGAAGGGTGGTATTGGGTAATACCCTCTAAAAATTTGCTTGTAGGTGAAGTAAAACCTATGACAATTTTAGGGAGAAAAATAGTTATTTATCGTGGTGAAGATGAGCAAGTAGTAATTGTAGATGCCTACTGTCCACACATGGGTGCTGACTTAGCAGAGGGCAAAGTTGAAGGCAATAATTTACGCTGTGCTTTTCATCACTGGAGTTTTAATAATCAGGGAATTTGTGTAGAAATACCTTGTTTGGAAGAACCCCTGCCCCTGAAGTTAAAAACCTGGCCGACGGCTGAGAAATATGGATTAATTTGGATTTGGACTGGTGAAAATCCTAGACAACCTCTACCCTTTGTTCCAGAGTTAGAGTTTCATGAGTGTGAAAGTGTCGTAGGTTCTCGGTTTTTGATGAAATGCCACCCTCATATTGTGATGATTAATTCCATTGATGTACAACACTTTTATGCTGTACATAAACTACCGTTAGATATTACTTTTGAAAAACAGGAACTCAATCAAAATGCTATTGTTTTTACCAAACAAAGACGTAGTAATAAAGATAGTAAATTCTTTAAATTACTGCGTCCGATATACAAGAATAATGTTTATAGTATTTCCTATTGGTATGGCAGCACTTTTACTGTAACTGTCGGGCCAGATATGCTGCATTTGTATATCATGTTTACAATGCGGATGCTTGATGATGGTAAATCACAGATTCAATCTGTCTTTTTAACTAAAAAACGTCCTGGGTTTATCGGTTGGTTAGTGAATCGCTTTGTGCTGTGGTTGACTAATATTTTTATTCAGCACTTTATCAAAGATGATGCAAAAATTTTGCAAACAATTAATTTTGATTTCAGAACTCCCATCAAAGCAGATGTATCTATTATGCAATTAATTCATCATGTGGAGAGACAAAAACCTTTAAGATGGAAGACTTGGTTATTAGCGCGATCGCCTGAAGCAGAAATGAAGGATAACCAAGAAAAATGGCGTGATACCATGACTAATGACTAAATAAAGGTAGAAAGTAAAAAGTTCTGTAACATGACTTTTTACTTTTCTCCATCAGGCAATTGCACCCATAAAAAGAAGTGGCAAAGCCACTTCACATTTCCCAGGTAGAACCTAATCATGAGTATATCGACTAAAAGAAATTAAAATAGTATAAATTGACACTAATTTTTGCTGTGACTGCACTTTAGCTAGTTGATTGACTATTTCACTAGCAATTAGCATTGAGTTAAATTCGATAGGTTTGTAAATAAGCGGTAAGTAAGATTTTGGTTTCTGCTACTAGTTGTTGTCGCTGTAGTTGCTCACGGGTAAAGGATAGCCATAGCAGCTCATTGGCGACTTTAATCACGGTTGTTGCTATCAGTTGGCAGCGCATGGAATCGAGTCCAGGATTACGCCGTGACAAGAAATGAGCCAGTTCTGTGAGTATTTGCTGGTCATATTCATTGAAGTTACTAGCATCCGCAACCGTCATCAGGTCAATTAATTGAGCCAGCACAGCACGATAACCTGGATGTGTCTGGGCAAACTCATCAAACGCCTCCACTATTCGATCTACATAGGTGGCAATTTCAACTTCTGCTAGTTCTGCATGAAGTTGCACAAATAGCTGATATTCCTGCTCAAAATACCGATTAGCTAGCGATCGCACTATCGCTTCTTTGTCGGGAAAAAACTGATACAACGACCCGACAGGAACACCAGCACGAGTGGCGATCGCTCTTGTGGTGGTTTGCTCATATCCCAGTTCAATAAATAACTGTTCTGCTACATCCAAGATGTGATGCACTCTTTCTTGGCTACGCGTCTGTTTGGGTTGTCGTCTCATGCTGGAAATTTAACAGATCATAGTTGACAAAACATGAACACTGTTCATATATTAGTAAATATGAACAGTGTTCATGTTTATTCTATCTCCTCAGAGGTCACATCATGCAATCCATCGTCAATCAACCCACTGGGATTAACTTTTCATCTCTTGTACGGAAACTCAAAGGCATCAAAGCCTTTGTAACTATGCTGTTTGATGAAAGCGGTAATCTAGAACCTGTCTGGGAATTGAGCAATAGTCTGGTTGATAGTCGTTCCTTTCAATTAGCAGTTGCAGCCATGAAAACCACGCCAGAAGTCGCAGACATCATCCAAGAACGCTACATTGCGCCTCGCCATGATTTAACAGCTTTACTGCAATATCCTCCAGACTCGTTGGGATATACCTACGCCAGCACAATGAAAGCATATGGGTTTGAAGTCATAGATTTAAACATTGAGATTAATTCTGATACCAGTTACGTAGAACATCGTTGGCAGGAAACCCATGATATTTGGCATATCATTACCGGATTTGATGTCAACGGTGTCGAGGAAATTGGCTTACAAGCCTTTTATCTGGCGCAGTTCCAATTACCTTTAGCCAGTTTGCTGATTGCCAATGCTTTGATTGCTGCTACTGTGCTAGAACCACAAACACTTTCACCTCTTTTGCGGGCGATCGCACGCGGATGGGAAATGGGCAAAAATGCCAAACCGTTGATTGCTCAAAAATGGGAAGCAGCGTGGGAAAAACCTGTGGAGGTATGGCGTAAAGAACTGAATGTGCAACCAGTTAAAGCTGGCGAATTTGCCCTTGCCTAAGTTTTAGTATGTTCTGTAAGTTGTTTTGGTGGTTGATTCGCCGCACCTACCCTTGGTTGTCCCTAGTTATTCACCTATGGCGCGTTACCAATTCCACAGATAGGCAACGTCATCGCGCCCAAGTTAGATTTTGGATACTCTGGAGTCAGATTGACTTTGCTAGTTTAATAGCGATCGCCAATGAGTTAATTCAACCCGAATACTGGGCTTGAAACACTTATTACAAACTTTCCATCAACTCAATACACTTGTGCATTTGCTGTTGCATAGTTTCAACATCAGCATGAAATCGTCGCCCATGTCCTGGTAAAACCCACTCAAAGCTATAATTGGCCAATTTTCGCATTGATTTAATTTGTTCTGACCACGAATACCAGCAATAATCACGAAATGCTGCTAACTGATGGCGACTTTCTGACCAAGCTAGATGATCGCCAGTGAACAGAAACTGATTTTTATACAGTAAAACTGTGTGTCCCTTAGTGTGACCAGGAACAGGAATAATTAACAAATCTGGCGCAAGTGCAAATGGTTCTGCAATTGTCAGTTGCATTTCTACATCGCGAGTACCCGTAGTAATATCATCAACATGGAGAATGCGATCGCACTGGAAATGTGCAGCAAATTTTTGATGATCTGCCACATCATCTTTATGGCTCAGATACAAATAACGAATTCCTCCCATTGCTTCTATGTTTTTGACTAAAGGTGGTGTAAATCGGGGAGAATCTACCAATATATTGCCTTCTGGTCGTTGAATAAAATAGCTAGCAGCACCATAGGATTTTTCGGAATGATAGCCGCAGTGATAAACATTTTCTGCGACTAAAAGCGGAAAACTTTGTTGAACAATTTTGATATCTTGCGGCTTTTCTACTGTACCAATAGAGCTAGTGGGACAAGCTAAAAGAGCTTGGAGAGCAGCTAATCTTTCAGTTTCTGTGGTTGGTTGATGATGTACTGCCGATTGTTCATCAACTCGATAAAATACTTCAGGAGTCATCCAGCGACAGGTATCACAATCAATACAAGTAGTATCAACGTAAAAATCGCCGTTGACATTTTGGGAGCGACGAAGATTTAAATGAGCCATATCATACCTCTGTGTGCCTAGCTAGCTCCTATTTCACCACGCTAGCAAAATCCACCTGCATCCATCAGCACCACCAGAGATATATGGGCGGAATATATCCCGCCCCTGTCTGCATCTATCATTCCAGAGAGAAATTCAGTTATAAAAATTTAAAATTCCTTGAGGTTAATTTCCTGTACTGTCAAAGTAATCTTCATTTCTACATTTATTACAGTTCAAAACGATACGTATAGTGCCATAGCCTTTATCAACATATCTGATTACCTTCATGTCTGTAGCACCACAATGGCCACAGATATACTCCCCGTAACTACCTTTTTTAGCCATGATTTCTTGCTGCTTGAATTCCATAAAGCCAGGGTAGCCGTTACTTAGGAAATTTTGAAACTGATATGATTACTTAAATTTCAGAATCTACTGCCATTACATAATATGAAGGGGAAAAGCAAATGAATTTACACTTTGCTTTTCCCCTGTTATCCATGACAGAAAACGCTATTCTCTATTTCCTACTTAAACAGTGCTGATGTCTTTTTCTTTATCTGCTAGCAACTGGTCAATTCGGGTGGTGTACTGATTGGTCAGTTTTTGCAGTTTATCTTGTAGGTCTTTGGATTCATCCTCAGAAATTTCTGAAGCTTTCTCTTGTTTGCGGATGGAGTCTATAGCATCTCGGCGGATGTTACGAATCCCCACGCGACCTTCTTCGGCGTATTTAGCTGCAATTTTGGCTAGTTCTTTACGGCGATCGCTGGTTAGAGGTGGTATATTTAAGCGAATCACAGACCCATCGTTACTGGGTGTTAAACCTACGTCTGAGAGGGAAATTGCCTTCTCGACTAAGTTTAAGCTGCTTTTATCGTAGGGCTGAATCAGGATAGTTGTAGCATCTGGGGTACTGATATTAGCCAAAGATTTTAACGGTGTAGGTGAACCATAATAATCTACTTGGACTTTATCTAGTAGACTGGCATTGGCGCGACCAGTGCGAATGGTGTTGAAGGCTTGTTGAGTCGCTTCAACGGTTTTTTGCATTTTACTTTCAGCTTCAGCTAATTTCACACGAACCTCCCACAAGGGTACCGATAGATTCTCCTAAAACTGCACGGCGAATATTACCGCGCACTGTTAGGTCAAAAACTAAAATGGGGATATTGTTTTCCTTACACAAAGCGATCGCGGTACTATCCATCACCCGCAAATCGTTCGCTAAAACATGAGCGTAGGTCAGAGTAGTGTAACGTTTTGCATTAGGATAAATTTCCGGGTCAGCATCATAGATACCATCTACTTTAGTAGCTTTGAAGATAACTTCCGCATCAATTTCTGCGGCTCTTAATGCTGCTGTAGTATCTGTAGTAAAAAATGGGTTGCCAGAACCCGCACCAAAAATAACCACCCGACCTTTTTCAAGATGACGGATGGCGCGACGACGAATATATGGTTCTGCTAGTTCTTGCATCGCGATCGCGGTTTGGACTCGCGTCTGCACTCCTATTCGTTCTAGTGAATCTTGCAGTGTCATGGCATTCATGACTGTGGCAATCATCCCAATATAATCGGCGGTGGCTCTGTCCATTCCCGCCGAGGCTGCTTTTACGCCGCGAAAGATGTTACCGCCACCTACGACGATGGCTATCTGAACGCCTGTGGCTATCACCTCTGCTATTTCTTGGGCTATTTCCTTGACCACTTCTGGATCAATGCCATAGCCCATGTTGCCCATTAAGGCTTCACCGCTCAGTTTAAGTAAAACCCGTCGGTAATTCGTTCCCATGAAGTCACGCTTTATCAAAAAAGTTGCAATTGCCTCCAATTTAAGATAGCAGTAGTGTGACTATCTATGTCTAGATACGCCAGATTATTGGGGTGCCGACTGGTTCTGTTTCCGGTATAAGTATTTCTTTCCCTTGCAACAAAGCTGCGATCGCATCTCTGAGATAGTCTTCACTCTTGGCTAACGGTTTTTGAGGGTGATTGTCAATCTGTCCTCTATATCGCAATATACCATGACTATCTATCACAAAGGCCATTGGTGTGGCGATCGTGCCAAAACTCCGACTGACATCTTGGGTTGAATCCCACAGGTAAGGAAAATTTAACTGGTGTCTCTGGGCAAAATCTCTCATATTTTCTAAATTATGACCAGGAAGCCCAGTATTATCACTGCCATTAATGGCAATTAAAACAAATCCGGCTGTAGCAAACTCCTTCTGAATTTCCTTTAATCTATTAATGTATAAATTCACATAGGGGCAGTGGTGGCGTATGGAAACAACACCTACTACACCAAAATTATCTAAATAACGGCTCAAATGATGTACTTGATTGTCAATGCCAGGCAATTCAAAATCGGGTGCATAGTCACCAACAGGAGTACCAATTGTTTCAACTCTAGTCATTGTCTTTCGCTGAAAGGTACTAGCGATAAAAATTTAAATTAAGTTTGCACCATGTTGGATGTGCAAGCTACTTATTAGCAGATGCTTAATAATCAATCTATCTTATAGGCTGATTGTGGATACGCAACTTGTAAAACTACTGAATTTAAGTTGGTTTTGCTAGAATATTCTTTATCAAATCTTTGCTAATTGTTTATCAACAATGAGCTAGGGTCTCAACACTTTTAATTCATCTAGGAATCTAATTTGATTATTGAAATTCATCTCAACCTATTTAAAGCAGATGTCTCTATAGGCTACACCCCTATGTAGGTATTCCTAGACACAAATGCTTGATAAAGTTTTACAAAAGTTTAAAATTATATTGAATCAATCATAAATAAATTTTTTAGTATTTATAATTTCTGATGACTAATTCAATAATCGGCCTTGACTCCCCAAAAACCTGGATGTGGCGAGGTTTTCCCATTTGCTATCAAACTCAAGGAAATCATGGCCCGGCTGTGGTTCTAGTCCACGGCTTCGGTGCTTCATGGTTGCATTGGCGGAAAAATATCCCCGTATTAGCAGCGAATTGTCGTGTTTATGCCATAGATTTAATTGGGTTTGGAGCTTCAGCTAAACCACAACCAGACACCCAAATGACTTACACACTAGAAACTTGGGGAGAGCAAATAGCTGATTTTTGTCGTGAAGTCATAGGTGAAGCCGCTTTCCTAGTGGGAAATTCCATTGGCTGTATTGTCGTCATGCAAGCAGCCGTCAGTTACCCAGACACAGCATTAGGAGTCACCTTAATTAATTGTTCTTTAAGATTACTGCACGATCGCAAACGAGCCACTTTACCTTGGTCGCGTCGCGTTGGCGCGCCCATACTACAACGCATATTATCTATTAAACCTATAGGCAAATTCTTTTTTGATCAAGTAGCACAACCAAAAACAGTCCGTAAAATCTTATTGCAAGCTTATGCTAACGCCGAGATAGTAACAGATGAACTAGTCGATATTCTCACCGCGCCAGCCAAAGATCCTGGTGCAGTCGCCGTATTTTTGGCGTTTACATCCTATTCTACAGGGCCTCTACCAGAAGACCTTCTACCACAATTACCTTGTCCAGCAATTATCTTGTGGGGAACTGCTGACCCGTGGGAACCTATAGATTTAGGTCGAGAACTAGCTAATTATCCCCAAGTCCTCAAATTTATCCCCCTAGAAGGTGTAGGACATTGCCCTCAAGATGAAGCACCAGAATTAGTCAACCCAATCATACAAGACTGGATTTGGGAACGTTCCAGTATGTTAGCAGCAGAAAAACTCAATACTCCACAAAATAACTAGAGACATTGCTATGCAACGTCTCTAGTAAAACCTGAAAATATTTTCCCCACTTGCTCAAATTCAACTTTGAGCAAGTGATC
The DNA here is from genome assembly GCF_050235535.1 of Aliinostoc sp. HNIBRCY26. Classification (GTDB taxonomy): domain Bacteria; phylum Cyanobacteriota; class Cyanobacteriia; order Cyanobacteriales; family Nostocaceae; genus Trichormus. Next base: position 6,262,806 of record NZ_CP189852.1, read on the forward strand.
AGGATTTAATTAGTCTTCACCACCAGAACCTACACCACCTCCATTAGTACCAGAGTCTCCATTAGTGCCAGAATAACCGTTTAAACACTTAGAAAATGGTGTTGCTGTGATGATGAAGCCGATTGCTAAACGTCCCCCTCTAAAGGGTGCTGGTGCTGGAGTTGACTCTTCAGTGCTACCAACACCACTTCCACCATTACAACCACCGCCTTTTCTGTAGCGTCCATATCCACCAGCTAAAACTTGTTGTTCATCTGTGGATAGATCAGTCAATAAATCAGATGTAATTGTTTGACTCAACATAATTTTTTTCCTCACTTACGTTACATAGGTGTTCATCACCTATATCTCTGTTATAGAGATATTTTTTTTGTAAAAAACTAATCTTTAGTTATAAAAATAATAATAATTAATTCTATCTATAGATATTGTGTTTTTAATATTTAAAATTAGCATTCTTATTGAAATTTCCATAATTAAAACTAACAAGAATTCTCCTATATAAAACTATTCAATATATATGTGATATGCGGATTTAAAATATATAAGCACCCATGAAATAATACTATTTCATGGGTGCATAATAAATATGTTTTAGAAGTCCAAGGTGTGAATAGACGTTGTGACTGGTAAGAATGCTAGATATTAGCGATAATATCTAGCTTGTTGATTTCTAAGTTAATTGGATTAACTTAAAAAAGATATCAGACTTTTAAAACTTGCCAGATTAAATGAGCAGTAGTTTTATCAGTCTCTCCTCTCACCACAAACCACGATGATTAACGGATTTTACGAACTCTCACAAGCGCAGTGCTGCTAATTCTGTAGAGGCGAGTGGTACCTTCATCATCATCAGATGATCTTTCACTATCTTCTCTACTATCGCCAAGGAATTGTCCACCAGCTAGCAGCTGTTGTTCGTCTGTGGATAGATCCACCATTAAATCAGATAAAGCAATTTGCTGTGACATGAAATTTTTACCTCACTTACTTAATATAGGTGTTTCATCACCTATGTTTTTATTATTAAATAAAGCCAGATATTTTAAATTATTCCAAAGTCATAATTACTAAAATAGTTTTTACTTCTTTAGACTCATGAAATATGAATAATTAATATTTATTGGACATGGTAAATTGAGATATTAAAATTAGTAATAGGTTATATTTAATGCTAAAAAATAGCCTTCTCAATAAGGCTATTTAGTGCGGAAAGACATTCTATAGGACTCATATTTTATTTTTGAATAGATACGATTAATTTAACCAGACAAAAATTTTAAATGTTCTCCTGGTTGAGCTAGTAAACTTTCGAGAGTACCTTGTAGCTGCACCTTACCTTGATCTAATAAGACAATCCAGTCAGCACGCTGCACTACACTCGGACGATGGGTAATTAAGATTGTAGTTTTACCTTGACGATATTCTAAGAGACGATCTAAGACATTACTTTCACTCACTGGGTCTAATCCAGCAGTAGATTCGTCTAAAATTAATATAGGTGGATTGGTAAGAATTCCTCTAGCGATCGCTAATCGTTGTTTCTGTCCACCAGAAAGATTTGCGCCAAATTCTCCCAACACAGTTTGATACTTATTCGGTAGTTGACTAATAAAACTATCTGCATCAGCAACATGACAAGCTGTGACGATTTCTTCAAAAGAAATGTGTGGCGTTCCTAAACGAAAGTTTTCTAAAATGGAGCGACTCCAAAAATGGGCTTCTTGGGGTACATAAACTACCTGTTGTCGCAAACAATCAAGGGATAAATCGTGAATATTATAAAAACCAACGCGGATATTACCAGAATTGGGTTGATATAAACCCGCCAGGAGTTTGGCTAGGGAACTTTTACCACAGCCTGACTTACCAATCAAAGCAATCACCTTTCCGCCAGGAAGTTTCAGCGAAAAATCTTCTAATAAATCCACTCTTCCAGGATGGTGGAAATTCACATGAGAAAAACGAATATCTGTATCCCCTGCTATTTGTGCAACTGGCTTGTGGATTTTTTCATCAACTTCTGGAGTGGCATCAATGACTTCTAATAAACGCGAAACAGCAGTTTGAGAACGGAAATATTCATCAATTAAACCCACGAATGTACTAATTAATGCCAACACATTAAACTGAAGGGCATTAATAGCCAGCATTTGCCCAATACTTAATTGTCCTTGAATTACTAGAATACTACCGCAAGCCAGTAAAACTACACCGCCAATTGTCGAAAGAAACTTAGAAATAGTATTGTTAATAATGCTAATTTGAATTGTGCTGAAAGTGAGATTTGCTAAACGACCGAAACGACTTTGTAATTCATCCCAAAATTGCGGTGCAGCATTAGTAGTTTTTAGCACCTGCGCGCCTTTAAAGGTTTCGACTAATACACCTTGATTTTCTGCACCTAAAACTAAGAGATTACGCGTTTTTTGTTGCAAAACGGGTAAAAGTGGCAAGCTAGATAAACTCATTAAACCACCGATTAAAATGACAGCGATCGCCAACTGCCAGCTATAAAAAATTATCAACCCCAAAGAAATCACAGCAATGAAAAATTGGCTCGGCAACATCACCACGATATGTGATATCAACTGGTTAATTTCATTAATATCTCTGAGTCGGCTGGTGATTTCTCCACTGCGTCGTGATTCGTAATAAGTTAAAGGTAATTGTAAAATTCTGCGCCCAAACTCAAACACTAAACCTAATTGCAACCGTTGCCCAAAATGAGCAATCATCGTTGATTCCAATAATTCCAGCGTGCTACTAAATAAAGTCATCGCTATGACAGCGATAACCACAACAGTAAGTAACTCCGTATCTCCGCGCACTAACACATCATCCGTGAGTAATTGAATCAGTACCGGAGTACCTAAACCCAAAACACCCATGACAATATTGAGGAGAAATACCTGGAACAATAGCCCCCGATAGGGCGAAAGACGCTGAAGAAAACGAATAAAACCGGCTTGGGGTTTTTCTTGGGGTTGTTGAGCAAAACGATGAGGATCAGGCTCAAGTAACAGCATCACCCCATTCCAAGCTGCTGTTAACTCTTCCCGACTAACGTAACGCAAACCCACAGCAGGATCAGCAATGATGTATTTTCGTCCCCGTTTTTCGTGTAAAACTACCCAGTGGTAGCCTTGCCAATGAATAATTGCTGGTAAACGCAGTTCTTTGATTCTATCGATGATAGCAGGCGAAGCTTTCACGGCTCTACTATGAAAACCGAGATTGTCACAACCACGTTTCAAGCCTAATAAAGTTGTTCCTAATTGTCCCGTTCCTACCGCTTCTCGACTTTTATTTAAACTCAAAAAGCGTCCATAACGCCTGCAAATCGTCACCAGACAAGCTGCGCCACAGTCTTCTTCACTGAACTGTAAAACACAGGGGTAAGTTTTTTTGAAACCAAGCATAATTAATTCAAAATTCAAAATTCAAAATTCAGAAATGGGTATGCGGGTGAAATCTCCCCTACACCCTTACACCTCTATACCCCTATATCTGCAATTAATCTCGCTTTGCGGAGAATGAAGCGCAGAACGGTTTCTTGGCGGGAGATGATATCGGCTTGGCCTTCCATGCCTGATTTGAGTTGACATGGCCTGTAACTTCTGCCGACGTAGGGGTTTTGAGGTTCGATAATTACTTCGTATCCAGCTTTGGGTGGGGTGGGTAATGGGGTGTTGTTGGCAATGGGGAGGGCATCGGCGGCGATGGTTTTGACTGTGCCTCTGAGAGTGCCGTAGTCTGGATAGGGACAGGCTGAAACTCGCATCTGGACTTGTTGACCGGGCTTGACTTTATTTATTTCTTGTGCTGGGACATAAGCTTTAATCAAAATGGGGGCATTGAGAGGGGCAATTTGGGCGATCGCTTCACTCGGTTGCACTACTTGTCCTGGATTGCGTAAGTTAAATTGCAAGACTGTTCCGGCAATTGGGGCGCGAATGACACTCTGATTGATGTCGTTTTCAATTTGTTGGAGTTCTTTACGAGTTTTATCTAGTTGTGTCTGAAATTCTAAGCGTTGTTGCAGCAGAGTTTCTCTTTCTTTATTTAAAGCTGCTAATGTCCCTTCACCTTTAGCCTGTTCTTGTTGAATACGTTCCGAGGCGACAATCACGGGTGCATGACTGGGATTCAGGGCTGTTCTGGCTTTGAGTAAATTAGCTTGGGCGGTGGTGAAGGCTTGTTCTTTTTCTTCGAGGAGGTTTTTGGCGTTGGCTTTGGCTTGTGCGAGTTTGGCTTCGGCGGAAATTACCGCTTGGGCTTTTTCTTCAAGGAGGTTTTTGGCGTTGGCTTTGGTTTGTGCAAGTTTGGCTTCGGCGGAAATTACGGCTTGTTCTTTTTCTTCGAGGAGATTTTTAGCGTTAGCTTTGGCTTGTGCGAGTTTAGCTTCGGCGGAAATCACCGCTTGGGCTTTTTCTTCGAGGAGATTTTTAGCGTTAGCTTGGGCTTGTGCTAGTTTCGCCTCGGCGGATTTGACGGCTTGGACTTTTTCCTCATAGACGTTGCGCGCGATCGCACCGGATGTAACTATCGGCTGCATTCTATCTCGCTGGACTATGGCTAAATTTAAGGCAGCTTCAGCTTCTTGGATAGTAGACTGTAACAATTTTTCCCGTTGCAGGCGATCGCGTTGGGCTTTCGCTAAGTTCAAAGCTGCGGCTGTTTCTTCTACTGTTGTGCTTAAAAGATTGTCACGCTGGAGGCGATCGCGTTGTTCTCTGGCTAGCTTTAAAGCTGTTTCCGCCTCTTGGATGTTGGCTTGCAGGAGGTTTTCCCGTTGTAGGCGATCGCGTTGGACTTTGGCTAATTCTAAGGCTGCTTCTGTTTCTTGAATAGTGGCTTGCAGGAGGTTTTCCCGTTGCAGGCGATCGCGTTGTATTCTAGCTAAAGTCAAAGTTGCTTGTGCTTGTCCCATATCAGCCATAGCTTTAACTTGCTGATCTGTATAGTTGCGTTGTGTCCCACTCAGTTCAGCTTGTGCAGCCATAGTGAGGCGTTGATTTAAGTTCCTCTGCGCCGCAATTTGTGTATCAATTTCTCTTAACTGAGCATCTATTTGATTGAATTGTAATTGACTTTGTTCAATAGTATTTATTAACTGACTTTTTTGATTTTGCAAACGAGAATTATCAATATATGCAATGGCTTCTCCTGCTGCGATCGTCTGATTTTCTGTCACCGCAATTTTGGCAATTTTGCCACTGATTAACGACTGTACAACCTTAATATCTCCCACAGGCCGAATTGTAGCCGGGACTTTCACCGTCACGTTGTATTTCAAAATCGATGTCAGAGCAATTCCTGCTAGAAAGATAGTTAATATTATCCCTCCCCCGATACTTGTCCATTTACCCAAGTGGGGAAGAAATTCGTTGGCTTCTAGTATAGGAAGTTGCTCAGGAATCTGTTCATTAGACTGATGCCAAAAATTATTTTCTTGGCGGTGTAAGGTGTTCACAGTATTGCACCTGCTGTTGCTCAATGTGTAAAAAAACAGAATAATGGTGGCAGGTTTTGTGGTTCACGACAAAGTTTTAGGAGTCAATTTTGCATACCTTTAGACTGATACCTATTACTTTCGGAGTAAATTGAGGCATCAACTGAAAAATGCTACTAATATTAGCAAACATTATGGATGATTATTGATATAATCATCGCAGGGGAACAAGAAAATATTGCCTACTGCGGTAATTATTTTTCTTGTAAATCTAGCGTTGGTAGCGTCTAGAGAACACAGAGGAGAACGCTCAAACTCCCTCAAAATCCTCACTTACGTTGAGCGAGTTAATATTATCTCCTCTCCCCCTTTTTTTAGGATGAAGTAATTGGTAATTTAGCCAACTAAATTACATACATGATTCATGTTTGATTGTCATATTTTCTTGATCACTAAATTCTTACACTTGATTTCTGCACAAATATAAGTCTATCGAGGATGTGTTAGGCGTAAGGACTAAACTCACCAAGACTTGAGCAATGTGCATTGCAAAAATCAAATAAGAGTTATACAGACAGATTAACCCTATCCAATATCATGCTAGATTATTGAAAACACAAGAAATTTTTGATCTATGAATATTCTGATGCAAGTGCAAGATATCATCAGAGTATTAGATTCATTTTTGAATTTCCTTGAACGATGATGAGATGATGGCAAGTAAAAATGGTTTCCTAATTCAAGGAAAATTTATCTGGAATATTCACGTTGACATAATTGCTGATCAATTCCCAAAGTAGACGGCGCGACTGGGAATATTTATATTATTGTAGCTGCAATGATTAACTTATTCTGAATAGTGATCGCAGCTTTCTGATGAATGCGTCCGAAAATTATTTCTAGATAAATAGATCAACATGATTGTCAGCCTCACTTACTAATTAGGTGTATTACCACCTACGAACTTAACTATAAGGATTGTTCTGTAATAATTCATAAATCTGAAGACATAAATCATCTTAGTAAAATTATGTCTTAAAGTAGATACCGAAATATTAAGAGAGTCCAAAAGCCTAAATTACCCGATTTATCGCCATAATTTCCTTTGTCCCCCTGCTCCCTGCCCCCTGCTCCCCTGCCCAAACAGTGATAGTATATGTTTTTAGCTGGAAGTCCTATCTTGGAATTGCGTCTTCAAATCTGATTCACCATCGCCACAATAGTAGACAAAGGAACTTCCGCAAAATACTGCTGCTGAAATTGTTCTTCACTCACAGCAGCGAGAAATTCTGCTACAGCTACATCACCTTTCGTCTCCAAGAGGCTGCTAGAATTCCAAGTAAATTGCAAATTACGGTCTTGTCTTGTGACAGTAAATCCCCAATATTTTAAAGCCTTAATGCCTAAAAATAAAGCGCGATCGCTGATTCCCAATTTCTCTAAAAGTTGTACACGGGTGACTAATTGATTTGTTCGACTCAGGTATTTAGCAATACCCACAAGTGTCAACCAAATTGCCTTGGGTGGTTTATGATCAGGTTTTGACCAAGCTAAAGCTAATTGTTGATGATTGTATAGCGATCGCCGCCACCAAGCACGCAAATCATCCCAATGAGTCGGACATTCTTCTAATATCAGAGATGGGGAATTAGGGACGAGAGACTCGGAGAGATTGCGCCAATCTAGAATATTTGCGGAATGTTGGGTTTGTGGTGTTGAATTTTCGCTAGAACGAACAGCAATTAATCTAATTTCATAGCGTTTTTTGAAAGTGTTATAGTCTAATTCAGCAATACAATCACATCTACCCACGGGTAATTCTTCTTTATAATGTCCCCACCAAATCCCAGGAAAAGGATTTCTAGTAGAATCATCGCGAATATCAAAATCGGTTTTAATATACTGTACTTTTTTCCCTTGTGAATCTTGTTGATTGCGATGCCAAGTATTTTCAAACCAACAGTTTTTAATAAATAATTTAGGCACAGGATTTCCCATCCCACAAGGTTCTAATAATTTGAGTTCTAAAAATAATTCTTTACCCAAATCGGCTACTGTCACTACAATATCTGCTTGTACCGTAGGGGTAAGATTGATTCCACCTAAAGTTTGCCGTAATTGCTGATTAATCGCATCTCGAAATAAAGGAATATTTTCCACTGGTAAACTCAACCCAGCAGCATAGGGATGTCCGCCAAAACGATGTAATAGATAAGCTTGGTCTTTCACCAACTGATATAAATCAACGGAGTTAATTGAACGGGCTGAACCTCGTGCTAGTTCTCCATTCCCTTCCGTACTCAACAAAATCGTTGGGCGGCCTGTTTCTTGGGCGACTTGTCCAGCGACTAAGCCTAAGACACCTGCTGGCCATTGGGGGTCTTCGAGGACGATGACACTAGTAGTTGAAAGGTCTAACTGGCTGAGTTTTTGGTTAACTTGGGTTTGTACGTCTTTTTGCAGAGATTTGCGGCGCACGTTGGCTAGTTCTGTGACCTCTGCGAGTTCATTGCAGCGTTTCACATCGCGACTGGTGAGTAATTCTACACAGAAACTAGCATCACCTTGGATGCGGCTAACTGCATTGATGCGTGGCCCTAAACCAAAGGAAATATCTGTGGGGCGATCGCCACTTTTCTGGCACAATTCCAATAATCGCCCTACTCCTGGCCTGCGGCGCAGTGTAGGTGGTTGTTGCAAATCCGCTTGTAGTCTTTGAATTCCTAACTGTGCTAAATATCGACAATCACCACTTAACTGCACTAAATCAGCGATTAAACCAACCGCAACTAAATCTAATAAATTCTCTAATGGGTCTTGGGGAATATCAGGTAAAGTTTGATAAAGGGCTTCCACCAATTTATAAGCCACCGCCACCCCAGACAAATTATACAGTGGATGTTCCTTGGGTAAATAACGGGGATTAATAATTGCTGTGACTGGTGGACGTTCTGTTGGTAAAGTATGATGGTCTGTGACTATGACATCTATACCTAATTTTTGAGCATAGATAATTTCATCAATATTAGTGCTGCCAGTGTCACAAGTGACAATTAATTTACAATCTTGTGCCGCTAAGTTATTAATACCAATTTCATTCAAACCGTGGGATTCTTTTAATCTATTGGGAATGTAATAAGTTAACTGTTGATGTTGAGTAAAAAATTGTCCTAAGCCATCCCAAAGTACAGAAGTAGAGGTAATTCCATCAGCATCAAAATCACCCCAAATCGCTACTTTTTCACCTACCTTGCGTGCTTGTTGTAAACGCGCCATTGCTAAGTGCATTTCTTGCCCAAACTCCAAGGGGCTAGCGGGTTGATATGTTTTATGGTTAAGAAAAGCAGCTAATTGTGATTTATCTTGAATTCCCCGTTGCCATAACAATTGGGCTGCAAATAATCCACTTGATGATGCAGGCGCGTACTGTTTGATTAATTGGATAAACCACGCTGGTGGTTCTTCAGTTGTTGCTAAAATCCACTGCATTGAATTAATTTAAATTTGAATATTCTTTAAAGTTAGTATTCAGAAATTTAGAGATTATTGATAAAGTAAATATTAGGTAGGGTGTGTTACGGCATTTTCAGGATTTGAGTATGAGCGACAGTATAAATTGCCGTAACGCACCGTGTGATTATGGTGCGATGCGTTACGCGTTGCTTTAACGCACCCTACTAGACTACAAAATTCAAAAAATCACAATATAAATTATTCATTATTTATAGGCTCATTGACGAGAGGATTTAAAATTACTTCATTAGCAAATCCATCAGGTTTACGGGCGCGAATTGCAGGACGAGAACGTCTATAACCTGCCCTTTCTGCTTTTTGATGTTCATAATCAATTAGTCTGCCATAATAGGGATGTTTGCTTAAATTCATTGATAGAAATATATGTTGGCGGATATTACCAAAGCCTTTACGATTGAAAAACTTCACGGCGGGTATATTAGTAGGATCAGTATCCACTAACATAAATCTTGCGCCATCTTCAATCATGCGAGCAACAACTTTATCAACTAACTTGTCTGCAACTCCTTGACGCTGAAATTTAGGATTGACACCCAACCATAAAATATAACCATAAGTCCAAGATGCTTTAGTAATAATCGTCCCTAAAATGAATCCTGCTAATTCTCCATCTGTTTCCGCCACTAGACAGTATTCTGGATCTGTGTTGTAAAGTCCGATGACTTCCCACTCATCCCAGGTACGGTATAGATAGGGATATAAATCACTAGTAAATAATTCTTCTCCCAAATGATAAACGGGGGCAATATCATCAATCCCTAATTCGCGAACATAAATAGCATCATTTTGATCAAAATTTGTCATAAATATTAAGGGTGTAAAAGAATTGGTCATAGGGCATAGGGCATGGGGCATGGGGCATAGGTATGAAATCTACCTTGTCTACCTTGTCTACCTTCCAATCCCCAGTCCCCAGTCCCCAGTCCCCAGTCCCCAATCCCCAATCCCCAATCCCCAATCAAATTGTTACTTCTTGAATATTAGCGATATTTGGTAAATTATTTTGGCTGCTGGTGTCTTCAGTAGTGGGAATGCGATCGCACCTCATAGCAAACTGACAATAGTTACAAGCTTTATTACCTTCTGCCACTTGGGGAAAGGGTTGATTTTGTTGATAAAGTGCTAACCAATTAGTTAATTTATTTAACGACTGATGAAGTTTCTTCGCAGTTTTTTCGTGTTCGCTAGTGCTGTAAGTAAATTTCAGATTTTGTGGTTTACCTTCAGATTGGATAAACCAATAGGTCATAGAAATATTTTCTGGTAAATAGGTGCTAGTTTCCGCTAAGACATACATATATAGCCGAGTTTGCCAGTTTTGGGCTAACTTGCGTTTATCTGGCGGTTTGGGATAAGTTTTCCAATCTAAGATTTGAGCTTGTTGGTTATCCCCAATGAGTAAATCATAAATAACAGTTAGTAAATAATCTTGCACTTGCAAGGTGCGGTAGTGTTCGCTTTCCCGAAAGATTTCAGCATTCGTTGTGGTTTGGATAATCTCTGGTGCTGCGTCAGCAAAAGCAGACATCCAACTTTGCAATTGTGTATCGGCGGCTAAGAGATGATCAATTGGTAAACCCATTTCTCGCTGCTGCATTAGCAGGTGAAAGCGACTACCTAAAATCTGACGTGCTTCGTGTTCAGGATCTAAAGGCGAGTTGAGTTGTTCTAAATAAGTGTGCTGAAATTTACGGGGACAAGTCTCTAGTAAATTGAGATGTCCTTGAGAAAGTCGTAATAGTTGAGTAGAAGTTGTCAGCATTCTCTCATTGTAGGGGTGTAAGGGTGTGAGGGTATAGGGGTGTAGGGGTGAATGAGAGATTACCCGTCTTGAAAGTGCTGTTAGCGGTAGCGGGGAGTTTAGCCGGTGCTGAGTGCAGTTTTTCTTCTCTTGCTTCCCCCAAACCCTCACACCCTTACACCCTTACACCCTTATACCCCTACACCCCTAAAACCATGAGAAAAGGGAAAAGAATGAACCTTACTAGTGAACTTCATCCTTTTCCCTTTTTATGTACCTGATGCTTATTTAATGTTAGCCCTTGCGTCCCTAACTGCGGCAACAAAAAATAAACCAGTTAGAGGAATACTCAAAGCTAAGATGATGGCGGTGATTTGTACGCCTAAATCTGGCTGTCCTGAACTTAATTCAAACACTGAACCAACAGCTGCGATCGCTGTTACACAAGAGCTAGCTAGAAAAAAACCACTTTTTGGAGTTAAATACACTACTAGACCACCCTACTCTACTGGTTTGACTGCTTGATACGAGAAGCCATTCTTAGATAACTCTTGTGCCAAAGTCAAGGAGTTGTCTACACGATCTACAAACACTACACCATTGAGGTGATCCATTTCATGCTGTATACAGCGTCCGAGTAAGTCAGTAGCTTTAAGTGTTTGGGGGCGGCCATTTTCGTCTTTATAAGACACTTCCACCACTTCAGGACGCTTAACATCCATATACACACCAGGAATACTCAGACAGCCTTCTTGCGCCGTACAAACTTCGCGACTGACTTGTTTAATGGTGGGGTTAATCAAAACCAATGGCGGATTATCAGGGTTATCCGGTTCGCAATCGATTACAATTAACTGCTTATTAATTCCAACTTGGGGTGCAGCCAAACCTATGCCATCATTGCTGTACATAGTTTGTAGCATTTCGCGTATAAGTTGACGAATTTCATCGTCTACCTTATTTATCCGCTTGGCAGGTTGACGCAGAACGCGATCGCCTAGATAGTGGAGTTTCAAAGGCGGATTTTTTAACTTTTTTTTCTCAACAGCAATTTCAGAGGGCATGACTTTCGACGGCTAGATTTTGACAATTCCTATTAGTTTAATTCTATCAAGAGACTGGGGACTGGGGACTGGGGATTGGGGACTGGGGACTGGGGATTGGGGACTGGGGACTGGGGATTGGGGACTGGGGATTGGAAGGTAGACAAGGTAGACAAGGTAGGAGAGGAGCAAAAAACTAATAACTAATAACTAATAACTAATGACTAATGACTAATGACTAATGACTATTGACTAATGACTATTGACTATTGACTAATGACTATTGACTATTGACTAATGACTATTGACTATTGACTATGTTCAAATTCCTGACAAAACTTGACTATCTCCTCAAGGAAACCTTTCTGGGTTTGTTGCGTGGTGGGTGGATGAATTGGGCGGCTGTTAGTACAGTTACCGTATTATTATTTTTATTTGGTTTGAGTTTGCAGACTTCTTGGCAAGTTGAAAAACTCCTCAATCAATTTGGTAGTCAACTAGAGGTGTCAGTTTATCTAGATACTGACACACGCGCCCAAAATCTTGAAACATCGGTGGTGCAAATGCCAGATGTGGTACATATACAAACTATCACCAAGGAACAAGCTTGGACTAAGTTAGTTAGAGAATTGGGGATTTCGGATATTGATAATGCGACACAACAGTTAGGGGAAAATCCCTTGGTTGATGAGATGAAAGTTAAAGCACGTAACCCTCAAGTTGTGCCGAATTTAGCGACGCAACTGGCGAAATTACCAGGTGTAGAAACGGTGCAGTATATAGATGAAGCTGTCAAACGTATCGCCCAGTTACATCGGGGTTTAAATTGGATTACTGTCACGATTACCAGTATTTTGACATTAACCGCGATCGCAGTCACCACTACCACTATTCGTCTGATTGTTTTGGCGCGTCGGCGGGAAATTGAAATTATGCAGCTAGTGGGTGCTACGTCGGCGTGGATTTATCTCCCGTTTATTTTACAAGGAATCACCTTTGGTTTACTAGGAGGTGCGATCGCCTGGAGTTTGATTTCCGTAATTCAGCAGTTCATTTCTAGAATGCTCACCAATCAACCAGAATTTATTCAATTTATCACCAACGGTTTACAACTCACACCAGGGCAAATTTTGTTTTTACCCCTAATGTTATTAAGTTTCGGCGCAGGTGTAGGATTAATAGGCAGCTTATTTGCAGTCAGACGCTTAGTTAAAAAAATTTAGCAAATTGTTAACTAATAACTAATGACTAATGACTAATGACTAATGACTATTGACTATTGACTATTAACTAACCATGACATCTCAATGGGAATCTCTATTAAAAAATCTTGGTGAATGGAAAGGTTCATTCATTCGCTTTTCACCCCAAGGGGAACTTTTAGAAGGTGTAAAAAGTGTTGTTTCTTTTGAAGGTTTGAACAATAATCAGACTATTCGTCAGGTTGTGCGCCGCGAAGGACAAGCTGATTTAGTTTTAGACTACACTTCCCTACCTCGGACTACGTTATTTTTTCCCAATGGCTCATTTTCGCAAGGTACAGTTCAACTCGCACCGTTTACCGCATTTGGTGCAGAACTGGGATTAATCTACGAAAATCGTCGTTTGCGGCTACTTCAGTTATTCAATAAAAGTGGACAACTATATCAAATCACTCTCATTCCTGAACACTTAGCCGGTACCGAACCAATAGAAACTCCTCGTTTGCAGGTAAATGACTTGTTGGGAGAATGGCAAGGTGAAGCGATAACTATGTATGCTAATTTGAATCCTGCTGATACATTCTCAACTAATCTCACACTAACACTCGACAACAACGGGCGATTAATTCAAACTTTGAATTTTAGCGATCGCACAATTACTTCAACTGCTACGATTCAGGGTAACACCATCATCTTTGACCAAAATCCCCAAAGACAAGTACAAGTTTTACTCCTCCCCAATGGTGCTTCCGCAACTTCTCCTCTCAACCCACAATTCAATCAAGGATTAATTTTAGAAGTAGGTTGGTTAATTCAACCAAACCTCCGCCAGCGTATGGTTCGCAGTTATAACAATAAAGGCGAATGGGTGAGTCTGACTCTTGTAACAGAACAGCGAGTTAAGCTGTAGTTTAGAGGTTGTTTGAAAACTTAAGAAAAATAAATTTCAACCAAGCCAGCAAATTATCACTCAACAAAGAACGAAAAAATGATTTTGGAGGGGGTTTGGGGGACGCAACCGTCCCCCAATCGGGGGCTTGGGGGAGAATCCCCCAAATCTTGCTCATTGTCTAATAGGCAGAGCAAAAATTGAGAAATTAACTCTCACCACCTTAACTGAACCGTATAGACAAAATTATAAGACTTGTGTATACACAATAGACTTTTTTACGGGAATCTCTGACATCTCATAATTTATTTGGCAGACTAGTAGACTGTTGAACCTGCGAATTTTAAATTTAAAATTTTGGATAATAAAATTGTTTTTAATACTAGTCCCGCAAGATAGTAAACAAAATAGTAAAGGTGGGTTTTCAAAAAAATCTGTTTTTCTAACGTAGATATCTCACAGAACCCGACCTTACAAATCATCAATATAGTTTCTGATTTTTAGATATTTCTAATTTCCTTAAATGTCTTAACTGTCTCCTTAAATTTCTTAACTGTCTTATTAAATGTCTTAACTACTATTGCATTTTATTGCTAAAACTGGGATTATCTATCTGCTGAATAATCATAAAACCCTATAAATAAGAACAATAAATCCTAATTAAAAACCTATATTAACTTTATAAATAATAAATATTAATAAGGACATAGAGGCTAATGCAGTTAAATAATCATAGTCAAATTTTAGCAACATCAAATGATAAAATTTCTCTCTATAGAAAAATCGAAGTTGCTATCTTGTCGAGTTTGACTGTAAGTGATTGTTTAGTCCGAGAGAAACAAACACCAAAGCAACAACAGGAATTAGTTGCTTATGTAGTTCCATCGGGTTTATTTATACCAGAGCAATTATCGTCTCATCTGCAAACAATTCTGCCTCAAGAATTAATACCTACAGCATTTGTAGCAGTCTCCACCATACCCCTAACCGCCGCAGGGGAAGTAGACGAAGTGAGTCTAGCCAGTTTAGAAGTGATTGACTTTGAGTTAATGCGTAGTTTAGAAAAAGAATTAGAGTCATTACCAGAAATTGAGCGTGTCGCAGTTGTTGCTGAACCTGTTGTTAACAAAATTCTCCCTCTACATTTAGATGATTTACTAGGTGAAGCTCAAGTAAATCTTGATGAAAATAACCAAGCGATACAAATAAACACCCATAGTCAGACAATAGAAAACAAAAATTTATCTTCTGCCAAAAAGTTAGCGATTAGTTGCGGCGAACCACTTAAATACTCTAAAGATGCTCCTCAAACTTTAATAGAAGTATTACAACAAGCCTCGAAAAATTCCACTAAAGGGATTATTTACATTAAATCTGATGGCAGTGAGCAAGTTCAATCTTACAAAGAATTATGGCAAGATGCTCAACGCATTTTAGCTGGATTGAGAAAACTAGGACTTAAACCTCAAGACAAAGTAATTTTTCAACTAAAAGATAATCAAGATTTTATCTGTGCTTTTTGGGGTTGTGTGCTAGGTGGCTTTGTTCCTGTGCCAGTATCTATTGCTTCAAGCTATGAATTAGCTAATAGTACCGCCAGTAAATTGCAAAACACTTGGCAGATGTTGGGGAAACCTCTTATTTTGACGAGTGTTGTTTTAGCCAACGATATTGATGATTTTTTTAAGCTGTTAAACTTAGAAAATTTTCAGATTGCAACTATTAATAAATTACGTGAATATCAACCAGATTTAAACTACCATCAAAGTCAGCCAGAGGATTTAGCAATATTGCTTTTAACTTCAGGCAGCACCGGAATACCCAAGTGTGTGATGTTAAATCATCACAACATTTTGAGTATGACGACTGGATTAATTTTAATGGGTGATTTTTCCAGTCAGGAAAGCGTTTTAAACTGGATGCCTTTAGATCATGTGGGTGCGCTAGTTTCGCTGAGTATTATGGCTGTGAGTTTAGGTTGTCAGCAAATTCATGTACCTACTAACCTAATTGTGCAGAAACCACTCCAATGGCTAGATTTGATTGATAAACATCAAGCTACCATTAGCTGGTCTCCTAATTTTGCTTTTTCCCTAATTTGCGATGCCCTTGGCAACCTTTCTTACGAAACACAGCGCGATCGCAATACTAAAATTAATCGTCAGAATTGGGATTTATCCTCCATGAAGTTTATTATCAACGCTGGAGAACCAATTGTGACAAAAACAGCCAGAAATTTCTTAAAACTGCTGAGTTGTCATGGTTTGCCAACTGATGCGATTCATCCAGCTTTTGGAATGTGTGAAACTTCCTCTGGTCTTACTTACTCTGACAGTTTTTCTTTAGAATCTTCATCAGATGAAACTTCATTTGTTGAACTAGGACTACCAATTTCTGGTGCTTCATTACGCATTGTTGACGAAAATGAACAGATAGTAACAGAAAATACTATTGGACGTTTACAGGTAAAAGGTGAGTCTGTTACTAAAGGTTATTATCAAAATCCCCAGGCAAATCAAGAAGTTTTTACATCTGATGGTTGGTTTAATACGGGAGATTTAGGTTCTCTTAATCAAGGACGCTTAACTATTACTGGAAGAATCAAAGATGTCATTATTATTAATGGATTGAACTACTACTGTCACGAAATTGAAGCTGCTGTTGAAGAACTAGCAGGAGTAGAAGTTTCATATACGGCAGCCTGTGCAGTCAGACAATCAGGAATTAACACAGATAAACTAGCAATATTTTTCCATACTTCTATTACTGAGGATGCCAGTTTATTAACGCTACTTAAAGAAATTCGCGTTTCTGTAGTCAATAAAGTGCGGATAAATCCAGATTATCTGATTCCAGTAGATAAAGAAACTATTCCGAAAACTGCCATAGGAAAAATTCAGCGATCGCAACTCAGCCAACGTTTCCAAAAAGGCGAATTTCAATCAATTACTAAACGCATTGATATATTACTGGGTAATGCTAACACTATTCCCAATTGGTTCTATCGTCAAGTTTGGCAATCCAAAAATCCCATTACTATTAATTCTGCTTTCACTGCTACTAATTCCACATTAGTATTTTTAGATGCTGATGGTTTGGGTTCTTATTTATGTCAAATATTGTCAGAACATAACCTGCCATATATAAGTGTTTCACCTGGAGAAGATTTCCGCAAAATCAATCACACACACTACACCATCACACCAGGACAAGCCAAAGATTATCAACTTTTACTCGAATCTTTAGCAGCAGATAATATCATTATTGGGCAAATTCTTCACCTATGGACTTATAACCAATATATTGGCGAAGTCAAAAGCATTGACACTTTAGAACAAGCACAAGAATACGGCATATATAGTTTATTATTTTTGACTCAAGCTTTAGCCAAAGTTCAAGGTGTTAATCATTCAGTCCAATTATTATTTATTTCTTCTCATATCCAGGCTATTGCCTCAGATGACCCCATAGCTTATGAGAAATCAGCAGTATTAGGACTACTGAAAACCATTCCCCAAGAATTACCTTGGTTAAATTGTCGTCACATTGATTTACCCTTTGCTGAAACGGAAATAAATGGAGAATTTATCTTAAAAGAGAGCCAAATTTTTGCCAAGGAACGAGAAGTAGCTTACAGGAATGGACAGCGTTTTGTTTCCCGACTAGAACAAGTCGATTTTATCAGCCAATCTCAACCTTCAATTACCTTCAAGCAAGGTGGGATTTATTTAATCACAGGCGGACTTGGTGGTATAGGTGTCGAAGTTGCTCGGTATTTACTGCAACATTATCAAGCCAAATTACTGTTAGTCGGCAGAACCCCTTTAACTTCAGAAAAACGCCTCAAAATCTATCAAGAATTAAAACAACTTGGGGGAGAGGTAATCTACGAAGCTGTGGATATTTGTGATTTAAAACAGTTGCAAATCACAGTTGACGAAGCTCAAGCTCAATGGGGTAAAA
This sequence comes from Aliinostoc sp. HNIBRCY26, assembly GCF_050235535.1. Lineage (GTDB taxonomy): Bacteria > Cyanobacteriota > Cyanobacteriia > Cyanobacteriales > Nostocaceae > Trichormus. The sequence goes on from NZ_CP189852.1 coordinate 6,280,633, forward strand.
ACCTAGATGGCATACTGCATTTAGCTGGAACTTTTCATGAGCAACTGGTAATTAATGAGACTCAGGAAAGTTTAAACTCTATACTTCGTCCTAAAGTTTTAGGAGCTTGGGTACTGCATCAATTAATTAAACACAATCAAGACAATATTTTTATTAACTTTTCTTCAGCACACGGCTTTTTTGGGAGCATCGCTGTCGGAGCTTATGCTGCTGCTAATAGCTTTTTAGATTGTTTTTCTCATTACCAAAATGCCCAGGGTAAATTAGCCAGCTATTGTTTCAGTTGGAGTATGTGGGATGACAAAGGCATGAGCCAAGGATATCAGATGAAGAATCTGATCCGCGCCAAAGGTTTTTATATTATGTCTGCTTCCCAAGCCATATCTTCAATGCTTGCTAGTCTACAACATCAGCAAACAAATGTATTGATAGGTTTAGATGGAAGCAATCAAAACATTCAATGTTGGCAGTCTCAAATATTTAATTTGCAGAAGTTAACTGCTTATTTTACTTCTAGACTTAACGAAGTTAAGTTATCAAATTTACGAGTACAAGACCGCTTTGATAATGCTTGTAATTGCGACTTGGTACAAATTCCAGAAATTCCTTGTTTGGAAAATGGCGAAATTGATCGTGTTAGCCTCATTAACAACATTAAGTCTCAGGAAACTAGAGAGCGAATAGAACCACGCAACGAAATAGAGATGAAAATTGCTGAATGTTGGCAGCAAGTTTTGAAAGTGCAACTGCTAGGCATTTACGACAACTTTTTTGAACTGGGGGGAAATTCCTTACTTGCTGGACAAGTGATTGCTGGTTTACGCGAAGATTTCGCTGTGGAATTATCGTTACAGCGTTTGTTCCAAGCACCTACTATTGCTGATTTAGCTCAGACAATTGTAGCAATTCAAGCAGTAACTCAAAATAAAAATTCCTTTACTGAAACACTCGCAGAAGAATACGAAGAGGATTATTTATAAAATGGCTATATTTGAATTTTTATCTTTACTAAATACTTTAGATATTAAAATCTGGATTGAGGATGATCAGTTACGCTATCGCGCCCCCAAAGGAGCAATAACAGCCGCAATAAAACAGCAACTTAAGGAACGCAAAGCAGAGATTATCGCTTTTTTACAAGAAGCACAAACAGCTACACAATTAACTTCTTTATCCTTAGTTCCCGTTTCTAGAGATAAAGATTTACCTTTATCTTCTGCACAGCAGAGAATGTGGTTTCTTTCCCAATTAGATGGAGAAAGCATATTTTATAATGAGAGTTTCCAATTAAAAATTGTTGGTAAACTCTCTGTCACAGCCTTAGAACAGAGCATCAACGAAATTATTCGTCGTCATGAAGCTTTACGTACTAACTTTCCGACGGTAGAAGGTGTCCCCCTTCAGGTTATTAGACCTCATTTAACTATCAGCATTCCTGTGATAGATGTACAGGAATGCACAGAAATTGCTGTACAAAAAATCATCACTCAGGAAGTAAGTCAGTCTTTTGATTTAGGTACAGATTTCTTAGTAAAAGCCACTTTACTACAGCAAACACCAGAATATCACCTGTTGATTATCACCATGCACCACATCGTTGTAGATGGTTGGTCAATGGGGGTATTCTTCCGAGAATTAGAAGCATTGTATTCAGCTTTTATTCAAGGAAAGCCAAATCCCTTACCGGAGTTAGCAATACAATATGCTGATTTTGCTGTGTGGCAGCGAGAATGGTTAACTCAAGAAGTCCAAGAAAAGCAACTAGAATACTGGAAACAACAGTTAGCTGGCGCGCCGCCTTTATTGGAGTTACCAACCGATTATCCCCGTCCCCCAGTGCAGACTTTTGCTGGTGCGACAATTGAATTTCAAATCGACGAAGATTTAACTTCTGAGCTTGTTACCCTCAGCCAACAGTCAGGTGTCACCTTGTTTATGACCCTGTTAACAGCTTTTGCTGTTTTACTGCATCGTTACAGTGGTCAAGATGATATTTGCATTGGTTCACCTTTTGCTAACCGCGATCGCCGAGAAATTGATTCACTAATTGGCTTTTTTGTCAATACATTGGTTTTGCGTACCCAGTTGGAAGGTAATCCTAGTTTCTCCCAGGTACTAGAAAAAGTTCGCACTGTGGTTTGGGATGCCCACGCACACCAAGATATACCATTTGAGCAAGTGGTAGAAGCACTACAGCCAGAACGTTCCCTTGGCTATAACCCCTTATTTCAGGCATTATTCGTTCTAGAAAATTTCTCCCTTGATACTTTAGAGTTACCTGACATTAGTCTGACTCCAGAAATCATCGACCGGGGTACATCCAAGTTCGACTTGAGTGTCTCAGCATGGCAAACCAAAAAGGGATTAAAGGGGTTTTGGGAATATAACAGTGACCTGTTCACACCCGACACAATTGCCAGGATGATTGGTCATTTCCAGACTTTGTTAGCAGCAATAGTCAAAGATCCCCAACAAAAAGTGCGGCAATTGCCTTTGCTGACTGAAAAAGAACAGCATCAATTGTTAGTAGAGTGGAATAATACTCACACAGATTATCCCCAAGATCAATGTCTGCATCAGTTATTTGAAGAGCAGGTAGAGAAAACACCGGATGCTGTGGCTGTGGTGTTTGAAAATCAGCAATTAACTTACCACCAATTGAATTGTCGGGCTAATCAGTTAGCACATCACTTGCGGTCTTTGGGTGTAAAACCAGACGTACTGGTAGGTATTTGTGTGGAGCGATCGCTAGAAATGGCGATCGGACTTCTGGGAATTCTCAAAGCTGGTGGGGCTTATCTGCCAATTGACCCAGAATATCCTCCTGAGCGTGTAAGCTTGATGTTGGAAGATGCTCAAGTGTCTTTGTTGCTGTCTCAAAAGTCACTATTAAGTCAATTACCCTTAGATAACCGAGAAAACCCTTATCAGGTAATTTGTCTAGACCAAGACACTTTCAATTTAGCGTTAACTGAAAATCCCAGTCCTCAAAGTCAGCCTGATCATTTAGCCTACGTAATTTATACCTCCGGTTCGACAGGAAGACCCAAGGGGGTGATGATTGAGCATCGCGCCATTGTCAATTTAAGTTTAACTTGGGCTAAAACTTTCCAAGTTCAAAACCACAGCCGTTTGTTGCAATTTGGCTCTTTTAGTTTTGATTTATCCGTAGCTGAAATTACTACGGCTTTCGTCACAGGTGCTTGTTTGTATTTAGCCAATAAAGAAACTTTATTACCTAGTCAAAGCTTAGTTGACTTTTTAACAGCAAACAAAATTACCCATAGCTTTTTATCTCCTTCAGCTTTATCTGTCTTACCGAAGGCAAGTTTACCTGATTTGCAATGTCTCACAGCCGGTGGTGAGGCTTGTACAACTGAATTAGTTAATCAGTGGGGAACGGAGAGACATTTCTACAATTGCTATGGGCCAACAGAATCCACAGTGACGGCTACTATATTTCTGTGTCAACCCAATGGCAAAAAACCACTTATTGGTAAACCATTATCTAATCTCCGCATCTATATTTTAGATGCACATCATCAACTATTACCGCCAGGAATACCAGGGGAATTGTGTATTGCTGGGGTTGGTTTAGCTAGAGGATATTTAAATCGTCCTGAAATTACTGCTGAAAAATTTATTGAAATTAATCTATTTGGTCAAGTCGAGCGAATTTACAAAACTGGCGACTTAGCAAGATGGGGCGCTGATGGCAACATCGAATACTTTGGTCGCATTGATAATCAAGTAAAAATACGTGGTTTCCGCATTGAGTTGGACGAAGTCGCAACCGCGCTCAACCGCCATCCTGACGTACAGACATCCTGTGTGATTGTTCGTGAAGATATTCCTGGGCAGAAGCAACTAGTCGCCTACGTAGTGCCACATCACACAATAACTATAAGTGAACTGCGCCAATATCTCAAAGAAAAACTCCCAGAATATATGGTGCCTCATGCTTTTGTGATCTTAGAGTCTTTGCCTGTGACTCCCAACGGGAAGATAGACCGGCGCGCCTTGCCAGCACCAGACTCTCGTGAGGGACTCGAAGTCAGTTTTGTAGCTCCGCGTCATCAAACCGAAAAAATCTTAGCGCAGATTTGGTCAGAAGTGCTGAGGGTAAAGCAAGTAGGTATTTACGATAACTTCTTTGAACTTGGTGGCGATTCTATTCTCAGTATTCAAATTCTGGCCAAAGCCAAGCTTGCGGGACTACAACTGACACTTAAACAATTATTTGCCCATCAAGCGATCGCAGATTTAGCAGCAGTAGCAGGTACAATTGAGGCGATCAAGGTCAAACAGGAACTAGTCACAGGCTTAGTACCTCTAACTCCTATTCAACACTGGTTTTTTGAGCAGAATTTGGTAGAAGCACACCATTTCAACCAAGCATTTTTACTCTCATTTCCTTGTGACCTCCAGCCAGAAATATTAAAGCAAGTATTCCAGCAATTACTGGTACATCATGATGCTCTACGCCTACGCTTCACACCATCTGATGCAACTTGGCAACAAATTTATTCTGCGCCTAATGATCACCTCGCTTTCTCTTACATCGACTTATCGGCACTTTCAGAGAGTGAGCAACAGGCAGCCATTGCAGATCAAGAGGCGTTCTTGCAGGGAAATTTGCATCTGTCAGAAAATCTAGTGCAAGTAGCCTTTTTTCATTTAGGGGTTGACAAAAGAGTGAAAATACTCATAGTCATCCACCACTTAGCAATTGATGGCGTATCGTGGCGGATTTTATTAAATGATTTGCAAACCGCTTACCAGCAACTTGCTCAAGGTCAAACCCTTCAGCTTCCTCCTAAAACCACTTCGTTTCAAGATTGGTCTGAGAAATTAACAGCTTACGCACAATCACCAGCCCTCAAGTCTGAAGTCGCTTATTGGCTTGACGAAGCTCGCCTCAAAGTTCCTTCTATCCCCGTAGACTTTACAAAAGGAGTCAATAATTTTGCTACAGCCAACAGCATATTCTTGTCTTTAAGTGAGTCAGAAACTCGTGCTTTACTCCACGATGTACCGAAAGCTTACAACACTCAAATCAACGATGTGCTGCTAACTGCCTTGGTGTTGGTTTTGAGCAAATGGACTGATTCTCGCAGTGTACTGTTTAATTTAGAAGGTCATGGACGAGAAGATATTGTTGATGGTGTGGATTTATCACGTACTGTAGGCTGGTTTACAACTATCTTTCCCGTGCTGGTAGAACTTCCAGCCACAGAAAAGCTAGCAGATGTCTTAAAATCCGTTAAAGAACAACTGCGGGCTATTCCCAATAAAGGCATTGGCTATGGTTTATTACGCTATCTGAGTCAAGATCCAGAAATTGCTAACCAACTACAGGCACTTCCCCAAGCTCAAATCAGTTTTAATTATTTGGGTCAATTTGATCAACAAGTCAATACATCTTCTTGGATGCAGCCAGCTAGTGAGTCGGCGGTAAAAATGCACGGGTTGCAAAACAACCGCCCTTACCTACTAGAGATAGACAGCATTATTGCGGGAGAACAGTTACGCATAGAGTGGACTTACAGCACAAATCTGCACCAGCACGCGACAATCGAAAATCTGGCACAAGAGTTTTTTCAGACATTGCAGCAACTCATTGCTCATTGTGCATCTGGTGAGAATGGAGGTTATACACCTTCAGATTTCTCACTCGTGAAGTTCAACCAGCTAGAACTAGACCAAACCTTGGCTTTAGTCTGCAAACATCAATCAGGCAAAACTCACTGGCGAAATATTGAAGATATTTATCCACTCTCGCCGATGCAAGCGGGGATGCTATTTGAGAGCCTTTATGCTCCCGATTCTCCGACATATTTTGAGCAGTCAATTTACAATTTGAGTGGCCAGATCAACCTATCAGCCTTTGAACAAGCTTGGCAGCAAGTGATAGCAAGACACTCAATTTTGCGGACTGGTTTTGTTTGGGAGCAATTGCCACAGCCACTGCAAGTAGTGTATCGGCAAGTAGATGTGAAACTACAGACTGATGATTGGCAGCACCTATCTCCACAACAGCAGCAACAAAAATTAGAGTCGTTATTGCAGTCTCAGCGACAGCAGGGTTTCCAACTGTCTACTGCACCATTAATGCACTTGAGTCTCATAAAATTGAGTGCAAATAGCTATCAATTTGTGTGGAATTTTCACCATTTATTGCTTGATGGTTGGTCAGTACCTGTTATTTTCCAAGACTTATTGTATTTTTATCAAGCAATTCTCCAGGGTGAAACTCAGACAATACCACCAGTTTTAAGCTACCGCAACTATATTGCTTGGTTACAGCAGCAAGACTTGACCAAAGCTCAAGAATTTTGGCGACAAAAACTCCAAGGTTTTACCGCACCTACTCCGTTAACAGTCGATAAACCCTCATCCCAGCGTCAACAGTTAGACGCTAGTTACAAAGAGCAGAAAATTCAACTGACAGTGGCAGCAACAACCGCCCTACAGACTTTTGCCCGACAGCATCAATTGACGATGAATAACGTTGTGCAAGGGACTTGGGCATTACTGCTGTATCGCTACAGTCAAGAAACAGATGTAGTTTTTGGTGCTACTGTGTCCGGCCGTCCCGCATCTTTGATTGGTGTAGAGTCGATGGTAGGACTATTTATCAATACTTTGCCAGTGCGAGTTCATCTGGGAAATGAAACTGAAGTTTTGGCCTTGTTGCAGGATTTGCAGACACAACTTGTTGAATCTGAGCAGTATTCATATAGCTCATTGGTAGATATTCAAGGGCTAAGTGATGTTCCTAGAGGAACACCTTTATTTGAGAGTCTGGTTGTTTTTGATAATTATCCAGTTGATGAAGCCGCCCCAGAGAACAATTATGGTTTCTCGATAGACGATTTTCACGCCATTGAGCAAACTAATTATCCCCTCACAATCATAGCGATTCCTGGTCAGCAATTACTAGTGAGGATTAGCTATGATACTAGCCGATTTGATGATGCAGCGATCGCTCGTTTGTTGGGACATTTCCAAACATTGCTCTGGGGAATTGTTGCCAACCCCAAAGGACAAATTTCCCAATTACCATTACTCACAGCAGCTGAAAAACAGCAGCTATTAACACAATGGAATAATACTCAGGTAGACTATCCCCAAGATACGTTTATCAATCAGTTATTTGAGGAACAGGTGAAACGTACACCCCATGCCATAGCTGTGGAGTGTGGCAACCAACAATTAACCTACTATAAATTAAATAGCCGCGCTAACCAATTAGCGCATTACCTCCAGTCTTTGGGCGTAGAACCTGATGTTTTGGTAGGTATTTGTGTTGAACGTTCTTTAGAAATGGTTGTGGGACTTTTGGGTATTCTCAAAGCCGGTGGTGCTTATGTGCCACTCGACCCAGAATATCCGACTGAGCGTTTGGCTTTCATGTTAGAAGATGCCGAAGTTTCAGTGTTGCTAACTCAGCAGTCACTCCTCAACAGACTACCCCTGCATCAAGCAAAAATTGTCTGTTTAGATACTGATGCTCCAGTAATTTCCCAATCAAGTCGAGAAAATACCATCTCCGCCGTACAAACCCATAATTTAGTTTATGTAATTTATACCTCTGGTTCTACAGGCAGACCCAAGGGTGTAGCCATGAATCAGTTACCCTTGTGTAATCTAATTCTGTGGCAACTGGAGAATACAACAATTGCTCAGGATGCAAAAACCCTACAATTTGCTCCTATTAGCTTTGATGTCTCCTTCCAAGAAATCTTCTCTACTTGGTGTTCTGGTGGTACATTAGTTTTGATTACAGAGGAATTGCGCCGGAATGCCTTAGCTTTATTAAGTTTTCTGGAAGAAAAAACAGTTGCCAGATTGTTTGTTCCCTTTGTCGCTTTACAACAACTAGCGGAAGTAGCCGTTGGTAGTGGAAAATTTGCTAGTCATCTGAGAGAAATCATTACGGCTGGTGAACAGTTGCAAATTACTCCTGCGATTTCTCAATGGTTCAGTCAGCTAGGCAATTGCACTCTGCACAATCATTATGGGCCATCGGAAAGTCATGTGGTTACGGCTTTGACACTTTCTCATTCAGTAGAAACTTGGCCTCTACTGCCTCCCATTGGAAAGCCAATTGCTAATACACAGATTCAGATTTTAGACAAAAATCTACAGCCTGTACCCGTTGGTGTGCCTGGAGAGTTGTACATCGGTGGTGTCGCTTTGGCTAGAGGCTACTTTAACCGCCCAGACTTAACACAGGAAAGATTCATCAATAATCCTTTTAGTGCTGGTCGCCTCTACAAAACTGGAGACTTAACTCGCTATTTAGCAGATGGCAATATTGAATACTTAGGACGCATTGACAGTCAGGTCAAAATACGTGGTTTCCGCATTGAATTGGGCGAGGTGGAAGCAGCACTGAGTCAGTTTGAGGGTGTAGAAGGGTGTTGTGTCATTGTCCGTGAAGATACTAGGGGCGATAAACGTTTAGTTGCATATCTGGTAGCACATCAGAAATGTACACCCACAGTTAGAGAACTGCGGCAGTTTTTGAAAGCCAACTTACCAGAATACATGGTTCCCAGTGCTTTTGTGATCATGGAGTCCTTACCACTAACTCCCAGTGGTAAGGTAGACCGTCGTGCTTTACCTGCACCAGCCCAAAGCACTACTTCTAATACATATCTTGCTCCACGTACCCCAATAGAAGAACTGCTCACACAAATTTGGGCGCAAGTGCTGAAAGTAGAGCCAGTGGGTATTGATGATAACTTCTTTGAACTGGGGGGACACTCGCTACTAGCAACACAATTAGTTTCACGTATCCGCAGTATTTTCAAAGTAGAACTACCATTGTATGAGTTGTTTGCTGCCCCTACAGTTGGTGAGTTGGCGCATATCATTGGCCAGTTGCAACAAGAAACGTTAGAAATCTCTGCACCGCCTATTTTACCAAGAGCAAGTAACGCAGAATTACCCCTGTCTTTTGCTCAACAGCGTTTGTGGTTCTTAGACCAATTTGATCAAAAGAGTGTCTTATACAATATACCCACTGCTTTGCGTTTGGTAGGGCATCTGCAAATTGGGGCGTTAGAGCAAAGTTTACAAGCAATTATTCATCGCCACGAAGCTCTACGTACTAACTTCATTACCGTTGATGGACAACCAACTCAAGTTATTAGGGAACAGGGAGTAGTATCAATTGTTGATTTACAGCACTTACCCAGAACAGAACAGGAAATATTGGTACAACAATTAGTGCAAGAACAACTAATTGAACGATTCGACCTGGTAAGACAAACTTTAATTAGAGTGAAATTAATACTACTGAACCAGACAGAACAAGTCTTGTTAGTGTGTATGCACCACATTGTTTCTGACGGTTGGTCAATGGGTGTGTTTGTTCAAGAACTCACACAACTATATAACGCTTATTCTCAAGGTCAGCCCTCACCTTTAGCACCACTACCAATTCAGTACGCAGATTTCGCATTGTGGCAAAGACGGTGGTTGCAAGGGGAGGTGCTACAAAACCAACTCTCGTACTGGGAACGGCAATTAAAAGATGCACCCACTGTCTTATCATTACCGACTGACCGACCCAGACCTGCTGTACAGACTGTGACTGGCGCGATTCATGAATTTGCGCTGTCAGTGGAGTTAACTGATAAATTAGTGAAACTCAGCCAGGAGCAAGGTTGTACCCTGTTCATGACGCTGTTAGCAGCATTTGATACCCTACTGTATCGCTACACGGGACAATCAGATATTTTAGTGGGTTCACCAATTGCTAACCGCGATCGCGCGGAAGTAGAAGGGTTAATTGGCTTTTTTGTCAATACCTTAGTCATGCGGAGCAATTTGGCAGGTAATCCCAGCTTTAGTGAATTGCTGACTCGTGTGCGAGACATGGCTTTAGGTGCTTATGCTCATCAACACCTGCCCTTTGAAATGTTGGTGGAAGCATTGCAACCAGAACGGGATTTATCCCATACCCCACTCTTCCAAGTCATGTTTAACTTGCAAAATGCCCCTGTGTCTGAGTTGGAGTTAAACGGGTTAACTGTTAGTTCACTGCCAATTCCAGGTATGACAGCTGCATTTGATATGACCTTATTCATGCAGAACACTGCTAACGGACTGGTGGGAGTATGGGAATACAACACTGATTTATTTGACCACAGCACTATTGAAAGGATGATTGGTCATTTTGTGACTGTGTTAGAAGCAGTGGTGAGTCATCCCCAAGAACCCATTGACCAATTGCCTATATTAACCGCAGTTGAGCAACAAAAGTTACTACTGGAGTGGAATGATACTCAGGCTGATTATCCTGTAGGTAAATGTCTGCATGAATTATTTGCACAGCAAGCAGAACTGACACCCGATGCTGTGGCTGTGGTATTTGACAATGAACAACTGACTTACCAACAGCTAAACACCCAAGCTAATCAATTAGCCCATCACCTACAGTCTTTAGGTGTGGGAGCAGAGGTATTAGTGGGAATTTATTTAGAGCGATCGCTCTCCATGACTGTAGCACTGTTAGCCGTCCTCAAAGCTGGTGGCGGTTATGTTCCCCTAGATGTTGATTATCCCCAACAGCGATTAGCTTACATATCGGAAGATTCAGAAATTTCTGTATTGATTACCCAGGAAAGTTTACTCAACACCTTGCCAGTTGCAGGGGTGAAAGTGATTGCTTTAGATCAACAGTGGGATGTAGTGAATTCTCAACATCGAGAAAATCCCGTAAGTGCAGCAGCTCCAGAAAACTTAGCTTGTGTATTGTACACTTCTGGTTCGACCGGCAGACCCAAAGGTGTGATGTTGACCCATGCCGCCTTGGTAAATCATTGTAGTGCCATTAGTGAAGCCTTTAGCCTAACGAGTAGCGATCGCGTTTTACAATTTGCTGCTTTCGGTTTTGATGTCGCAGTCGAAGAAATCTTCCCCACTTGGTTTAAAGGCGGAACAGTCGTGTTAAGACCGACACAAATGTTTTCTTCCTTTGCCAATTTCTCCCAGTTTATTGCACAAAAACAGCTGAGTGTCTTGACTCTCACTTCCGCCTATTGGCATGAATGGATGGTAGCGGTATCTCAATCCTATGCCACTGTGCCGCCAAGTCTACGTTTATTGACTGTGGGTGGAGATACAGTTTTACCAGAAACAGTGGCGATGTGGCAGCAATTTGTAGGCGATAGAATCACTTGTCTCAATGCCTACGGCCCCACTGAAGCATCGGTGACAGCCGTAGTCTATGATGTGCAGAATTTCCACCCAGAAAAAACCAATACAGTCCCCATTGGTCGTCCTGTCGCTAATACAGAAATTTACATCTTGGACTCTCATCTGCAACCAGTACCAATTGGCGTTAAAGGCGAATTGTACATTGGTGGTGTGCGGTTAGCACAGGGTTATCTCAACCGCCCAGAATTAACACAAGAAAAATTTATTCCTCACCCGTTTAAAGATGGAAAATCCCATCGTCTCTATAAAACTGGAGATTTGGCACGTTATTTACCTGACGGTAACATCGAGTTTATCGGTCGCCTTGATGATGTGGTGAAAATCCGAGGTTTTCGTGTGGCGATCGGAGAAGTCGAAAGTCTGTTAGTTCAGCATCCTGATGTAATTTGTCAGGTGGTCATAGTCAGAGAAGACCAACCAGGACATAAACAGTTGGTCGCTTATGTTGTCTCTGATAATCCATCCTTAACCCAAAATGAATTACAAAGCTTCTTAAAACAAAAGCTACCCAGTTACATGGTTCCCACGGCTTTTGTGATGTTGGAAGGTTTACCAGTCACGACTAATGGCAAAGTTGACCGTCGCGCCCTACCCGCACCCTCCCAAGAGATTGACCTCAGCAACTTTGTTTTCCCCACCACTCCCACACAAAAACTCATAGCAGATATTTGGAGCAGTGTTTTAGGCACAACACAGCTAGGTATTCGCAATAACTTTTTTGACATAGGGGGAAATTCTTTACGAGCGATACAGGTGATGTCTCTATTAAGAGAAGCTTTACAACTAGATTTACCCCTACGTTATCTGTTTGAAAACCCTACAGTCGCAGAACTAGCAGCAGGGGTTGATAGATTACAAATCAGCCAGAAGGATACCATTACCAGAGGAACTATCCCAGATTTAAAAGCAGAAGCTGTCTTAGATCCCAACATCCACATCTCCAGACAGCGTTGTGATGATTATCACCAGCCCAAGCGTATATTTTTAACGGGAGCCACAGGTTTTCTAGGAATTCATTTGCTTGATGAACTTCTACAACAAACCCAGGCTGATATTTATTGCTTGATTCGAGCTAGCAATGCTCAACAAGCACAGCAGAGGCTGCAAAGTCAACTCAAGTTTTACAAACTCTGGGAAGGAATTGACACAAAGCGGATCATTCCTGTAGCTGGAGACTTAGCAAAAAGCTATTTAGGTCTGTCTCAATCAGAGTTTCAGCAGTTGGCTAGTGAAATAGATGTGATCTATCACTGTGGTGCTTTGATCAATGTGATCTATCCTTACTCTGTTTTAAAAGGAGCTAATGTCCTGGGGACAGAAGAAATCATCCGATTAGCTAGTGAAACCAAAGTCAAACCTTTGCATTTCATCTCCACGACATCTGTTTTATTAGCATCGTCTCCCAATGAAGATGGATTAATTCTGGAATCAGACCCGCTTGAGCAATATCAAGTTCTTGATAATGGCTATGTCCAAAGCAAGTGGGTAGCAGAGCAGTTAGTTATGCAAGCTCGTGATTTGGGACTTCCTGTGGCTATTTATCGAGCCGCAAGAATTACAGGACACAGCCGAACTGGGGTAAGTAACACAGATGATTTATGGTGCAGGCTGGTGAAAGGCTGTTTACAAACAAAAATAGCCCCTGATATTGACTTAGAAGATAACCTGACCCCTGTAGACTATGTCAGCAAGATCATTGTTCATCTATCAGGGCAAAAGCAGTCTCTAGGAAAAGCATTTCACCTAGTCAATCCAGACTCTACTCCTCTCAAGCATTTGTTTAAATTGCTTTGTGCTTTAGGATACCCTGTGCAACTGATTCCTGTAGAGCAATGGCATTCAGAAATTACACGTCATCAACAGATGTATGGTCCAGATAACTTAAGATTTTTGTCTCATATCATACCCAAAACCACGGCAGATACTTGCAAAGAACCAGAATTCGACTATCAAAACACTATGAATGGTTTAGTAAATACTGATATCATGTATCCTGCATTAGACAAAAACCTACTGAAAACTTACATTTCTTATTTCATAAGTAGCGGTTTTATAGATGACCAATTGATGACAGAGCAAATGGCGTTTGGTAATAAGGCTAACTAACTATAGGAATCCGCTTTGATTTCTGAAATTGTTTGCGTAGTGAGGGAACAGGGAACAGGGAACAGGGAAGAAGCAATAAAAGTGTACCTAGCTTCGCAAAAATTAAATACGAGTCCTATATATCAAATTAGTAGTTTGACAACCTCAAATTACCAAATGAAGGTGGACAGGGGAGCAGGGTAAAGTCTTTTATTACCCTTTCCCCTTTTCACTTTGACCAATAAGGATTAAATTGCTTCCTATACATCAAATCAAAATCACAATATTTTTAGAATATGCAAGCTCAAATTTCCCGCGATCAACCCATAACAAACCCTTATTCAGCTTTAACTCAATTTTGGGAAAATATCAAAGCCCTGACTGAACCTTACTGGTATCCAACCCAGGCGGGGGGAAGAGCATTTTCAGCAGTGATTCGTTCCTGGGGAATGCTGATTACCCTCATTCTCCTCATAATTGGGCTTGTGAGTCTAAATGTATTTACTAATTTTATTTATCGGTATTTAGTCGATATTACTATTACAGGAAAGGATGTTTCTAAGTTTTTTGATACTGTATTTATTTATAGTATAGCCCTGATATTTGTCACAGCTTTTGTCGGGTTATCTAAATTTGTGAGAAAGCAAATTTCGCTTGATTGGTATCAATGGCTGAATAATCACATTCTCGCAAAATATTTGTACGGAAGAGCATACTACAAAATAAATTTTAAATCTGATATTGATAATCCTGACCAACGTCTATCTCAAGAAATAGAACCGGTTATTAATAATGCTTTGACATTCGTAACTACTTCCTTGGAAAAAATTCTAGAAATCATAGCTTATATTGTAATTATTTGGACAATCTCTCATCAAGTTGCCATTATTTTAGTTATTTATACAGTTATAGGTAATGTGGTCGCTGTATACTTGACTCAACAGTTAAATAAGATTAATCAAGAAGAACTAGAATCTAAGGCTGACTACAACTATTGTCTGACTCATGTCAGAGTTCATGCTGAATCAGTTGCTTTCTTTCGGGGAGAAAAACAAGAGTCTAATATCATTGGTAAAAGATTTAATAAATTGGTCAAAAATGTTCAGCGTAGGATTGACTGGGAAAGAAATCAAGACGTTTTTAATAGAGGATATCAGGCTGTAATTGAAATATTTCCATTTCTTATACTAGGCCCCTTATATATTACAAATAGGCTAGGTTTTGGAGAAATTAGTCAAGCTTCCTTGTGTGCATATTTGTTTGCTAATTCCCTCGCAGAATTAATCAATGAATTTGGCGTTTCCGGTCGATTTTCTATTTATGTTGAGAGGTTATCTGAGTTCTCTTCTGCTTTGGAAGAAGTGGCGAAAGAGCCAACAAATGTTAGTATAATCAAAACAGTAGAAGAAAACCATCTCACTTTTGACAATGTCACCTTACAAACACCCAATTATGAACAGGTGATTGTCGAGGATTTATCACTTTCTGTTCAGCAGGGAGAAGGTTTATTAATTGTGGGGCCGAGTGGTCGCGGTAAAAGTTCTTTATTGAGAGCGATCGCAGGTTTGTGGAATGCTGGAACAGGTCGTTTAGTCCGCCCGCCGCTAGAAGAGGTCTTATTTTTACCCCAACGTCCTTACATCATTTTAGGCACTCTGCGGGAACAGTTACTTTATCCTAATACCAATCTTCAATTGACCGATAACCAACTAAAAGAGGTTTTACAAAAAGTTAACCTACAAAATGTGTTAAATCGCGTCGAAGGCTTTGATAAAGAAGTCCCTTGGGAGAATATATTATCGCTGGGAGAGCAGCAACGTCTAGCATTTGCAAGACTATTAATTACTCATCCTAGCTTTACTATATTAGATGAAGCAACGAGTGCTTTAGATTTAACTAATGAAGGGCATTTATATCAACAATTACAAGAGACAAAAACAACGTTTATCAGTGTTGGACACCGAGAAAGTTTATTTCAATATCATCAATGGGTTCTAGAACTATCGGAAAATTCTACTTGGCAACTTGTCACTGTGGAAGATTATCAAAAGCAAAAACAAATTGTTACTAATCCTCCTCCAGAAAATGTGCCAATTACTATTAATAACCCGCCTACAGAAACCACTGTGACAACAAACATCATCACAGGGTTTTCTCACAAAGAAATGCAGACATTAACAGATTATTCACTCGGCACAATTAGAAGCCGAGCCAGTCAAGGAAAATCCATCACTACTAAAGACGGCGTGACTTACCGCTATAACAAAGACCCCAAAGTATCGAAATGGTTGAGAGTTTAACTATTACTTACCGCGATGTGCAACTTATTTTTAAAACCCCTCTCCAAACCTCTCGCTTACAAGGAGAAGCCACTGCGTTGGGCGGGTTTCCCGACTTGTTCGCGTAGCGTCTCCCCTTGGGAGAAGCAAGTGGCGTAGAGGCTTTGATTTTTGCTCCCCTTCCCTACAAGGGAAGGGGTTGGGGGTTAGGTTTTAGAGAAAGTTGCACACGGCGTTACTCAGGGATTTGGTATTGCCCTATTTGATGAAGTATGATGTATTATGAGTGTACTACCCTGAGTAAACAACGCTCATTAGGGGTATAGGGGGTTCAAGCGTTGGAAGATGTCAAAATCAGAAAAGAGAAAAATGGCCACCAGTCGCGAGGTTTACGATCGCATTATCTGGGATGTGCGTCTTGATACTAGTGCTTTTGTTGTCGGGTTTCAAGAACGTCTTTCATCTACAGGTATCAGAGAAAAACCTCTGGCACAATGGGCGACAGATGGGGATATTCCTTGGCACCGCATCCGCTATATCCGTTGTGGAGAGGTGGTTGTTTGGGATCGAGAACAGCATTTAGATTTAATTTCCTCTGGCGATTTACCTGCGGCGGCGTGGAAAAGTGAGACTACAGAAAATCTCGTGGAGAAAGTTGTCACTGTATTAGATAGCACAGCGATATTCACTCCGCGACCTGTTTATAAATACCATATCTCAGGTTGGCAAGCAGATACACAAAAAGCTACCGCAGTCAACTTAGAAACTTTGGCGATCGCTAGTTTTAACGTGCTTTGTGATATCTATGAGAAAGATAAAATCGCCACTGAAAAAAGATTACCAGTAATTGTTGAGCAGTTACGTCAATGTAACGCCGATATTATCGCCATCCAAGAAGCTACACCGCCTTTATTAGAGTTACTTTTATCGCAAACCTGGGTACGCAATTATTACATCTCTGATGACAGCAAAGCCGCAACAGTAAAACCTTACGGTAATTTATTATTGTCGCGTCTACCTTTTACACTGGTTGAGCATCAATTTTCTGGACACAAACGAGTATTGGTAGGGAGTTGTGAAATTAACGGTCAATTGCTGCACATTGCCGTCCTGCATTTAACCAGTGATTACGCCCAAAATGCCCAAGAAAAACGCCAACGTCAGCTAGCTACTATATTGGCATATCTGCAAAAGCTACCAGGAAATAGCTTGATAGCTGGTGACTTCAATACAAGAGGTAACGAACAAGAAGACATATTAACGGCTGCTGGATGTGTCGATATCTGGGAACAACTACATCCAGATGTAGCAGGTTATACATTTGACCCGCAACGCAACGCCTTAGCAGCTTTGATGAGTTTAAAGGGAATACCAGTTAGACTTGATCGCATTTTACTGCGGAGTCAAAACCGTGATTGGCAACCACAGTCAATTGACTTATTTGCTTGTGAACCAATAGCAGGTACAGAGGGGAAAATTTATCCATCCGATCATTTTGGTGTGCGTGCAGTTCTGAAATTTGCCAAGTCTTTTCCAGCCTCCGCCTTAAGTACAGTGCGCCCCGTTTATCAAAGTGCTGTAGTTGTGATTCCACCTGATCATGTTTTACCTGCTATCCAAGCCATCCGTGAGCGTTATGATGCTAGAGTTGAGCGTTGGATGGCTCACATTAATTTACTCTACGGCTTTCTACCAGAATCTTATTTTGCTGAGGCGGTAGAAATTATTGCGCCTGTACTGGCTCAACTACAACCATTTCAAATTACCTTAGCCGACTTCCAAACATTTACACATCGTCAAAGTTCTACAGCTTGGTTGCGTCCTGTTGTCCAGCCAGAAAAGGCATTGCATGAGTTACAGGCGGTACTAGAAAATCTGTTTCCCCAATGTAACGAACAAAGCAGCAAAACAAAAGCAGGTTTTACACCCCATCTCAGTGTCGGACAATTCCCCAGTCCTGAAGCAGCCTTAGCTGAGTTACCGCAATGGCAACCAGTTAATTTTACAGTTGATGCGATCGCCTTAATTAGCCGTCGCGGTGATGAGCCTTTTGAGGTGAGACATATTGTGTATTTGGGACAAGGGGGACAGGGGGGAAGTGAATTAGGGGAGTTGGTTAAGAAGTGGGAACCTGAATTAACTTCCGCGCAGCAATTACAGCGTGACACCGTGTTAGAAGTGGTGACTCAAGCTTGTGCCGAATGTTTGGGTTTTCCACCATCATTACAGTTATTGGGTTCGGCGCGTCTTGGGGTGCAAAGTTCCGACAGCGATTTGGATGCTGTGTGTGTGATTCCTACTTATTTATCTGGGGAAGGGTTTCTAACTAGCGTCCAACAAAAGCTACAAGGATTGTGTCACACTCAACTGGTATTAGATGCACGAGTACCGATACTGCGCCTGCAATTAGAGGGAATATGCTTCGATTTACTTTATGCAAGGGTGGAAAACTACCAATTGGCGAGGAAAAATCCGCACAATCTTGACCCAATTAGCTTAAAGGCTATTGTTGGTTGTTGGGAAGCAGATGTAATTACTGAGGTCGTTAGTCAATACGTATCTCTAGACACCTTCCGGCAGCTATTGCGAGCAGTACGCGCCTGGGCTAAAGCCAGAGGTATTTACAGCAATACTTGGGGTTTCCTGGGTGGTTTCTCCTGGGCGTTGCTCTGTGGTTTTTGTTGTAAATTTGACCAAACATCAGACACAAATATCGAGAAATTACTGAGTAATTTTTTCCAAATTCTGCACAATCATGACTGGCAACAGGCAATTGCACTTACTGATGTAGGTAGACAATATAAAGTACAATCACCACGAGACTGGCTACCTATAGTCACATCAATAGAGCCATGTCAGAATACTGCTCGTAATGTCACCCGTTCTACTGCCAGGATCATCCAAAGTGAATTTGCTAGAGGCGCAAAACTCACTCAACGAATTTTAGCCGGTCAAGAGAAATGGACGACTTTATTTGAGCCAATTAATTTACACCAAGAATCAGAGATTTTCTTGATATTAAAGGTGAGTAATCAAGATAAACACGCGCTAGAAAAATGCTGTGGTATTTTAGAAGCTTACATCATTAGTTTAATGATTCAGCTTGAGCAAATCGGCATTTTTGTGCGACCTTGGACAAATATTCAACAGATAGGAAATACAGCGCGCTTAGTGTTGGGTTTGCATCTGAGTGCTGATTTGCCAAGCACTACTGTAGAACAGTTAGCGAGAGATTTTCTAGCGCAGTTAAATTGTCAAAATAGTAGTTTTGAGGTGATGACGGTTAATGATGCTTCTGGGATTCAGTAGTCCTCGCCTCCTCACCATCACACACAACTCGAAAACCGAAATAGTTGACGCGCTCATCGCGGTAGTATGAGTAGCGAGCAGCAGAACGGCAGTGTATAGGACTGAAGCTCAAAAAACCACCGCGCAGCATCCCGATGCGATTGTCGTTCTCATTTATCCAAACACTACCATCTACAGGTGCGCCATGATAATTGTCATGCCAACCGTCTTGACACCACTCCAAAACATTACCGTGCATATCATATAAACCAAAGGCATTAGCAGGGAAACTGCCTACTGGTGTTGTTTGCCGTCGAAATAGTCCTTGGGGTGCAGAAGCATAAGTTTGACTAGCATCATAATTAGCTAATTCTGCTGTAATGGTTTCCCCAAAGTGAAAGGGTGTATTTGTTCCTGCTCTACAGGCATACTCCCATTCCGCCTCACTAGGCAAGCGATAATTGCGACCTGTGATATTGCTTAACTTTTTACAGAACTCTACCGCATCATCCCAACTTATTTGTTCTACAGGTCTATTTTCACCTTTGAAAATGGCGGGATTATTTCCCATAATTGTTTGATACTGTGCTTGGGTAATTTCATATTTGCCTATGAAAAAAGGTTTCAGTGTGACATTACGCTGAGGACTTTCATCTGCGCTTCGTCCTGGCTCTGATTCTGGTGAACCCATAATAAAAGCACCACCAGGAATCGCCACCATTTCCAATGTCACGCCATTACCTAAATTTTCTACAAAATGTTGCGCTATTCGCCTAGCTTTGGCAGTGATTCTACCCTGGGCATTGACTCTGACTGTTTCAAACTCAAAATTTTGTAACGGGGTAGAATTAGGATTGAGTTCAGTATTTCCATTTTGGCGGTAATTTGCACTGACTGGATGCCCTACAACAGATAGCAGTAAACTTGCTCCTCCTCCACCCAGGCATTGCAAAAATTGTCTGCGATTGATTAACGATAAAGTAGAGTTACCTGATCTGGTTAACGCTTTTGTCCTCATGGTTGAACTGTTATAAGGATAAGGATGAATGAGTCAGCCTTCCAAAAAATCCAAAATCTAAAATTTGGAGGGTCAAGACAAACACGCTGCTAAATCTTGTTCTGGGGTAGTAATCGGCTTGAGATGATAGGTTTCTGACAGTAACTTGACTACATTAGGTGTGAGGAAAGCTGGTAGTGTCGGGCCGATGCGAATATTTTGAATACCCAGGTGCAGTAATGTCAATAGAACCGCGATCGCTTTCTGTTCATACCAAGATAATACTAAGGATAATGGCAATTGATTGACACTGACACCAAAGGCATTGGCTAAAGCTACCGCAATCTGAATAGCTGAGTAAGCATCGTTACATTGACCTAAATCCAACAGTCGTGGAATCCCGCCGATATCACCCAAATTTTTATCAAAGAAACGGAATTTACCACAACCTAACGTTAAAACAATACAATCACTCGGCATTTGTTCCACTAATTCTGTGTAGTAATTGCGTCCTGGTTTGGCACCATCACAACCGCCAATTAAGAAGAAGTGTTTGATTTGACCTTGTTTCACACCCTCAATTACCGTATCAGCTACACTCAACACAGCATTGCGCGCAAAACCTGTAGTTACACTCCCACCGTCTTGTTCATCAGTAAATCCTGGTTGTTCTAACACTTTCTCAATGATCGGCGAAACGTCACGAATGCTAATATTTGGCAACCCAGGAAAACCAACTGGCCCCAGTGTGAATACCTTATGTTTGTAAGATTCATGGGGAGGCATGAGACAATTAGTAGTCATGGCGATCGCACCAGGAAATTTTTCAAATTCATGTGTTTGATTTTGCCATGCAGTACCGTAATGTCCGTAGAGGTGCGGGTAAGTCTGCTTGAGTTTGGGATAGCCATGTGCCGGCAGTAATTCACCATGGGTATAAACTTTAATATCAGTTCCCACTGTTTGTTCGAGAATTGCTTTCAATGCTAATAAATCGTGTCCTGAAACCAGGATGGCTTTACCTGGAATATGTCCCAGAGGTACAGATGTCGGGATAGGATGACCAAAGGTTTCTGTATTGCCAGCATCCAGTAATTCCATTGCTTTGAGGTTCATTTGCCCAACTTTCAGGGCTAAATCTAACCAATGCTGTAAAGTTTTATCTTGGTCGTCAAGGTGTGCCAATACTTCATGGAAAAATCTGTAGAGGTCTTCATCATGCTCTTTAAGTTCCAGAGCATGGAAAGCATAAGCAGCTACACCCTTGAGTCCATATAATACGGTGAGCTTCAGGGAGAAAATATCTATATTTTTAGCCGATTGACTGATAAATTCAAATTCTAGGTCTTTTCCCTGCTGAATTTGTGCTTGGAGGTTACTAGCAGGTTGAAAATTAGTGATCGCCGAATCAACAACAGTATTACTGATTGCTTGAATTTTTAACTTGAGACTATCACGTAAAGCGATCGCGCGATTGATGAAAGCTACAAAATCATCCGCCGCGAAGTTCACATTTGTCAGCGTGGAGAAGAGCATTTCACAGGTGAACTCATCGGTATCACGGGTAGGGATTCCCAAAGAATTAGCTTGTAGAGCCACCTGGGACAATCCCCGTAAACAATGCACCAACAAATCTTGTAAAGCGTCAACTTCTGGACTTTTACCACAAGCTCCCCACTGATGACAGACATCGCCACGGGTAGTTTGTTCACACTGGTTACAGAACATAGTTTGTTTCTCAACTCTTCATGCTTCCAGCGTATTCTTTGCTTTTTGGTAAGTCCTTGATTTAAGTCAAAAGTTGGGGATTGGGGACGAATCAATTCAAAATTCAAAATTCAAAATTCAAAATGAAGAAGAGGTGGGGATTGGGGACTGGGGACTGGGGACTGGGGACTGGGGACTGGGGACACTTCGGCAAGCTCAGTGCATCGCTGGGGATTGGGGATTGGGGTTATCAGTTACTTGGTCACTATTCCCCATTCCCTATTCCCTGTTCCCTATTCCCTTAGAGAGTCAAAGATTGAGCGTCGGTTTCAATTAACTTGGCTAAATCTTGTAAAAACGCGGCTGCGTGTGCGCCGTAAATAATGCGGTGGTCGCAAGTGATATTGACCTGCATTTGTTGGCGGACTGCAAACAAGCCGTCTGGACTAGCGACAACTTGGGGACGGGATGCACCAACCGCTAAGATTGAACCTTGTCCTGGGGGTAAAATGGCATCAAATGTATCTACACCAAACATTCCTAAGTTGGACACGGTGAAAGTGCCACTGTTGTATTCATCTGGTTGGAGTTGTTTGGCTCTAGCGCGGTCTACTAGAGATTTCCAGTTGCGTGAAAGTGAGTAAATGTCTACTTGATCAGCATTTTTTAATACAGGTGTAATTAAACCGCCGTCATCCATTGCCACAGCTACGGAAATATTGATGTCGGAATGGTAAACAACACCTTGATCTGAATAACTAGCATTTAAAAGTGGGTGTTTTTGTAATGTCACCGCTACTGCTTTCGCCAGTAGTGCTGTCATGGTGACACCCTTCGATTTAATTTGTTTGTAAAGTTTGTCTAATCCATCAGTGGTGATTGTGTAACCCACACGGAATTCTGGTACTGCTAGGCTAGCAACCATATTCCGAATGACGGCATTTTGTAGAGTATTGAATGGCGCGATTTGACCAGGAACGGCTGCAACTGGTGCAGGTGCGGGTGTGCGGGGTGCGGGTGCTGCTGGTGCAACTGGGGTAATGCTGGGTGCGGGAGTAACTGGTGCAACTGGTGCAACTGGTGCAGAAGTTTTACCAACAGCAGATTCGACATCACCAGCGACAATCCGACCGTAGGGGCCGCTACCTTTGAGGCTGTTTAAATCTACTTTTAATTCTTTGGCTAACTTCCGCGCTCTGGGTGATGCTACAAGTCTACCTTCTTTGTGGTTAGAACCGTTTTGAGATGCTGTACTGGCTGCACCAACTAAGGTTTTAGCAGGAATTGGTTCAGGGGTGGGAGTAGCCGCAGCCGCCGCACCGGAATTACCCATAGATTTAGCAGCTTCAATTTCCGCTTCAGTTTCAGCCACATAAGCGATCGCAGCTCCTACAGGCGCACTGTCACCGGCTTGCACTACGATATGTGCGAGAAACCCTTCATAGAAGGTTTCTACATCCATATCTGCCTTATCTGACTCCACAACCACCACTGTTTCGCCTTTTTCCACTTTATCCCCTGGCGATTTGACCCAGGAAACAATTTTACCTTCCGTCATGGTGGAACTCAGGGCTGGCATGAATATTTCGTGAATGCTCATATGGTGGTTCTAGAATCAATGGGTTTATGGACTTTAACAGCTTTTGCCAGATCGAATTGTATCTTGGCTAGAGAGTTTTATATTTAAGATTTTCTATTTTAAATCGAGTGTGGGGGATTGGGCATGGGGACTGGGGACTGGGGATTGGGGACTGGGGATTGGGGACTGGGGATTGGGGACTGGGGATTGGGGACTGGGGATTGGGGACTGGGGATTGGGGACTGGGGATTGGGGACTGGGGATTGGACAGAAAAACTCAAAATTCAAAAGTTTTTCTCCCCCTGCTCCCTGCCCCCTGCTCCCTGCCCCTCTGCCTCCTACCTTGGAACATCTAGGCAGGCTTTATGTCTATGCTTTCATGTCGTTTATTCGCTGTTGGTGCTGGCGATCGCTCAATGGAATCAATTTTTCACGGTTCATATTCAATTTTTGTGTAATTTTGTATCTCTTGTCACCAATTGTTACAGACGATTATGTTGTCCAAAATCAAGTTACCATCGAAGGATAGTTAAAAAATCATAAAGTTAGCAATTTTGTTGTTTAAAATATTGACTTTTAAAATACCTGTTTAGTTTTATGCCAGTAAAACTGAAGTTTTTCTTGATTTTGATGCTCAGTGTAATTGCTACTGCTGGTGCTGGTGTGTACCTGATTCAGCATCAAACAGCTATGCCAATCCCAGACACTTTTAATACTCAGCCACCACAGCAGTTATCACCTGTGCAGCAAACTCAAGCGGTTGTGGAAGATGTGGAACGCGAAAAATACCAAAATATGCCTTTGGAAAATCTGAATTCCATTTTACAGGGTAGTGATCCAATCAAGCTGGCACAGAATTTTTTAGATGATGTCAGACCCTCCAAAGGCGATCGCAAAATAGAGGTTGAATACCCACAGCCTCATCAGTCTATCGTCACGGTGATTCAAAAAACCAAGTCTCAAGATGCTACATCTGAGGTGATGAGATATCGATTGGAGATGAATAGTTTCGGGCGATCGCTCTTATCCAGTTCACCCCCGATTTGGCGTATTGTGTGGGTAGGTTCTCAAGTTCAATGTCCTACTAAAAACCTGACAAAAAAGAATAATCCCAAATTAAAAACCCCCACCAAGCCTGTGCAAGATGGGTTTGATAAAGAGTGCTGAGTAGTGAGTGCTGTTAGCGGTAGCGCGGCGTTTAGCCGGTGCTGAGTAGTGAGTAATGAGTAATGAGTGAAGTTTTTCTTCCCCTACTTCCCCTGCTTTCCCAGTCCCCAGTCCCCAATCCCCAGTCCCCAACCCCTTTTATCTAGACATCACCGCGAATGTCTTCGACAACTCCATCACGCAAAACAATTTCTACTTGGATTTTGCTGATTAAGTTATCGCCTCGTTCGACACGGAAAAAGCTTTCCATTTGACCTTGATTGACTTCTTGATCTAATTCCAGCAGTTGTACTTGCTGGAGGTTTTGCAGCATTTGGTTTTTCTGTTCTAAGAATTCGCTTTTCTTTTGATTAACTTGCAGTTGGATGTTATCAATTTGTTGTAGGGTTTGAGGCCCTGGTGGCTGGAGACTTTGTTTTTGAATAGCGGCGATCGCTCTTTGTCCTTCAATGTCTAACTGTTGCAATTGCTGATCAAGTTGATTGATTTGGGCTTGCAGTTGTTGCTGCATTTCCTCTTTCCAGAGGGGGGTAACAATCACTTTGATGTTAATGACGCGCTTGAGAAGCAAATGAGAATTGGAGACATCTGTCATAAAAGTTTCACGTTCACTCGATAGTTGGTAGGTGTGGAATTATTAGGCAAACATGGCGGCAATTATAGCTTGGTAGCGTTCCATGACAACGTGCCGCCGGATTTTGAGTGTTTGTGTCATTAAGCCGTTTTCGACGGAAAATGGCTCTTGAATCAGTCGAAATGGCCCTACTCGGTCATCTGGACGATAACCTGGACGGTTCTGCACTTCCCGATTCAATTCTTGACGGAATAAATCCTGGATCATTTTACTCTCCAGGGTTATTGTTTCACCTGATGAAGAGGTTAAATTATTGTCGTCTGTGACTAAAGTGAGATTTTGCGCCTCCGCCCATTTTTCCAAGGCTTCCACATTGGGGACAATTAAAGCACCGATACAGCGTTGGTCTTGTCCCACTAGCATAATCTGGTCGATGTAGGGCGATCGCAAGCAAGCATCCTCGATGGGTTGCGGCTCGATGTTCTCCCCGTTAGTCAAGACAATCGTATCTTTAGCCCTGCCTGTTAATACGAGGTCATTATATGGCGTTACCCAGCCTAAGTCACCGCTATCAAACCAACCGTCAGCGTCAAGGACTTTGGCTGTGGCTTCGGGATTTTGGTAATAACCTTGCATGATTTGTGGGCCTCGCAATAACACCAAACCTCGTTGGCCGTTGGGTAAAGGTCTGCGAGTTTCTGGGTCTACAATTTTCACTTCTGTACCAGCTATTGGTTGTCCGGATGAACCGCGTAAATTGTGCCAAGGACGACGCGCATTAGTTACAGGGGAGGTTTCTGTTAAACCGTAACCTTGTAAAATTTCTACACCCACAATCTCAAAAAATGTATCTATATGTCGGGGTAGTGCGCCACCACCACTAAGGATCTGTTTGAAACGTCCGCCTGTGGCTTCCCGGACTTTGCCGTAAACTTGCTTTTCTCCGAGATTATGTATGGGAGATAAAATAGCTGCGACTATTTTGGCAGTTAATTTCTCTAATGCTGAGGCGTGGAGATGATCTAAACTTAAGCCTGCGGCAATTCTCTTGGCTTTAATATATCTCTCACTTACGCCCAATAAAAAGTAAATTAGGCGTTGTTTTTTGGCTGGTTGTTCGCGGAATTGCTTCTGCACGCCTTCATGAATGGATTCCCACAATCTGGGAACAGCAATCATGTAATGGGGTTTGAAATCTTTTAAATCTTTTTTTACAGAACGTATATTTGTGTAAACTTGGGTACAACCTTGAGAAAGTAAGAAATACTCGCCACTCCGTTCGTAGCTATGCCAAGTCGGTAGAATGCTCAAAACTATATCTTCTGGTTGGGGTTGTACAACTGTTCCCAAGGTTTTGACTTGGTGCAGTAAGTTACCGTGAGATAACATGACACCCTTGGGTTTTCCTGTAGTGCCGGAGGTGTAAATTAAGGTAGCTAGGTCTTGGAGTGTTTGCTTAACTCTTACTAGGGTATGGTTACTACCTAGTTCTAGTAATTGGTTATAGTTGAGGATTTTGATAGTTTCCTCGGCAGGTGGCGTTTCATCAGAAAGCAGAATAATAAACTGGATGGGTAAATCGTGAAGACGTTCGCGGAGTTTCTGGAGGGTTTTTAAATCTTCAACTACTAAGGCTATGCTGCCACTATTAGCCACGATAAATAATAGTTCTTCCCGTTCGGATTGGGAACTCCGTACTGCGTCTACTCCGCCGGCGGTGATAATCCCTTGATCAGCAATAAACCAACGTGGACTATTATCTGCTATTAGGGAAACGCGATCGCCTGCTTGTACTCCCAAAGCTTGCAAACCAGCCCCAAATTGCTGAATTTTTTCAGCTAACTGGGCGTAGGTAATTTTTACCTCTGGTTTAGCATGGGGATTGTGCAGTGCCACAATGTTACCAAATTGTTTGGCAGCCAACGGCCAGATTTCTGAGAGTGACTCGACACTGCTGTAATCTACCAAATGCTGTATTGATAAACTTTCTTGTTTAGTTATGTTAGCCAGGAAAGAAGACCCCGGTGTAGTGCTGACCATGTAAATATCACCTCAACTGTAAATAGGCTTTGTCTAAATTATTTCTGCTATTACGCTACAATATCGCTTCTTTTGATCTACATCACTCACTATGTAGTCAGTTTCGCAACTTAAACATTTGGATTGATATAAGTTTATGCTAAAGTTAATTTATATAAAGCCAAATCAATGGTTATGCTTTCTCTATGCTTTAGAGATTCAGGATACAGAAGTCAGGACTACTGATCAATCAGCATTTTGCTATGGTTGCTCAACTCATCAGGAAAATCATCTACCAGTATAGGCAATTAAATCTGACTCTCAAATCCCGACTGCTAAATCCAATTTTCAACTATCAATAGCGACCACCTAATAATTGTACGGGGGTGATTACCTATAGCGTTACTAGATGCTTTCTTGTTGACTCTCATCAATGTTATCGCCTGTTTAGGTTTACCTAAACTTTTATCATTGATTCTCTCTCCACCAAGAAACAAACAAAGTTACAGATTGCTCAAGGATGCAAAATCGCTACAACCTAGTAGGGGGATTACCAGTTTTCCTTACTGCACTACTTATAAGTTGACTGGTAATCATTTTTGCAAATTCAGCCCACATTTTTGTGCTAGATGTTCTCCGCATTGATGGACTATTTTCGATGAAATTTACTAACATCAATTCGCTGGACATTTGATTTCTAGAGTATTTTTCAAGTTCTACCTTGTAATTATTTCATGATGATGATCTTGTCAGGATTTTCATGAAGTAGTCACAAGGTATTTTTAATGCAATATGGTTGCAGATGGTGTTGGAAAAGTATTCGTCTGTAATCTTTAGTAAATTCAGATCCCTCTAGATTTTAAAAGGGTGGTTAGGGAGATAAATATTTCTTGAAATTGAGATTTATGATATCATTTATAAACTCAATTTATATTAGAATTATTATCCCCATTTTTACTTTGTAAACTGCTAATATTCCGGCTGGCGACATCAGCACTAATACCCCATAAAATTAAACCTAAATAATCAGAAAAAGGTCTAGAACCAAAGGTGATACCGTTATCTACATATAACGAACCAAGACCGACTAAAGATAAGCCTACCAGTAACGTCAGTGATAAAAAAGGTCGGATGAGAAAAACAGTAGCACCGATGCGAACATCATCAGAAACGCCAGATATTAGTATCAGCAAATCTTGCATACGGACTTCCCATTTAGAAGGGTTGGGTAAATCTTGAGGAGAAACTGCATCAGCACGAACTAATAATTCCTTAACACTACTGGCTAACTCCAGAGGTAAAAAAGGTTCATTTGATGTCAAACTAGTATTAACATTCATTCGATAATGGAGATTTGCTAAATCTTTCATGACTGCTTGCATCAATCTATTAGCCGCAATATCATTTTTTTGGGCAATGAAAACACGGATTTTAGCAATATTATTCTGCAAACTTTGCAACATCTCCTCTAAATTAGATTTATTTTTCATCTCCATTAATTGATTTTCTATTTCTCGGAGCTTACTTAAAGCCTCTAATCGTGATTCTATGGCATCTATTTCAGCAAAAGCTTTATCAACTTTTTCCCATCTGATTAATTGCTCTACCCAATCAATCATCCGTTCTAAGATTTTTTGGTCGTCTGGGTGTTCTACTTCTTTTTTGATACGAGATTTGAGACGATAAACGGCTTTAATAGCTCTGGTAATATCACCGCCAGATTCTTGCATATATTTAAATAAACGTCCCAAAAGCACACCAAAAATTAACACCAACAAAGGTAAAATCGGCCCGGAACGCATTTTTAAATCAACTGGAATGATTAATCGTTGATTTTGTCCTGATAATGTTAAGTAAATTGCTCCGACGTAACGGTCTGGGGGAATGACACAGCGATTGATATTGAGAGGTAAACTGATAATGCGATCGCTTGCTATATTGATATCACCTTTGGGTAAACTCAAAGCCTGTGCGGTGATTTGGTATCCCGTTTGCTCACCTTTGAGGATGACTTTACTATCAATGATGGTGACTGGTGCTTGGGTGGGGTTATCAAATTGCAGTTCCCATTGATTTAAAAATGCACTCGCTGGAAGTAAACCCCTAGCAATAGAACAATCAATCCAACCTAGCCACCCATCACAGTTGACTAGACGCAATTGTACTTGTTCTGTGTCACCGACAGGAATCAGATTTGGTCTAACTTTGGCAATTACCTCAACAGGAATCGTTTCTACTAGCTGTTGGGGTTGACTAGGAAGAAAGATTTGCACTGTCCCTTCATAAGTTCCTGGTAGCGTAATATTATTGACGCGCACTTGAAAATCTTGGGGAATTCCTGCTGATAGTTGTGGTTCACCGATGATAGTAATTTGTTGACGGTTGACGATTTCACCGCCTTCTTGACGACGCAAATCGGAAGTTAAAAATACAACTTTTTCAATATTTTCACCTGGAGCAGTCAAGCGCAAATTACCAATTAAAGCACTTTCTTCACCCAACCAACCAGTAATCTGAAGTGATTGATTACTAGGTTCAATAACTATACTACTAGCCGCCTGTACTGCGAAAGGATGAGCAATGACCACTACAGGCAATAATATAGACAATATCCAATATTTCATGAGCTATTCTCAGGATTTAGAAGCTGTTATCAATCTTGCGAGTCTTCAGTCCTGAAAATATCTGCACAGTAATACCAATTCAAAATTCAAAATACCATACGGGTTCGCGGTAGCGTTGCGTAGCAAAGGCTTGCGCCTACAAAATTCAAAATTAAGAATCAAGACAGAGCAAGCATTTGGGGCTGTACATCTGTCGCATTCTTTTTTAAAATTGGTATAAAATTACCACCTATAACACCAAATTAACTATTTCGAGAATAACCCCTTCTTTGCCAAAAAAATGGGAGTTTTATTCCCCTTTCCCTTGTAGGGAAGGGGGTTAGGGGGTTAGGTTTGTAATGATGAATTGATTTTATGGTACTGAAGCAACTCGCCACAATCATAGGACTTTTCATCATAATCAAGTGCAATTTTTTCGTGCGATTGCTTACCTGATTTCGCAATGAAAAAATACTTGATAATTCAGTCAGTCCTAAACCTTCTAGCACCTAATTAAATTCTAATCTAGTTGGACAAAGATTGGGGACTTCTAGGCAAGGGGGCAAGGGAGACAAGGTAGAATTTCTTACCCAATGCCCTATTCCCTATTCCCAATGCCCTATTTTCTAGTCATACAACCAAGTATTTGAAGAAAAATCATCTTTTGATTCATTTGTCTGCACTACTGGATATTGTTCAGGTGTGCGATGAGATTTTCTGTAAAGAACTGGTTGATGGGGTTTTGGTTCTTTTGCCTTTTCTTTTTCTTGTTGTTTTTGCAGTTGTGCTTCCTGTTCTTGTTTAACAGATTTATTTTCTTCTATTAGTTGAGAATTTGCTTCAGCAAGTTGCAGTGCGGTTTGTTTTGTTTCGTAGAGTTCTTTTGTGACTCTTTCTACCGCCGCTTTTTGTTCAGCTAAGGCTGATTGCAAATTGGCTATTTCTTGCTGAAGAGTTTTTTCGTTTTGTTGAGATGCGGCTAAATTAGCTTGTAACTCCTTGATAGTTACTTCTAAATCAGCTTTGGTGGGATTGTTACGTTTAGTAGCTGATGCTTCTGCTGTTGGTTTAGTATCTTCTTCTTCTACTGCTTGAGCCGACACCTCAATTGTAGGTTCGCCGGCTGGTGGTTCAAATTTTTGTGCTTCTGCTTGAATTAAGTCAGAAAGACTCTGTTTTCTAGCCATTATTTCCTCCAATCACGCTGTATTTCTTCTGCTACGCGGCGGTAGTCTGACTCCGCCTCTCTAGCGTTTTTGCCTCGCCATTGATGTATTGCTACACCCTCCAAAGCGGCTCGTTCGTGGGCTTTATAGATCCGAATGAAAGATTTGCAAGCCGGAATTCCTAAACGTTGGAGAGTATTTTGGGCTTCTATTGCTTCATTTATACTCCGTGTATCGACTTTTGTGAGTAATACCCGATGGGAAACGCCAGCAGGAACTACAGCCGCTTTGACGGTTTCAATGAGGGCGGCTAAATCCATAGCGGCTGGAGGTGTAGGTAACACTAGATAATCTGCGATCGCAACTACTGTCGTCAAGGCTTCTGAGTGCAGTGCCGGTGGCGTATCTACTACTACTAAATCGTAACCTTGGATGGTTTTTAACCGGCTTAAAAGTTGGGGATTGGTTTCTTGCGACAGGTCAAATCCCATACCATTCTGATTGCGCCCAAACCACCAACTAGCTGAACCTTGAATATCTGTATCAACGAGAATAACTTTTTTCTTCTTCCCAAACTGAGCAGCTAAATTAACTGCGGTAGTCGTTTTACCGACTCCTCCTTTACCGTTGAGAATAGCGACGATTTTTGGCACTGCTGACTCCCGACCCTGACTTACATGAATATACCGCTTTCTTTAATTCAAAATCCAAAATTGAAATTTTCCGAAAATTATTTTTTATAGATTTTAGGTCAGATGCAACTCAAAAAAGCGATCGCCAAAGGCGTGGCGTAGTCAATCGCATCTCTATCAAGACTGACGAATTTGCGATCGCTCTGTCAACTATCCAATTCAATATGTTTACAGTATTTGCCTTTTACCAACTGACAAGGAAGGTTCAGCCGTCTCTGCTGTAGGAGGGGAGATAAGACCAAAACTAGGGCGAAAGTCCAAGTTGCGGCACTCGCCTGTGAGTACAAAAGCCCCACCTACCCTTCGGGGAGGCTAACGCCAACAGACGTTCGCGCAAGCGTTCCGTAAGGAAAGCCAAGGTGGGGTAGTTTAATAAAAGGCTCGTTGCACAAACCAAATTAATCCCAAAACCACGACACCAGCAGATAAGCAACGACGGACAATTAATTCCCCAGGAGATTTTTTAATGGTACGAAAAATCCCAAAGGCAATAGTGACAATCGCTATTTGACCAATTTCTACACCCACATTGAAACTAGCTAAGGATAAAGCCAAATTAGATTGACTTAGATGAATTTCTTTGAGAACACCAGCAAAACCTAGCCCGTGAATTAATCCAAAAATGAAGGTGAGTAACCAACGCCAGCGTAAACTGGTACGCCAGAAATTTTCCGCCGCTACATAAACAATCGTGAGAGCGATCGCACTTTCGACAAACCTAACTGGTAAAGTCACAATATCCAATACAGCTAAAGTCAAAGTCACAGAATGAGAAATAGTAAAAGCTGTAACTACTTTCGTTAAATAACCAAAACCACCACCTAGCATTAATAAACTAATTAAAAATAAAACATGGTCATAACCTGTCAAAATATGTTCAATTCCTAACCACACAAAGCTACTAATTTGTTGCCACACCGGAGGGTTAATTAAAGTAAATTCTCGTTGTTCGGGAGTAAAGACTAAATTACGAATTTGTCCCCCTTGCATCACCGTGGCGAGACATCGAGCAGTGGCGACATTGGGGAGAAATAAATTGTAGTTAATTACGAGTCCGGTGACTGGTTGCGCCCAAGTATAAGTTAGCTCTAAAGTGCTGTGAGTCTGAATATTACTCGCAATATTCACAGGTAAATTATTCGTTGCAGCCACCGCCAGTTTACCTGTTTCTCCTTGTGCGTCAATCAGACGGATGCGATCGCCAAAAAACTTTTCTAACTCTGATTGATGCTTGGTAACTTCATCAATGGAGAGTTGTCCATCAAGGTTATCATCAACCCCAGGTACTAAAGCTGTCGGAAATGTCAAAATCATTGCTGTTTTTGTCTGTTCTACCGTCACCTCCGCCACCGCCAAATCAGCCCAGTGTGCTTGACTAGGACTAGCCCCACCAATTACCACTAAAAATGCTGCAATCAAGCAGATGAAAGCCACTCGGTATCTGCGCCACATAGTTGTCATCGCTCCTAAATTCCCAAATTCTCCAAACCAAGTCCTGATATCAGCCGCGCCTTGGCGTTAAAAGTCGGATCGACACTTTGGGCTAACTTCTCGTAATTCAAAGCCTGCTGTTGATTTCCCAAAGCTTTGGCAATTATCCCCGCCCGGTAAAATATAGCCGCATCTCGTGTACCTAATTGCAAGGCGGCTTGTATTTGCTGTTGCGCTTCCGGGAAACGTCCAGAACGAAACAAAGCCCAAGCCAAGGTATCTAGTGTTTGAGCATCACGGCGAATCTTAATTTCCGCCTGCATCAGGGATAAAGCCTCAGCCGTATCTTCAGGGCGATTCTTTTCTAATAACAATCTGGCTAACTCTCGCCGATGTCCAAAGGAACCGTTAGTATGTCCGGCGTTTTCTTGTCGCAGTAAGCTTTCTGCTTGAGTTAACAGTGTTTGTGCGGCTGCGGTTTTACCTTGTAATTGCAGAACTTTCGCCCTACCTCGCAAGACAGCATGGTCAAAAATAGTGGATGATGTTTGCGAATTAGGTAAAACTTGGGCATATAAACTTTCTGCCTGCTGATAATTGCCTTGGCGCGTTGCCAGTTCTGCTAGATGCAGTAATGCTAAAGGATACCTCGGTATAATCCGTAAAGCCTCGTTGTAGAGACTTGCAGCTAAATCTCGCTGTCCGCGTTTGTCATAAAATTGACCAAATACAACCCTTGTCCAAGCGGAAGTACCGAGTTCTCCCGGTTCTTCAGTTGCTAAAGCATTTTTAAAAGTGGCGATCGCAGCTTGATCTTGCCCTTGGGCAACTAATACCAAAGCTTGTAAAGTTAAGTTACCTTGGGTGGGAATTTTGTTTACTAGGGCATCGGCGGCAGTTCTAGCAGCAGTTAAATTACCCGTCGCCAGATTTGATGTGACTAAGATAGCCAGAGCATGATCGTTAGTGGGTTGAGATTGTAAGACTTGCTCAGATAGGCGAATCGCTGCGGCAAAGTCATGTCTAGCTTGAGCAACACGAGCCAGAACCAGAATTGCACCTTGATTGTGGAATGGTAAATGAGACAGAGAGCGATTAGCTGCCTGTTCTGCTAATAAATACCAGTTACTTTCGCCCGTAGCTTTGGACATTTTTAAGTAGGCTTGCGCTAATGCCGTTAAATTCAAACCGCTATCAGGGCTTTGTCGTACTTTAGTTTGGTAAAAGGCGATTTCTTGTTGTAATGTGGCTCGGCTATTTTCAGTCCCAGGTAAGGAGAGAGAAAAGTTATAGCGGTAGGGCGAATTTGGTTGCGAGTTGAGATGAAGAGGAATGATGAACAATATAGGGGCGGTAATCAATACCCAAAGGATTTTTCCAGGGAATTTGTAGTGGAAAAGCTGTATTTGCATTTTTTTACGCAGACATACGCTAAGAACAGAAGAGGACAAGGGGCAGGGGACAGGGAGCAGGGAGAGATGTTTCCCCTCTGCTCTCCGCACCCTGCACCCTTGCCTTAATTTGGTAATGCTAGGTAAGGAAATTGCGAGACTAAAGGTTGATGTCCTTGGGATGGGTTGCCGGGAGTACCTGCATAGGATACGTTATCGCTAGTCACAGCACCGTTAGTCAGAACGCTAAGTGTAGTATCAATGACATCATCTGTTAGCTTACGTCCAGCGACAGGACTGCCTTTAGCATTGAGAGCATTAGCATAACCACTGGGGACATTAGTATCTATTCGCATCACATCAGGAAGAAATGCTGCGAGCAGTGCATCAGCACGTTGATCACTATTACCCAAGGCTTTAAGTGTCTTCCTGGCTTCTGCTCCCACGGGTGCTGCGGCTTGGCTTAAATCGGCTGTTGGGGGAATGCTATTAAAGGCGTTAAGAAAATCGTTAGTGACTACTAAACCTTCATTAATTCCAGGTCTTCCTAGACGCTCAACTTGTTGGAATTTACCATAGGCATAGTTTTTAAATGAGATGGTTTGCCAAACATCAAATACTGTGGCGTTGGTATTTCCGGCGATCAGAGAACGGGGTATTCGGACAACAATGGAGTTCACGTTATAGCCTTTGGCAAAGTCAAGGGCTTGGTCAGCAGGGCGAAAACCCACAGCCGGGCCAATACCTAAAGCACCTGCACGCACTCGGAAGAACTGTTCAACATCAAAGAAAAAGGGGTCTTCACGCAGTCCGGCAAAAACAGTGACAGGTGTTTTACGCAAATATAAGTTGTTAATAGTAGGGTTGTTAGGATTAACACTTAAAGGAGTAGTGATTCCGCGATCGCTACTTCTATGACGATCAGCAATTACAGTCAATTTAAATGGTTGTTCGCCTCTGCTGTTGGGTTCATCAAATTGAAAGCGCAGAATCACATCTTCTCGACCTGTAGGGGTAGCATCTCGATCAGTAACCCGGCTAATTTTAAATTCATATAGAGCATTCGTACTAAAATAATACTGTTGCCGAGCCAGCGATCGCGGATTTGTATTCATCACTAAAATCAAATCATCTTTACGCGCGCTTGGGTTCTGGTCTTGCTCACGGAAGACATATAAATCAGTCAAATTTAAATTGCGTCCTTTTGTATCCACTTCCCCATCATCGTGGTCAGAAGCGGTTACAGATTTTGGTGTTAAGGTTGTCCAACCTACTGTTAAACCTAATGCCAATAAACTGACACCTATAATAACTTTGATATTAGCAAAACTAAAGTGTCGCCAAAATTTGTGATTGGTCGTTGTATGACTTTTCATATTAGTAAATACTCCACGTTAATATGTATTCTGTTGATGCAGAATACTTGTTTGGTTTTCAAGATTAAATACGTCAAGAACAGCAACTTGGATCTATAAATTTGAAAATTAAATTTAATTACAGTTTTAATCTCCAAAGCTCGATAAATATGAGCGATCGCTAAGGGTGGGTCTTCGAGCATCGCATCCCCAATGACGAAATGAGAGCGAGCTTGAGTCTGATTCAGAATTTAAAGCCTCTGCGTTGCTGGAACTACAGAGGTATACGTCAAACATTTATTGTTGGATTTATATTTGAATAAAAAATTAGTGATGATTTTTTCGGTCTTAAACCCCTACACTTTCTTTCAAACTAGGATATTCATCATCCATTGAGGTACGAAAGTAAAACATACAACCACCATTTGTATAGGGGCTATGCACTGAACCTGGTTCGGAACGGATGTAATCTCCTGCACCATAAACCTGCTCATCAACCATCAAATCCCCAGAAATCATGTATATTTCTTCAATTGCTGCATGACGATGACAAGGATAATGAATACCAGGATCGGCGTGAAATAATCCGACTACTTCGCGCTTGACTTGATCAATGTGTAAGATGGCGATTTTAACACCAGGGACATCATGTGGTTGCCAATTCAAATTTTGCGATCGCACTGCGAAAAATCCCGGCGGTGTTGCTGGTTCCTTGGCTGGGGTTGGTTCTGGAGTATCTAAATCTAGACGCTCAAACAAGCGATTTTTTAAATCTGCCGCCATTGGCACAGTAGGAGTAGTATAAGGAATTACCGTCACTGCTAACTCATACTCTGCTAACTCTGTGGCTAATTCTGGACACTCTGCTATTTGCTGCTCAACCCAATTTCGCTCTTGTTCATCCAATAAATCAAGAGCATACAAGGGAGCTAGTTCACAAAAGCAGTAGTTTTCAGAATTGAGTTGCATCATCGAGTTCTAATTTGATTTAATACTAAATAAGTCGTGTATGTATTTGGCAAGACACTAACTTAAAATTCTTCCTCAGTGACAAAAATAGATTGTAACTTTTTTAATCCTAGCCGAATTCTAGTTTTGACTGTTCCCAAGGATACACCTGTTACCTCTGCAATTTGACTTTGAGTCAGTCCTTGATAATATGCTAATTCAATTACCAGTCGTTGTTCATCTGGTAATTTTTTCATGGCTGCGATTACCCGACTCCGCCGTTCAGCAATAAATACCGACTCAAACAAGTCTACGTTATCGGCTTTGGGCTGAATTTCTGTTGTATCCAAAGAAAAGGTAGTAGATACATGAGTGCGTTGCAGTTTGCGTAAGCGATCAAGAATGCGACTACGGGCGATGGTAAATAACCAAGTATCCACTCTACCTTTTTGTGTATCGTATCGCTCGGCAATTCGCCATACTTGAGCGAAAACATCCAATACCACTTCTTCACTCTCTTCTGGTGATTTCAGGCTTTTAAAGGCGATCGCATAAATAATTTTGCCATAGCGATCGTAGAGAGCAGATAACGCAGATTGGTCTTTTTGGGCAATTTTGGTGATCAGTAAAACATCGGTAGTAGTAAATAAACTCTCCATTCAGAGTTGGTTAGTAATTGAGTCTGGGTATCACTGCGAAGTATACCGAGCTTTCGACTACTTTCCAAGCATTTTTAAGAGTTAGCAAACATACTGAAATAATTAAGGTAATGAATGTTCAAGAAACATCAGAACCCTCTTGTAACTCTGCCAGGATCACCGCCGGATTCCAGTAAGCCTTGAGAGATTGAATTTTCCCTTCATGATTAAACTCAAACAAATCAATTCCTTCAAATGTGACGGCTCGACCATTGTGACCAATCCCCCGACCTGTCCATTTTACAGCCGCTTCATCTCCATTAATGGTGATAAACTCTTCACAGAGTTCTACTTTGACAAATAAAGCAGCTATTTGTTGGAAAAATGCGTGCAGTTGAGCATGACCTTGTTTTGCTGGTGTTCCTACTGGGTCGTAACTCACCGTGTCTTCGGCAAAACAGGCTACCATCTCATCTGCTTTATTAGCGGAACGAGTAGCGGCAAAATATTGGGTAATCACAGCTTGGATAATTTCTGGCGAAAGAGGAGCTACTTCAGACATAGCTTTTTACTCATAGAATCATTATCTAGAGAATACGCCGCAGATACTAATTTGGATCTCAAAGTGCGATCGCCATCAGGTAAACGTCATAATTGCTACATATAAAACCTAAATTTCTCGCCCCTAGCCTGTTGACAAAATTAAATAGAATTCTTATATGAGGGAGCTTGTTCCAGAATCATTTGCCGTCTGCTCAATTCCCCCATGTTCTTAATAGGCTCAAAACCCAAATATTGTCCACGAATTTTGAGACAAAGATAGTTTAAGGCAGCTTTGCGATCGCTTTCATTTTCGCCCAATAAATTACTAGTATGTTCTAGTTTGTTTAACCATTCTGTATGATGTGATTGTGCAACCGTCTCGTCCATCAGCAACAGCGACAAGGACTGAACATCAACAGACGGAGCAGGAAACATTTGAGCCAATCGCCGATTATAAGAGTTACGTCCCAAACGGTAAGCAATTGACATAGCTGGTTCTAAATACTCAATGTAATGCCAGAACATCATCGGCATAAAAATAGTTTCACCGGGATAAAGTACCACATCAATAGCATTGGTATAGCGGATAAAATCTGTTTTCTCCGCTTCTGACATATTTTCTAAAAATAAGCCGCTTGTACGGCATAAATTTGGCTGATCAATAGCATCTAGTTTGTGAGTTTCACGGGGATGAATTAATATAAATCGCTTTGTCCCAAACACTTGAAATAACAAAACGTTACGTTGATCAGCATCGTAGTGGAGATGAGCATAGTTGTTACTGCCAGCGACAAACATATTGGAATATAAGTCACTCTCATCACTTAAATCTTGATATAAATTCAGGGGTAATAACTCCTGCAAAGTTTGGGGCGTTGGATACTCAACACAAATATCAAGACTTGTGGGTTGTGCTTGCAGAAAGTCAAGATATGCGCCTAAGTTCATCATCCGAGGCACATCGGCTGATTTTGCATACAGCAGATTAGCGATGTAATTGGGACAGACTTGAACCGGAATGTCGCTAAGTCCAGTTCTGGCCTTTTCTAGAGTATCCATTTCACACAGTGATGAAGTTTCAAAGAGATTAGTGATAATCACTGGACGCTGGGCAAGGATATACTCACGGTAAAACACATCCTTTGGAGGTGCGGTAATTCGTTCAATGTTGTCGAGAATCACTTGATTTTCTTTGTTGCTAATATGGCGTAATACTGATGTAACCTAGTTTATTTTGTCAATATTTCTTTTCTTGACTTAACATCAACTTCTATATCGGCAAGCACTAACGAACTGTGATCAAAAGCGTTCCATGATTGACGAATCAAAGACAACTCAAGCACCCAGTAGTGATCACTGGGAAACCGGAGAATGGCTACAACTCAATGTAGGACTTGTCAGACATCAGGGTGATGCACTACCAAGTGCGCGTCTCTTGTTTACCAAGATAGTACCTTTAGTAAATAGCTGGCGGAGTCAAGGTTTGTTGCGTTGGTTTTTCTTTATGAGAAAACCGCCAGATGTGCGAATGCGGTTTTTTACCAAATTGGATCAGCAACAAGCGATCGCAGAAATATCCGAGCTAATGTATTCTCTTCAACAAGAAAACTCTATTCATCTCTTTTTCTTTAGCGAATACCAGCCTGAAACCGAGCGGTTTGGTGGCACAAAAGCCATGCAATGGGTTCATCAGCACTTCGACATAGATACTTCCCAATGGCTCATCCTTGACTACCTCCATCAACAGCATCGGAGTGTTGTCCCCACAGATGTACTTCTTCCCAGCTTGTTAAATGATCTCTTTACCCGTGCCATGTCAGATCAGGCATCTGTTTTGACAGCTTGGCACAGTTTAGGTGCTTTGATTCCCTCAGATCCTGAAGCCACAATTCCCAAAGTTGAACTACTTTTGCTAGAAAATTTATACCAGTTGTACACAGTTACAGAACAAGAAAAAAATGTATTGAAAGTATACACAGAATGTAACAGTATTCTTGCCCAAAAATTAGTTAATTTCCGAGATATTGGTCAATTATGCCAGGATTTGCCTGATATACTTGCGGCTGTAGCTATGTTCACTTTCCATCGTCATGGATTTGATGGGCAACGGTCTGGAAAGCTGATTACAGCTATCATCCGCTCTCTGGAAGGTAGAGAAAATTGACCATAAGAGAATTAGGTTAGAAGTAACCTATCCAATGATAGGGTCATTTTTCTGTATTTATTGTCACAAAATTTTATCAAAATTCTCTAGACATAAGAATATACCTCCATTATTGTATTAATCATGATTGATTTATCTATGTATACACACAATCAATCTGTGTAAGTTAAAGCATTTTAATGGGACAAATACTTAATTGAGTTGATTCCCCATACCAACTTTCTGAAATCTCAAGGAGAATTCAAAATGTCTCAACAGAGTTTTGTGGAATATTATGAAAATTTTTTAGGGCAACCAGCTAATTCTGCTCTGCGTGAAGCTTTAGATGCTTCGGAAGCAGGTGATTTTGCCAGAATTGCTGTTGAGCAAGGTGCAGCCAACGGTTTTGATTTTAATGCTGATGATGTGAAAGATGTGATGATTGCTGCCGAGAGAGTGGTTCTCGGTTTACCAAATTCTGCCCCAACTGTGAATATCCGCTCTATTGAGAGTGTTAATGGTATTAAAGCTAGACCAGCTAACCGAGAATTATCAGAAGATGAATTGGAAAGCGTAGCTGGTGGACTTGCTTCTTCTGACACTCCCAAATCTACAATTATGTGTTGCTGGTAGTCTTGATTTCGTGTTGGCGGTGTAAGTTCGGATGATTGGAGTCACTCAAGGCTTGACTAAATCAAGATATGTCTGGACTGACAACAAAACAGCTAGATTATAGCGACCTCAATCACACCGCAATTGTGCAATGCCTGACAGCAATTATATTTCCAGGCACTTCCATCAAGGCTAATGGAGGTGCTTATGTTTGATCAAGAAGACTATACGGAATATCCTGACTCTCTAGTGAATTCCAAGAGGACTTTGCAAGGTTAATAGCCGCAAAACAATCTCTTTCTCCCCCTGCCCCCCTGCTCACAACAGCGACCGTATGTTTTTTAAGTTGGAAGTCCCTTACCATCTTCGACTGCAACTTGGGATGAACAAATGTGGCAAAATCTGACTGCACCAAAGCTAAATCTTGATGGTACGTTCCGCACACAAGCACCCCATCAGACTTGGGAACGGTTACAAGAATTTCTACCTGCTTTTGGCATTACGCGTGTTGCGGATATTACTGGCTTGGACTGCATTGGGATTCCGGTTGCTCAAGCGATTCGTCCGAATGGGAAAGCCTTTTCTAGTTCTCAAGGTAAGGGAATTTCATTGCTGTTGGCTATGATTTCCGCAGCGATGGAGTCAGTAGAGTCTTATCATGCTGAAAATCTGCCAGAGCCAGAGATAGTTGCCTCCTATAAAGAAGTATGTCGGCATCATCAGGCGATCGCACCTGATAAATTAGAACCTGGTAAAAGATGGGCAGCCTATGATCCTACTAAACCTTTAGATTGGATTTGTGGCACAGATTTATTCACTAATCAACCTGTGTATATTCCGCAGGCTTATCTTGATTTAGATACTACAACAGAAAAACGTGATACTGGGATATTCAGCACTTCTAGCAATGGACTAGCATCAGGCAACCATTTGCTAGAGGCGATCGCACATGGATTATTGGAAGTCATAGAGCGTGAAGCCGAGTGGCGTTGGTGGCAATTGCCGATGGAGCAACGGATTAACTGTTTGGTTGATATTCAAACAATCAAGTCTCCTTTATTACAATCACTACTCCAGCAAATTCAACTGGCTGGGGCAAAAGCCGTCATTACTGACTTATCCTCGACGGTGGGCATACCTACTTATAAATGTCTGATTAGTGATATTGAAAATTGGCATGGCCGACCTACAACTGTAGGGTGGGGATGTCACAGTGCTAAAGAAATAGCTTTAGCACGGGCGATTACTGAAGCAGCTCAGTCACGCGTTACACTGATTGCAGGTAGTCGGGATGACACTCATCCTGAAAGTTACGCGCTAGGACGTTTCAAATTACCCGGTAGTAACCCAACTCCAAAGTTTAGCGGTAAAAGACCAATTGCCACCCTGATTGATTTTGAAACTCAGCCGGAACTTCCCCCTACCGCCACTTTTGAAGCAGAAATTCAGCAAATCCTTGACCGTATCAGTAATCTGGGGTTTCATCAAGCTGTCTTTGTTAATCACACGCGATCGGAGTTTGGCTTTCCGGTGGTTCATGTTGTTGTACCGGGAACGCATCTTCCTGTGTCTTATTAGGGGTGTAGTATCAATTCAAAATTCAAAATTCAAAATTCAAAATTTAGAATTTCTCTACAAATCAATTTAATTTTGCGTTTGTGCGACTAAATGAATCAACATGGACTCGATAGCTTTAGAACCTAGTCAGATTTACATCTATCTTGGCCCGACTCTCTCTGTTACCCAAGCTAGTCAAATTTTACCAGCCCGTTACCTTGCTCCTGTGCGTTGTGGTGATATTCTGGCTTGCTTGCGGTTGCAACCTCGTGTGATTGCGATTATTGATGGTTTTTTTGATCGCAATGCTTCAGTGTGGCATAAAGAAATACTTTGGGCGATCGCCGCAGGGGTACGGGTGTTTGGTGCAAGTAGTATGGGCGCACTCCGAGCTACTGAACTAGAAGCCTTTGGGATGGAGGGCTTTGGGACGATTTTTACTGCTTATCGAGATGGTAAGTATATCGGGGATGATGAGGTGGCGATTTTACATAGCAATGCAACATCTCAATACAAACCCTTAACGGATGCTTTAGTTAACATTCGCGCTACAGTTAACCATGCAGTGTCCCAAAACATTCTTGATCCAGCGATCGCAAATTTAATCATCAATTGTGCTAAAAAGCAATTCTTCGGTCAACGATATTTGCGCCAAGCAGTGGCGGATGCTGAGGCACTGGGCGGTGATGCCAAAGTTTTAGCTCATTTTTGGAATTTTCTCGAAAATGGCGGCTATGTAGACCAAAAACAATTAGATGCCATTGGATTGCTGAAACATCTGGTAACTATGGTGGGGGAAAGTCTTGAGCAGAATCAGGTACAGTTTCAACTCAGCAAGTCAATGTTTATAGAGGAACTTCAGGCTAGAGTAGCCATTCGTCCCTTAGCAAAAGCATATTCTTGGCTACCTATAAAGGAGAAAGTCTGCCAAGAAGCCCGATTGCTGGGTAGGGTTTACATTCAGTTACGTAATTTGGCTGGGTTAATGCGATGGTGTGATGCGATCGCTCAAAGTCAAAATCTGCCACCCCTAACTGTTAATTTAGCTGAAGTTAATGTTATTTCAGATGAGTTAGAACCCGCTTTAGGAGAACGTTGGGGACGCATTCAAGCATTGCTGAAAATTTATAGTGAACATGATGGCTTTCACCAACAATTTGAGCAACTACATGGATTTATCTTGACGATGGTTGGTAAAAATCTTTCTGTGGATGAGGAAGAAAATCAAACTCAATCAGTATTAGCAAATTGTGAGCGGCAGTTGTACCGTTTGGTTGCG
The DNA here is from genome assembly GCF_050235535.1 of Aliinostoc sp. HNIBRCY26. Taxonomy (GTDB): domain Bacteria; phylum Cyanobacteriota; class Cyanobacteriia; order Cyanobacteriales; family Nostocaceae; genus Trichormus. The sequence goes on from NZ_CP189852.1 coordinate 6,323,918, forward strand.
ACTCTCTGGACTTTAGCAGAACAGACACACAGCGAGTCTGAGGTAAATTTAAGACCTAGTATTAACCAAAAAATTACGCAAAACTTTTTACAACAACAGGGAGTGACTAACGAGGCAGAATTAGAGACTTGGCTGGAGAATAAAGGCTTAAGTGCAACTGAATTTTCCCACATGATGAGGGCGATCGCCCGCTTAGAGGGATTTGTGAATGTACCCCGATGGTGGAGTCGAGGGATGAGCGAATATTTCTCTGTTACTGAGTGTTTTCTAGCTGATGCTTTAAAGTTATCTGGGTTTTACAGCATTTTAAGCAAAACAGTACAGTCAATTTCCCAAGTTGCGCTAGAGGAAACTGAACAGCAGAGTTTTTATCAACTCAATGCTTTTCCCCCAGTATGTAACAGCACCCAAGTAGCTTTTTGGTTAGATTTTAGTGAACCAGAAGATTTTGTCAAAGAACTACAAACAAAAAAATAAAACTATATCCAGCATCAACTTAAATTTTGATAAGAAATTCACCCTATCGATTCTGAAATCTTTTACTAAAATTACTAAGAGCAACCGTATTTAATTTACAAACGCCAAATGTCATAATATGCTTTGTAAGCCATTGATTTACCTCGCTCTTTAATTTCTTGCTCAGTCCATTGAGTTGCATTCAACAAATGCTCATCAAGCGGATATTTTTTGTCTTTTAAAATTTCAATTTTTTTCATGAAATCAAAATCTCGTAATTCTTCACCATTGGTTATTTTATCTACTAATATTAAATTTCCTATATTACCAACTATTGTTTCGTCTCCTTTTGATTGTGGTAGTAAGTGTTCAATACTAGCAGAATTATGATCGATGGGTAGCCCATTAATGTTATTCCCTGTGAGTTTTTCCAGTATATATTGGATGACTTTTTTATCTCTTTGTTTATTTTTGGTATAAATTAAATCCATGAAATTTACTTCAAATTCATCAAAACTAGGTAGTTTATCTTTGAGTTTCCTTAACAATTCACTATTAATTGACTGAATTTTATCGAAATTGCTAGTCTTAGAAAGCTCTTGAGCATATTTGGCATAAAGTGGTGCAATTGAACCAGAAGACCTTTGAGAAGTAATCGAATTAAAAATAAAATGAAAACATTCAATTTTCCATAGTATCTGACGTAATGCTCTCAATGTTATCTTCTCTTCTCTGTATGCTCGAATTAGAGATAAAATCATTGATGTTTGTTGCTTGACGTTAAAAAGACGTAATGCCTTTAACGATTGATAAATACTGTTTTTTTCTTCATGACTCCATTGGTGACTATCAGGAGATACTATGGAAATATAATAATTTGAATTTTTTTGAAATTCTAGTAATAATAAACGAGCTTTACTTTCGGATTCGTTTCTAGTATTAGAATCAATAAAATTTTTAATTTCACCAAATAATTGTTTTTGAGTCGTATCACCATATTTAGAAAGCCAATGGTGATATAAAAAGCTTTCTATAATATTATTATCTAATCCATTATCATCAAATTTTTCTAAGATACCATTCCACACAACTTTATAAGAATCTATTGTAATATTGGCTGCTCTTAGCTTTTGTAATAATAAATTCTTAACTAAATCTGGTGTAGTTAGATCCTTTCCTCTAGTATTTAGAGTTTCAAATATTAAATAAGCATCATCTTCATTGTCTAATTGAATAAATACTAGCTTTAAGGAAAGAACTTTGTTCCTTATTATTTTTAGAATTTCTATAATTTGAGATTTTTGTTCTGTAGATAAATCATTGCAATAGTTATTTATATCCAATTCAGGAATCATTGACGAAAGGTTCTTATTAATTAGTTCAAATGCAGATTTCAGATTTTGTTCTTCATTACCTGGTGTATATTGTATGTCTGCTTTTTGAAAGCTTTGTATATGGTCTTGTAAATAAGGAAATGATGTTTCTGCATCTAGAATATATTCATTTATATTGTCTATATTCGCTTTTTCTATATATCTATGTACTCCTCTAGCTAAGTTTTCATCTCCAGCCTTAAGGAAAGCATTTCTTATCGCAGCAAGCATTAATGTAATAGTTGTTAATCTTTGTTGCCCATCAACTATTCCATAATATGGCTTCTCTATTTGGTAAACAACCATTGAACCAATAAAATAATGTTCATAATCTCTAATTACTACATCTTCCCAAAAATTCCTAACCTCCTCATCTGTCCATGAATAGGGACGTTGAAATCTTGGAATTTTAAAATAACCCAGAGAAAATATGTCTTGAACTTCTTTGTCATTAGCTTCGATTTTCATTGATTTTAATCCTGTATGTATTACAAGAAGAATTGTATTGATTACAAGAGTGCTAAGCTAATAAATTATGCACCCGAAGATAATACACATTATTACTTATTAATTAGTAGGATTGCCAATGTTTTAGAAGCTAGAAACAGATTTCCAGAAACTGTTACTTCTAGTTATGAGACAACAAAATCCATTTTTTCTTTTGCCTTCTTACTTTTACCTGATTGTACTAGGCAGGAAGCCAGGTGTGTAACCAACTATCTCGACGCTGGGCAAAGTCATACAGCAAATCTGGTCTTGTTTCCCGCAAGCATCTGAGGGCTTCGTGTTGGGACATGGCGGTGTTAGCCAGTCCTTGAAGAATTGCCATTTGGCGTTTCCAGGTGGCTGCATCTTCCACCGGTTCTACAAAGCGTGTGTGTACTTGTTGCCCAACTAACAAAGTGTCATAGGAGTGATCGTCCGAGAAAAACTCTGGTGGATGCACTGTATAAAATAGGGAATTGCGATAAGACAAAGGTGCGCGTTCTTGAAACAATGCTAGACGTTCTGCTGCACCGGAAATATCTGTGTCTTTATTGGCTGCTTGCCAGAAGGGAGTAGAGAGGCGGCGATTAAATTTGTAGTGAATTCCCAAAAACCAGCGTAGCGCATCCCAACGGTCATTAATTTTGCGATTGAGTGTAGATTTAATCGCTTCATCGCGTCTTGAAGCTGGTAGGTTATTCATGAGAAGTTCTAATTCCAGCACAATCATATGTAGTGCTGTTGATTCTAAGGGTTCGACAAAACCATAGGAATTACCGATCGCCACTACATTACCACGCCAAAAATGCTCATGTCGTCCAGAGCGAAACTTCACTACCCAAGGTTCACTCATCCCCGGATTTTTCGCCCGCATTTCTGCTACCGCCTGTTCTACACTACAGAATGCAGATGAAAACACATAGCCTCGATGGTCGGCATCTTCAAAGGGTATATTCCAACACCAACCATTATTCATGGTTTCCGCTAGGGTGTAAGGTTTGACTGTGCCGTTATGGGGAACAGTGGCAGCGATCGCCTGATCAGTGAAGAGTGTATCCTGATAACTGACGAATTTTGAGCCAAGTTTCTGCTCTAGTAGGAAGGAGCGAAAGCCAGAGCAATCAATATACAAATCGTAAGTTAGTTTCTGCCCATCGTCGGTGATTAAATGGGTGATGTTTTCGCCATCAGCAGCAAGTTGAGCATCACAAATCTGCACATCTAAATGCTCAATTCCAGATGCTAAGGCTTCTTCCTTGAGATAGCCAATGAATCGGCGATTATCTAGGTGATAAGCCCAGCGCACTAGATGTAGTAATGATAAAGGCTTACCATCACCCCGATCAAAAATAGGGGCGCGATCGCTACTCATTAACATTGCTCCCAATGACTGATTATTCAACGTGGCATCATAGAGGACTGATTCTAGCAAGCGTCCGCGCTGAAAGGGAAATGTAAAATCGTAATCACCCGGTAGTCCCCATTGAAACTTAATGCCCAATTTCCAGGTAGGCGCGACTCGCCGATAAAAATCAACGATGTCCAACCCTAAGAAGCGGGGACTGTGGAGAAACTTCACCAGTTCAGGCGTTGTGGCTTCCCCCACACCAATCACCGGGATGGCACTCGATTCCAGCAATGTCACTTTAATATCTGGATGGAAGGTACGAAAAGCCAAAGCTGTTAAATATCCTGCCGTTCCGCCACCTAAAATCCCCACGGTTTGGTAACTATCGGCAGATGGACGAATATTAGCTTGCAGGGGATTCGGCCAAATTCTAGCGATTTCCTCAGCAGCAGCTGCGATCGCACTTCTTTCCAACACTCCCAACGGTGCATCTAATTGGGGTGTACACTCCTGACATTCACCACTAGGAAATAGCCTTTTGACAATGCGATCGCCCTGACGATTAATTTTGACAACGCTAGTAGCGCGAGTTGGTGTGAAAGTAGACAAAACTGCGATCGCTTCTTCAATACAAGCTTGGGCTATGGATGGGAAGGGTGTGGGGGTGTAGGGGTGTGGGGGTGTGGGGGAAAGAATAGGGGTTGACAGGTGCGGCAAGATATCCTTTAAGACTGAGGGAATAGCTTCCAAGGTGACGACTCGACAACCAAAACAAGCGGTTGCACCTTTAATCACTGTGGGGCCGATGAGTGCTGTGTCTGGGGAAGCCGTGACAAATAAACACGGTTTCCCAGTGGCTAAGGCTGATTGATTAACATCGAAAAGTGCTTGATATGGCACACCTTCCAAAGCACACACCACAAAGTCGAATTCTGCCAAAATTTCACAAAGTTGAGCAACAGTCACAGCGTCTAGATGATTGTGGGTTACTGTGAAAGAGCCGTTAAAAATTATCCGTTCTTGCTGGAAATTGACGAATTCCGGGGTTTTACAGGAAGCGAAATCTGTAATATTCAAAGCACGGCAGTTTTCAAACCCTGCGTCAGTAAAACTTTGAGTCAGAGTATCCAGTAATTGGTGATTGCCTAAAATAGCGATCGCCTTCTGTTTGATATCATCGGGAACGGTGGGCAATTTCCAGCCTAGATTTTGGGGTGTGACTCCAGTTGTCAGCGATTCTTCTAATATATGCAGTTGAGTTAAAGCGGCAAGAATTTCCTGTAGGTAGTGGCGATGATATTTATTTGCTAGTTCAACATAAATTGATTCTAGGGTTCGCACGCCATCAATTAGCGTGAGTAACTCGCGGATGATATCTGGTTGAATACCTTCGAGGGCGAATACATCATTACCTACCCAACTACACATCTCACCCGCCGGATTGAGGAGTAAATGAGCATTGGGATTAATGCGAGGTACGGAGGGAATAGTATTTACGAACTCAGCCATTGACATTTTCTTTCCTTCACAACCTGAATTGCCTCATGAATTGATAAGGCGTTGTCACAATTTTTGATGAAATAGTTTTTGACTTGTCGCCAATAATCTAAATCTAAGGTGTCGTGTTTGTTTTGATACTTTGTTACCACCCGTTGACCCATCAGCAGATTCAGATAACCGTTATATCCAAACACACTATTAGGACGAAGGAGAATTTGGCCTATGGGTGATGGGCCATTGTTTTGAAAAAAGTCTACGATCGCGGCTGCTTCGCCAATATCAGTGTATTGTTGGCAGTGTTGCCAAAACTCCGATTCTACATAGTGATTGAACTTAAAATGAATCGATAAAAAGTCACGAATATCATCCCATTTTTGAGCGATCGCCCGATTTGCCAAATTAATTAACGCTGGGGTGGGTCGTTGGTCTGAATCAATTAACACATCGCATACACATTTAATGGTTTCGCCAATCATGTGTAATCCCGTTGATTCTAAGGGTTCTACAAAACCTGACGCATTGCCAACTGCGACCACATTCTTCACCCAAAATCGTTGATGTCGTCCTGATTTAAACCTAATCTGACTAACATCGTCACTCATCAGGGGATTTTTCTGTTTCATCTCTTGCAGTGCTGCATCATCACTGATAAAAGCAGATGAATAGACATAGCCCCGATTGACACGATCCTGTAAATCAATTTGCCAACACCATCCCGCCTGCATAGTTTCGGCGGTGGTGAAGGGATAAATTGGATCATCTCGCATCCATGTGCCTGTGACAGCAGAATCACAGAATAAGCTAGTAGCAAAACTGCAAAAAGGTTCTTGGAGAATTTCTCCAAGCAACGTAGAACGAAACCCAGAACAATCAATAAACAAATCACCAGTTACACTTTTCCCATTTTGCAAGCGTAGTTGGTGAATATCGCCATTTTCAGCCACTGTAATATCTACAACAGGCTGATCAATAATCTGAATGCCAAGTTCTAAAGCGCGCTTTTCTAGATATGCCACAAAACTAGAATTTTCGATATGGTAGCCAAAGCGTTCGTCAATAACAAACTCTCCATCTTTGCGACGGAAGCAAGGCGATTTATACTGCTCCATCAACAGAGAGTAAATACTAGAGTCTGTAGTAGAGTCTAGACAATAATAAGCCGTGCTTTTTTGCAAAACAGCCAGTTTATCCGCCAAATGAGTCACAAAAGGATAGTTGAAGTGAGACTGGCTAGGATCTCCCCAAATAAACTTAATTCCCAGTTTCCAAACAGGTTGGGTTTCCTCGTAAAATTGCTCACGATTGAATCCCAAATACTGATGGAGAAACCAAGGTATCCAGGCGGTAGTTGCTTCACCAACTCCAATAATGGGAATAGTAGTAGAATGAACTACCACCACATTTAAAAATGGCATTTTGACCTTGAGAGCTAAGGCAGAGAGAAACCCTGCACTACCTCCGCCGAAGATTACAACATTATGTATTATCTTTTCCACACGAATATCTCAAAAATATCGACTTATTTATCAAAAAATATTAAGAAAAGTAGACGATTTTGGATGTCTATTTTCTTTATGTCATATGACATTTGGGAACAGAGCAAAACTAATTAATATAGCACAAATAAATATTTTGGCTATAAGTTAATTTCACTTAACAGGACGTTGCGCTGCGTTTAAACACAACTTAAGAACTTAAAATTCATTTACAAACGCTATGTAATTAAATTTAGTAATTGTTTGTCACCAATCTTATCAATAGATTCTAGAATTTCTTCTTAAATTACTTAAAGATTTGTACTGTTCATGAGACAAATCAGATAGGATTTGCTGACAGTATTAGATACGGAAATAACTATAATGCGTGTCACTATCTGTGGCCATGCTGCTTTATATATCGAAACTATTGATCAACGCATCTTGCTTGATCCATGCTTTGCTGATGAACTTGTGGGCGGGACACTCACCTACTATCCAGGTCGGGTATTTAACTTAGATAAACTGCCCGACCTGACGGCTATAGTGGTGACACACGGACACTTTGATCACTTTCATCGTCCAACACTAGAACAATTGCCCCGTGAACTACCTGTGATTACAGCCGATGAGCCGGAACTGTTAGCACAGTTACAGCAAATGGGATTTGCCGATGTGAGAGTCTGTCAACCTTGGCAAGCGATCGCCCTCGGACAAACTCACTTACTCCCCACGCCTTCCGACCATGAAGAACCAGAATTTGGGTTAGTGGTGCGGGATGTGACAGGGACATTTTGGCACATGGCAGACGCAGAAGTTACGGTAGAAATTGGCGATCGCCTCACCCAAGCCTATGGTGCAATTGATCTGATTTCCACTAAGTATCAGCCAGTAGTCCGGGCTAGCATGGGCTATCAGCATGGCATGGGGGCAACGTTTGACCGAGAAGGGGTAGTGAGTTGGTTAGAAGCAGCTTGTGCCTGTAACCCGGCTTTAATCTTCCCCTACGCTTCCGGGCTGTGTTTTAATGGTCGCCATGCCTGGTTTAATCGTTATGCCTTCCCCTTAAGTGCAGAAGAAACAGTGCGCTTGTTGCAACGTCGCCTCGGCTCTCCAGAACGAGCCACAACAGTGCGTCCTGGCGATGTGATTGAACTTCAGGCTGGTCAGCATCCCCAGCGACATGAACAAGCAGCCGGTTTCGTCAAAGCCAAGCCTTCTCAGGTATTGCGCTGGCAACCTGTCGATATCAGCACCCTCACGGGACTATCAACACCAGAAGCACGGCGGACTCTACAACGACAACTAGAGGCGTTATTACTGACAGGAAAATTTGTCTCATGGCTGCAAAGCATAGTCAAACATACTGATACCATTTGGGCTAAGTTTCCCTCTGAGCAGGTTGTTTGGCAATTGGTAGTTCATGCTGGGGATGGCGAACTGTTAAACTATGCCATTGATTTTCGCTCTCAAGATTTGGCTGTGGTGTCCGGTGAACATCCAGAAGCCAACTTCTTTACCCACATTGCCGGACAAGCTTTGGCAGAAGTGATGACGGGCGAAAAACCAGGGCTAATTTTTTGGCTAGCTGGGGAGGTGCGGAGTTATGAAAAGGTGATTTGTCTCCGCAATGGTCGTTTTGCCGCTCCACAGTGGCCGGATATACCTGAAGATTTCCCCTCCGACCCCCTAACTTACTACCTCCGTCATTTTGGGGCGGGAAACATCCCTACTGAGCAGCTAGAGACAGCAGCGAATTCTCTTGGAAGTCCCGATGATATTCAGATTTTGACGCGTCTGGGGGAAAACGCAGGAGTCATCAGCAAAAAAGTTCTCTTGGCTTATTTGGCGGTGAAAGAAGCAGAACGTTTAGGGCTGAATATTTCTGATGCGGAAATTCAAGCCATGTCTGACTCGTTTCGAGAGCAGTTTAATTTGCAAGATAGCCAAGCTACAGAACAATGGTTAAAGGAAGCAGGATTAAGTCTAGAAGCATACTCGGCCGTGATGCGAGATTTCACTGCCGTCCTGAAGTTAGAACAGCATTACACTAGCGTTATTGAGCCGTGGCTGGCCAATCATCGCCGTGTGGCTACAGCTCGTTATGCGCGATCGCATCCAGACTCCACAGACAATGAATAATCGGCAAAGATTTGAGTTTGCCCCGGCTGCTATCTTACGGGCTGCGGCTTGGCCTATCGAAACTATTCAAGGTTTCGGAAATCCAGAACTCGCCCAATTGGCACTCGCAGCCAGCCGCAGTCAGGATGCTCACACCTGGAAAGAATACACAGATGCCTATCAACAGGTACACGCACAAGAGCGTGAAAGACTGTGGCAGATTACCGCAGGCGATTCCTGGTTTATGAAAGCATTGCTGTTGTCCAATCCATCCCTCGTCACCGAGGTAAAACGTGGGCTAACACTCCAAGAAGGGAAACGCACCAAAAAAATTCGCCATCTAGAAACAGCACTGTACCGTTTTCTCGCACGGGCGGCGGGACGCACCACACCCTATGGTTTATGGGCTGGTGTGGGTTTAGTCGAGTTGGGCAAGACAGCACAGCAAGCATCAACAAACGCCAAGTATACATTTACACCTGATTTGCGTCCTTGGCAAAGGATATTGCGAGCGATCGCCCACCGTACAGAATACCGTCAAGCAGCAACTTGGCGAATCAATCCTACCTTAAAGCGGCAAGCAGACGGCTCTTGGCGTTTTTGGGGGAGAAAGCCTGGTGGGTTAGTCGAACAGCGTGAAATTGATTCCCAAGAAATCGTAGATGTTCTTTTGGAGGAACTAATAAAATTAGAACTGGGAACATTAGATCAACTGTCCACAACAGTAGCAGTTTCACCCCGATGGCACTATGCAGCTAACATACAAGAGATTCTGCGTATTTTCATTGATGGGGGTGTGCTTGTAGGCGGACTAGACCTACCCTATCAATTTGCAAATCCCTGGCAAGCCTTAGTTCTAGTAGCAGACAACCTGATTGAGCCAGATCTCCATCTTTGGCACAAAGCTATTCACCAGATCCAGCAACTGAGCGATACTCTAGCGGCGCAGCTTGAGGTCATGTCTGTAGATGCACTAGGAGAGTATTTACAACAAGCCAAGACATATATTCAGGAACTCGCCCAGGGTCTTAGCGTTGAACTCATCCAGCTACCCGATCCAGTGCTGCACTGTGATTTGGAGCTACCATTGCGGATTACCCTTGATCAGACACAGCAAAATATTTTACTGCAAACACTCCGAGACTATGAAGACTGCTGGATTCAAGGCATTAGTCCAGCCTCAGCCTTGCGGATAGCATTCCGTGAGCGAATGCAACAAGAATTTGCAATGGGTGTAGCTCTTTGTGATCTAAAATCCAGCTTAACTGCCGAAATGACCAAAGCTCATAGTCATCCCGCAGTTGTCACCCGCATAGCAGAGTGGGAACGCTGTTTATCTCACGGCACAGAGGAATTTATTCTAGAAACTAATAACAATGGGTTAAATTCCCCTCTTTCTACAGCCCCTTTTGGTTGCTTGTTTGTCGGTTTATTTGCAGGAGGCAACCCCGATGCAACTTTTACTACCAAAGATAAAATCAACTGTTTCCCCCACACCCCTAAACCCTTAGAATTTTTAGTTCATGGCATTGGTGATGAACCCGTGCGAATCTTTGCCCGGTTTAGCGAATTACTCAAGTGTGATCATGTACTGCATTCTTGGTTTCAAACCAGACTGGAGGATTTGGCAACCCAACATCACATTCAGGTGGCAGAACTACAAACTCCCTTTGAGCATAACCCTAATGTCTTGGCTCGTCCTAATTTCGGGATTGTGCCGATTGAGTTGTGGGGCGCAAGTGCAGAGACTGCATCCCTAGCTGGTGCCAAAATTTTTCTTGATGCTAAAACACAGCTATCTTTCTTAAAACTGTCTGCCTTTACCAATCCAGTAGCAGTATTTTGGTTTTCCTCAGCTGCGATCGCCAATTTTGATCCTATATGTGAACAGTTACTTTGGACTACCTTTCAGGATAACCCGATGGCAGTTTTTCGTGCTGCTACACAGCCCATGCCAGTCGAACTCAGCACACCCCGCTTCACCCCCCGTGTACGACTACCAAAAAACGCTATTGTACGTCCCCGTCGTACTGTTTTGAGTGGGCAAACCTTAACGGAACTTGCCCAAATGCCTGCAATAGAGCGTTTTGCTAAGTGGCAACAATTAGCGGCTGAATATGGCTGGCCGATGCTGCTAAATCTGCAAATTGCGGGACAATATTCACTGTTGATACATCGGGATAGCCCCCTAGCCATAGAGTCCTTTTTCAAAAAAAACTTGTCAGCACAAACTCCCTGGCTAATTATCGAAGAGTTAGTCAATCAACCTTGGCTAGTTGACTCCCAAGGACAACATTACATAGCAGAACTAGCCATACCGTTTGCCCGCAGTGAACACGGCTGGGGGAAATTAAAAATCTAACTTAAAAGTGATGAGTGCTGAGTGCTGAGTGGGGAGTGATGAGTCAATTAGTGTTTGCTTCCTATGCTCCCCCATCCCCAATCCCCAATCCCCAATCCCTCTTCCCTCTTTCATCTATGACAATTCGCAGATTAAGTAACAAAATTAGATTCCAACTGATTTATCAGGATGAAACCAAATTTGGCAGTGCTGTCACTGGACAATGCGACACGACTATCCGGCGTTACTGCAAAAGCATCATGGCACACCGTCAACAATATGGTCTGGCAGATGTGGTGGCGCATTCACGGGAATTACTGGCAGCAACCATGATTCCTGGTGGACTGGCAGATTTGTATGCAAGTCCTGGGGTACTGCGAGAAGATTGGCTTTATCCCGATAGTCAAGCTGTTCAACCCGTTGTATTGCAATTGGAACACAATATTGGTGAAAGTATCGCCACCCTTAAACTATCGCCCCATCTCTTATCTGATTTAGCTTCATATTTAGGTGAATGGCAACAAGGAAGTCATGCTCCGACTACAACCGTGGCTCGTGAGTTATGGGATGTGTTAAATGATTATGGCGCACTGGTTCAAGAGGCTATGCCTGCAACGTCTCTATCAAGTCATGCTACCTTTGTCGGTCACTCAACTCTACAATTTAGTGATGGCAACTCTAGTATTTTGTTTGATCCATTTGTGTTGCCCAAGTCTGAGGTTTATCCACCCAACTATCAACCCCTCAGCCTAGAGGAACTAGGACAACCTGATGCCGTATTTATCACCCATTCTCATCCTGATCATTTTGATTTAGGCACATTGCTGAGACTTGGTGCTAACACAGCAATCTTTGTGCCTGAAGTGCAGCGAGAATCTGTATTGGCAATTGACATGGCATTGCGGCTGCGTCAGTTGGGGTTTGATAATGTTCACACCCTGAGCTGGTTTGAAGAAAGGCAAATTGGCGGGATCAGAGTTATTGCCTTGCCATTTTACGGTGAACAGGCTACCGTCGGGGAAGTCCTGCACCCAGAGATTCGTAATCAGGGTAACACCTATCTGGTTGAGTATTGCGATCGCCGTGTGGCACTAACCGCCGATTCTGGGCGTGACTATCTGGGAAATGTCAAAGAACTAGCAGATACAGCCAAAGAGCGTTATGGTTCGCTTGATATTCTCTTCGGTGGCTATCGTGGTTTTGGACTCTATCCAATTCAGTATCTATTTTCCTCAGTTGCCCGGTATTTGACTTTTGTACCTGAAAAGATTTGGCAAGTCCGGCAAAAAATGATGTGCGATGCCGATGATGTCATTGATGTCGCTGAAATCTGGAATGCTAAACGGCTTGTACCGTACTCCGATGGGGGTGCGCCTTGGTTTTGGCAACGTGGTCTTGGCCCTTGTCTAGATGGATCACAACCACACATTATGGCAGTTGATCCTACCCCAGACCATGTTTGTCAGGTAGCCAGTCAGCGTTCAGGGACTCGCAAAGATGGAGCGATCGCATCTCCCGTATCAATTTGTCTGCTGCGCCCTGGGGATGCTCTCATGTTTTCACAAGCAGATATTTCAGTTAAAAATCAGTCTTGGCCTTATGTAAATTCTTCAGGCTCTAAAACTAGGTAATCTTAATATTTCAAACAAAGAAAATATCCTACTCATCAATTATTAAAGCTACAATACAACCCTGATTTTTTACCATTTTGCTTGTAAGTAAAAACCACGAATTCCACCACCAGCAGTAGTTTGAGGTGCGCCTCTATTGGGTGCAATAAATGGTTGATTAGTTTTTAGATGGGGCATTTTTAGCACAGGTGTTAACTCAAATTGCGGCTCTGGATTCGCTTTTGTGGATACACCAGAAATAACAGATAATCCCAAAAAAATAAAAATTGATGTCACACTTAAAATTTGATTTAGAGTATTCATATATTTTCTTGCTATTAATAAACACAACACTCTTTTGCAGAGTTGCAATTTCTTGCCCCCTACATAAGCGCATATTTTGTGTAGTTGAAAATCTCTATATATTTAAATTCACCCGATAAGAAAGGTTTTACGCAAACAATAACTACCCTCTATACTTTCGGCAATAAAATATGGGCATGGGAGCAAAATTTCTCCTACACCCCCACACCCTTACACCATTTCACGAAAAATATGATACAGATGTAAATCCTGAAAACCTTGCTGCATCTGAGTTTTTTAATTGCGGTAGCGTCTCGGAGAGAAGCGGGACGTACCTGGAGGGGAAGCAAGCTACGCGTTAGCGTTTCGGAGAGAGTTTAAATAACAACGGTGACACCGATAACAATACCAAAAAAACTGACGCGAGTATAAAAGAGGACGCGTCGCTTCCTTCTAAAGCGGTTTTTCCGGAAGCACCCAACCAAGTATAAGCAATCGTCCCTGGAATGACTCCAATTAAGGTTCCAAGGGTATAAATCTTCAGGTTGATTGCGGTTAGTGCCAATAAAAAGTTAATAATATTAAACGGAGCAATCGGGGCAAAGCGCAGAGATAGAACTAAGAAAAAGGGATTGCGTTCAAGTGCTTGATGCCATTTTTGCAGCAGTTTATGTTGACCGAATTTTGCTACTGCCCAATCTCGAAATAGGTATCGAGTCAGACAAAATGCTCCTACTGCTCCCAATGTTGCGCCTAATGTAGACCAAAGGCTTCCCCATCCCAAACCAAAAACTACACCTCCAGTTAAGGTATGAATTGTTATCGGTAAACCTAAGACTGTAACCAATACGTAGGTGAAGATAAATAAGGGAACAGCCCAAATACCTAGTCTTTGCAACCAAAATGAGAGAATCTCTTGATTGAGCAAATTCCGTAAGGGAGTTGTGAAAAAGAGTAAGATTGCACTCAGCAGTAGTAATATCTGGAAATTTTTGCGGAGTAGACGCTTTAATCTCACGGAACTACACTCCGTCCTGACTGGTTGACGAGTGCATTAATGTTTTACGTAAATCAACTGCGTGAAAGATACTCAAAATATCACATTGCCAAGTTGGTAACAACAGCGTCATAGCAATTTCTTCTAAACTATTGAGCCAACAAAGCGCGATCGCAAACCAAAGGGTGTTTACGTAACCAAAACCAAATAGCCCCACAGTCGCCGCAAGTAGGGCTAATCCCCATGCTTTAGCAGTGTAGGTATGGAAACTAGGGAATTTTTGAAACTTGATTAAACTAATTGCGAATAATATGAGTTGGATAGCGATCGCAGACAATAAAGGTACTCGAAAATCGATGATTACTTGGGGATATACTAACCAGGTACTAATAGCCACACACAAATACAAACAAATATCAGCCCAGCTATCTGCTTGACGAAGTTGGGTTGTACTAACCTTTAAGCGACGGGCAATAATACCATCAAAAATGTCTGAAAGTACGGCAATAATGTAACCAATGATGAACCAAAAACTGGTTTTATGGTCTAAAGCATCGAAAACTAGTAAAGGAGCTAGAGCGAAGCGCATCCCCACTAAAATACTCGGAAGATGTGACAGTTTGATCATCGTTCCCCACTTTCCTGAAATTAATTAAATTAGGATAAAAACTGTAATAAAATCGACAAATTTGCTACAAGTATAACAATACAGCAGTGCAAGAGCGATCGCTTTTCCATGCTTGGCAACGCTACCGCGCACTACCCTAAGCCATCTGTCGCGCCATCAAATTCGCAAATAACCCTTGTTGTGAAACTAATTCCTCAAACTTACCTTGCTGGACAACTCGACCGGCTTCAATCACATAAATTCTGTCAGCATTGCGGATGGTACTGAGGCGATGGGCAATTACTATACGCGTGACTCCTAAATTATCTAAGCTGTTGCTGACTATAGCTTGGGTACGATTATCTAAAGCACTGGTGGCTTCATCAAAAATCAGAATTTTGGGTTTCAATACCAAAGCACGGGCTATTAATAGTCTCTGTCTTTGTCCACCAGACAGGTTTGTACCACCCTCGGAAATGACTGTGTGCATTTCCATTGGCATTAATTGAATATCATCCGCCAACCCGGCCATGCGTGCAGCTTCCCAAGCTTCATCCATTGTCACCAATGCACCGCTAGAAATATTCTCAAAAATAGAAGCACTATTAATCCGCCCATTTTGCAGGACTACACCAATCTGTCGGCGCACTGCTGATATATCTAATCCTGATAAATCTTGACCATCGTAGTAAATTGTCCCGTCTTTTGGTGTTTCAAACCCCAACAACATCCTCATAATTGTCGATTTACCACTGCCAGAAGGCCCTACTAAGGCAATAAACTCTCTTGCTTCAGCCTCAATGGTGACATCATCTAAATTCAGGGGGCCGTCTTCTCGATAACGGAATGTTACATGATCAATCTTGACTTTACCCGTTAACCGTCCAGGGTCGCTTTTGTTGAGATCAATTTCTGGTTGTGCTTGAAAGATGGGTTTGGCTCGTTCCCAAAAAATGCTGATGTCTAATATGCTAACTATGGTGTTACTCAGTTGTGTTGCACCCAAGATAAAGATAGCGAAGGCTGAGTTAAACGCTAAAAATGTCCCTGTGGATAATCCGGCACTGCCTTGAGACGGGGCTTGTGTAATTAATAGCACTGCCAGCCAAAAGATGATGATGGAAGTGATTGTTGGCATGACAGTATTAAATATAGCTAAGATGTCTTCTACTACTTCTGTACTTAGTTTGAGTTTGAGTTGCTGACTATACTTTTTTGCCCAGTAAGCAAAGGCGCGGTCTTCGGCACTGCTGACACGAAGTTTAGACACGCCTGCAACCATCTGGACGGTAAAACCAAATATCTCTCCTTCTATTTCTTCTAAAACACGCAATTTCTGGCGGGTAAGTATACCGGAGACAGTGGTAAAGATGATTGTCACCAGTGCTACTGCTAACACAACTAAAGCCAAACTAGAACTGTAGACAAACAACAGTCCCAAATTCAGCAGGGAGAAGAAACTAGTAAAGATGGTGCGTAATACTGTGTCGCCAAGTTTCTGCCGAATTTGAGTGATAGCGGAAACACGAGATTGTAAATCCCCTATGGAATACTGCCGAAAGAAAGATACCCGCAAATTCAATAATCTATCCCACAGGGCAGCTTGGGAATCTAAACTACCTTTACTGTCTAGTCGCAGTCCGGCAAACCCTTGGGCAGTTTGAAAAACTACTGTGCCGAAAGTGGCTGCTAACAGACCTAAGCTGATTTGAAATAACAAGCCTCGGTCTGCATCAGGAATGACTGCATCGATGAGAATGGCGGTGGCTAAGGGCGTTAACATCCCTAGTAATGCGGCGATTGTTCCTGTCAGGAGGATGATGATCAGTTCTCGTATCTGTCCCTTGAAAGCAAACTTTAACACATCGATCGCAGTTAAATTTTGATCAGGTAGGGAACGATAAAACACATAGGCAAAGGGAGCTAGTTGTTGAGCCGTATAATCATTGACAGGAATACGGGTATGATTTTCTGGGTCAAAAATTTCGTATTTTCTGGTTCCTGCTGGTAAAATCGCTACTGGGCGATTATCTTTGTGCGTATATGCCAGTAGAGGACTAGTATCCTTTAGCCACCATTGATTGTTGAGTAATACTCGCCGCATCCGAAGGCGAGAGGCACGGGCGATCGCTTCTAGGGGTTCTTTAATCCGATTCATCTCTTCGGAACGCGCCGGAGGCAAAATCTTCATGCCTAATGCCCTACCTACTGCACCTGCGGCAATTAACAGGGGTGTCCCAGTTTGTAACAGTTCTGCTTGTTTGGGTTTGAGAACCGATGCCAAATTCCCTAAAGCACCAACTTTGACTTGATGGTTAAATTGTTCTCGTGCTTGGAATTGCTCTAATTTAGTGGCTAACTCCTCTTGTTCTATCTGCACGAGAATTTGGCAAAAATCGCTGTGTAGTTGATTGAGAGTTAGTTGGATGCTATCCCAATTATTCACCTCATCAGGATGGGAGAATATAGGAGGAATGACACAGCGATCGCCTACACAACCACAGATATTTTTCCCCCAAGTCTGCACTAACTCCAGCCACCCTTGAGACTGATCAGTTAATTGCCACAGTACAGTCTCTTCCATTGCTACGGCTAAAATTTTATGGGTCTGAGTGGCTATGCCAAACAATGCTTCCCCTGGATTGACAGCAAATAGATAACGGCGTACTCCGTCAATTCCTTCGTGAATGGGAATCGCAAACAGCGCGATCGCACCTGATTTCATCTGCCAAACGGTGTGCGGATCGTCTAATAACAAGGACTGATTGCTGGTGAGCAATAACTGGGAATCATTCATTTGGACTTATGGCATTTTGCAATTGCACTGCTACTTCTGGGGGTATGTTAGTAAAGCGAATATAAAAACTATTTGGTTCTGCTGTTTTGTCTAAGACTTTAGCATAGATGTCTTCAGTAATTGTGGTATGAGGGGGTAGAAAAAAGTTTAATTTTAAATTGGTAAATGGTGGCAAAACTACGGGATTTATTGTTGAATCATGGCATATTTGCGCGCCTGTGGCTGACAGCTTAACTAAGTTCCCTCTGCTCACACTTCTATCTACGTCTTTACCATCCAAAATTGCATACTGTAGGGGAATTGCGACTGGTAGTTGCGAAAATATTTCTGCTTCTTGTACCAGATATAAATTGTATTCTCCAGCGATGCCACCAATTTCATATATTTTTATGGGTTGTGTCACCCCTTTGGCTTGTACTTCTTTAACGTCCAAAATTTGGGCGATCGCACCAACTTCATTAATAGTTGATTCGGAAACAAAAATTTGTCCACCAACTGTATAAGATTCAATACGATAAGTTAAATTTACTTGACTACCAATAATTCCATATTTAGTGCGTTTTTCTGAACCAATATTACCTACTACTACTTCTGCTGTATTAATCCCAATGCCCATTTCCAGTTTTGGTAATCCCATTTGCTGGATTTTTTGATTCACCTCTGCCATTACTAACTGCATCGCTACTGCACAAGCAATTGCTCTAGTCGCATCATCATTTCTAGTAATAGGCGCACCAAATAAAACTAAAATACCATCACCCATAAACTCATCAATAGTTCCTTGATATTGAGTAATGACATCTGCCATATATCCCAAATAAAGATTAATAATTCTCAGGACTTCTTCTGCCGATAATCTCTCAGATGTCGCAGTAAATCCCCTTAAATCAGAAGTGAGAATTGTGATTTTTTTGCGTTCTCCACCCAGTTTTAAACCTTCAGGATTTTCTAGTAAATTGGCGACTACTTCATCGGTAAGGTAACGACCAAAGGTTTTGCGAATAGCTCCCGCAGTTCTAGCAACATAAGCAGTTACAGCAATTCCCGAACCAATTAATGTCATTAATGGTGGGACGAAAGGAATCCACCATCCTGCCAAAAAAGCTAGATAACTAATACCTATGAGACTACATCCAGCCAGCAATAAGCTAATAATAGGTAAAAGTGATTTTCTTTTAGAAGTGCCACTATATCTTTGTTGCCATCTTAAGGTTGCTCCTATCAATGCCCACAGAAAAATCCATAACCATTCTTGTGGTTTATTCCAAGTTTTAATTAATGGTCGATTATCTAAAGTCGCACTTAAAATTTGACTGATAGCATGAGCATGAATTGCTACGCCTGCCATGCGTTTTGGTGCTGTTAATATTGTGCTGCTGGCGGGTGTATAGAATAGGTCTTTGAGACTTTCAGCCGTGGAGCCAATTAACACAATGCGTCCCTTGAATAAATCCTGGGGTATGCGATTTTCTAACACATCTACAATTGATATCTGCTGAAAACTTGGTTGAGCATGACGATAATTGATTAGTACCTGATAACCTTGGTCTTCGGCTCGCACATAACCACCATCATTACTTGTAAATAAGGGGTAAATGACATTACCTGTTTTGACTAAAAAATCATCGGTTTGTCCGACCTCTATATGGCGATCGCTCAAATCAAGATAAGCTAATTTAAAGGCAAAACTAAATATATTTTCTCCATTTTTATCAGCTAAATACAGTAAACTACGACGAACTTTTCCATCCCCATCTAAAGGAAAATCGTTTGCACCTACTTGTCCGAGTTTTTTCAGTGCTGGCGGTGGTGCAACTGCTGAACTATCATCACTTTCCGCAACTTTCTGT